>NZ_JAPDPI010000100.1 GCF_026013615.1 Plebeiibacterium marinum
CAAGGATGCTCGAGTGGTGGAATTGGTAGACACGCAAGACTTAAAATCTTGTGTCCATTAGGACGTGCGGGTTCAAGTCCCGCCTCGAGTACTTAAAAAAGGTTTCTTCATGTTTGAGGAAACCTTTTTTTGTTAGTTTACCTTTAGGGTTGGGATAAGTGAATTGCCATTGTGTTTTTAAACTGAACCGCTTTTCTAAAAAATGACTCGTTTTCGCCAAATTCCATTACCTGTGAAACTTCTTGACCACAAAATGTACATTCTCCAACTACCTTTAAGTCATTATATCTATCTAAATATATTTTGTAATTAGAAATGCCGTATTTGCAATAATCATTACAAGTGGTGCAGAAAATGCCATTTTCTAACAGGTATTTGAACGCATTTTTTTCATGCTGGGATAGTAAATGATTTAATTGTGAGAAGTTGATCTGAATGTCGTTGAAGCTCATCATTGGAAAAACTGATTTTTAAGTGGTTTTTTAATAGTAGATTTTATACCTTTCAAGTTAGCTAATAATCAAGTTAGTTCAAAATTCTTATGTTCTGTAGTTGGAAAATTATTTAGACTATAAGCTCGAGTTTGGTAGGGGTAGTGTTTAAAAATGCTACTAAAAATTAAAAATGCTTTATAAAATAGGGGTGTAACTTATATTAAGTATAAATAGAGCGGGAGGTGTAGTGTTAAAATAGGGGGTGATGTGATAAATAACTATATTTGACATGATTTTACTTACAAATTTATACTGCTTTGTGAATTATGGCTGAAAAATGTATCAAAGGAAGAGATGAGTGCTACGGATTAAAAGAAATGACTGTTCTTTTTGAAATCAGTCAGCGGTTGATTGCGTCGACCGAGTTGAAAAACGATTTGTCTCCTATTCTGAACATGTTGGTTGAGCATTTAAATGCAGAAAGGAGTTTTCTGACAATTTATAACAGGAATAACTCGAAAATTTATATTGAAGCAGCCTGTGGGATGAGTCCGCAACAGCAATCGCTGGGAAAATACAAATTGGGAGAAGGGGTGATAGGGAAGGTGATCGAATTGGGGCAGCCAATCGTAATACAGGAAATATCTAAATCTAATTTGTTTTTAAATAAAACCAGGTCTAAATTACAGAAGGAAGGGCGTGAGCTTACTTTTATTTGCGTACCTATAGTGGTTGAGAATAAAATGACAGGGGCGCTAAGTGTGGTTCGGGAGTTTAATCCTTATATTACTTATGAAGAGGATATACACCTTTTGTCAGTAGTGGGTTCATTAATTGCCAAAACAGTACAGGTTCGTCAAAAGAAAGCGGAAGAACTGGAGGAGCTTAAGAAAAAGAACTTGCAGCTTCAAAACGAAGTTGATGGCAATAATTTTGCAAAGAATATCATTGGGAATAGTAGTAAAATGCGGGATGTTTTTTCTCTTGTTGAAATGGTTGCAAAAACAAATAGCACAGTTTTGATTAGAGGTGAATCTGGTATTGGAAAGGAGTTGGTTGCAGATGCTATTCATTCAGAGAGTTCGCGAAAAAGTAAAAATTTAATTAAGGTTAATTGTTCTGCTTTGCCTGATTCGTTAATCGAGAGTGAGTTATTTGGTCATGAAAAAGGTGCGTTTACCGGGGCTGACCAAATGCGAAAAGGTAGATTCGAGATGGCCAATGGTGGGACTATCTTTCTCGATGAAATAGGTGACCTGCCACTGTCTACCCAGGTTAAATTATTAAGGGTGTTGCAGGAAAGGCAATTCGAGCGATTGGGTGGGTCTGAAACCATCTCGGTTGATGTACGCATTGTTTGTGCCACGAATTGTAACCTGGAGGAATTGATAGAAGAGGGTAAGTTTCGTGAAGATTTATTTTACAGGATAAATGTTTTTCCAATTTTTATTCCTGCGTTAAGGGAGCGTCGTAACGATATACCTCTTTTGGTAGATCATTTTATACAAAAGATCAATAAAAAAAACAGGACTAATGTTCGCCGAATCACTACGGCTGCCATTGATATGTTAATGGTGTACCGATGGCCAGGTAATGTGCGGGAGCTCGAAAATGTTATAGAAAGGGCATGTATCCTGTCGAGGGATAATGTATTGCACAGCTATCATCTCCCTCCAACACTTCAAACGGCAGACTCAACTGCAACGGGTTCCCATGAGGGTATGACGGGTGTTTTGGAGCGTTTGGAAAAACAACTGATTATAGATGGAATGACAACGACTAAAGGAAATATAACTAAAGCCGCTGAACTGTTAAAAATTACAGAGCGGATGTTAGGGACGCGTATCAAAAAATATAAAATTGATGCGTGGCGTTATAAAGTTTAACGTGATTATATTGAGAACAATTATCAATTATCAATGACCAATCGCCAATGATCAATAACCAATAACCAATGTCCATTGACCAATGACTATTGCCCATCAAAAAAAATCCCTTCCCAACCCCTTGACAAGATGTCAGTTATCTTATATCTTTGTGTTTCATGTGAAAAAACTTTGCAAAAAAGTTTGGCGGGTAAAAATAAAACCTCTTTCTTTGCAGCCGCTTTAGAGGAAAACGGTTCTTTAAAAGATAGCAAAACTGACATAATGAGGGCTTGATTAAAGGGTAATAGATTGGGTTTCAGGAGTGGTTAAACAGACTAAAAAATAAATAAAATTATTTTCAATATTTATTTGGAGTTTAAAAAATAAATCACTTATCTTTGCAGCCGCTAAAACGG
>NZ_JAPDPI010000101.1 GCF_026013615.1 Plebeiibacterium marinum
GTAAGCATTCGGTAAACCCCGTCTTGATGCGACAAAAATAAGTGTTGCTTTCAAATTACTTCCAAAACATTCGGAGTAATTTGAAAGTTCTTAGGAATGATCTTTCGCAGACTGGTCTGTTTGTTTTTTAAAATTATGAGGTAGAAGCTCAGCAAGATCTTTACTGTAGTCTGTATCATATTTGTGAACGTTTTCCAAGAAGAAGATCATCCAATCCCGGAAGTTTACATCGTTGTTTTTGCAACAGGCCAGCATGGAGTAAATAATGGCAGCATTCTCCGCTGATTGATGATTTCCACAAAACAACCAATTCTTTCTTCCAAGAGCGATGGGACGGATCGCATTCTCAGCTTGGTTATTGTCAATCTTGTAGCGGCCATCCAGATGGTAGCGCGATAACTTATTGAAGATGCTATACGTGTACTTAATGGCTTTCCCGATGCGCCCTTTGGGAAGCACTTTCGGATATTCCTTTACAAGCCACTTCTCAAAAGCTACCATGATTGGGTAAGCCAGACGTGTTCTTAAGTCAGCGCGCTGTTCATAAGAAAGATTCTCATGATCAGCCTGTCTCTCGACATCATACAGCAGCCCTATTTGTTTCAGAGCATAAGATGCCCTGGCTTCATCTTCCTTTAAAGCCTCTTCAAACTTACGGCGCGCATGGGCCCAGCACCCAATGGGCAAAACACCTTTTTTATTTTCGTAAATATCATAAACAGCATAGCCATCCGATTGTATGACTCCCTGATAATCTTTAAAAAGTTGCAACGCGACTTTTTGTGCGCGGGAACCTTTATCGTAATGGAAAAGAACAAGCTTTGGAATGACTGCTCTAAGCATCCAGATGTACCCCTTTACAGTTTTGTGCTTTTCATTATTGATAATCGGGATGGTTGTCTCATCGCTTTGGATATATCCCGAAGCCAAAACCAGTTCCTTCAGCCGGTAATAAGCCGGACGCATCAGATCAGCCACCTCCTGGTTCCAGTCATTAATGGTAGATGCAGGGATGGAGATGCCTTGTTGTTTAAACATCTGGATCTGGCGATAAAAAGGGAGGTGGTTTACATACTTGTCAATAGTTATGTCTGCCAACACGGTTGCGCCTGCATAGCTTTTGGCAATTGGCAGAATCGGCATATCTGCAGTTACCACTGTTGCCTGATCTTCGGATGCCTGGTTTTTCAGAGCATATTTATGGCGGATAATTCTGCGCACATAATACCTGGCAGGATCTTTCTCCAGAACTTCTGTGATTTCCGGTTGCAATTCCACCCAGTTTTCTGTGTCAATATTTTCAGGATAAATATGGTGCTCCTCTCTTGGAAGGTTTTCTGGCAGAGGTTTGCGAACAGGCTGCTTTTTGGTCTTTACCTTTACTCGAATCTTTTTAAATTGTTCGATCTCTTCTTTTGCGGTAACAGCCAGTTGTTTCTCCTCCGGAAGCAATTCGAGGCCATCAAAATCAAGGCGGCGTTGCAGCGGATCCGGCAGAATAAATCGCTCGCTGGACTTTCCCCAGATCTTTCGCTGGAGCATTGCCACCTGTTGTTTTAACTTGTCAATAACCTGGTCTTTTTCGCTAATTTGAGCCGTTAAAGAGACCTTTTCAGCTTCAAAACTCTCGTAGCCGGCAATCTGCCCCTTGAGCTTTGAATTCTCCCGAAAAAGCCGATCTCGCTCCTCCAGAATTTGCTGTAAAAATGTCTCTTGATCGCCTGTCATTTATCAGTTGTTTTGATGACTCAAATATACTGATTTTTAGTCAATCTGAAAAATCTACAAGCCAGTAAATTCAGCTATTACAGAGGTTTTTTCCATCTTTTTTTATTCGGTTTTTTATTTGTGGAAATTCCCTGTACAATGGTCATTAAATCCTGCCAGGTAATCTGAAAGGTGTTGGTGTTTTCATCAAGAATGGGCAGGCTGAAGTTACCCGATTCAAGCTTCATGTGATAAATGACCAACCCACCAAATTCCATATGCAGGATCTTCATGCTTGTACAGGCTCTGTTGATGAAAATAAACACATCGCCGTCCTGTATATTTTTCCCCATTTGATTGGTCACCATACCGCTCAGTGTATAAAAACTCCGTCGCATATCTGTCGGGTAGGCATACAGATAATAATTCATCGAGGCTGTCAGGCTAAACATGGTCTCGCTCATTTAAATGTATCAATGAGCGGATAAACTCAGGATCTGTATTCCCTGAAAGTTTAAGATTCACTCCATTGGGGAAATTAATCTCACAGATTGGGGATTCATTTGTTGCTTGCAAAGATGGCGGAAACTGATTTTGGGGCGATCCAGGGAAATTACCTCCAGTATTTCCCTGTTTAAGCAGAATCGGAACGAACCCTTTCTTGGGAGGTAGTTGGTCCTTTAACTTGTTCTGCCAGTAGAAAAATTTTCCGGGGTGCATACCCTGATTGAAACAAAAATCCTTTACTGTTAGTCCGGATGCCAGATAGTCATCATAAATCTTCCGGAACTTTCTCTCATTCAACATACCAATATTTTTTAGTTTGCCCAAACTTAGATATTGGCATGAATGCTTCCTATGCGTGGTTTACCGGATGCTTAC
>NZ_JAPDPI010000102.1 GCF_026013615.1 Plebeiibacterium marinum
GTGTCAACCCACACGGTGCGAGAGGCTTCCCCTTTAGGGGATGAGGGGTGAGCGGAGGGGGCCACTATAATACAGGAGTTTTCTTGCAGAGACTAAGTAAGGTAAAATTCTTATTTTAAGCATCTTGCAAATAAGTCTCTTATCTAAAATCTCTTATCTAAAATCTAACGATCTGTTTATTTCTGAAACACGACTAAAATCCATGTCATCCCATTTTTCACCTGATCTTTTCCATAGCATCATTACCGCAAACACCTGACCTTGATCCGCAGGCACATAATTGGCATCCAGACTCAATACAGAGCTTTCCGGCGCCTCCGGGTGTAATCCCTTAGTTTTTACCACAGTGGGTTTACCCCATCCTTTTAAAGGAACCATAGCCAATTGGTATTTTCCATTGTCAATAATGGTTGCTTCATAATTACCGGATTTAAAAGTGCTTGTTTTAATTGGCTGATCAAATTCAGGCAAAGCGTAATGTCCCAGGCGCATTTCAACAGGCTCCGTACTGAGGTTTTTGTCAACTCTTAAAATTCCATTAGGCAAAGGAATATCAACCAAACTCATTTTAATATTTTCGTTGGTTTCCAACACTGCATCCCGGATGTAAGCGCCATCCTCAAACTTTTTAAAAGTATATAAACGGAGTACTTCCCATTTTTCCTCTTTATTTTTAAACGCATAATTCATGGCTACCTCGCCATTTTCACCATCTGCCTGCCAAGGAAAAATACTGCTATAGGATAATTTATTATAGTTTTCTGTAGAACGGAATTTTTGCCAGTCGTCTTTTACTTTTTCATGGCACCAGGCCCTAATTTCAGAAGCTCCTATGGCAGGATAATCAGTAATCAATACATTTGATCCTTCGGCAAACTTATTATACACCTTGTCTGCTTCAAATTCTGACCATGGTCCATCATTTTCCACGGCAGTCCAAAAAGGATCTTCCTCAGGTAGCAATAAACCCAAAAAAGCTTTCCCCATCCAGTATACACTTCCCCTGCAACTATAAATTTGTACGGCTGGTTCAAACGCCCCATAAAAACCTAAGGAGGGAACACTATCCTTCAGAAACTCCGGGTGTTGTAGAAACTGCAAAATGGTACTGGAAGATATTTTCCGTAACCATCCCAGGTTTACATCATTGCCACCATATTTACCCATAAATGGGAACGGTGACACGGAACCAAAACGATAAGAAATACTGCGACCGTACATCAACATCTTTCCATCTTTAGAGAACATATTGGGATAGTTGTAATTCAAATCCTGAAAATTGCTGATTAACTTCTCTGCTATCTCAGGATAATTTTTCAACCCAAAAACATCAGCCCATAACACACTATACAGCTGAAAAGCCCACATACTATAATAATCGTAAGCTGGCGCATCGTTATACCAACCATACCCCCGGTACTGATCAACACTTTTATTAAGGTATTCAATCAATAGCTTTTCGTTAACATCATACCCCTGATCTTTAAAAAAGCTCAATACAAAAATATTAAAGAAACGCCAGTTTGAAGGTACTGTTGGTCCATCGCCATAGCTCAGCATGGTTGCAGCCAATGCATCTTTCTGATCCCGGGTTAAAGGCTCCCATATTACTTCCGGAGCCACAAACAATGAGATGGCCAATGCTCCAAACTCAACCAGGTTTTGGCTTGGACCGCCATTTTTTGGTCTGGGCACAATAAATGAAGGGCTATCCGGATTTATCAAATTCAGGATTTGATGACGGTAATATTCTGCCACAGCAATCCCGTTCATTTTCAAACCGGGATTTTCCTTTAGTAAAGGAGCTGCCACAAACAGAGTACGACATAAGCCTTCCAACTTCTCCGTTGGAACCTGTTTCTCGTCACGTGGATAAGTTTTTCCTGGTTGCTTGGGAAATTTCATCGCATCATCCAGTGTATGGATATATGAAAAAGCACCTTGCAATAAGTACTCTGCTGCGTTAACCCAATGCTCCCGTGTCATACCGGTTGCCGGACTCAGCTTGTAATCAGGATTTTTAACTTCAAAAATATTATCATGTTTTTCTTCTTGTTCAACTGTTTTTGCTTTTTGCATATTACATGATTGTAATCCCAGAGCCAACACTGCCAGAAATGCAACCGTTATATTTAAAACTTTCATATTGATAGATATTTTGTGACTATAATAAACTATTAAAAATCCAATCGTTCACCCCTGCCCCTAATGGGGAAACCCCTCGTTCTATACGGGTTGACGGTTCTCCCTTTACAGCCTGTCCCGAAATTTTATTCGGGAGAATCAGAGAGTGTGTGAGGGAAGAAATTGGACTATTCTTGCCAACACTAATTAGTTCCTGCAAGAAAACTCATGATTCCTACGCTCACCCCTTTGATTCCCCTAAAGGGGAAAACTCCAACGCACTGTGCGGAAGCAACTTCCCCT
>NZ_JAPDPI010000103.1 GCF_026013615.1 Plebeiibacterium marinum
AGAGAAAGCAGAAGAGAATGGTTATTAGAACAGTTTGAGAAAGCAGGATTAAAATCGTCCAATGTTAGTAAGTATCAATTTTGGCGACATGATAATAAGCCAATTGAATTATGGAGTAATAAAGTTATAGATGAGAAAATCAATTATATTCATAATAATCCTGTAGAAGAAGGAATAGTATATAAACCAGAAGAATATATCTATAGTAGTGCCAGAGATTATGCAGGAGAAATAGGTCTTATTGAAGGAGTTGTAGTTGTGAAGTAAAGCTATACCACGCGTGAGGACACGCGCGGCAGCGGGGGCAGAAAAGAAGGATCTTTGGGAAGAACCATGGGTAGCCAGATTTAAAGAAGCAGGGAAAAAAGAAATTTTTAGAGATGCTCAAAGAGAGATAGGCAAAGAAAATTATTGGAATAGTGCAATTTCTATTTGTAAGGATTACAAAATATGTACAGATCGTGGAATTGCTATAGTGTTTGATCGTACAGTTAATCAGGGTGCTGGAGGCTGTCGCAATTTAGTAGATTCATTTTTTACTAAAAATCAGGATATGACAGTTGAAGCAGAAATAAAGCTACTTGAAGCCATTAGGGATAATTGGCCTGAAACTCATTTTATATACAAAAGAGTAAATAGTATACTTACGACTACTGATTTTATTAATCAACAATATATCATATAAGCAATGAAACTAAGATTCGTTATTATTTTATTACTGTTATTTGGTAATACGGTATTTATTTTTTCTCAAGATAATATACTTGAAGGTGATTTTAATAAAGACGCAAAAAACGATCGATTAGAATACTCTTATATAAAGAATACTCCTTATATAAAGATTCTATTGAATGGTAAATCTCCTATTAAAAAAGATTTATATATTTCAGTTGAACGGTATAGTATGCCCATAGAGTATGAAGTTCCTGGCTATATCAATATTCATGAATTTTCTGGATCTAGATTTGATAACTATTTTATATATAAATGGATTAATGATGATTGGTATTTATATGGCATTTTTCACCAAATTGAAAGTGATGGATTAGTTAATGTTTATTTAGAGCCCGTAAACCTTAGGAATACAAAAAAAATAGGAGAACCAACATATAATTATAATGTATATGATAAGCAAGAAAGAATAAATTCAAAGAATCTATTAGACTCCATATTTACTCTTTATAAACAATCATATCAAATTAAAGATTATAAATACATTGAAATGCATAATAAGTATTTATCGCTAGATCTATTAAATTATATAGAAGTGGATAATAGTACAGTCCAAAAATATAATGATATTGCCTACTATATTGTATCTATACCTAATTGTAATGAAGAATTATTGCAGGAAGGTATAAGTTTATTATTACGCATAGTAAAAACATATCCTGAGCGCACTGTAGCCTACATCAACCTTGGCGATGCTTATTGGGAATTAAATGAAAACACCAAAGCAAAAGAAGCTTACAATAAATACATTGAACTTATGAAAGCCAATGGTAAGGAAAGTAAAATACCGCAACGAGTATTAGATAGAGTAAGATAAGCAAAGGAGGTTTTAACCTCCTTTTGTGTTTTGTGTACCTAGCCATTGGAGCCCCCGCTAACGCGCGTGTCCTCACGCGTGGTTCAATAAGCAAAGAGTCTTTCCTATAGGGAAATACCAACCAAATAGTCCAAATTCTAATGAGTAGAAATTATGAATTTTACAATCCGGAAGGTGTTTACTTTGTGAGTTTTGCAGTTGTTGAATGGATAGATGTATTTACCCGCAATGAATATAAAGACATTGTTATTGACAACTTGCAATATAATCAAAAAGAAAAAGGGATGGAGATATATGCATGGTGTTTAATGACCAATCATGTCCATCTGGTTTTTAAGAGTATTAAAGGCATAAAACCGGCAATACTATTGGGTAATTTCAAAAGGTATACAAGTAAAGCAATAATATCAACAATAAAAGAGAATCCAAGAGAAAGCAGAAGAGAATGGTTATTAGAACAGTTTGAGAAAGCAGGATTAAAATCGTCCAATGTTAGTAAGTATCAATTTTGGCGACATGATA
>NZ_JAPDPI010000104.1 GCF_026013615.1 Plebeiibacterium marinum
GGCAAAAACCAATCAATAAAAATCAGGATTTTCTTTTTCTCTTGCATAAACTATTCAAATTTGCACCTAAAGATAGTTTTTCTACCCGAAAAAACTGTCAGCGTTAACAACCTGACAGCGTTTTATTAGAAAAAAGCAAAGAGCGGAGCGTTACACAAATTAGTAAAACAAACAAGCAACCAGTATCAAGAATCCAGTTGTAACCTCTAATTCTATAAAACAATCAGGTATTCAACAAAAAAATGTACATTTGCCTATTCAATTTAATTTATTGTCCCATAAAAAATGAAACGTATTCTTGTTACCGGAGGAGCCGGGTTTATCGGTTCTCATTTATGTGAACGCTTACTTAACGAAGGAAATGAAGTTATCTGTTTGGATAACTATTTTACCGGATCAAAAACCAATGTGGTACACTTAATGGATCATCCATATTTTGAGTTGATCCGCCACGATGTTACCCATCCTTTTTTTATTGAAGTAGATCAGATTTATAATTTGGCCTGTCCTGCATCCCCGGTACATTACCAGTACAATCCCATCAAAACTATTAAAACATCTGTTATGGGTGCCATTAATATGCTGGGATTGGCAAAAAGAATAAAAGCAAGAATATTACAAGCCAGTACCAGCGAGGTTTATGGAGATCCTATTGTTCACCCTCAAAAAGAAAGTTATTGGGGTAATGTAAACCCTATTGGTCAGCGCTCATGCTACGATGAAGGCAAACGGTGTGCAGAAACCCTGTTTATGGATTACCGCTTACAAAATAATGTCGACATTAAAATTATCCGTATTTTTAATACTTACGGTCCTCATATGAATCCTAATGATGGCAGGGTAGTTTCTAACTTTATTGTTCAGGCATTAAAAGGAGAAGATATTACTATCTACGGTGACGGAACACAAACCAGGAGTTTTCAATATGTGGATGACTTACTGGAAGGTATGATTCGCATGATGAATAGCCGGGATGGTTTCTGGGGACCAGTAAACGTAGGCAATCCAATAGAATTCACCATGCTTGAGTTAGCTGAATTGGTTATAAAACTCACCAATTCAAAATCAAAAATCATCCACCTTCCCCTACCACAAGACGACCCAACACAGCGCCAGCCGGATATTACCCTGGCAAAAAAGGAACTAAATGGATGGGAACCCAAGGTTAAATTAGAACAAGGTTTAGTGAAAACCATTCAATACTTTGATGGATTATTGGGGTAGGTATTAGCACGGCTGCGCCTTTAGCTGATAGGACGCTGCGCTTTAGCTTGACACATTACCACCAAAACACACTGTGCCAACAGGTTAAAATCTCGTTCGTAATTATAAAAGTCTAAGCCTTAAATACCTTTGCGAATCAAATAAATTGAGTTAGCAATTTTTGGGTTTCTTGGTAAAAAAAAGCGAAGAGCAAAGAGCAGAGGGTTGAGAGCGTAGAGTAGCCTTCTCCTACGAAAACCAATCTTCCTCTTTGCCCTGAAGCTTTTGAAAAAAATATTGCAATAGAAATTACTTCTAATAAAAATGATATTCTATCCGGTCTTCAGAAATCAATAAACTTAAAAACAAAAGAACTAGAATCTCTAAGCATAAAAGCTAATACCTTTGTTAACAATAACTATTCTTTAAAACGCATTGCGCAAATACAATATTGTAATTTCTAAACAGTGTATTAATCAAACCTTACTACTCTCTCCAACAAAAGCACTTCCTCTCCTTCATCATCAATTTGAAATTCCCCATCGTAGTATGGGCTATCCGGATTATGCACCACCTTGTTTACGCAAGGATGATAAAAATTTTCATAACCATTTTCGTATCCACTTACTACTACTGGCATACCTTTGGGGTATTGTTGTAATATCTCTATTAATTCTCCAACAGTAAAATTATATAACTCTTTGTCATTCATTACTCATCTATTCTATTGATTCATACTCCACCATATTAGCCATCTACCTCACGGGTCCTCCAGCCTTATACCCCGGCAAAAACCAATCAATAAAAATCAGGATTTTCTTTTTCTCTTGCATAAACTATTCAAATTTGCACCTAAAGATAGTTTT
>NZ_JAPDPI010000105.1 GCF_026013615.1 Plebeiibacterium marinum
TTGGTTTGGTTATGGAACAAAAAAACTACAACTCCGCTACAACCAATTACCAACAAAACAAGTATCTTTACAACGGAAAAGAAATCCAGGATGACGATCTTGGTGGAGTAAGCTTGGATTGTTACGATTACGGGGCCCGGTTTTATGATTCACAATTAGGGCGTTGGAATGTTGTAGACCCTTTAGCAGATAGCTATGTTAATTGGAGTCCCTATAATTATGCATTAAATAATCCAACGAAGAATATCGACCCGGATGGAAAGTTCGTAGGAACTTTAATTGGAACAGTTGTCGGAGCTGCTTATAGTGCTTATGATGCTTACCAAAGTAGTGGTGGGGATTGGAATTCAGTAAAGGCTGCTGCTGTTGAAGGAGCTGTATCTGGAGCAATTGCTGGTGCAGCAGTTGATTTGGCTGTTGCAGCAACTGTAGCAACTGGCGGTGTTGGAGCAGTCGTTATTGCTGGTGCTGCTGCAGGAGCTGCAGGAGGTGCTGTTGGAGCTGCAGCAGGTGACGCGGCAGGACAAATTACAAAAGGTATGCTTGAAGGACAAAGTTTTGACAAAGCAGCAAGCAATATTAGTACTGAAAAAATGGGGGCAAAAATGAAAACTGGTGCTATTACAGGAGCAATTGGAGGAGCAATTGGAGGAGCAACTGCAAAAGGTATATTCAGTATTACCTCAAAGGCAGCAAGTCAATCAAAGATAGGTACCCAAAAGGCTATTGAGAAAGGAGCACAAACTCTTAGAAGTGCTGGAGCAGAAGGGAAATTGGCACAAGAGGTAATAAATGAAAATGTTGCAAATTTTGCTAATTCTACTGGAAAAGCGATAGGTGCAGCTCAAAGAGGTGCAGCAACTAATGCAACTCGCCTAGGAGCAGCATCAGGGGTAAGTACGAACGCAGTTACTACTATTATTCAAGAAGAACTTAATAAGAATAATCAATGAGAATAGTTGTAAAGGTATTTTGGTTTTTGGGTTTAATATTTTGGAGTTTTTTTTTATTTGTGGATTCCTATAAGCTTTTTGTTTTAAATGGTTTATTGGAAGTATTCCCGTTTAATGCTGCAGAGGTAACTTCAATCAATGTTATTCAAGACTCAAGCCATGTTAATATTGATTATGTATATGAGGTAAAGAACCGTGTTTATAAAGAAAATTACCGAATGGTAAATGAGTATTATAATAACTGTAACATTGATGATACAATTATAGTGATGTACAATAATATTATCCCCAGTGTAAGTTATATTGAAGGGATTCCTTTAAAGAATAGACAAGTTAAGATTGGAATATATACTTCTCTGTTTTTTATTGTTTGTATATTGCTTTTAGGTAAAAAGGCAATGAAAAGTAGAGTGGTCAGAGGTGGTTAGTAGTTTATTTCTAGTTATTCAATTGTCGATTATTTGCAATGAGTGCTGAATTTAAAGAGAAGCATTTATAATGCGATATAAAAATAAAGCCTGGCAGTAATGTCAGGCTTTTTATGTTTTATAGTGTAGCAATTTTTCTATTAAAGAAGTCTTTAAATTTTTTATTGGTAAGCATTTTATCAATCAGTTTAAATATGGTTTGTTTATCTTCATTGCCAATCTGTTTTATCAGTCGCATCTGCTCAACGGCTGTTTTGTCCTCAGTGGTAACTTCAGTAGAAATTCTACTGTCATAATTTAAAATCAGATGGTAACGTAAAAAAATAAAGGATTACTGACATTCAACATATATTACCAGAAATCATCTACCCCTATTACTCCTTCAAATTAACAACGCCTATAAACTCAGGTAAATATGCCAAGCCTATATCTTGCGGACAAACAGGATACGTTTCAACACCTTCCATCACAGCCATTTTCACTTGATCTGCTATAGGAGCTTCAGTTTCAAATACCAATTCAACATGTTCAATATTTAACCCCCGCAATAAGGAAGTAATATACTCTTCTGCTCCTTTTTTGGTT
>NZ_JAPDPI010000106.1 GCF_026013615.1 Plebeiibacterium marinum
ATCTGTAGTGGAATATTCACAACTTCCATCACTAACCGTGGCCAATGAATCGTAGTTTAAAGCCAAAACATCCATACATCCGGGAATTCCGGTTGATATAGTATCTGTAGTGGAATATTCACAACTTCCATCATTAACAGTGGCCAGTGAATCGTAGTTTAAAGCAAGAATATCGGTACATCCATATACCTGTATCGTATCCTGGGCAGAAACAGCTACTGTAAACATCAAAAATACAGCGCTCAATACAAAATAAATTTGTTTCATAAGAATATTGTCAGAATTTTGGACTAAAATAATCAATCATTTTTTTCTTTTAAAGTTAAAATTCTTTAATTTTCATACAATTACAAGAAAGAAAAGGAGGATTATGTGGTGAATGGCTTTGCTATATCCGATTTTAAAAATTTAGTGATGTGAAGATTTAATACATTTAGGTTAGCCTTAAATATGCAGTCTTTTATTCCTTAAAATGCTCTCTTAAAATATATCAACCCCCATAATACAGACCGCTTGAGCCGGTTTTCGTCAACACCGCATCCAGCCTCTGTTTTGCAAACAGGCAGGACGCTTAGTTATTGGCGGTAGTTATTATTTATCTACCAATCCTGTACTAAATGGACTTTTACAATCTGGTGTATAATCTCGGTAAAATCCAATTCTCTTATTTCTGTCCCGAGTACTCAAATCACCAGTTCCAAAACTCCCACTGAATCCATCATTACATATCACTTGACAGTCAAGATTTAGTAATAAATTGTGGATATCAAATTCAATCTTTTTGTAATGAATTGTTATACCAATTTTGTGTAAATCCCTTTTTATTTGTACCAAACTGTCAAGAGTCAGATTATGCGTAAAAGCAGCCTCTACTCTTTTTACTGTAGTATCCTCGTTGCGTTCAATCGTTAAACTTTTTTGTCTTTTTAAATTATCGGTCTGAGCATTAGCATTGAAAATACTCACAAACATAAAAATGATTAAACAAGTCGATACTGACAAAATTGAAATTTTTCTCATTGCATTAGTTTTTAAATTAAATAAATCTTTGATATACCATAGAAATGTATGATCCTTCAATTTTGATGTTTGATTCTCGTTTCTTCCATCATTACCGGTATCTGATGTTTCAAAAAAATCAAATCCTAGAGTCTGAGAAATAATTTTAATTGTTGAAGCCCTTGGTTTAACAATACCAGATTCAATTCTTTGGATTGTTCGAATCGTTACATTACATATTTCTGCAACTTCTCCTTGTGTCAAGCCTTTGTGCTTTCGAATCTCAATTAATTTTTTTCCAAAATCTACGCTTTCCATTAAAATTGAAATTTATATCAAGATTATACTTAACCTGTAACTAAACCAAAAATCATAGTTGTATTATATGCGTCATTTATACGACACATCCTGTAAACATCACTCTTATACCATTTTGTGTTAATCATATTTCATTTATATCTCAAGTCTGTCATTTTATGCAAAGTGTCTATTTTAATTACCGCCAACGATTCGCCAATAAGAGGAGGCAGGGTTTTCGAAGCCACCTATCTACCGAGCCGTTGCTATGTTTGTTACTTGTATTTGTACTTCTACCCAGCTTACTTTTATAGGCTGTTACCCACAGTTACACCTCATATTGCTTCACTTATCCGAACATGTTTTTCTATTTCAGGTCTCCATTGATCTTGATTTGACATTATATCGCAAATCTTTTGGTGAAAATAAACCTGATACCAAGTTTTCTTGTGAAATTCACAAACATTTTTGTATGCTTTTTCGGAATGTATCATCAATTTCATGATAAATTCTTCTTTAGGTTCTCTATGGTTGTTTATTACCTGGCTCAAACTTACAGGAGCAACATCAATAGTAAGCATTCGGTAAACCCCGTCTTGATGCGACAAAAATAAGTGTTGCTTTCAAATTACTTCCAAAACATTCGGAGTAATTTGAAAGTTCTTAG
>NZ_JAPDPI010000107.1 GCF_026013615.1 Plebeiibacterium marinum
CCTGAGTTCCGCACTTTTTTTAGGTAAAAAACATTAACATTCACTACTACAGTGTAATAAGCTAATTTTAGTTGCTATTTTGGGTGTCCCAGCCTTATATTTACACCATGTTTGTGCGAAAAAAGAAGAACAAAAGTGGAGTTATCAGTGTGCAAGTCATTGATAAGAGCTCAGGAAAATATAAAGTGATTAAAACCATTGGAAGTTCCTCTGTAGATACAGATATAGAAATGTTTTATCAACAAGGAGTTGATTACATCTCGCATTATGAAGGTCAGCAAACGTTTGATTTCTCTGCTCAAGACTTTAAAGAAACAGTCAAACAAAGCATTCGCAACATTTCAATAGAAGGAGTCCATCTGCTGATAGGAAGAATTTATACAGAGATTGGATTTGATAATGTCTGCAATGACTTGTTAAAACAATTAGTCCTGATTCGATTATCTCATCCGGCCAGTAAACTAAAAACAACTCAATATTTATACAGGTACTTTTCGATAGATATTAAAGAAGACCGGATTTACAGATATTTAGACAAGATTTATTCAGACTACAAAGAGGATCTTCAACAAATTAGTTATGAGCATACCAAGAAGGTGCTTGGCGGTATTGTTAGTGTCGTTTTCTACGATGTTACAACGATATACTTCCAAATAGACAATGAAGATGATGTGAGAAAGCGAGGTTTTTCCAAAGAAGGGAGACACCAAAATCCACAGATTGTATTAGGACTTCTTGTTGGAGTTGAAGGGTATCCGTTAGCATATGATATCCATGAAGGAAACAAATTTGAAGGTCATACCATGCTTCCCATTATAGATGCATTTAAAAACAAATATGACCTGAGAAAGTTAGTTGTTGTAGCCGATTCCGGCTTACTTTCATCATCTAATGTTAAAGATCTTCAGGAGAAAGGTTATGAGTTTATTCTTGGCGCCCGCATAAAAAATGAAAGCAAGTCGATTAAAGAAAAAATACTTGCCCTAAATCTTGAAGATAAATCCAGTGCTGTTATTCCTAAAACAGATGGCACAAGGTTAATTGTAGGATACACAGAAAAGAGGGCAAAAAAAGACAAGCATAATAGACAAAGGGGATTGATGAAGTTGGAACAGAAAATCAAATCAGGTAAACTGACCAAATCATCAATAAACAACCGGGGATACAATAAATATTTACAATTGGAAGGCGATGTAAATATTAGTATCGATCATGAAAAATTTGAAGAGGATGCTTCATGGGATGGACTAAAAGGTTACCTGACTAATACAACACTGACAAAGCAAGAGATTATCTGCAATTATGGACAATTATGGAAGATTGAGAAAGCATTTAGAGTTTCTAAGCATGACTTAAAAATTCGACCAATCTACCATAGGCTACAAAAAAGAATTGAGGCCCACATCACTATTAATTTTATTGCATATAAAGTTTACAAAGAACTTGAAAGGCAACTTAAACTTAAAACAGACAATATGAGCCCAGAGAAAGCTATTGACATTGCAAAGTCTATCTACGCAATAGAAATTGTTGATCCTACAAACGGTAATGTATTTAAGGAAACTCTTCTCTTAAATGACGAACAAAAATTTCTAGCTAAATTATTTGAATTTTAATTTGGGTGTCCCAGTGCGGAACTCAGGA
>NZ_JAPDPI010000108.1 GCF_026013615.1 Plebeiibacterium marinum
ACTCTCTCCAGAAAGGAGGTGTTCCAGCCACACCTTCCGGTACGGCTACCTTGTTACGACTTAACCCTAGTTATCAGTTTTACCCTAGGCCGCTCCTTACGGTAACAGACTTCAGGTACCCCCGACTTCCATGGTTTGACGGGCGGTGTGTACAAGGCCCGGGAACGTATTCACCGCGCCATGGCTGATGCGCGATTACTAGCGAATCCAGCTTCACGGAGTCGAGTTGCAGACTCCGATCCGAACTGTGACAGGCTTTAGAGATTAGCATCACATCGCTGTGTAGCTGCCCTTTGTACCTGCCATTGTAACACGTGTGTAGCCCTGGACGTAAGGGCCGTGCTGATTTGACGTCATCCCCACCTTCCTCACGGTTTACACCGGCAGTCTTGTTAGAGTCCCCACCTCTACGTGCTGGTAACTAACAACAGGGGTTGCGCTCGTTATGGGACTTAACCCGACACCTCACGGCACGAGCTGACGACAACCATGCAGCACCTTGTAAGCAGTCCGAAGAAAAGACCATCTCTGATCTATGCAGCCTACATTTAAGTCCAGGTAAGGTTCCTCGCGTATCATCGAATTAAACCACATGTTCCTCCGCTTGTGCGGGCCCCCGTCAATTCCTTTGAGTTTCATTGTTGCCAACGTACTCCCCAGGTGGATTACTTAATGCTTTCGCTCAGTCGCTGACTATGTATCGCCAACAACGAGTAATCATCGTTTACGGCGTGGACTACCAGGGTATCTAATCCTGTTCGCTCCCCACGCTTTCGTGCATCAGCGTCAATTATAGCTTAGTAAGCTGCCTTCGCAATCGGTGTTCTGTGTTATATCTATGCATTTCACCGCTACACAACACATTCCGCCTACCTCAACTAAATTCAAGACTATCAGTATCAATGGCAGTTTTACAGTTGAGCTGCAAGATTTCACCACTGACTTAATAGTCCGCCTACGCACCCTTTAAACCCAATAAATCCGGATAACGCTCGCATCCTCCGTATTACCGCGGCTGCTGGCACGGAGTTAGCCGATGCTTATTCATACGGTACCGGCAAATACCCTCACGAGGGTAACATTCTTCCCGTATAAAAGTAGTTTACAACCCATAGGGCAGTCTTCCTACACGCGACATGGCTGGTTCAGCCTTGCGGCCATTGACCAATATTCCTCACTGCTGCCTCCCGTAGGAGTCTGGTCCGTGTCTCAGTACCAGTGTGGGGGACCTTCCTCTCAGAACCCCTAGACATCGTCGCCTTGGTGAGCCGTTACCTCACCAACCAGCTAATGTCACGCATGACCATCTTTTACCGCCGAAACTTTACTACCAGAAACATGCGAATCCGGTAGACTATGGGGTATTAATCCAAATTTCTCTGGGCTATCCCCCTGTAAAAGGCAGGTTTCATACGCGTTACGCACCCGTGCGCCGGTCGTCAGCGGAAGCAAGCTTCCCTGTTACCCCTCGACTTGCATGTGTTAGGCCTGTCGCTAGCGTTCATCCTGAGCCAGGATCAAACTCTTCGTTGTATAAAAATTTT
>NZ_JAPDPI010000109.1 GCF_026013615.1 Plebeiibacterium marinum
TTAGTCAATCCTTAAAAATGGAATAGATTGTTGATAACCAGTTAATAAGCTTTTATTCTTAAGTTTATAATTCTGCAAGCAAATGAGTATTTTAGTCATAAAGCTTGCAGATATGGTTGGAAAACAAGATAATACCCCGCAGTTAAGTATTTTTGATACACCCTTAGAAAAGTTTATTAACCTGGAGCACGAACTATGTGTTTTGTCAAGGCAAATTGATTGGGATAAGGTCGAAGCCGATTTTTCAGTTTATTACTCCGACTTTGGACGGCCATCGCTTCCAATCCGTAAAGTTGTAGGCTTGCTTTTACTAAAGCATATTTATAACCTTAGCGATGAAGCTATTATTGATAGGTGGATCGAAAATCCTTATTGGCAATATTTTAGTGGGGAGAAAGTTTTTCAAACAGAAAAGCCTTTTGATCCAACAGAATTTATACATTTCAGAAAGCGCATAGGAGAAGAAGGTGCTGAGAAACTACTAAAAATTTCAGTGCAACTTTTTGGCAAAGAGGCTCAAGAGAAAGAGGTGTTGATAGACAGTACAGTTCAAGAAAAGAATATCACTTACCCAACAGATGCAAAGCTCCATAAGCGCATCATAGAAAAGGTTAATACGATAGCTAAACTGGAAGGCATAGTACTGCGCCAGACTTACACCCGAACCTTAAAACAGTTAATGATCGATCAACGTTTCCATAGCCATCCCAAACGAAGGAAGAAGGCCAAAGCAGCCTTACGAAAAATAAAGACCATTGCAGGCCGTCAAGTCAGAGATATTGAAAGACAATTTAATCCGACACAAAAACTAAAATATAAAGAATTATTGATTATACTCAATAAGATTCTAACTCAAAAAAAAGGAGATAAGAATAAGATTTACAGTATCCATGAACCAGAAGTTAATTGTATCGCAAAAGGGAAAGAAGCAAAGAAGTTTGAGTTCGGAAATAAATCAGGAATTGTTCTAACCAAAACCACAAAAATAGTCGTTGGAGCTATTGCCTTTGAAAATAATCCATACGATGGACATACACTTGAGGATCACCTTAAGCAAACAGAATACTTGACAGGAAGCATTCCCAAAGTTGGAATTGTAGACAGAGGATATCGGGGAAAGAAAAATATTAACGGTATTGAAATAATATCACCTACTGTTCCTAAAAAAGGAGCTACTCAATACGAGAAACAAAAAGCACGAAAACGATTTAGGGCAAGAGCCGGTATAGAGCCGGTTATTGGTCATATGAAACATGATCACAGAATGTTAAGAAATTATTTAAAAGGGGTTAATGGTGATAAAATAAATACCATTTTAGCTGGTACTGGGTTCAATTTAAAGAAAATGCTCAATAAAATTAAAGAGCAAGTTCTTTTTGACTTATTTAGAATTTTATATCTAGAAAAATACTATTCTCTGAAAACAATTAATTCTCAAAGAATAGTACTTTTTCAGGTCTGACTA
>NZ_JAPDPI010000010.1 GCF_026013615.1 Plebeiibacterium marinum
TCCTGCAAGAAAACTCATGATTCCTACGCTCACCCCTTTGATTCCCCTAAAGGGGAAAACTCCAACGCACTGTGCGGAAGCAACTTCCCCTTTAGGGGACTGAGGGGTGTGGGTGGGCTAACAAAAATTTTAGCAGTTTTCTTGCCAACACTAATTACTAAAAACATTTAATGCATATATATTCTGCACCAAATCATTGATTCTGATATCATGAATCTCCATGTTATTTAAAGGAATAACCTGATCGATTGCCCCATTGATATAAGTTTTCAATTCATTATCCGAATATCGGATCATTAAGCTTATATTCTTGTATGGAGCCACATCCCACCAAATACCACCTGTCGATCTTGGTTTTAATTTCCACACATCGGAATTTCCAAGAACATTAGTACTTAAATAAAGGTTCTGATCCTGCAATTTCACATAGGGTTTCATTGAATTTTTATCAATCCCATACGAAAAACTTGCATTACTAAGAATATCGCCAAAAAAGTTTGATGTATCCAGGGTTGCTTCCAACTGAATCGTAAATTTATGTAAGGTTTCAAAGGAAAACTTTCTTTCTACTTCATCTTTCTGAACATCATCATAATGTAATACAACAGCACCGTTGCTACTGATTTCTCTTTTCACATCATAATCGGCACGTATACTGGTACAAAAAGCAAGCGGACGTACATTACTTACAATCCAATCGTAATAATTACCATACATCCAACTCAATTTTAAAGGGGAGTTTCCTCTTTTTGAAACTATATAAGGTCGAACGTTATTTAACTCCGAGTCCTTAGTAATTGTATCGGTTAAACTTACTTCCCCAGCATTGTCCAATACATATCTTACTATTTCGTAAACCTTACCGTGTTTACCATTTACCGGAACCGAACAATATACTTCATTTAATTTTTGATCATCAATAGCCATTCCTCCACTGTAGCATTTTTCAATATTTGGCGATTGATGAAAATGTCCACCTGCATTTGACAAAAAAGTTTTTTGCCAGCTTTGGCCACTCCATTTTGCATAGTAATAATCATGCAAAGATTTATCTTCGTTAATGGTTACCATGGCTATAGCCGGATTTTCGTTTTCATCAAGAACAACCTGCCACAACCAATTTCGCATGCTGCCGGCATCAACAACTGCATCCGGAAATGATTGCTGATAATCAGGAGTAGCGGCAACATGATACAATTCTTCTCCTATTTTTGATAATACTTTGCCTTTGATATCTTTTAGCTCTAAAGTATTAACATCGATATAATTATAATACAAATAGTTTGGCATAGTAGGATCGGGATGCCCGGTTGTATAGGCCATTACAATTTTATCCTTTCCGTTTGATGCATATTTGGCATAAGGACGGGAAGCGGTTGACTGAACCATTTGATATGGCCCCCATACACAGCTTGTTTTATCATCGGATGAAGGAATGGTAAATTTTGCTATGGTAGGATGCCAGCTAATACCCCGCCAACAGATATAAAAATGCGATGGATCATCGGATAAAATAAATGGCGATGGGTAGGTGGTATTATACTTAGTCGGAATTTTCATCTCTTGTCCTAAAGAAGTGATATCACCTGCTTTAGTCGAAATTCTATAATAAAAACAGGGCTCATCAGTATGCCTGGAATAGAATATCATTACCCTGTTATCCGGTAAAATTAAAAAGGTTGGGTTATTATGGTCATCAGGCTGAAAATAAGATCTAATCAAAACTTCCTGTGATTTGCCTGAATTAAAATCGTGTTGTGTAGCTTTAATATTGCCATGAATATCAATATATCCAATATACGATTTGTTAATGCTCCCATCTTCATTTTGATGATGAATAGCTCTTGGATCAGCAAACCAACACCAGGCTCCCTGATTGGTAACTTCGTAAGGTGTTACTTCAGTTTTTTGAGTTTGTTGTTGATTGGTGCAATTCATAAAAGTTGCTGCCAATAAAAACAGACAACTTATTAATTGTATGTGATGAATACTCTTGGATTGACTCTTCACTTTTTTTTGATTTAGTTTCTTAATTCTTGATTTTCCAAGCTTTCGCTGCGCTACGCACCGGGCTATTATATATCAGGCCATCAGCCATTGCTACCGCGCGTGTCCTCACGCGTGGAGATTCTCTCAACCACACGTGGAGACACGTGCGGCAGCTGTGTTCCTTTTACCTTGTCACCCTTAACCCTTCTACCTTTTCACCCATTGCTACCGCGCGTGTCCTCACGCGTGGAGATTCTCACAACCACACGTGGGGACACGTGCGGCAGCAGTGTGCTCTATGCTCCTTTTCCCTGTTCCCTTAACCCTTCTACCTTTTCACCTCACTCTGATAAAGGCTCTATCCCCTTCAAAGTTGGTGTTACCTGGATAATACTTCCATCTTCGTTAAACTCTAACTTATCAATACAAACCTCTCTGTTAAAGCCTGCCGGACGTCCCATTTCAATTCCTTTTGGAAGCGTAAACCTGTGATATACCATATACCATTCGTCTTTTCCCGGCACCTGGATAGTGGAGTTGTGCCCTGTTGCATAAATTCCGTCTTCTGGTTTCTTTTCAATTACAATATTATTTTCAGGGATGTTAAGCTTGCCCAATGGTGATGTAGCTGTGGCACACCTTACACGGTAATTAGGGCTACGGGTATCGTCCTCACTCCACATAAAATAATAAATGCCATTACGATAAATCACATGAGTTCCTTCGCGGAAGGTGTTTCCCGGATTAAATACAGTTAACGTATTCTCTTTTATAGAAACCATATCCTCATTCAACTCAGCACCTACCATAAAACCATTTCCCCAATACAAATAAAACTTACCTGTTTTTGGATCCTGGAAAACATCCGGGTCAATAATCTGTCCTCGGGTTATACCTTTAGGTTTTTTATCAATTAAAGCCTTTCCACTATCAACAAACGGACCTGCAGGATCATCAGCAACAGCAACACCAACAGTTTGAGCAGCTGTATAATAATAATAGTATTTATAAGCTCCATTCACTTCTTTTTCAATGATGCAAGGTGCCCATGCATTTCTGTCGGCCCAGCTAACGTCTTTCAGCAGATCCAGAATTACACCTTCATCAGTCCAGGTTACTAAATCCTCTGACGAAAATGTCTTAAAATAAGTACCCGACCAGTTATTAAATCCATCGCTGGTTGGATACATATAGTATTTCTTGTTTTTATGAGAGTAGATAATATCCGGATCGGCATAAAACCCTTCTAATACCGGATTATGATCCTCCGAAACTTCAACTGCATATTTCACAGGATCTTTTCCTTCAATGGTAAAAGTATATTCAACAGCCCCCTTTGAAAAATCCTGAATACCAGCAGGCTCAACAGTTATTGCTTCAAAGGCATTAAATTGCGGATCAAATTTTGAAATATCTGTTCCCACCTTTACAGGGATATGAATTTTACCAGATTCTCCATTAAAACTAATGTTTTGCTTTTTGACAAAGGCAGACTCCACCTTAACAAAATCATCTCCAATATTTCCCCACTTTGCCATTAAACGATTCAATTCTTTTTGAGTAATAGGCATAACGCATCCATGACGAGGGTGGAAATTCATGCTTATTTCATGATCCACCACTTCAAAATGCTTTAAGTCGGAGCTTTTTGTAAACTGATACTCTCCTTTTGTATAAACATCATACATTAAAATATACTCATCGCTATTATTCAGCTTAAAAGTACCTGAACCTTCTACCTTAAACTCTGAGCAATCAATACGATTTGTATGAGGCATTTTATACCCTTCTGTTAGTTTATCGGAAATGGCCAGTTTAATACCCGGTTCGCCGGTTTCTGATTTCATGAAAAAATAAAACTTACCATCCTTTTTTATAATATCCCCATCAATGCAGGCATTGTTTGTCGGACTGTAATACAATTGCTTAGGAGCCTCTTCCAAAGCAGTAAAATCCTCATTGGCATAAGCATAGTATATGATATCAGGATTTGCGCCCTGCTTCATGGAGAAGTATATCATATATTTTTTTGCCACATCATCGTAAATAGTTTGTGGTGCCCAAACCCTGTCAACATCACCAAAGGTATCAGGGAATGTTTCGGGAATATTGATAATGCTATGTTCCCAATTCATTAAATCGGTTGACTTCATCAAAATCATAGCAACATTATTCCACCCCTGGTCTGTAACATACAAATCGGTAATCACCATATAAAATGTTTTTCCATCTTCTGCCCTCAAGATATGAGGATCCCGGACACCGCCAGAAGAACTAATGCTTTTGGAATCAATAATGGCCTCATTATTATTTAAAGCGATGTAGTTATATCCATCGGTACTTACCGCATAATGAATTGATTCTTCACCAGGACCATTGCCCACAAAATATGTAAACAAATAAGCCGAGTAATTATTCTGATCGCATGAACAACCTGGTAATAAGATTGCTAAAAATGCAAATACCATTGCCACCGTTGATAGTAAATAAGTTTTCTTCATATTTTTAGTTTCTATGTTTCAGAATATAGTTCTAATATCTTTTGTTTTGACTCTCAACCACACGTGGGGACACGTGCGGTAGCGTTTGGGTCAAGTTTCTGTTTTCTAATAATTGCTTTTTGTGTTGCTTTTCTTCTTTTCACCAACGAAAGAGCGTTATTTCACTTCGAGTACATAAACCATCTGAGGTTCAAAATTAGCAGTTCCTTCTGCATCTACCTGTTCCACCCTTTGTACAAATATCTGCAGCAGTCCTTTGTCTTTCCACAATTCAGTATCAAAAGAAGGTTCCCATGATCCCACTGTAAAATCAGTTAAATCTGATATTTTACATTTTCCGGAATCCTTCAATTCTGCTATAGAAACTTTAGCCCCACGCTCTTCATCACGGAATATTAAATAATATATATTTCCTTTTTTTGTGGATTTAGCTACTATTTGGGGACGGGAAATCGGGATTCGTTTTGTTCCTCCCCCAGAAAGGGAAAACGCCTGTTTTCTAAATCCTAAATCTTTTACAATCCACTTTCCATCAACCAAACTGATGATGTGATATTGTGGAATATCAGAACCTTGTTCTCTCCAATAACTCGCTATCACTGGCTCCCCTGCATCATTTGTTGTCATAGAGGTTTGGTTAATCAACTCACTCTTTTGAGGGATTTTTGCAGCATATTCAGCACTAGCGGCATTGATTGGCAAATGATATTGCTCTCCTTTTGAATTTTCCCAGCTAACACCTCCGTCTTTTGAACGTGCGTAACACATATCATGGTTAGTTGACACATCCCAGGTTTCGCGCCATACCCAGGAAACATGAATGACGCCCTTATTATCTAAACAAGCCTGCCAGTATGCATTCCTTTTACCCTCACCATCAATCAGGTTACTCTGTATCTGACTCCATTTTTGAGTTTTAATATCGTATTTGTTCATTACTAAGTTGCCCTTACCCGACTGTCCATCGCGAAACATAAAAACAAGGTTTCCATCAGGCATTTTAAAAAATTGCGGATAGGTAACATTGCTTTCATTCTGACCAGTCATTTCAGTTTTAGGTCCAAGTTCCAATGAATAAGGGGCAATGCTCCTGGCATATCGAAGCGGATGCCCGTGATGATCCCATGACACATGTATATAACCATCCCCATCAAGCATAATACTGATACAGTTGTGGGCATCTTTTACATTTCCATCGTATTTTGATTCGTTAATAAGGAAAGAATCACCATTAATATGACGTTTACCCAGTGCAAGTTTACCTTCAGTTGTATAAAAGGCAACAATTTGGGTATCGGACCGGGTAACCAACGAGTTTTGTCGGAACACAACTGCATTTACCGAATTATTTGACCAGCCTTTGGATACCGGAATCAATTTTTGAGCACAAGCAGTAGTTATAAATATGGTAAGTAATAATATGGATAAAAGAAACTTATTGTTCATTTCATATTCTTTTATAGTTAACTATTTTAAGCAAAAAAAATTTAATGAACCTGTATAATTGATTCAGGGTCATTAAATTTCCATGCTTTTTAATATAAATTTATCGTAATTAAAACCATTGCTCACATTATAATTCTAAAGTTAATGTTTTTAATAACCTGAGTTCGACATAAAATTTTGTCTTCAAGCCATACAGACTTTGCTAATCAGTACAAACATCAAGAAACAAAAAAATGCATTACTCTCTAAAAATATGCTTTAGAGAATAATGCAGTACACAATTATTTTTCAAGAAACTTCACCATTTCTGTAGCTGCCAATAAAAAGGCACCTACACCAAAATTAGAAGTAGAGTTTTCATCAACAGTTTGCCCCGGGATTGCTCTTTCGCCAATAGGCTGAACATAGCCTATTTTCCCATTCTCTTGCAATGCCACTGTTGTTAAATACGTCCATGCTTTATCAACAACAGTTGTATATTCTTCTTTAGCTAATAATCCATTGTTCATTCCCCAAAGGTACCCGTAAGTAAAAAATGCGGTTCCGCTTGTTTCCGGTCCGGGAGCATGTTCCGGATCCATCATACTGCGGGTCCAGTAGCCTTCTTTTTGCTGAATATTTTTTAATGTAACAGCCATTTTCTTATATATCTCAACAAATTCTGCTTTGTGGGCATAGTCATCCGGGAAATCCTGAATGATTTTTGCCAATCCGGCAAATACCCATCCATCTCCCCTTGCCCAAAAGTCTTTTTTACCATTTACAGACTTGTGTTTTGGATAAACATATTTGGCATCCCTGTAAAACAAACCAGTTTCCTGATCATACATAATGCTTTGAGCATACTTAAAGTACTCATACAATTTAGTAAGGTACAGATCATTTCCGGTTACTTTATACAATTTTGTCATTACAGGCATCACCATATACAAACCATCTGCCCACCACCAATAATCATTTGCATCCGTACTCATTTCATATTCCATCACTTCGATGGCACGGGCTATTTTTGCAGAATCTTTAACTTCATCCAGGTTAAAAAGATCAACATAAGTTTGAAAACAAATTTGCCAATCGCCAAACAGCACATGGTTATCGTTTTCACCATAGTGGTATTTCCAGGTTGCTTTATCATCAGACTTAGCACCTTTCCACTCATTTTTTATAGCCCAGGCTTCTGAATATGCTTTATACTTTTCATTTTTAGTAATAGCATAAGCTGCCATATTTCCTGTATGATAAGCAGCATTGTCCCAAAAAGCCCTTCCGTGTTCAGGATTTGTACTCTGCCAATAATCGTTTACTTTATTAATGGTTGAAATAACATCCTGTTTGTTTATCGCAGATAAGCATAATGTATTGTCTTTACTCTTTTTACCGGCTGGTGCACAGGCAACAAACAATAATATATGCAACCCAATCGCTATGTTTTTAAAATTCATCTTCTCCTTGGTTTATCGTTTCAAATAAATAAACTTTTGTGCTATTAAACAAAACCTTATTATCTAATTTTACTTTACAGGACTGATTATAAACCCATAAGCATAAGACTTGTCTAACAACAAATATTGCTTATGAGGATAACGGCCCCAGCTATCATCACCACCCAAACCACGTTGTTTCAGGTCAACATTTAAATACACCTGATGACGGTGGGTGATATTGCCTGGATGCATTTGTTTTTTAGTTAATCCTGCATCAATATCCTCTGAAGGATTATGAGCTACTTTAACACTTAAAGGTTGCATACCTTCAATTTTAACCCCAACACCTGCTTTATTGGTTAATGTAAGCCATCTAACATCTGTTTTATTTCCATTTTCCTGAGGTCGGATATAATCCACCTGTTGATCGGCTACTGAGCTTGAATAAATTCCTAAAAAGCTTGCAGTATTTCTGTCAGAATAGTTTTCCCATGGCCCACGACCATAATATTCAAACTGGTTGAAATCATTATTTAAACGCATCTGCATTCCAAAGCGAGGAATTTCAGGCAACCCGTCTCTTCCTGCCTCCCATTTTGCCTCAACTTTTGTTTTTCCATCTGCATAAATGGTGTAAACAATGGTATAGTCGCTTGTAACATCATTCAACCACAGCTTACTCGTTACAATCACTTTTCCGTCTTCTTTGGCAACATCAACAGATTTTACATTTCTGTTATTACCAGCATTACGCCAGATATTTAGTTTTGATGGCATCCCATTACCATAATCGTTATCTATCGGAGCTCTCCAGAAATCCGGTTCAGGACCTCCATTTAACAAGTTTTGTCCATCAACTTTATAAGACGATAATATTCCACTCCACTTATCTATTCTAACTTCCACGTTGCCTGCGGTAACGTAAATACGGTTGTCTTTATCCACCACACTTACACTTCCATCAGATACAGTTTTATCAACGAAATAATTATTGCCTTCCAGAATAAACTGCTCACGTGCAATTTCAAATCCGGCTGGTACAAACTCGGTCTTATTTATAGTATATGCATACACATCAACAGTATACTCTTCGCCATCCTGAACTGATATTTTTGGCAATGCAAGTTTGATTGTTTTAGTTAAACCTCCGGCTAACGCTACTTTAAAAGGTTCTTCTGTAACAACAACACCATTCTTTTTTAATACCCATTTAAAAGAGTAGTTTTTCAGATTATTATAAAGAAATATATTTTTAATGGTTAAAGCCCCTGTTGCTATATCATCAGAAGAAAACAATATATCCTGATATACTTTTTTCACTTCTTTTAGTCCGGGGTGAGGAATACGATCAGCAGAAACCACACCATTGGCACAGAAGTTTTCGTCGTGAGTATATTTATATCCTCCTATGTCACCGCCATAAGCAAAGTAGTCTCTTCCTGAATCATCAGTAGCCTTTAAGCCCTGATCTACCCAGTCCCATATAAATCCTCCCTGCATTTGTTTACTTGAATTGATGATATCGAAATACTCCTGAAAGTTACCATTACTATTACCCATGGCATGAGAGTATTCGCACATGATAAACGGACGTTTCACATCAGTACGTTGAGCATACTTTTGCATCGATTCAATGCCCGGGTACATAGGGCAAACAATATCTGTATTCCTGTTTTCGCCTGATTGTTCAAACTGAACCATCCGTGTAGGATCAACCTCTTTTAACCAATCATAAATATCATAAAAAACAGGACCGTTACCACACTCATTTCCCATACTCCAGATAATAACAGATGGGTGGTTTTTATCCCGTTCAAACAAACGTTCTACACGGTCTTTATGCGCTGGTGCCCATTCAGGCCTATAAGCTGTATGTTTGCCCTTATCAAACCAGGCTTGCCATTCAGCACCCATATCGTGCGCTTCAATATTGGCCTCATCTACAAGAAACAACCCATGCTCATCACACAATTGGTACCATAAGGGATTTTGAGGATAATGACTCATGCGAACTGCATTAATATTATGCTGTTTCATCAGCTCAATATCTTTCAGCATGGTTTCTTTATCAATAACATGGCCTGTTACCGCATTGTGCTCATGCAAATTAACCCCACGAACCAAAACCGGTTTTCCATTGACCATTAACTGAGCATCTTTTATTTCCACGGTTCTGAATCCGATTTTACAAGATGTTGCCTCAACCAGTTTACCTTGTTCATCATTTAAAGTTAACAACAGCGTATACAAAGCAGGTGTTTCATTACTCCACTTTAATGGCTTTTTAACCTCTGCAGTAATGTTTATTTTTTCTTCACTGTTACCATTAAGCTTTACTGCTGCATTCTTTTCTAAGATTTTTTTCCCGTTTTTATCCTGAAGCATGATATTTACATTAGCCACCTTGCTGTCTGCAATTTTATTGGCCACATCAATATCCACATCCAGCATTCCGTTCAGGTACTTGCTATCCAACCCTGCTTTTGCAAAAAAATCAGCTATCCTGATTTGGTTTGTACTATACAAATAGATCCCTCTGTCGAAACCTGACAATCTCCAGAAATCCTGGTCTTCCAGATATGACCCGTCACTCCAGCGATAAGCTTCAACAGAAACTTTGTTTTCGCCGGCTTTTACATAAGCTGTAATATCAAATTCGGTTGGGCTCTTGGTATTTTGGCTATATCCTACTTTTTGACCATTAATCCATACGTACATGGCAGCTGCACCACTTTCGAAATGAATATAAACCCTTCGGTTACTCCAGTTTTCAGGCAGGGTAAAACTGCGTTTATAACTACCAACCGGATTATGGCTATGATCGATAAATGGCGGATTTTTAGGGTAAGGGTATTTGATATTGGTATATATTGGAGTTCCATAACCGTTTAATTCCCAATTTCCGGGAACCGGCATTTCTCCCCAACCCGAAACATCATAATCATCTGCATAAAAATCTTTTGGCCTGTCCGCTGGCTTATAAACCCAATTAAACTTCCATGTTCCGTTTAACGACAGATACCATTCCGATTCATTATAATTGTTTTTTAAAGCTGCCTCTTTACTTTGATAAGGCATAAAAGTAGCCCTGGTTTTTTCTTTATTAATTCCAAAAATCTGAGGATTTTCCCAATCAGGTACATTATCCTGACCATAAATGGTCCCACACAATACTAAAACCAGTAATAACAACGCTCTTTGCATGATAATGATGCTTTTAAAATTTATATAATTATTTTAAATATTTTTCCTAACAATCTTCAATCTGTTTTTGACTGATACCAATTGTTCAACCACAATTTTACAAGGTGTAAAGATTGAATATTATTTATTCAATTAGTTGCAATTTTTATTCAATTAATAGTAGTTTTTTAAAAAACACAAGTGTAAATACATACAAAAAGCCATCAAAACAACACCAACCTAACTATCTATACTTAAGGGAGATTAACACTTTAACCTCCCTTAAAAATTATATAAATTACCTTTGTCAGTACTTGCTTTCAATAAAATTTTATTCGTAGCCTGGGTTTTGTACCCATTCAACATCTTTATTTAATTGAATTTCACTTAATGGAATTGGAAGTAATAAAATATGATCATCCAATCCGGTAATAGCTCCATGTATAGTAACATCAGTATTTAATTGTGCACGTTCCACCAATGTACCTGTACGCATAAGAGTCATACGGCGGTTTTCTTCGGCAAACAACTCACGAGCTCTTTCATCCAGTATAAAGTCAAGATCAATATCTGATGCATTCACCACTCCTAACGAGCTGTTTCCACTCTCTTCTCTTGCTGATTTAAATGCACGATCCCTTAATACATTAATATCATCGGCAGCACCAGAGGTTTTTCCCTGACCTAAACGAGCTTCAGCACGAAGCAAATAAGTTTCTCCCAAACGCATCATTGGGAAATCCTTGATACAGGTCCATCCCCAGGTATCATCAGGATCAAATGAATCCCACTTTCTTGTGTAAGGGAACATTGAAGAAATTGAGTCACCTTTTGCACGTACTACAGGATCACCTGTTTGCACTGTCATTGTAGAAACAGCTTCCTCAGAATCTGCTGCTACACGAAATCCTTCAGCATCAATACCTATTGTTGCAGAATAATCCGGAGCGTTATAATAGAAATTGCGAGTGATATTATTTTCTGAATTACGAATATCACCTGTTTCATATAATTGGTACTTCACCCAATTACTGGTAACCATACGACCGTTACCACGACCACCGTAATTTGTGATATGTTGATTCTCTTCAGCACTCCAAACAGCATATGCCATTCCAGGAACCGTATGATATCCAGGAACCCAAACCCTACGATGTTGAGGAGCATTGGTAAATCCACCGGATACATTTTTTCTGTACTCTAATTCAAAAGTCCAGATTGCTTCAGTATTTCCCTGAGAACGACGTTGGTTTCCATATTTAAACATATCACTATAGTAATCACCTTCTTTACCAAGTAAAACACCATAGCGATCTTGAATAAGAGAAAAGTCTCCACTTTCAATAATACTTGTTAATACCGTTTCTGCCTTTGCAGGTTCTCCAATACGCAAATAAACTTCACCTAAACACTGCATAGCCATATGTTTATTGGCTCTACTTTCTGAAACTGCATCATCAATACCTGGAAGATTAGCTGCTGCAAATTCCAGATCTTCCACTATTTGGGCATTCACTTCAGACACTGGCGTTCGCACATAATCGGTACGCGCCGTAGAGGTTGCTTCAGTTAAAAGAGGCACATCACCATAAAGAGTGGCTAAGTGATTATACATATATGCCCTAAAGAACTTAGCTTCACCCATTTTAGCTGGATCTCCATCTTCACCAATAGCAGCAAGTGCATTATTGGCATTATTAATCACAAGATAACACTGTGACCACATATAACTAACTGCTCCATTTTCAGGAGTTAATTCATCATATTTAAAAAATGGAATTTCTACTCCTTCAACTCCTCCAGGAGAGAAAACATCTGTTCCAACCTGCCAACAGCTTAACCATCCCTGACGACCACTATAAGTCCAAAGTTGGCCAAATCTATAATGCAGACCTTTCAACAAAGCTTCAACACCATCATCATCATTTAATGTTTCTGCAGCATAGGATGAATACGGTGTTTCATCCAAAAAATCTTCACTACAAGATATTGTAGTTAAAGTTATTATCAGTATATATAATAGTTTTTTCATTTTCAATACATTTAGTTGATTATAAAGTCAGGTTAACTCCAAATACAATTGTTTTTACACTTGGATAGTTAATATCCCAGTTGTTTGAACCTCTTGTAATTTCTCTTTCTTCAGGGTCCCAACCAATCCAATCTGTAAATGTGTAAAGATTACGTCCGCTCACATATATGCTTAATGCATCAACACCTACCTTTTGTAATAAACTCTTTGAAAAGTTATAATTTAGCGTAACATCCTTGATTCGTGTATAGTTGTTTTTATAATTAAAACCATAGCCATGTTTATTTGAATTATTACTTAATGATCTCCATTTATTACTTTCATTTTCAGGAGTCCAGTAACCAATTTCAGCAAAACTGTTTCTGCGTTGAAGTTCATCTGAAGCCATACCAATATGAGCATTTCTCTTCATTCCTCCTTGTACTGTTTGAATAAAGATATTCAACGATAAATTTTTATAGGTAAATGTATTGGTTAAACCTCCGGTCCATTTTGGAGATCTTTGGCCAACAATATGACGGTCCTCATCATCAATTTCTCCACTATCATCAAGGTCAGCAAGTTTTACATCTCCAGCATCTGCAACAGGATCCCATCCATTCTGGTTCCCGGCATTAATATCATCTACCTGCCATATACCAACCATATCGTAATCACGAACAGCATCAATTGCCTCTCCTAAATACCAGCCATTACCTCTATCATCCTCTCCATCACCATATAGCTCAACGATTTCAGATTTATTAGCTGTAAATACAACTGTACTGCTCCATTTGAAATCATTTTTAACCATATTAACAGAGTTTAAAGTAAGTTCAATACCTTTTCCTTCTGTTTGTCCAATATTAGAGTAAACATTTCCAAACCCAGAAGCAGCAGGTAAGTTTCTTCTAAGTAATAAGTCGGTATTTTTTGTTTTATAAACATCCAGTGTACCATTAATCCTGTTATTTAACAATCCAAAGTCAACACCGATGTTTAAACTTTCCTTAGTTTCCCAACTTAAATCTGAATTACCTAACTGACTTGCAACCATTGCGATATTTGTTGATCCGGCCAAAGCAATTTGTACATCAGAAGTTGTTGTAAATGTTCTGTAAGGATTAAGAGCCTCATTACCTGAAGTACCATAAGATAATCTCAGTTTTAAATTATTTACAGCATCTAAACCTGCAAAGAAACTTTCTTTATGAATGTTCCAACCTAAAGCAACAGAAGGGAACGTACCATATTTTTTACCATCGGCAAAAACAGAAGAACCATCCCTGCGAACAGTTGCCGTAAACAAATAACGGCTATCGTAAGAGTAATTTAAACGTCCCATTTGAGAGTTAGCCGCATAACGATCGGTAAATGAAGTTACAGAAGAGCTAGAACCAGCCTGCATTCTATTCCACTCCAGTTCATCATTTACAAATCCCTGAGCCTGGGCTCTGTTTTCTGTATACATTCTCTCCTGAGCTGAATACACTCCGGTTAAATCAATATGGTGCTTAGCAAAATCGCGAGAATACTTTAAGATATTTTCAATAGTATATGCCTGTGTTTCGTAGTGATGTATCACTGCTGTACCTAACTGGTCATTAACAGAAGCACCCGTATAAGAACTATTTCTAACTGGTTTGTAAGAAAATCCGGCATTTAATTCATATGATAAACCCTCTAATTTTTTTGTAATCTTACCAAAATCAAGATCCGCAAATCCATTTAGGTTAATATTATACTGACGACGTTCAGGATCTGTTGTTGTAGGCAATAATGGGTTTGCCCATAATGTTTCACTATACATTGGATAAATAGTATAAGAACCATCTTCTTCATACATTCTTCCATAAGGAGACATAGCCTCAGCATTTAATAAGTTTGCACGACCACCATCTCTGTTGTGATGAATAATTGCAGACGACGTACCAATTTTTAAATAATCAGTTACCTGAGCATCGATGTTTGTACGAATAGAATAACGCTTGTAGTTATATCCTTTAATAACCCCTTTTTGATCGATGTAATCTGCAGAAACATAATAATTCAATTTTTCTGTTCCTCCAGAAATACTTACGTTGTGATTTTGTTGAATACCTGTTTGAGAAACGGCGTCAATCCAGTCTATTGTACGTCCATTCTCATAATTTTCCACCTCATATTCATATTTAAGAGGTGCTGCATACAACGCTGATCCATTAATTCTGTTACCTTCTGCATAGCGCGCTAATAACTCATCAGTAGAACACATTTCCGGAACATGTGCAAAATCATCTACTCCTATATAAGCAGAATAACGAACTGTTGGAGTCTCTGTTTTACCTCGTTTTGTAGTAATTAATATTACCCCATTGGCTCCATTCATACCATAAATAGCCACAGCAGAAGCATCCTTTAAAATCTCAATAGATTTAATATCATTAGGGTTAATATCATTCATACTTCCCCCCATCTTAGTAATTGGCACTCCATCTACAACAACATAAGGTGCTGTTGAAGCTGTTAAAGAACCTCCTCCCCTGATCAACACAGAAGGTGCTTCTCCGGGAATTGATGAAACCTGACTAATATTCATGCCTGACACAGCTCCCTGAACAGCCTGCATCACATTTGTCACAGGAATATTCTCCAAACGGTCGGCAGGAACCGAAGTTACAGATCCGGTGATATCCGATTTCTTTTGGGTACCATAACCTACTACCACCACTTCATCCATACCAATTGCATCGTTCTCCATCTGAAGGTCAATCTTTGTTTTTCCTGCAATAAGAACTTCCTGGGTTTTCAAACCCACAAAAGAAAAAACCAGTGTGGCATCTTCAGAAATATCAGTTAAAGAGTAATTTCCATCAATATCTGTAATTGTACCCAAGGTAGTACCTTTAACCAAAACAGATACCCCCGGTATTGATTCTCCTGTTGAATCCGTAACTTTTCCTGAAACACTAACTTTGTTTTGGGCAAATGTGCTTACCGAAAAAAGCGCAAACATTACAAAGAAGGACAATATAGAAACACATCTTTGTTTATATGTGTCCAGATACTTCCTTTGACAATTAAAACTTGATAACTTTTTTTTCATAGTTGATTTTTAAAAATTAAGGATTATTAATATGTAATCTCTTCAATAAAATCCACAGATACATTTTAGCATCTGTTAACATTACAAATATCATATTATAGTTTTTTTATTTAGTGGAAGAATCATTCGGATAGGATTAGATTTCCTTCATACCCCGCAAACAAGGGGATTCAGGCTGTAAGTGATTGATTTTTCTCCACTATTGAATGAATATTCTCCCTTAAAAATTTTGGCATTGCACATATTCAACACTTAGAAAAAACAACCATATATGAGGTTGTCAGGAAGGAATAAGGAGGAAATTAAATTTAAATAAAGTTAAAAAGCAGCTGGTATACTGCTTACTTTTATATAATATTAACATAGTAACGTGATACACATTAAAAATACACTATGAAATTCAGGCTTCAGGTTTTACTATCGCTTTTTGTAATTCTAATATTTATCCCAATTAAAATTGGATCTCAGAACACAAGAGTGATACAACTCCCCATAATGGATCAGCTACCTTCTAATTCTGTATTCCGTGTATATCAGGATAAAGAAGGTTACATGTGGTTTGGCACGCAAGATGGCATTTGCAGATACGATGGATACCGAACCAAAATTTTTCGTTCAGACCTGCATAATCCTTCTTTGTTGAGCAGTAATGAAATTTCCTCCATTGCTGAAGATAATAATGAAAATATTTGGGTTGGAACATATGAAGGGTTAAATATAATCGACAAACAAACCTACTCCATACAACCCCATCCTGATTCTTTGCTTAAAAATGTAACTATATTTAGTATTGTAAATGCAAGCGACAGTAGCCTATGGGTAGGATATGACAACGGATTAAGAAGGTACAATAAAGATTTTTCGCTAAAAAAAGACTACAGCAATGGCATAAACGGCCACAATTCAATTCCAAACACAAGTATTAACCATATTTTTGAAGATTCTTACCAAAACATATGGGTTGCTATGTGGAACAATGGGTTATACAAGTACAATAAAGAATCAGACCATTTTATAAAATACCCCAAAATAGGCAATAACGATAATCCATTCAGGATTTTTCAGGATGCAAGAAACAATTACTGGATAGGAACATGGAATGAAGGAGTCTTTCTTTTTAATCCAAATACATTTTCAAAAGACACCTATAAAGAGATTATTTTACCCCCATGGAAAAACAAAAGCACAGACAACCGTTTTTTTAGTTTTGTTCAGGATGAGCAAAGCAATTATATCTGGGCCATGTCTTTATCTGGTATAACAACATTTAAATACAACAACAATGGAGAAATAGAACCTACAGATACCCGAAATCTATTTAAAAACACAAACAATATATTTAGTGAAATAATTAAGGATAAAGATGGAAACTTATGGATTGGTGCTTTTAGCGAAGGAGCCTTCAAAATAGATTTCAACAAGCCCGGGATTGAGAACTTTCCCATTCATCTGCTCCAGAACAAGAGCAACATTGCCCCTTCGTTCACCACAATATGTGAGGACGGAGATGGGGAAATATGGTTTAACCAAAATAGGTTAGGCCCTTTTATTTTTAATCCGGAAACAAATTCTCTGAAATACTATGAAGATATCAGCGAAATTAAAAACAAAGATAATCTTCATACCACTGCCTTCATAACTTACATATCGGGACTGAAAGAAATTTGGATAACCACCAGGGCTAACTCACGGGTTATAAGAATAAAAAAAGAAGGAGGAAATATTAAACATATCCACGAATCGCCATTAAATTCACAAGAGGACATGGGACATGCTACAATTGTATTCGAAGATTCGCAATCGAATGTATGGTTAGCCAATAACAAAGCCTTATTTGTGAAACCTTTTGATCACGACAACATCATAACAGCCCATAAAAACTTAGGATCTATCACTTCTATAACCCAAGACTATAACAATGCACTTTGGGTAAGTACAGATACCAATGGAATTTATAAACTTCATATACCTAATAAACTAACTCAAAACAATGCCGGCAACCTACCTATTGAAAACATTAACAATATGCATACCGGGGTTCACATCCAAACCTTAGCAAGCGACTTAAGCGGCACCGTTTGGATCGGGAAAAAAGACGGCAGCTTAATTGCCTATAACACTACAAACAAAACCTTTACAAACAGAACTTATGATTGTGGATTAAAGGGAGAAGCCATTTTAGATGTCATTACTGATAAATTCAATAACCTATGGATTACAACATATAAAAAGGTAATTGAATATAATCCCAAAAACAATGCTTCCATATCCTATTCTGCAATGGATGGGATGCAGATCAATTCACACCTGAAAAACTCTTTATTCAGATCGCGAAACTCCAAATACATTTATATAGGGGGGAATAGAGGGTATTCGCGTTTTTCACCTTCTGAACACCTGCTTTCTCCACCTCAGGAAACCAATGTAAAAATTACAGATATTAAAATTCAGAATGAATCGATTTTAAATCCGGAAGAAATATATCGGTATAAAAAATCGACCAGCACATTAACCTTATCCCCTCAGGATAAAAACATTGAAATTTCGTTCTCTGCATTAGATTACAGCAACCCCGACCAAATAAGGTATGCATATAAACTGGATGGTATCGATGATGACTGGGTACAAGTTAAAGAAGGCAGGCAATATGCCGTATATAGTCAGCTCAAGAAAGGCAAATACAAATTCCATGTAAAATCCACCGATACCCACAACCTGTGGAGTAACGAAATCACCACTCTTCACATCATCAGGCAGCCTGCTTTTTACGAAACCAATACCGCCTTTGCATTTTATATCATCATCATTTCCTGCGCACTGGCAATACTTATATATATAATGATGAACAGGGTAAAGCTGAAAAACAAAATAAAAATGGCACAATTCGAGAAAAATAAAACCGAAGAACTGACCCAGACTAAACTAAAATACTTTACTAACATTTCACACGATTTATTAACCCCTTTAACTATCATTTCTTGTTTGATCGATGATATTGAAACAACCTTACCAAAAAAAATATCGCAATTATCCTTAATGAGATCCAACGTAACAAGACTAAAACGTTTACTCCAACAGATCTTGGATTTTAGAAGAGTTGAAAACGGAAAAATGCAATTGACAATTACAAACTCCGATATTGCCTCTTTTATAAAGGACATCTGCTACAATCATTTTCTTCCGGTTTTCCATAAAAAACATATCAACTTTTCATTTCATTCTACACAAAAAGAAATAAAAGCCTATTTTGATGCAGATAAAATTGACAAAGTACTTTTCAACCTGTTATCAAACGCCTTTAAATACACCCCGGAAAAGGGAAACATATCCGTTGCGCTGCAAACTTATACCGAAGACATCCATAAGTACTTAACCATAGATGTTAGTGATACCGGAATGGGAATAGCCCCCGAAGATATTGATAATATTTTTACCCGTTTTTACACTAACCGGACACAAATGGCAAGTGGTACGCATGGCATAGGACTATCCTTGAGCAAAGATCTTATCGAACTCCACCACGGCTGGATAACTGTTAACAGCAAAATTGAAGAAGGAACTACATTCTCCATTCATATCCCCATTAACAAAGAAAGCTATTCGGTAAACGAAATAACTGCAGTTGACATTCCCATCATTAGCCATAATGAAGAACCAGAAGCTGACATAACAGACGTAGAAGATCCCGGACAAAACAATTTGCCCACTACAAAAAAATTATCGAACGTAAGTATTTTACTCGTAGACGACAATCAGGACCTGCTGGAATTGATGAAACAAATATTATCACGAACCTATCATGTATTAACCGCAACCAATGGAGTTGAAGCACTTGAAAAAGTTAAATCAGCTGATATTGATGTAATTGTAAGCGATGTTATGATGCCTGAAATGGATGGCATTGAATTATGCAAAACATTAAAAGGGGATATTGAAACCAGTCATATATCAATTATATTATTAACAGCTAAAAACAGTATTAACGACAGGATTGATTGTTACAATGCCGGCTCCGATGCCTATATTTCAAAGCCATTTGAAATGGGAGTACTCAATGCACGCATCAACAACTTTATTGCTCACAAAAGAACAAAACAGGAAGAGTTTAAATCAAATGTTGAACTTAACATTTCTACATTGGAAAACCACTCCATGGATGAACAGTTTTTAAACCATGCCATCAAGATCATAGAAAAATATTTATCCGAAGCAGAATTTGACATCAACACATTTGCTGATGAGCTGAGCTTGTCTAAATCATCTTTATATAGAAAGATAAAAACTACTACAGGCTTATCTCCTATTGAATTTATCAGAAACATAAAACTGAAGCATGCCTCTGAAATGCTAAAGAACAATACAATATCCATAGCTGAGGTAGCCTATGCCGTAGGCTTTTCTGATCCGAAATACTTTTCTTCCTGCTTTAAAACTGAATTTAATATTACACCCAGCGAATATCAAAAGCAATTCTTAAAACCATAGCAAAAAAATAGGAAGGCAAAAGCCTTCCTATATACAAACCTCTAAGGTTCAAAATATAACATTTATTGTGTTTTTTCCTTTCAATATTTTATAGTGCTATATTATTAATCATCCTCATTTTGTCTAAAATCAGGAAACCCTTCTTCAGTCCATTTAATGGTACGCGCCCTGGTATGCCTGTTCGGGTCACTTAGTGGACTACCCTGAAGCTCTTTATAATCACGGGCATGGTAAATCATAACATCTGTTTTACCATCCTCGGCAACTGTAAAGGAGTTATGCCCCGGACCATATCTTTTTATGGCCTCATTGGTATAAAACACGGGCTTTTCAGATTTATTCCATGAATCGGGGTTCATCAGATCTGCATCTTCATCAGCCCACAACAAACCAACACAATAGTTATGGTCGGTTGCACTAGCCGAATATGTTACAAATATCTTTCCGTTCTTTTTTAGTACAGCCGGCCCTTCATTCACATTATAACCAGTTCTTTCCCAATCGTATTCCGGATCACAAATAACTACTTCCTCACCCTTTAGCTTGATGGGTGTTTCCATTTCCGAAATTAGTAAGGAAGTATTCTCACCTTCACGAACATGCTGCGCCCATATATAATACAGTTTACCTTTATGCTCAAATGTTGTGGCATCTAACGAAAATGATTCATTATCGGTATAAATCCGCCCCTCTTCTTTCCACTCTCCGGTTGTGGGGTCTTCAGAATCGTTTGACAGGGCATACATCCTGATATTCCAAACATGCTCAGCTTCGCCTGCTGCAAAATAAATATACCATTTGCCATTAGTCCTGTGAAGCTCTGGTGCCCATATGTGATGCCCCATAACGCCTGTGGTATGCTTTGTCCAGATCACCTTTGCCTCAGCGTTGGTAAGACCATTAATGGTAGCTGATTTTCTTATTTCAATCCTGTCATATTCCGGTGCTGTAGCAACGTAATAATACATATCATTATCTCCCTTTATCACCCAGGGATCAGCTCTTTGTTCTACAATAGGATTGGAATATTCAATTTTTGTCTGACAACCAGAAAATCCCATAGCAAGAACAAACAATAGTAAGCCTGCACAGGCCATTTTACAGAAATATTTCATTTGTAACATTTTATTATTAAGTAGTGAACGCCAAAGATACAAAAACAAACATCAAGAGTAAAATACCAGACAATTTTAAGTATTTACTCTTGATGTATATATCCTAACCCGGAAGAGTCAAAACGAAACATTTTTTAGATCGTCCAGGTTGTTGCAGCCAGCTATATTTATTTACTTAAAGAAATTAAAACAACTGATTTAGCTGGAATTTTAACTTTCATTTTACCATGCTTTGGTTTGTTTACTTCAAACCCTTTAAGCGTAACGGACTCAGGCTTACCAAAATCATTCATTGAATTTATTTTAGATCCGGTAATAATCTGTCCGCTTGCGTTTGAATACGTATCACCGGTTACGGTATATTCAAATTCAATATCTTTATTTGGATTAAGGTTACAAACCGTTAAGTTCATTTCTCCATCCTTAACTGAAGCAGAAGCATTTAATGCTGGAATTTTCTTTCCATCAACTTCATACATTTCTGACTCAAGGTTTACAGGAACCAATGTGGCATCATGGTGTACGCTGTACATTTTAAACACATAATAAGTAGGTGTTAAAAGCATTTGCTCATCTTTTGTAAGAATAACAGCCTGCAATACATTTACCATTTGTGCTATGTTGGCCATACGAACACGGTCGGCATGGTTATTAAAAATATTTAAATGAACTCCTGCACTGATGGCATCCCTTAATGTATTTTGCTGATATAGGAATCCCGGGTTGGTTCCCGGCTCTACATCATACCATTGCCCCCACTCGTCAACTATCAAAGCTATTTTCTTTGCAGGATCATACTTATCCATAATAGTAGAGTGACGATTTACCAATTCTTCCATGCGCAAAGCCTTCTGTAATGTTTCATAATACATAGGCTCTCCAAACTTAGTTGCTGATTGCTTATGGCTCCATCCTCCAGGAATAGTATAATAATGAAGGGATAAACCATCAACCAAAAACTGGTGGCGTGATAACTTCTTCATTAAAACCTCTGTCCAGTTGTAATCGTCAACATTGGCACCTCCGGCAATTTTAAAATCTGCACCATGACAATAAGTTGCGTAATTACGATAAAGATCAGCATAATATTCAGGTGTCATATGACCACCACAACCCCAGTTCTCATTACCAATACCCCAGTATTTTACTTTCCACGGCTCTTCTCTTCCATTCTTCTTACGAAGTTCAGTCATTGGACTCTTGTTGGAGGAAGTCATATACTCAACCCACTCTTTGGCTTCGCGAACTGATCCTGAACCTACATTTAAGTTTACATAAGCTTCTGCACCAATCAATTCACAAAAATCCATAAATTCATGTGTCCCGAAACTATTATCCTCTGTTACTCCGCCCCAGTGCACATTTACAATGGAAGGACGATCGCTCTTAGGACCTATCCCGTCTTTCCAGTTGTAAGTATCTGCAAAACATCCTCCGGGCCATCTTAACAAAGGAATCTGCATTTCTTTCAAGGCATTGATCACATCCAGTCTAAAGCCTTTTACATTTTCAATAGCCGATTCCTCACCAACATAAAACCCGCCATAAATACAGCGCCCAAGGTGTTCGGCAAAATGGCCGTATATATCTTTATCAATTACCGTTTTGGCTTGGTCGGTATGAGCGATAATTTTATTTTGTGCTATTGCAACCGATCCAACAAAAACAAAAGCAGCTAAAAGAATCTTTTTAATCTTCATGATTTCAATTTATTTTGTTTGAATTTTAACTTTTTTCCCCCAGACTCCATGCCCGTTTGGCATAATACCTGAGAATAATATGGTTTCACATTTATTTTCCCAATCCCAGCCTGCATATAACTTACATTCTACAGTCTGTCCATTTTCATCAATAAATTCAACTGAATCATCCACCACATTAAAACCTTTAAAAATCAAATCTGCAGCTTTAATTACTTCCCCCTCTTTTATTTCCATCAATGATGATCGGTTAAATGCCCTGGAAGTATATTTCCAACCTCCCGGAGGCAACTGCCCTTGCCATAACTCAACCACTTCTTCAATATCCTTAAGCTCAATAATCTCCCAATTACCATTTAAAGCATCCGCACCAAAACGTTGGTCATCATCAATTGAATTATATCTTTCGGGTGATACTACCGGCCAACCATTTTTTAACCATTTTACTTCACGAACCATCAACTGTAACATCAAATTTGCAGGCGCCAACCGTCCCTGATGCATTACAAAAGACCTTTTACCTTCCTGCAAAACAGCACAATGACCATTACCCGACCAACCCATATGATTGTTAAACATATAGCTATGCGTAAGAATTGGGTAATTATTGGCAGTATCTTTTAAATCTTTACCAAAATAATCCAGGAAAGGACCTTCCGGTGAAGAAGATCGTCCTACCCTAATATTATAAAAAGTAAATAACGGATCGTAAGATATAAAAAGATAATACATATCCTGTTCTGAATTATAAATAATTTCGGGTGCCTCAATAATTCTGTCGCCTCCTTCTGCTCTTCGGGCCACGCACTTACCCAAATCTCCCTGCCTCAAGGACTTTCCTGTAGCCGGGTTTAATTCAAGGCAATACAATCCCCCGAAATAAGAACCATAAATCATCCAATCCCGCCCTGTTTTTGAATCTGTGATAACTGTTGGATCAATGGCATTCATGTTATCATCATCGGTAGTTTTAACTACAATACCCTTATCAGTCCATGGCCCCATTGGAGAAGAAGATATTGCCAGGCCTATACATGACCCTTTGGATCCAAATGATGACACTGAATAATATAACCTGTATTGCCCTGCCACCTCCCTGATAAAAGGAGCCCAAATATTATCGGGTGACTTTCCGTTGTTTGATTCTTTTACGTGTTGAAAAGCCTTGTGCGGGATTGAGTCAAAAACCCACCCTTCAAAATTCCAGTGCACTAAATCCTTAGAACTTCGAACCGGTATATATCCCATTGAAACCAAAGAGTCATCCTTAAAGTTGATATTTGGAGGAATATAATAAGCATCTGTAGAATATAAATAATAGGTATCATTTACTTTTATACATGTTGGATCATGTACATTAGCACCATTCCATTGATTTCGATTCTTTAGCGAAGCAATTTTTGTATAATCGTCCTTGTATGGATTTTGAGAAACTTGTTGTGCAGCATCATGGCATCCCGTAATATAAAATACAAGGATACCCATTAAAAAAAACCGGGCAACATATTTTTTCATAGACTTTTTGCTTTTTTACATTAACAAATGTAATGCGCGACAGCAAATTCTATGGGGACAAAAATCTTTATGAGGTGGATAGATAAATAATATATAGCCAACCACACATATCTGCCTGTTATGATGGCTATTATACAAACATTTATTTACAAATGAACAAATAATGCTTTTTTACATCCACCCGTACTATATTACATATATCCGGTATCTTTTCACATGCATTTACTCTAAATAAGCAGAAGGAGAACAATTAAAAAACTTTTTAAACACCCTGCTAAAGTACTTTGGATCATTAAACCCTACCATAAAAGCCACTTCCGAAATTTGGTATTGTTTGCTTTTTAACAGCTGGGTTGATTTTTTTAACCTGTATATATTAATGTATTCAATTGGAGATACATCGGTCAACGCTTTTAATTTTTTATATAAAAGACTCCGGCTCACATACATTTTGGAAGAAAAGGCCTCTATATCAAATGCCGGATCTGTATAATTACTTTCAATAACCTGGTTGATTTTTCCCATAAACTCCTCGTCCAATGAAGTAGTTGGTATATCTGCCGGAATTTCACCCACTGCTGTTTCTGCTTTATGGTAAAATTTCCTGAGCTTTTTCCTGTTTTCTATCAAACTATTAATCCTGGCCTGCAAAATTCCCAGATTAAATGGTTTAGAAACATAATCATCAGCCCCTAATTCCAAGCCCTCAACAAAGTCTTCTTCCTGTCCTTTTGCCGTTAGGAGTATGATTGGCAAATGACTGGTATGTATATTATTTTTTAACCTCTTGCACAATTCCAAACCATCTACTTTGGGCATCATCACATCACTAACCACCAAATCATAATCTTTTTCAAGAGCCTTGCCATACCCCTCTTCTCCATCTTTTGCTGTAGTAACAGCATAGGTGTCGCTCAACGATTCGGCAAGAAACTCACGCAAATCTACATTATCATCAACAACAAGAATTTTTGTTTTTGATTCACCTATACTATCAATCTCTCCATCGCCTGTACTGGCATGTTTATTATCCTCATTAGTAACCAACAGATCAATCCTTTCTTTTAACTGCACCTGACCGTACGACATACCCGATTGTACTTCATGTTCAGGGAAATCCTGTTTTTCTATTGGTAATATCACCTTAAACGAAGATCCCTTATTTTCTTCACTATCCAAACTAATGGTTCCATTTAGCACCTCTACCATCTGTTTGGCCAATGCCAATCCAATACCAGTTCCATAACCTTTATTACCACCTCCTGAAATATCTCTGTAAAACCTCTCAAACACCTTATCCTGATACTCTTTCTTAATACCAATCCCATTATCCTGAATATTTAATAGCAAATGAGGTTGTTCTGCTTCATTCTTAATTTTAGTAACCGAAATACTAACTTTTCCCTCCTCATTAGTATATTTTATCGCATTCGAAATCAGGTTAAATAGTATATTCTCCAGTTTTGCCTGGTCGTACCAGGTATCTTCAAGGTTATAATCAACAGACACACTATATCTGATACTTTTGTTCTCGGCTAATTCCCTGAATGACTCAGCAATTTCTGAAATAAAATCACCCACATTCCCATTGGTCAACACCACTTTCATTTTTCCGGCTTCAAATTTTCTGAAGGTGGTAATTTCATTGGTAAGCAATAACAAACGTTCTGCATTTCTTTTTACGTAGCTCACTGTTTTTTGCACATTTTCCTTTGAGAATGCAAAAGTTTCGCTAAGCATTTTTTCAATTGGCGATATAATCAAAGTCAGAGGCGTTCTGAACTCATGCGAAATATTGGTAAAAAACTCCATCCTTTTTTGGTGGATAGACTCAATCTCTTTATTCAGTGTTATCAACTGGTCGCGCTGAGATATAATTTCAGTATTTTGCTGCTCCAGCTGCTCTTTTTGCTTTTCTATCTCTTCTTGCCGGTGTGCCAATTGTGTATTATTGACCTGCAACTCTTTGGCATTTATTTCGAGCAACTCATTTTTCTCCTTGATTTCCTGCGTTCTTTCCTTAACCAGTTTTTCCAATCGCTTTTTTTGCTGCGAAATTCTTATGGAACGGTATCGTATATATCCTGATCCTATTAAAAATATGAGAACTACCAAAACAAACTTAAACCATGAGGTTTTCCACATGGGTGGTTTAATAATTACCAGAGCACTGGTAATATTATCCATCCATGCCCCATCCAGGTCAGTTGACCTGACCTGAAAAAGGTATTCGCCTCCATCTAAATTGGTATAGGATGCCACACGCCTGTCTGCATCCACAAAAACCCAATCTTTATCAACTCCATTTAATTTATAGGCATACTTTATTTTTGATGACAGATAATAAGGCAAAGCTGAAAACTCAAAGCTAAAAACATTGTCTTTATAAGACAAATGGATTGAGTCAGAATAAAAGGCCGAATTTTTAATGGCAACTTTTCCATGCAGCTCTTCTCCAGGCATAACATCAGAGTTATACACCTTTAACTTAGTGATATATGTATTGGGTTTATACGGATAGCTTTTTATGCTGTCGGGATGAAAAAAGTTTAACCCATTTAACCCTCCAAAATACAGGTAACCATCCTCTGCCTTGCATGCTGCCGACCAATAATACTGATCATTCTTTAATCCATCCCTATGATAATAACTAACAAATGTTTCATCTTCGGGATTAAACTTTGAAAGCCCATTTTCTGTACTAATCCAAATGTTATTGTTTTTGTCTGTCAGCAATTCATAAACAACATTATTTGCTAAACCATCCCGCTCCTGAAATGCATCAAACCTAAATGAACCATCCTGACCAGGCACACACTTGGCTACCCCTTTACCATAAGTCCCAATCCACACATGGCCCTGTTTGTCCATATCCAGACAAGTGATATAATTATCAGGCAAACTACCGGCCTCATTTGACTCCTTAAACGTTACAATATCGTACCGGACTAACTGTTGATCATTTTGAGGATATATCAAGCTTGCTTTAAACCTGTACAATCCATTGGTGGTACCAATCCACAAATACCCATCCCTGTCTTCCTGTATACAACCCACCTGCCAAACCTTACCATGAACATCATGTTTTACAGGTACTGGTATAAACATATCGTTACGTTTATCATACACAGATAATCCCCCCTGAGTACAGACTACCATCAGATTATTACTGCAGGCATAAATACAAGAAACAAAATCATTAGATAAACCCTGGTTGATGTTGTAAGTTGTAAAGCTATTTTTATCAGCACTGCTCAATTTCTGTATACCCATACCCCAGGTACCAACCCATATCTGACCATCATTATCTTCAAAAACACAGGTGATAAAGTCACTTTGAATTGAACCCGGAATTCCTCCACCTGTTTTAAAATGTTTTATCTTATCTTTTAAAAAATTGTATTGAAGCAACCCATCACCGGCTGTTCCAACCCACAAAACATCCTTTGAACGGTATATAGAGTTCACAATATTTTCATTGAAAGGCTTAAAACGTGCCTCATTGGGCAGAGCATTAAACTGCTTATGGTAATTGTATAAGTGTACTAACCCGGTTTTTTCAGTTCCTACCCATACGTTTCCCAACGAATCTGCATATAAAGACCTTATAAACACATCCCTGTTGCTATTTTTTGACGAAGGGAATAAATTAATATAGGTAAAGGAATCTTTTTGAGGATTATAACTACAAAGTCCCCCTAAAGTACCCACTAAAATATCTCCAAATCCATTGGTCCCTATACATGTAATATTCCAATGAGGGATAGTTGTTTCAACTGATGGATCATGAATATACTGCACCGTAGCTGAATTCCTTTTTGAATATCGGTATAAGCCGTTTGGTGTTCCTATCCAAAGATCCTCTCCGTCATCAAATAATGTTTGCACATCAACTCCGGAGATATCAACACCCAAACCTTTCAATTTATCAAATTTGTCAGTTGAAGGATTATTAACATAAACACCTTCCGATGTTCCCAAATAAACCACATTGTCCTTATCTTTTTCAATAAAACTTACCTCCGGTAAACTACCATCCATAAAGTACTGCTTTACAATACTGAATTGTTCTGCCTTTTCACCAACATTTAATTTATATACCCCTTTATTTTGTGTAGCAACCCATACTGTACGCCCCATTGGCTTTATATGTGAAATGTTTTCTGCAAACAATTCTTTTAAGGCATTATCTTTAACCTTTTCAAACTTACTGGTTAGCGTATTAAATAACTGAAGACCATTTGGAGTAATGATCCATAAAAAAAGACTGCCATCAGAGATTACATCAACAATCCTGTCATCCCATAATCCTTCTTCATTTTTTTTACTGTTATAATAATCAAAATCATACCCATCAAACCTGCACAGACCATTATCAGTACCAAACCACATAAATCCAAAATGGTCTTTTTCTATGCTTTGAACCGTATTTTGAGGTAGTCCGTTTGCTACAGTAATATAATTAATAGATGCAGGGGCATAATAGACATTGTTAGAATAAGAAAATGTATAGTTTAAAACAATACAACATAAAAATAATATTACCTGATATTTAGTTCTCATATTATATGATAATGAATGCAAAGTAAAATATAATGAAAATAATTACAATAGATCATTATATAAACGACAAAAGCAGGAAAATTGGTTTTAAATATTAAACCTCATTCCCGCTTTTTTGTTCTAACCCCCGGATGTTATTCCGGTCTGGATTTTTATTCTATTTCAGCAGCCTGACATGATAAATTCCACCAGCTGTAGAGTTTTTCTTTGCTATAAATTTCAACACATGCTTTCCGTTTTTTGAGAGAGCCTTAATTTTGTCACTTACAACATAGTCAACCGTATAAAACCGGTCTCCCTTATCTCCTTTTAAACTAACCGTAGCAAGCAATACACCGTTCATTTCAATATCAAATTCCCTTCCTGCATCCAGTCCAAAATATTCAATACGCAACACCTTAGCTTTATTGTCTTTATCATTTAACAGATAGCTGAACCAACCTGTAGCATCTCTCCAAAAATTGTTTTGATGAATTCCTGAACGTGTTTTATTCCCCTTAAAAAAATGATCAGATTCAGGCTGCTGTTCACCTGGCGCAACTTCATCAATAGTTTTCTCTTTTAAAGCAAGCCTTTGCCTTTCTATTTTTTCCAGTTCATTTTTTCTTGCCACCAGTTCTTCTTTAGTATAAACGGGCCAATAAATCATATAACGTGCATCATGCAAAGAGTAAAATGGCTGCAGGACCAGGCTATCCAAGCCATTACTATTTATTACAAACTGAAGTTTTTCAATCTCTAAAGGTTTCACCAAAGCTGAAAAATCTTTTTGATCAGAAACTATAGTTGGAGCTTTATCTAAAGCATATTGTTTTCCCTGAGCCACGTGTCCCATCCTGCTATCGTCACTAAACAAACCTTGTAAATTAACAGTATCGGTTTTAGCTGCCAACACTATAGGACCATAAGATATACATGCATAATTAGACTGGTCAGGCAAATTATCCACATGAATCCCCATTGGAAACTGCATTTTTACCTCATCCCCATTTTTCCATTTATTCGATATTTCCACATATCCGTTTTGTATTGCAACATTCCTTTGTTTTTGGTTTACCCAAATTTTTACAGAATCAGGATTGGTCCAATCAGGAACCCTAACCTTTAAAACAAAATCAGCATCTGTTACCGATTCAATATGAATAGAACTTATATCTGAATACGGAAATTTTGTATGTTGTTCCAATACTACTCCCTTTTCTTTCCAGTTAAGCCTGGATGGAATAAAAAGATTCACCAGCAATTCATTTTGTGCATGTGCGTAGATCATCTCCCCATATTTACCATGATTTTCAAGTCCTGACCCTACACAACACCAAAAACAATTTTGAGCTGTGGAGTATACCCTGTAATGTTGCGGTCGCATGGGTGTAAAATAAACGAACCCACCCTTATGAGGATGCTGTGAGGACAAAATATGGTTGTACAATGCCCTTTCGTAATAATCTATGTATTTTACATCTGCATCACTTTGAAACAATAACCTGGTTAGTTTCAACATATTATAGGTATTACAACTTTCAGGCCCCTGTTCTGATTCAATCATTGATGAAAAATCATCGGTGGGATGAAAATGTTCCCGAACACTGTTTCCCCCAATTGCCACACTCATATCGTTAACTACGGTATTCCAGAAATAATGAACGGCCCCATTCCAAAGTGTATCGTTAGCAACATCTGCGTACCTCTTATAACCAATTACTTTTGGAATTTGTGTGTTTGCATGCATCCCGGGGAGTTTGTTCTCTTTTTTAGTCAGCGGGGCCAATAGTGACATATCGGAAAACCTTTTGGCAAATTCAAGAAACTTTGTCTCTTTAGTGATCTCAAACACATCGACAAACACTTCGTTCATTCCTCCATGTTCGCTTATCAATATTTGTTGCAATTGCTTATCGCTAAGGTGAGCTGTTGATTTGTAAAACCAATTACTCAATTTTATCAATACATTTTTAGCTGTTTCTGAATTTGCATATATCCAGGCATCCCTTAACCCTGCAAATATTTTATGAATATTATATAAAGGCACCCATTTACCATTCAAAGAAAAAGTACCCTCACGGATATCTCCTTTTGCAATTTCCTCCCACATCTTTTGGCCACCCGGTATGCCACCTACATAACCATTGCTATTTGCATCCTGGCACTTTTTAATCCAGTTGACAAAATAATCCACTTTAGATAACATTACGGTATCACCTGTTGCGGCATACATCAAGGCACAAGCGGTAAGATAATGACCTCCCACATGGCCATCCAATCCTGTATTTTCCCAATTTCCATAACTTTCTTTTAAAGGATTGAGTCCTGCTTCTCTTAAATAGGGAGCCAGCAATCTATCCGCATCTAATTTTAAGATGTATGCCTTATCCATTTGCTGGGCATCATAAAACATGGAGGGTAACAATTTTACCGAGCTCAAATCAAAATACTCACAACCTCTATCCGTAGGCTGCTGACAGGAAAATAAGGCCACGCTAAGTAGCAAAACAAAACAACTTCTCACTCTATTCATAATACTATCAATGCTTTTAATTCAGTATTTCAAAATTAACTAAATATCATATAATAAATTTGCAGCAAGGTGGACATTTTATTCATATAGGTGGATTTTTAAATAATAGCATGCCAACAAGTCGTTACACCTCCCTGTAATAAATGTATAAAAGTGTTTAACACTCACCTTAACCCAAGGCCTGAACCACTCCTGCACAAACCATTCAAAACAGCCTTTTAGTATATAAATATTAACACCTTACAGGTTTACAAATCCATCCTCCTCATAAAAGTTATCGTCCACCTCTCCATGGAAAACACATCCTACATTTGTTAAATAGTTTTAATAAATGTATTCAGATCATATTACAATTAAGGATTTAAAATACAACAAGATGAAAAAGAAAATAATGTATTTAGCTCTGTGTATTGTTGTTATCTCAATAAAACTTCATGCACAAAGCATTATCGTTCACGACCCTGTCATGATCCAGGAAACCGATACCTACTACCTGTTTTGTACTGGCCCGGGAATCAGCGCCTGGACTTCGTCTGATATGAAAAACTGGAAGCAAAACGCCCCGGTATTTGAAGAATCTCCTGTATGGGCAAAAGAAACAGTTGCTGAATTTAACGGCCATATCTGGGCTCCGGATATTGCTTATTATAACAACCAATATTACTTGTATTATTCCATCTCCTCATTTGGAAAAAACAATTCATGTATTGGACTGGCCACCAACAAAACACTCAACCCAGAGGATCCTGAATTCAAATGGGTAGACCATGGGATTGTAATTCAATCTTTTCCCGGCGAAACCTATTGGAATGCCATTGATCCCAACTTAATTATATCAGAAGACGGCACTCCTTATTTAAGTTATGGCTCATTTTGGGGTGGTTTAAAAATGGTTCAGCTCACTAAAGATGCCCAAAAAGTAGTTGGCGATAAAGATGATATACTAACTATTGCTTCCCGCAACACCAAAGAAAATGCTATTGAAGCACCATTCATATTCAAGAAAGACAATTATTATTACCTTTTTGCTTCCATCGATTTTTGCTGCAGGGGAAAAGACAGCACTTACAAAATGATTGTGGGACGCTCCAACAAAATCCAAGGCCCATTTCTGGATAAGAACGGGATAGACCTGGCCAACGGTGGCGGATCAATCCTTTTAAAAGGAAATGAAAAGTGGCATGGTGTAGGACATAATTCTGCCTACACATTTAACAATACCGACTATCTGGTATTTCACGGATACGATGCCAATGACCAGGGAAAACCTAAACTGATCATCAAGCAAATACAATGGGACGACAATGGATGGCCTGTAGTTAATAATGACTAACAGGACAAAAATCGCTTTGTATTGCAGATATAATTAAAAGTCCACCCCAAAAAGATTATTGTGAACTCTTTATCTGACAAAGCAACATAAATTTGTTTTAACATTTCAAAACACTTTTATCGCTGAATTGAAATATTTCTTAAAATTCTAAAATTATACATAAATGAAAAGGGGATCTTAAAATTCGAAGCTTCGAACACTTTTAAAAGTAAAAATTATAAACATATGAAATTACATAATGATTAATTGTTAACAAAGACTATGAAAATGAAAATAACAAACAAATTGATGAAGTGGGCTTTGTGCATAGCATTTTTGGCAGCACTTGGCCTGGTTGGGTGTGAAAAAACGGATATTTATTCGATTGATTCACCTGCTGACCTGCAGAGCAAGATTGACTCAATTGCAACTGCAAAAGCAAATATAGATACCGGTGATACTACGTATATTGATATTGCAACTGCGATAGTAGGCCCGGAAGACAACAGTGCTGGCTGGTGGTCAGCATTCTCTGATTACTTCACCATACCTACAAACAAACTATTGCATTTAGAGTTTGTGAACCACAATGGTGGCAGCGCAAACAACTGGAACAACTGGAACCTTGCTATTACCAACGAAGTTGCAGACCGTGATGGTGAGGGCTATAAGGAATACTTTGTTCTACGCTCTGATGCATTCGGCTGGGGAGGCGGTATGGGAGACGAGGGCTATGTATATGATGGCAATATGATCTCTCAAAACTATCCAGACACCGATGGTGATGGTGATATCTGGAACGATTTCCGCACTACCATGGATGGTGCTACCGTTACCCTGGATATTGACCACTCAGCTACGGGAAATGTATATGTAACTGCAACTGCAGTAGGCACAAATGGTACTGAGCTTGTTCAAACATACCAACAGCCAGTTTCTGCAACAGCTGATATTGTGGCATTTTTAATTTGTGATGCCAGTTATTTTGAAATGCAAAATGCATACCTTATACCTTCAAAGGTTACAGTGGTAGAAGACGTTGATCCGGTTTCAATCACCATAGAAAACAGCCCTTCCTTTGTAGAAATTGGCGACGAGGATTTTTGGGGTGATGCAATTGCTACGGTAACTTTTGCAGATGGTTCTTCAGAGCAGGTTGATACTGCTGATATTGCATTTAGCGTAATTCCTGACATGACCACACTTGGAGAAAAAACTGTTATTGTAGCCTATAACAAAACTAAGCAAGGAGAATTCTGCGAAGCTGTAACAACCCTTTATACACTAGAGGTAACAAATTCAGTTTCTAGTCTGGAAGTTACTACCTTGCCTTTAATCAGCACTTACTATTTCTTCAGTGCCGATCCTATTTTATTCAACCCTACAGGTATTGAGGTAACAGCTACATATTCCGACGGAACAACCGGGGTATTGGAAACAGAGTCGCTTCAGTTTGGCAGTATTACTGCTGCTGCAGGTTCGCAAACGGCTGAGGTCTCATACACAGGTGCCACAAGTACCGTAACCACAACTTGTCCGCTAACCCTTGTACAAGGAGTAAGCCAGGTTGGTGCTAATGATTTCTCAACACCTTGGGCAACGTACTCTGAAGAATATCCTGTGGCATCCGGTTCGAGCACAACAATTTCAATGTACTGCTACTCCGATAATGCTGCAAACTGGCACACACCATGTTTGGTAGTTGGTAATGCAGGCAATATGAATGTTGACGTAGCTGCTGCCGATGGCGCTGATGCAGTTGTTCGTATGGATAGCTGGGGATGGGGCGATGGATACGCCACTGCAACAGCAACTTCCGACTGGAATTGGGAAGCATTTGCATCAAACATAAGTGGTTCTCAAATAGTCATCACTGTTACAAACAATGGCGACAATACGGCTAATATTCGTTACGATGTTACTTACGCTACCGGTGAAACACATTTCCAACTATATGAAGGAGTAACGGTAGACAGTGCTGATTTGAGTTGTGCACTCGCAATAGAGGGAGCTTACGTTGTAATCGTTGAATAATCACTAAAATAACAATATTAAATTATGAAATATATATATTTAATCCTGTTGGGGCTACTGGTTTTTTCACCAGTAACATTTGCTGAAGGCAACGGTAACACCGACCTGATGTCAACAATCCAGGCAGACAACATAACAGTACATGGTAAAATTGTTGACGAATTTGGAGAACCGCTTACGGGCGCAACTGTAATTCAAAAAGGTTCAACCAATGGTATCATCACCGATATTGATGGTAATTTCTCTCTTACAGTTCCTTCAAATGCTACACTTGTTGTAACATTTATCGGATTCAAAAACCTTGAAATAAACGTAGAAGGAAAAATTGACCTTGGCAGCATCACACTGACATCAGATACTCAAGAAATTGACCAGGTGGTGGTAATAGGCTACGGTACTCAGCGAAAAGTGGACCTTACGGGTTCTGTTGCCGTTGTTGATACTGAAGAAATGCAGAAAGTATCCAACTCAAACATTTCAACCATGCTTCAAGGTAGGGCATCGGGAGTTCAGATTACTACCGATGGGCAACCCGGGGCTGATCCTACAGTACGTATCCGCGGTATCGGTTCTTTCGGTAACACTGCACCTTTATATGTAGTGGATGGAGTACCAATGGGAACTACCATTCGTGACTTCTCACCAAATGATATTGAGACTCTTCAGGTACTAAAAGATGCTTCTGCAGCTGCCATATACGGAGCCCGTGCTGCCAATGGTGTAGTTATCATCACCACAAAACAAGGTAAGAAAAACCAGCCAATGAAGATCAACTACAGGGGTTATATGGGTTTTGACCAGGTGGAAGAAGGCGTATATGATGTAATGGATTCATACCAATATTCTGAATACCTTTCAATGCTTTATAATAATAGTGATTTGGATTTACCTTCTGGTTACGATCCTACAAGTCCCAACTATATTGACCCTAACGATCCTGAAAAATGGGTCAATACCAACTGGTACGATGAAGCTTTTAAAACTGGAGTTCGCCATAATCACAACATCAACTTCTCAGGAGGTGGTGAAAACAACACTTACAACGTAGCTCTTGACTACTATAGTCAAAAAGGAACCATGGAAGGTGCCGGTCCAAACTTTGACCGTTACACTGCACGTATTAACAATACAATGGATGTTAAGTTTATCAAATTTAAAACAAGCATTGTATATAGCCACAGCGATCAGGACAACATGGCATTGAGTAATGCAAATGAGTATGTACAAGGTTTATATGGACAACAATTCCCGGTAATGGCTTCTGTACTGCTTTTACCTCCTACTATCAGGGCTTACGATGAATCAACCTGGGTACTTGACGATAAATTGGCTGCTGCTTCTGAATACCAATATGACTCATACGGTTATGGTACTTATTATACCGACGTTCATGGTGATTTGCGTGTAACCAACGTTTTACTTACCAACAACCTGCTGGAAAGAAACACTACAGTTGACCGTATTGTTGGTTCCGGATCTGCAAATGTTGACCTTTTTGATATGGTGGGCCGCAAAAGCAAGAACCATAAGTTAAATTACAATCTTAACCTGGCATATAGCAAAACCATTGCCAAGGACTTTACTTTTGTTCCTGCTTTTATTCAGAGTACAGCAAACTACCTGACAAAAAGCAACGAAACCCTGTCGCAAGCTTATCGCAGCTACAGCAACTCGCTAATTGAAAACACGCTTACTTACGATGGTAAGTTTGGACGAAATAGTGTAAATGTGCTTGTTGGTCACACTTTTGAACGCAACCGTGAACACAGGCTTGACGGATCAGGCGTGAACATGCCGGAACCATACTACCTTCAAGTAGGTAATGCTGCCGACAGAGATGCATCTTCAGCAGAATATGAGGGTAGTTTAGAGTCTTTTATTGGTCGTGTAAACTACAATTTTGATGATAAATACCTTCTTTCAGCAACCGTACGTCGTGACGGAGCGAGCCGCTTATCTTCAGAAGACCGTTGGGATATTTTCCCTTCTGTTTCGGCAGGATGGCGTATCGAACGCGAAAACTTTTTCCCGGTAGACGCTTCTATTATTAACCTTCTTAAACTTCGTGCAAGTTACGGAGAGCTAGGTTCTATTCAGGGATTAGGTTACTACGACTATATGGGAATTATGCAGAGAGGTGACTATACCTATAGCTTTGGGAACAACAAAGTTACCGGTTCTGCAGTATCAAACTATGTGAACGAATATATTAGATGGGAAAAGAAGAAAACCATCGATATTGGTCTTGACCTGGCGATGTTCAATAATCAGTTAGAATTCAACTTTGACTATTATGAGGCAACTTCTGAAGATCTTCATTATGGTGTTCCTGTTCCTCTTGTGGCTGGAGCTACCAACGCCGATGTTAGAATGAATGCGGCTACCATGATAAACAAAGGTCTTGAGTTTTTGGTTTCTTATCGTAATCATAACCGTGCTATCAAATATGATATTTCGGCTAACTTATCAACTATTAAAAATGAGGTTACCAAGTTAGGTGTATTAAACACTCCCCGTGTTGATGGATATTGCCGTACTGAAGTAGGAAGCGAAGTGGGTCAGTTTTATGGCTACGTTTACGAAGGCATTTTCCAATCGCAAGAACAAATTGACAACCGCGTAAACTCCGAAGGTGAATATGTAACCCAGTTTGGAGCACAACCGGGCGATGTAGCCTACGCCGACATTAACAACGATGGTGAGATTACTAACGAAGACCAGACTATTTTAGGAAGCGGTTTGCCAGATTTTACTTATGGACTAAATGCTCGTGCTGAGTGGAACGGTTTTGACATAAGTGTGGCAACAACCGGAGCTGCAGGCTTTAAAGCAGTAGATTTTGTAGATCTTACATTGCACAGTTCATACGGAGCACTTAACAAAAGTGTTGATCTATTAGATGCCTGGAGACCGGACAACCCAAACTCCAATGTACCTCGCGTACAGTATAAGTCAACCGGCTCAATCACTAATGATATGTTCAGCCAGCGTTTTATTCAAAATGCATCATATCTTAAAATTGCTAACGTTGAATTGGGATATAACTTCCCTGACAAATGGTTTGCTGGCTATGTTAACAATGTACGTTTGTATGTATCAGGTCAAAATTTATATACCTTCTCAAAATACAAAGGCTACAACGTAGACTTTGCCGGAGGTACTTTGACCCCGGGTTACAACTATGCTTCGTACCCAACACCACGAACCATCATGTTCGGAGCTCACTTCTCATTCTAATAGTTTAATAATAAATAGGATATCAACATGAAAAGTATATATAAAATTTTAACAATACTGGTACTGGTTGGAGGCTTAACAGCCTGCAACGACCAGCTTGATGTCGTTGACCCAAACAGTCAAACCACATACGATTTCGGGGATTCTGAATCAGAGCTTCAAGAGGCGATTATTGCGTGTTACAACCGTATCCGACTTGAAGGTACTTTTGCACGTGTGGGTTATACAATGGATGCTGTTCGCGGCGATGAAGTATGGAACTCTTCGCAACAATGGTATATTACATACGATAACCTTAACTCACCGGGTACCATCGGTATTGGTGACGAGTGGATTTATCGCGACTGCTACCATGTAGTAAACCGTACCAACTTTGTATTGTCAAAAGTGGATGGTGTACAGATGTCTGAAGATTCATATAATGAGATAGCCGGACAGGCTTTATTCCTAAGAGCATTGGCATACCACCAGTTGGCTACTTATTACCAGACAGTACCTTTGGTTACTGACTATGCAACCTATGGTAGTCTTAACACCCTGTATGCTTCAAACAATACTCAAGACGAGATTTTTGATCAGGTTGAGCTTGACCTTACTGCAGCAATGAACATGTTGCCGTCGCGTGATGAAGGTGGAGAATGGGCAAAAGGACGTGCCACATGTGGATCTGCTGCAGGATATTTAGCCCGTGCATTAATGTTCCGCCATAAATTTAGCGAGGCATATACTGTATTGAAAGACATCATAGCAGGTAAATATGGTCAGTATGAACTTACAGCCGATTACGGTGACAACTTCAGAGAAGGTGCAGCCTACGAGAATAACAAAGAGAGCCTTTTTGAAGTACAGTTTATGGATTATGGAACAGGTGGTACCGATGACGAGTGGACTCCTGTAAATATTAGTTCAGAAGCCAGCCAGGGACAAGCAGTAGAAAGCAATTACGCATCTCACGAATTTGGTAGCTGGGCCGACCTTGCAGGTTCACCATGGTTATATAACCTTTTCAAAAAAGAGAACTGTACAGACGGTCGTCTTGATCCACGCCTATACTGGACTTTAGTGACTTACGAAGACGAGTACAATACCTATACTGACTTAAAAACAGCAGCGTATCCTAACGGAGACCCTCGTAGTAATACTGTTTATCAAACAGAGATAACTGAAACCCCAACATCAAACGGGGATAACGGAGGTATCTCAATTGCAAAATGGACCAATGCAAGAAACAACATCTACAGTTCTATTACTGTTGGACTACGTTGTGGTGTAAACTTACGCCTAATGCGTTATAGCGATGTACTGCTTCGAGCTGCAGAATGTGAAAATGAAATTAATGGCCCAACACAAACTGCTATAGATTACATCAATATTGTACGCAATCGTGTTGCTCTTGAAGACCTTCAACTTGAGGATTTTCCAACAGCAGATCACCTGTTTGAACAAATTGCCAATGTTGAACGCCCTAAAGAATTCGGCTGTGAAAACGGACGCGGAATCGACCTATTGCGTTGGGGATTCTTTTATGATGATGGCCGTCTTAACCAGTTGATTGAACATGCATATTACAAGCGTGACGGTACAGCCTCTACAGAAGAGCTTACTGAAGAAACTGCTGATGATTCATCGTTCAAGTACTACTACAAAGGGCATGAATATTTCCCAATATTTCAAAACACTCTTAATGCCAACCCTAATTTAGTGGGTAACTCGGCAAATAAGAATGAAGATAACGGGCCTGCTTTTAGAGAAAAATATTCAATCCACCCGGTTGTAGATTTAGATTAGGATAATTTGTATTAAATAAATGCTTCCTTATCGGCGTATATTATTATATATGCTGGTAAGGAAGTTTTTGACAAAAATTATATTAGATATGAAATTAAGGTACTTACTGATATTAACTATCAGCATAATGGCTCTATCGTTCGTGGGGTGTAACGACGATGATTTAAAACCTACAGGTATCACCACAAAAGATGATTCTGATGACGATACCAACACCAATACAGAGCATACAATCCCAACCTACAGCGACGACTATTCACCTATAGCATCATGGGCAGATCGCGGCGATTGGAACCTGGCCAATGTGCATGACCCAAGCGTGGTGTTCGATGGAACATACTATTATATGTACACCACCGACGCATCCTATGGAAACGCTCACGACGGGCATGGCCATTTTCTTTATAGAAGATCAAAAGACCTGGTTAACTGGGAATTCAGAGGCCTTGCCATGTCTGAAACTCCTGCATGGGTTAAAGATACCTTAAATAACCTGAGAGCCGATGTTGGTCTGGACCCTATTGCCAATCCATCCTATGGGCACTGGGCTCCGGTTGTACGTAAAGTCGGTAACAAATACAGGATGTATTATAGCATTGTTGTTGACAATTTTATTGGAAATGGACTATTTAATACTTTAGCCAATTTTGACAATACATGGTCAGAACATGCTTTTATCGGATTAATGGAAACCTCCGACCTGGCATCCAACCAATGGGAAGATAAAGGCATGGTGGTACATTCCGTTTCAGACAAAGGCACAGACTGGTCAAGAACATCTTACGATTCAGACTGGAACGGATATTTCTATTTTAATGCTATTGACCCAACATTTCAGGAAACACCAGAAGGGAAACAATATTTGATATATGGTTCATGGCATTCGGGCATTGCCTGTGTGGAACTGGACCCAACTACAGGAAAACCTTTTACATACAGCGGAGTTGCTGACAAAGGGCAACGCATAGCAACCCGGGTTAAAAGTGGATACTGGAGCCGTTGGCAGGGATCAGAAGGACCGGAAATCATGTATAATGAAGAAACGGGATATTACTACTTATTTTTGGCATATGATGGGTTAGATGTGCCATACAATACGCGTGTTTGTCGTGCCACAAATATTGAGGGACCATATTATGGTATTGATGGAGCCAATGTAACCGAAGGAGCTGACTGTTTTCCTGTGATTACACACCCATATAAGTTTAACGACCACACAGGCTGGGTGGGATTTGCCCACAATGCAGTTTTCCAGAACGAGGAAACAGGCGACTGGTTTTATGCCTCACAGGCACGCTTGCCCAAAGATGTTGCCGGAATTAATGTAAGTAATGCAATAATGATGGGGCACGTACGCAAAATACGCTGGACACAAGATGGCTGGCCTGTTGTTATGCCGGAACGTTATACAAACGCACCAGATGACCTAATTGAAGCAGAAGATTTGGTTGGTACATGGGAACATATTACATTAAATTATCAATATGCTGTTCAGCAAGAATCTGTTTCTTTAATATTGAATTCAAGCAACGAAGCATCCGGAGCATTAGCAGGCAACTGGTCATTTGACTCAGATAAGAACATATTAACTATCGGCTCAACCCAGTTATGCGTTGAACGCGAAGTAGACTGGGAAGCCAATCCTCGAAAAGTTACTTTAATATATTCTGGTTTATCAGATAGTGGCGTATCCCTATGGGGTAAAAAAACAAAATAAAGTAAATTTTATATCGTGCTGAAATACAACTGATGATGCAAAAAAGGAGTAAAAAAAAGTAAGAAACATAGCTTTATAGTACAAAATACTATTATTTTTACATTCATAATAAGTTTAATACACATACATAAAACTAATTGAAACAAAAACTTTTATGACAATGAAAAATCTATATTATTACATTTTCATCTGCTTTGTTGCATTCAGTTGTACTGCTCCCAGCTCAAATATCAAATTATTAAACAAGGAAGCTTTTGCCAAAGAAGTAGACGGTAAAAAAGTTGAGTTATTCACCTTAAAAAACACAAATGGCTTAGTTTCAGAAATCACCAACTATGGCGGACGCGTTGTATCGCTTTGGGTTCCTGGAAAAAACGGTGAATTTGCTGACGTAAGTATTGGTTATAATAAAATTGATGGATACCTGAACAATCCGGAAAGCTACTATGGAGCATTAATCGGGCGCTATGGAAACCGTATTTGTAAAGGTCAATTTGTTATTGATGGGGATACTTCTAAATTAATCATCAACAACGGAGAAAACTCTTTACACGGAGGTACCATTGGTTTTCACGATCGCGTATGGGATGCAAAGCCTGTAGGAGAAAACAAGCTTGAATTAACTTATACTTCTGTTGATGGAGAAGAAGGTTACCCTGGTAAATTAGACGTAAAAGTGGTTTATGAATTAACAGATGCCAACGAACTGAAAATAGAGTATTTTGCATCTACTGATAAGCCAACTCACGTAAACCTTACCAATCATACTTACTTCAACCTTGGAGGAGAAGCTTCCGGTACCATCAACAACCATGTTTTGATGCTTAACGCTGATGCATACACACCTGTTGATGCTGGTTTAATCCCAACAGGAGAGATTGCTTCAGTTGAAGGTACTCCATTCGATTTTAAAAAACCAACTGCTATTGGTGCCCGTGTTGATGAAGACAACGAACAGTTAAAGATGGGTGGTGGTTACGACCACAACTGGGTATTGAACCAGGCAAAAGAAGGCTTAACTTTAGCTGCTGTTTTAACTGAGCCGGTTTCAGGAAGAACTATGGAAGTTTTAACTAATGAACCAGGTATTCAGTTTTATGGTGGTAATTTTATAACTGGCGAGTACGAAGGCAAATATGGAAAAAAATTAAACTATCGCGAAGCACTTTGTTTAGAAACACAGCACTTCCCAGATAGTCCTAACCAACCAGAGTTTCCTTCAACTCTTTTAAATCCGGGAGAAGATTATTATTCTGTTTGTATTTATAAATTTAAGGCCGAATAATTTTTTTAATTATTGATAAGACACTAAAAAATGCACTTGAAACATTACATTCAAGTGCATTTTTTTTAGCTTTACCCTAACCTGAACAAACTACTACCTATCAGTTTTTATTACCTGTCCGGCTTTGCTGTTAATGTTGATCGTATAACACCAATTTAAAATGAAAATCTATCTACTTCCCGCATTATTACTGCTACACTTTAGTATTCTATCTCAAGTAACTCTTCAAACCAACATTACTGAACAAGGGAAAACTATAAGTCCTGATTTAATTGGAGTATTTTTTGAGGACATTAATTATGCTGCCGACGGAGGCCTTTATGCCGAACTTATACAAAACCGCTCATTTGAATACTACCTTGTAGAGGGCTATGTAGATCTGGAGCCACTACATGCATGGACCCTGGTGCAGGAAGGGGGAGCAGAGGCCTCAATGGTAATTGAAAATACAAACCCACTAAACAGCTCCAATACAAAATACCTGGCTCTGAACATTACCAACAAGGGAACAAGGGCCGGAATTAAAAACAGTGGTTTCGATGGCTTACCTGTCGCACTCGGTGAGTCCTATAAATACTCGGTATACCTGAGAAGTCAGACTGATTTTAACAACCCTGTAGTTGTGAAAATAAAGAGCTCTGTAGGGTTAGTTATTGGAACAGACACCATTAAAAACATTAGCAGCAACTGGGTAAAATATTCGGGAGAGATCACATGTACTAACACCTCCGATAAGGCCACTTTTTCAATCGAAACCGATGGTACAGGAACTATTTATATCGATATGGTATCCTTATTTCCCCAAAACACATATAAAAACAGGGAAAACGGTTTACGTAAAGATTTGGCAGAGGCCATTGCTGATCTGAAACCCCGGTTTCTAAGATTTCCGGGAGGGTGCATATCGCATGGCAGGGGTATTAGCAACGCCTACCGCTGGAAAGAAACCATAGGGGATGTGGCTGAACGGGCACCCAATTGGAACTTATGGGGATATCATCAAACATATGGTTTAGGGTTTTACGAATATTTTTTGTTCTGTGAAGATATTGATGCCATCCCCCTACCTGTAATTCCGGTAGGTGTATCCTGCCAATTCCGCAACCGGGAAATTGTCCCTATCTCTGAAATGGGTCCCTGGGTTGAAGATGCTTTAGATTTAGTTGAATTTGCCAATGGGGATATCTCAACAACATGGGGAAGTAAACGAGCCGAAATGGGGCATCCGGAGCCCTTTAACATGGAATATTTATGCCTGGGAAACGAAGAAGACGATATACCGGAATTCAGGGTTAGGTTTAAAATGATTGCTGACTCACTTAAAAAATATCATCCCGAAATCAAGATTATCGGCACATCAGGAACTTCTCATTCAGGAACCAATTACGATGGGCTATGGCAATTTAGTACACAGGAACAGTTAAGTGCCGTAGACGAGCATTTTTATGTTCAACCGGAGTGGTTACTGAACAACAACCACCGATATGATAATTTTGACAGAAATGGACCTAAAGTATTTGTGGGCGAGTATGCTTCCTGGGATGACCTGATGAAAAATGCTATTGCAGAAGCCTCTTTCCTGACAGGGATAGAGCGCAATGCAGATGTTGTTCAATTCACTTGCTATGCCCCTCTCCTATGTAACGAAAATCACCAGCAATGGCATCCCGACCTGATCAGGTTTAACCATTCAAACGTCATAAAAACAGCCAACTATTATATACAACAGCTTTTTAGTCATTATACCGGCGATATGTATTTTGAGAGTAATTTGACCTATGAAGAAAATAGCAATCCTTTAGAATCTACCTATTTTGGTAAGATTGGTGTTGCCACCTGGAATACCCAGGCTCAATTTGATGATGTTAAGGTGATAAATGGCGATGAAACATTAGTGGAGATGGATTTTTCATCCAGTGCTTCTAATTGGTCTGCACTTAGTGGTTCATTTTCTATTTCGAACGGCAGCTATGTTCAAAGCTCTGCTAATGAACCAGCATGGAGTATTTATTCGTTACCCATAGAAAGTAAATCATATACATATACCTTGCGGGCAAAAAAAACAAGCGGAGCCGAAGGGTTTCTGATTCCATTTGGATTTGCTGACTCAAATAATTATTACTGGCTTAATCTGGGAGGATGGAATAACACCAGGCATGCCGTTGAAAAAGCTGTTAATGGCAGTAAATCAACCTTAGTATCCGTAAATGGTTCGATAGAAACCGGAATTTGGAATGACATTAAAATAGAGATCAACAACAATGTAGCCAATATCTATTTAAATGATAGTTTCCTTTTCACCATTCCAAACCAGGAAGGTCCCATTTCATCATCAATAGTCAAAAACAGCTCATCCAAAGAAATCATAATAAAAGTAGTGAATTCTGGCAACCAGGATTATGATGTTTCCTTTGATATACAAGGAATAGATATACTGAATACTGGTACTATGATTTCCTTAACCGGAGAACCAGAACAACGTAATACCATTTCTGATCCATCGGCTATTGCACCTGTTGAAACCATAATTACTGCAGCAAACCAGATGATGCAAACTATATCAGCCAATTCCTTTAATGTTATCGTTCTTAATTATGATACAACGGCTTCCTATTCTGAGGGTATCCAGGATGGATATAAAGGAAGTGGCATTAGCGTATCTCCTAATCCGGCAGAAAATTCATGTTTCCTATACTTAAATAATATAAACAGCACAAAGGGAACCATCCGGATTTATACCTTATCGGGTATTATGATTTGGGAAAAAGAAAATACAAATCCCAAAGTTGCAGAAATAAACTGCAACCAGTTCAAACCAGGCACCTATCTTGTTCAGTATGAATCAAACGGGATTATTTATAGTACTAAATTGCTCTGCCTGTAACTATACAAACAAGGGGCAGTGCCTCCGTAGAGTAGCTATGGAGCTCGCGGATCGCCCCTTGAGAATACCAGGCTGTAAAGGGGAAATCCTTATCCCTGTTCCCTTCATATAAAACTGGTCGGTCAGTAATCATATTTTATACCAACATTGTAAAGTGCAGTAGCAATCTTTTAAAAAATATGGCTGATCTTATAAACTTTAAGTCCAATATTTTGGGTTAAAATGCTATTCTTATAATATATAAAGCCAATATTTTAAATTAAAATGACATTCTTATAGAAAATAATGCCAATATTATAAGTTATAATGACATCCTTATAAAAAATAATGGCAATTTTATAAGCCAGAGAGTTAATCTTATAGAGTTTTATGCTAATATTTTGATTTTCGTGGCAAGCTTATAACTCATGAAGCCGATATTTAAGCAATAACCCCGATATTTAGGGGTAATACCCGATATTTAGGGACATGCAGAAGGTTTTGGGCGGTTGTGTTTTGATAAAATAAGTCAAGAAACATAGCCCGTCCCAATTTAACACAGCCTCACCCCACAGATAGAGAGGCTTTCCCTTCAGGGGCCATACCCTTTATATACAATTATCATATGGCCCTAGCATGGCCCCGCCGGAATGGATTGTTAACGATGTGTGCGCAAACATTTTGATGAAAATGTATATATTTGCTGTACTAAAACTTATAAACATGAAGTCGATTATTTTATTTCTTTCAATTATTACGCTTGGCACGCTATCGGTGTCATCTCAAAACAAAACAGAAGCCAGCTTATTTTATCGCAGCGATTCGGTATATGTAGACGAAATAAAAGATGCATCAGGTGATTTGTACCAGAAAGTTGGCCATCATGGACCTGCCATAGAAAACGAATGGATGGCATTACGATTGTATTTTAACAATAAAGCCTGTGCCATTGATGTTTACAACAAACAAAAGAAAGGACTTGAGTTAAAAACTGCCAAATGGTATCCTACTGAAAAAGAACAAAAAAAAGGTTTAGGAGCTGATTATTATAAAGCAGGTTCAACTATGGGATTAGGCGGCATTCGCCTTTGGGATGGTGAAAAGGTTGTTCCCCTGGCACCGATTTCGATGCGTACAGCCAAAGTGAAAAAATGCGGAAGCATATCGCAAATGGAAATGCTTTCGGAAAATGTTCCTTACAAAGGGAAAGAAGTAGACATTTTAGTCAGAGTAACTGCATTCTCGGGCATTAGGGAAATGAGAGTAGAAGCCTTTGCCTTAACTGATGAAGAGGTACAATTTGTGACCGGCATCAACTACCACAAAGGCCAAGAGGTAAAAAAAGAAGATAACTATGTGATTTCATGGGGATATCACCCTGAAGATGTTGCTGCTGAAAAAATTAAGGTGGGTGCAGCAATTATCATCAATCCCGAAAATTATTCTGATAAAAAGGATGATGGCAAACAGCAAATGTTTATTTCAAAACCAACAAAATATATCGATCATTGGGTAACTTCAACCATTGAAAAGGATAAAAAACTGGGTAGTTTAGAAGCCTTTGAAGAATATGTAATCCAGTGTTCAAAAGACATATAGTCCAATTGAATACTACACCTATTCAATTGGCTTGTTGCCACATAAAAAAAATACAGCGATAATATTACCGCTGTATTTTTTTATGTCATAACACCAAAATCATTTACTACTCAAATGCATCCATGGCTTTTGTAGGATATCCGGTCTCATCAAAAGCACCTTTGGTATACTGCTTCCATCCTCCATAGCTCTGGGGTTCCCAATAGAAAACACCAAGGCATTTATCAATAGTTTCTGTTCTGCTTATTAAATCTGAGAGAAAATCATAAGCATCGTCCTCTTCATCCCAGTTCATCCCAACTTCGCAAATAACAATATCGCTTCCATATCTCGATATCATATCGTTAACATTGGAAATTAAGTTATCGTTCATCGTTTGCCAGGTATCCGGTTCCGGATACAACGACATACCAATTGCATCCCACTTGCCTCCGTTGTTTTTTAATCCATCAAATATCCAACGGAACTTATTGTTTTTATCTCCCTCCTGAATATGGACAATAACCTTAGCATCAGGAAAAACTGCCTTAACCGCATCATAGCCATAATTGTTTAAAGTAGCATACTGAGCCATATTTGTATCTGCTTTGCCATCATCCCAAAGCATTCCGTTTCCTGTTTCATTACCTACCTGAACCCATTCCGGGGTGATATCCCAGTTTTTAAGGGCTGTTAGTACTTCTGTTGTATGCTCCGCAACTGCAAGGCACAAGTCATCAAAGGAAAGATCTTCCCAGGCAGCCGGCTTGTTTTGTTTTGCAGGATCAGCCCATGAATCACTATAATGAAAATCTACCATCACCCTCATGCCTAAATCATTTGCCCGCTTGGCTTTGACCAACAAATCCGTTTTATTGCACCATCCATCCACAGGATTTACCCAAACACGCAGCCTGATTGAGTTCATGCCCATACTCTTTAACAAGCTCATGCATTCCATTTCCTCACCCGCACTGTTATAAAACGGCACATTTTCGGCTTCCATCTCAGTCAACCAACTCACATCCGCCCCTTTTGCAAAACCACTCATATCTTCTATTGGCGGTTCTTCTTTTTTTATAGGCTCCTTATCGTCACTGTCGTTACACGAAATAATAACAATGGAAAAGAAAATCAGAAATAATATTTTTTGAATTTTCATACTTATCTTTTTGTAATAAACTAAGTTCAACATTAAATGGACTGTGCATACATAAGCTTCCCTGGCAAAATGTATACACAGTCCCTGTCCTACCAATGAACTTTATTGTGCTTCAAATACTACGGTATTATTAATAAAATCAACTGTTATATCATATGCTCCATAAGCCAGATCCTTAACGTCGTTAATGTTTTCACCCAAATAACCTATGGAACTAAACGAACCACCATAATACCTGTTCCACGACTGGTCAAGGTGAATAACCATTCCATATGGAGAATCGGCACTAATGGATACAGACCCGCTATACACACCGGTTGATACTTTTGACAATACTACCGAAGTAAAATTCCATACATCATTTATACCTACGATATAAACCTCATCGCCCAACAAGGTGTAAGTTTGATTTTTAACATCCGCAACCATATCGTAGTTTCCTGCGGCAATACTAGCATCATCGGTAATACCATCACCACCAAAATACAATTTACCCTCTGCTCCTCCAAAGAAATAATCCCACTCTCCATTCAGATAGAGTTTGGCACCCCACTCTGAAGCTGCATTTATGGTAACGGAACTGGTATACACACCCTCAACCGAAGACGCATCCATAGCCACCATTGCCCAGTCACCATTAAAACCTGCATACGACAAGCCAGTTACCTCAGAATGAGAATAAGTAAGATTTTTCAAATCGGCCTGAATTAAATACATACCTGCATCCGGAGCTGTTATGTTGTTTTCTCCGTTTACTAAAAGAGTCCCCTCTGAATCACCCAGTTTGTAATGGTTATCCCAGTTACCTTCTTCAAGCGACATGGTATAACCCCATTCTGAATTCACCGAAACAATACCGGCAAAAGTAGAATCGTCTTCACTTAACAACCTTAAATAATTATCAAAAGTCCATGCCCCCGAAGTTAGATCATCAACACCCGGTAAATATAAGAATTCGCTAATTGGGTCTTCAACCACTGTTTTTCCTTCCGTTATTTCGTAATACCAATTGGCAGGATCAGCCAAGTAGAAAGTAAGCGTGTAATCGCCCGCTGTTCCAAAGGCTATATCCGTAGCCGAGGCAACAGACATATCAAAACTTAAAGCCCCGCTTGCATCAGCAATAAAACCTAACTCCTTACTTATGGCAGCATCATCATCTGTTGATGTGGATAGGTTATACAGGCTTGCATTGTCACAGCTCACCTGAACAGTTGCATTATCCACAGTTGTAGTTACCGATATAAACCACTTTACTTCTGTTTTATCGAAAACCATTTCGCCGGTAACATCTCCGCTAATATTTAATGCAGGAATATAAGTAGCCGTCCACTCCTTACCTGAGGTACTCAAGGTAGTATAGTAACACCCGCCTAATCCAGGATACCAGAAGTTCCACATCGTTGCTTCATCAGATGACAATAAAAATGCAGAACCATCTACACCATCATTACCCCATGTTGTTCCGTCGCCTTCCTGCATATACCAATTTCCCCAGGCAGATGTCCCTGTGAATCCAAAATATTCACCATCACTATCAGGTGAGTATAGTACAAACCCGGTTTCTTCCTTATCCGCATTTAAGATAAAGCCTTTGGACATATCAATGGTATAACTGGTAATGTTTACAGCCAACACATTGCTATAATAAGGCTCTGTATTTACCCCATAGGCTGTATTCACCCTAAAGTACATAGGGGTACTTTCGCCGGGCGTAAAACCAAAATTCTTTGCCAATGTATTTAATTGCCCCCCTGTAAAAGAGTAAATATGAGTTTCCGGTTCAATATACTGGATATCTTCAAAGGTCTCCTTATCCGATATTTCTATCATCACATTAGGTATATCTTCCGGGATACTCATGGACTCGTTACTGATAACAAGTTCACTTTCATTCCAGGAGAATGCCAGCATGGGAGCATCTTTATTTTCTTTCGATAAAACAATACCCGATTCACTTGTAACCAGTGCTGACGACTCCAAACCTGATACTGTAATAAATTCCCCATCCTTATCGCAACCTGTTACAATGGCTGCAAGACAGATAACTATATATAGAAATATTTTCTTCATAACGTTCTGATTTTAATAATTATCATTCGATAGATTTGGGTTGGCTGAAAGTTCTGCACTTGGGATAGGATAAATATTGTATTTATCATCAACCTCCTTACCATCTTTTACTCCACCTTTCCACTGCCATATGTATTTGTTTCCTGTAAAACAGTCGAAACGTACCAAATCAGTACGGCGCACACATTCCCAGTACAATTCCCGGGCTCTCTCATCAAGGAAAAACTTATACCGGATGCCATCAGTCGTGGCCAGCAGCTCACTTTCATTCACGGTTGCTGCATTTCTACTTCCCCTTAGTTCATTTACATACCCCAAAGCTGTACCCATATTTGAATTGCTGCGGGCTGCAGCCTCGGCATACATCAAATAAGCATCAGCCAAACGGAACATTGGGTAATCGGTGTTCACCCCGTCACTGGTGGTATTGGTTGCAGCTTCCCCTGCATCATTTAAATTACTCCACTTTTGCACAAAGTATCCACCCGTTCTATCATCCACCCCATTATCCATATATTGATTCTGTCCATCGGTATAAAACATGGCACGATCATCATTATCCATATCAAACAATGCCGGCACTTCACCCCTGATCCGAAACATACTCCAGGCACTGGCACAACCTACTGTTTCTGCCAATGGGCCATAATCTGTATCTACAGAACCACATACCATGTACGTTGTTGCACCCCATGACAATACATGAGTGGCATCTACCACCAACGGGAAAATAATTTCATTGCCCCTTCCTACTCTTAAGTGGTTATCCGCATTAAATAATTGAGCATATTCCGATTCCAGTACATATCCCTCATCCATTACTTTTTGGGTGTACACCATACAAGAATCGTATTTAGCACCTACTTCGTAAACTTCGGCATTTAAATAAAGACGTGACAAAAGCATCCAGGCTGCTGCCCTTGGTGCACGGCCATACTCACATGCATCAATATCCAGCATGTTTTCGCTACAGCTTTTCAATTCTGTTGTCAGAAAGTTAAAAATCGCAGGTGCTTCCTTTTTCACGGGCAAATTTGAGCTACCTATTACCGACTCATCGGCAAAAGGAATATCATGAAATAAATCCATGGCATGATAGTAAGCCATCGCCCTTAAAAAACGGGCTTCTTCGCGGTATAACCTGATTTCTTCCTGCTCTTGCTGTGTAAAACCTGAAATGCTTGCATCTGTAGCATTCTTTAAAAACTCATTACATAACGAAATGGAATAGTAACACCTGTAATACATATCTGCTACCCATGGGTCATTGGCATCCCAGGTTAAAAAGGTTAAATTGCCAATATTGTCACCTTCTATCCATGTTGAACCCAACTCATCGGTTCCTGCCTCCTGAACATTAAAGTAGCATCGCATATAATCGTAACCATTATTGCTGGCCAAATCCGCATCTCCACCTCCTTTTTCCTGACCTGCCGTTACAAAAGAAGCATAACATTTGGCCAATGCCGAAACATAGTTCTCCGGTTTTGAAAAGACTGACTGAGCTGTTTCTTCTACATTTGGAAACTGATCCAAATCATCGGTACATGCTGATAGCAATAACACTACTGCAGCAAAGTATATATAAATTATCTGTTTCATTTTTTTTAGTATAAAGATTAAAGTATCATGGCATAAATGCATTTCCAAATTATGACATATCACTAAAACCATGTTTGTTATTAAAAATCAACACCTACACTTAAAGAAAAGATTCTCGGACGCGGATAGAAAGAACGGTCTACCCCGTTAGATATTTCCGGATCTACGCCTGAATAGTTGGTAATGGTAAACACATTTTGAACCATTGCCGTAAGATTCAGGTTAAACATATCCTTTACCCTGCCAAAATTGTAACTCAATGAAAGGTTGTCCATCTTTATAAAACTAGCATTCTCTACATAATAATCAGACAAATACTGTCGGCTTTGGAAACCCGTTTCAAGATAACTTTTATGCAGATTATTTAACTGATAGGCGTTGTACGACATGGTTCCAAAAGTACCGGCATTCATTGCCATACCGTTATACACATAATTATCGATATACGAACGCAAGCTGGTACTCAAACTCCAGTCTTTATAACGAACAGATGTACTAAAACCCAAAATATACTCCGGTGCAGGTGAGTGATAACGATATAAATCTGCCGAATTGATCGCCCCATCATTATTAACATCTGCATAAGCCCCTTCTATTGGTCTTCCGGATTCATCATATAGCTGATGATACACATAAAACATATAAGGAGAATACCCTTCTGTCAGCACCTGGAAATAATAACTATCTATTGTTGGACCGGCAGGTGTATTGGTAATTTCGGTACCTGGTATTATAGACAAGTTTTTAATGGTTTGTTTTTGCCATGTGGCATTGAAACTGAAATCCCATGTCCAGTTTGTATTGTCAATTGGTGTAGCATTAAGGCTCAGTTCAACACCCTCACTATCCACATTACCCACATTGGTTAATATCTGCTTATCGAAGTTGGTTCCGGCAGGCGAAGGAACTGTAGCCAGCAAATCTTTTGTTTTTCTGGTATAATACTCAACCGATCCCGACAAACGGTTATTAAAGAAACCAAAATCCACGCCATAGTTAAATGCCTCGGTAGACTCCCATTTTAAATCAGACACATAAGCTTCAGGGCGATAGGTATTAACCGCTGTGTTACCAAAAATATATTGTGCACCTTCCTGACTAATAGTATAAACCGGCAAATAATTATAGTTTCCAATACCCTCCTGCTGACCGGTTATACCAAAGCTTGCCCTTAGTTTCAGGTTCGAAAGTATATCGATACCTGCAAGCCAGGACTCTTCGGAAAGACGCCATGCCAATGCCACAGAAGGAAAAGTTCCCCAACGGTTATCAGAGTTAAACCTTGATGTTCCATCCTGACGAACAGTAGCAGTTACCATGTAACGCGACAGGAGGTTATAGTTCAACCTTCCATAATATGACAGTAGGGTATGACGCTGGTCATCAGCTGCTATAGAACTTTGAGATACTTCAAGTGTATTATACTCATTGTATGCAGATGTGGTATTTTTCCAATATTGATAATCATACCCCAGTGTAACATCAACACTGTTATTTTCATTCAGATTCTTTTTATAGTTCAAATAGGTGGTCAGCAACCTGTTTTCTTTTTTTTGCGGACCATAAGTATAATCACGGCCGTCAGTTAAAAAGTATTGAGCTGCTGAAGCCGGAACATAGATCTCGCCTTCACCCTCTGCATAATCATAGCCAATTGTAGCATGCAACTTTAATTCCGGTAAAAAAGGAAGCTTATAATCAACATCTAAATTTCCTATAATCCTGTTCACATCACTTTTTGAAGAGTACTGCTTCAACAGTCCCAAAGGATTGAGTACTGCCGATGTCACCGGTTTCCCCTCTCCGTCTATAGCTTCAGTATAGCCTCCAAAATCACTACTCCCGGAGTAAACAGGGATAGTAGGGTTATATGTTGCAGCACCCCAGATGGCACCAGTATCTGCAAAACGGTTTTTATTAAACGAAGTTTTTACCCCAGCATTTACCTTTAAGTGATCCTTAAAAAAAGATGGTGAAACACTTAGGTTAGTTGTAGCCCTTTGTGAATTATCCGTTTTTAGAATCCCATCCTGGTTAAAATAACCTGCCGAAAAACGGAATGGGACATCTTTATATGCTCCTGATATACTCACATTGTTATCAGTACCAAAGGCCAGCTGAAATACCTCATCATTCCAGTCGCTGTTTGCTGTACCCAACAAAGCCACCTGTGCATCACTCCCTTCAGCATTAACCACCTGCTTAAATTGCGATGTGGATAACATATCCGCTAGCTTTGTTTTAACCTGAACAGAGTTTGTTGAATTAACATTGACCCTGATTTTATCTTTGGATCCCTTTTTAGTAGTTATGATGATAACTCCGTTAGAAGCCCGCGAACCGTATATTGCAGTAGACGAAGCATCCTTTAGTACTGTCATGCTTTCAATATCATTAGGGTTAATCAAACTCAAAAAGTTGTTACTGTTACCACTGATACCGCCAGCTTCGAGAGGTACCCCATCAAGCACAATCAAGGGATCGTTGCTGGCATTTAAGGATGCCCCTCCCCTGATACGGATGGTACTACCTGCCGTTGGAGAACCACTGCCACTGGTAATCTGAACCCCGGACACTTTACCATTAATTAATTGAGCCGGGGAACTGATATTTCCCTGGTTAAAATCTTTAGCAGAAACATTGGCCACCGATCCGGTTAAATCTCCTTTCTTTTGTTCTCCATAGCCAACAACCACTACCTCATCCATATTAACCACATCTGATTTTAACAGGATGTTATAGCTTGCATCAGGACTTACGGTCACTTCCTGAGGTTCATACCCAATAAACGAAAAAACAATAATTTCGCCCTTTGCTGCTTCAATGGTAAACGATCCGTCAACCGATGTAATCAATCCTCTTTGAGTACCTTTTACCACTACCGTTACACCCGGTATAGGCTCACCTGATTGGGCATCTGCCACAACTCCGGTTATTTGAGTCTGTTGGGCAAACAGCCCCATACTGATACTCAAAAACATGATTAATGAAGCCCAACGTATTTTTATACTATTCTTCATATTAAAATAATTAACTATAAAATTTAACAATACTGATCCGATTTACATTCTTGCTTTTTCCAAAGCAACACTTTCATTTTCATAGTATTTAAACTACAGCACCCACTCTATCATTTTCTTTATTTAGTTTTTATTGAACCCTGATTTTTAATAAACCGTTTTCCAATCCTTCCGACGAAGCAGATAATGTTATATCGCCCGGATTTTCACCTGCCTTTAACAAAACGGTGGCTATACCTGCCTCTGCATTAATGGGGTTTGCACCAATAAGCGAAGCATCCCCGCTAACGGAAAAACTCACGCTGTTTTTAGCCATTGGCAATATGGTTCCTTCCGAATCCACTATAGCTGCATAAGCAAAAACAATATCATTACAACCACTTTCTAATTTCTTACCACTCTCATCAATCCATAATTTCAGTCCTGTGCCATGGCCTGGTGTTCTTTGAATGGCCTCTGCCACAACTTTACCATTAACATATCCTTTAGCAACTAACTCACCCGGTGTAAATGCAGGGAGATTAAAGGTAAAGGGTGGATTGCTAATATGAGTACTGTTTGCATCCCTATCCGGCTTTTGTTTACCAATACTTTTTCCGTTTACCCAAAGCTCAACTTCCTGGCAGTTACTGTATACTTTTACATCAAGATAAGAAGGGTCGTTATAGTAGTTTGCTATTGCTATCATAGGTTTTGAAAACGCATCAATAACTGATTCTCCAATACCTGCCTGACTTTTATAAAAATAATAGGCGAACTTTGGTAAGCGAAAGATGTCCATGATACCTGAAGACTCAATATCCGGCGCATATCCCCTGTTATAATCAAACATCAACCAATTGGCATCTCCTATGGCATTTCCCTGCAAGTTGCTATTGTGAGACTCCTGATAGTTAAGAGCTTGCTGACCAAGCCTTTTCTGTCCATACCCTCTCAACTGGCGAGAATTTCTCTCTTCATCGGAAAGATCCTGATAGGCCTTTTGGTTGAACCCTGCATTTTGGGCATAATATTCCCAGTCTCCATATTCTGCAATAAACAAAGGTTTATCCTTTTTATATTGATTCCAATAATGTGGCGGCTTACCATGCTGACGTGCAGGAATAAACACATCATACGCATAATCAATCCACCCACAAGTATACACTTCCTCTCCCGGATACTCCATATGCAACACCCTGTGGGCTTCCTCCATAAATTCCTTACTCATTGCAGACTCATTTAACGAAGCCTCCCACAATATAATGGACGGGTGATTGCGGTCAACACGCACCATCTTTCTAATATCCTTGATAGCATTCTGCTGAAATTCATCATTTCCAAAAAACTGCCAACCCGGTATAGCATCCATCACTAAAATCCCCAATTCATCGCAAGCATTTAAAAACGATTGACTCTGCGGATAGTGTGACAGCCTGACAAAGTTAAAACCAGCCTCCTTTATTTTCCAGGCATCACGAAAATTAGCATTATCTGAAATTGCGTAACCTACATAAGGATATTCCTGATGCCTGTTGGTGCCGCGCAACTTTAATGGCTTTCCGTTTATCACAAAACCATCTTTAGCTGTCATTTCTATGGTTCTGATTCCCACTCTTAAATCCCTGGAATCTACCACTTCGCCACCCTTATTAACCTTTACATTCAAGGTGTATAAATAAGGAGAAGAAGGCGACCAAAGCTTTGGATTGGTTACTTGTAATTGTGTATTGATCACCACAGTTGAGTTTCCTGTAGCCAAAGCTGTTTCAGAAGTAGTGCTTGCTATTACTTCATTGTTATCAAGCAAAATTACTTCAACCCCTACTTTTTCGTTAGTTGCATTTTGGTTCCTGATATCAACCTTTACATTTACTTCTGAATGTTTATCAGAAACATTGCTGTAAGAAACAAACACTCCACCTGCAGCCTCGTGATCAACCTCCAGTTCATGGGTAATATGCACAGGATCTTTTACAGTAAGCCATACGTTTCGGTATATACCACTATAAATATTAAAATCCAATACATCAAGGGCTTTTCCTGGCGCAACAAGAGGATTATCCTCATTGTTTAGTTTCACAACCAGGGTATTATCTCCCCCAAACCTGACCGCCTGGCTTATTTCCACATAAAACGGCAGGTATCCACCTAAGTTAGTATGTAAAAGCTGTCCGTTTAAATAGACTTCGGCCACTTGCATAGCACCTTCAAGAAGCAATCCCAAGTGTTTCCCCGACAAGCTTTTGGGAATCCGGAAATTCTTTTTGTAAACACAATCACCCTGCCACTGGTCACCTTTAATTACCAAGGGTTCAATACTTGCAGAATGCGGCAAAGAAACCCCTTCCCATAATAATTTTTCGTTGGAAACTATTTCGCCAACCGGCAAATCAACATCTTTAACAAATTCCCAGCCTTTGTTAAAAAGATTGTCACCCTTTACATATTCCTCACCCGACTTTTTGCCACAAGCCCCAACAAAAAACAAGGCAAACAGAACAACTCCAATTTGTAAAAACGATTTTATCATAACTACTTTTGTAATACTATTATTTTGTTGATGTATAAGTATATCCCAGGTAATCTGCTGCAGTAGTGATATTGCCTGTAAAGTCGAACAAGGCAGCATTATCCCATCCGGATCCCTGACCCCACAAGTCTTTCATACCCGATGTAATCCATGCCGGTTCCCAATACATAACACCTTTTGCCCCTGCATCTATCATATTTTGTGTTAAGTCGATTAAAAAAGAGCGCTGTCCCTCAATAGAAATAGGATAACCATCAATAGCACTATCCTTTCCAAAAATATTAGGATAGGCATCCGCATTATCTAAAGTATAGGGATATGCGGTTTCCAGAATCATCACCTCCTTATTGATAGCCGCCTTTAAACGTTTTACAGCCAATGGCAATTCCTGAAAAGAAATTTCTGTATGCCAGTGAGGATAGTATGAAAATCCTGCTACATCAAAATTAGTAACACCCCCTTTTTCAATTACATCTTTAAACCACCAATCCAGGTTTTTAGGGTCGGCAACATGCAGGGCTACCACTGTTTTTGCTCCCGCTTTTTTATCAATAGCCCTAACTGCAGCTATTCCGGCATTTATAACCTTTCCAAATCCGGCCCAATTACCCTCACAAACACTTAATGCAGGGAAAGTTTCAGGGGTTTCTGTATGCATCATGCCGCAATTTGATTCATTACCTATCTGTACCATTTCCGGCAATAGCCCTTCCTTATTCAATTCATCCAGTACAGCGTAAGTATAATTATATACCGAATCGCACAAAACCTGAATTTCTGTAATATCTTTCCAGGCCTCCGGAACTGTTTGGTGCTCCGGGTCTGCCCACACATCAGAATAATGAAAATCAAGATTTACAGCCATCCCCTGTTCTTTTGATCGCCGGATGGATTTTTTTACATCGGCAAACGCACTGTACAATACAGCCCCCTCTCCATACACTTCTTTTGTCCACAAAGGATTATGCCATAGACGCAACCTTACCAGATTGGCCCCTTTATTTTTAAACAACTTATATACATCAGTTACCTGTCCTGACTCTTTATAAACCCCACCATAATCCTCAACCTGGTTTATATAAGAAAGGTCAACCCCCATAACAAATCCATCAAGTATATTAACATCTGCTTTTTGCTGACCAGAACCAGTCTCCCCGGAAGAACATGAATAATTAAATACGACTAATGCCAAAACGATTAATCCTGTAATAAAATTCCTGTAATGCATATTGTATAGTTTTATTTTGTTTTTTTTAACAAGTACATATCAAAAGTAAACAAGTGTTAACAATACATATTGGCAACAGCTTACCGATACTTGTTCAAATCATACATTTCAGCACCCAATACACAAAAACCTCCTGCATCGCCTGGTATATAAGGATTCTGGAATTTGTTCATTTCTTACCAATATTGATTTAAATCGTACATAAGGCCTATCCTTAACATTTTTTCAATATCTTTATTTTAAGAATTAACTTCGTTTTAAACATTGATGAATGTTCGCAAAGAAGAGTGCAGAAAGAAAAAGGATCAGGCAATATTATAAGTCTGCAAACACTAGTTTTATCAGATTATTTTTTACCCCAAATGTTTTCAACCCAAAACTGAAAACAATCCTTCTTTGTATTTTTCTATATTCAATGCCGAATCTGTTGGCCGACAATGCCGGATCTTCGTTATACTTTACAAACCTCAGACAGGAAGAAGGCCTTCCTTCAAATGTTACCAACTCCATAGTTCAGGATAACATGGGTTTTATCTGGATAGGAACCGGGAATGGCCTATGCAGATATGATGGATACAACACCCTGATTTTCCAAAATGACGGCACACAGCATTCAATACCAACAAACAACACAAGCTGCCTGATGCTGGAAGGAGATACGCTCTGGGTTGGCACTTGGGAAGGGTTAAGCTACATCAACACGAAGAATTTCGAGGTAAAAAGATTAAACCTTGGCGCTACAAATTCAATCCGCTGCTTATATAAAACCAAAGACAATAAAATATGGATTGGCACATCAAAGGGCTTGCTCAGATACGACAAAGCACTAAACAAGTTTGAATACTTTGATACACAAAACAGCAATATTAGCCATGCAACCATTCGATGTTTTTATGAAACACCCGACAGCACCCTCTGGATAGGAACCTACGATAAGCTCAATTCCTATAAAGCAGGAGAATTTGCCTCCTACAATTTGAAAGGGGATTACAAACCGTTTTTGAAAAACAACCTGATCCTTGACATCTCCTCATATCAAAACAAAAATGATTCATTGCTAATTATTGGTACCGAAACAGGACTTTCCCTGTTCAATATCAAAACAAAAAAATCAACTTTATACAACATCGCCAATACAGGGATGAGCAACGAAGTGATTAAATGCATTGAAAACGTTGAAGGCAATATTTGGCTGGGAACTGATTTTGGAATGTCGGTTTTTAACCTTAATACAAAACATATTGACAACTATTTCCACAACCCTATTATTAACCACAGCATTGCCAACAATGTAATCTGGAATATTTTTACCGATAGGGATGGTGTGTTATGGCTACTTACTTCCAATGGGATCAGTATGCACCATAAAGAGAACAGCCTGTTTACCCTTCACGAAGAATTTTACACGATTGATAACCAACTGGCAGGAAACCAGATCAGGGACATCCACGTTGCCAAAAACGGCACTCTATACCTGGCTACAATCCATGGAATTATTGCCAAAAATCCCATATCAGGGGCAAAAACCAACTTTACTGCCAATGCAAAAGGTAATTACAGGATACTTCTTGACAACACCTATGCTGTAGCTGAAGATCCGTATGGCAGAATATGGATTGGCTCTGCTGGTGGCATAAACATATGGGATCCTTCAACACACACCATGCATTCAGTTAGTTCAAACCAGGAAAACGGTTTAACATCAAACTACATCAGCAGCTTTGCCTTTACACCAAACGGAACACTATGGGTGAGTGCCTGGGAAGGAGGAATTTACAAACTATCCAACTCAGGTAAATCGCTAAGTAAATTACGTTTTATTAAAGTAGATGATGCTTCACCTGATAGAATATATGCCTGTGGTGAAGATATTTACTATTCCACCCAGGGACAACTACATAAAATTGACCATAACAACCTTACTTCAAGCCCGGTTCTTCAGGTAAACAAAGAGCTTAATAATCAAAAGCTAAAATGCTTCAATGTTTCTAAAGATGGGGCTATATGGATTATAACTGAAAAAGGGATACTGAAATATATACCACGGGATCAATCACTTCAACCCTACCCGCTTAATAATCCGGTAATCAACAATCCAATGAGTATTGAGGTTATTGAAAATAATATCTGGATGTCGTCGCGCAATGCCATAATTCAATATAATATCCACGACAACAGTATTGCCTCCATGCCTTTAAATCCTAACTACCCATTAAAGAATTTTTATGCCGGCTGTTGTGCTGTTTTTGAAAACAAAAGGGTATACTTTGGTGGGGATAACGGATATATTGAAGCCAGCGTTGTATCAGAACCCTTTCAGCCTGTTATACCAAGAGCTGTAATATCGGGCATCAGCATCAATAACAAACTGATAGATCATAAAAGTTTAAAGAACTATTTAATGCAAGATATTGCATACACCCCTTCAATTGATCTTAACTATACCAACAATTCGCTTTCATTCCACTTATCATCACTCAACTACTGGTTGCCTGAGAAAAGCTATTTCAGATATCGCTTGCAAAATTTTGATGATACCTGGTACAACACTCATGATGTAAATTTTATTACCTATTCAAACCTAAATCCCGGTGAATATGTATTGGAGTTTGAGGCTATAAACTACCTGGGAATTAAAAGTGACCAAACTGCCTCCTTACAAATAAAAATATTACCTCCCCTATTGTTAAGCAAACCTTTTATTGCTCTTTATATATTTGCTTTGCTGGCACTTATATACCTTATATTCAGAATTTACACCAAAAGACAAAAGTTAAACAACCAGCTAAGACTGGCTCATCTTGAAAAAAACCATTCAGAAGAACTACTGAATGCAAAACAACAGTTCTTTACCAATATCTCACATGAATTCAGAACTCCCCTAAGCTTGATTACACCACCAATACAACAGGTTTTAAATTCAGGGGTACTGCAGGGTAAAAACCTGGAAATGTTAAAACTGGCGGAGAAAAACTCAAAACGCCTATTAAAACTGGTTAATCAAATACTTGATTTCAGAAAACTGGAAAACCAGACTATCCCACTTTTCAGAACCAATACTGATTTGGTTCTTCTTTGTAGCGAGGTTTATGATTCCTTTAAAGACATGGCGTCACGGAATGAGGTAAACTACCTTTTTAATAGCAATAACAATCACTTTTTCTCAGCACTTGATAAAGAAAAAATTGAAGCAGTACTGTACAACTTACTGAGCAATGCCTTCAAATACACACCATCCGGCGGTGTTATAAAAATGGAGGTCACTACTCCTTCGAGCACTATGAATCAGGAAATAAAAGTGAGCATTTCAGACTCAGGTGCTGGAATTGGAACCAACGATCTGGAAAAGATTTTTGATCGTTTTTACCAGTCGGGCAAACAAAATTTGAAACATGGAACAGGCATAGGACTAGCCATGGCGCAACAATATGCCCTCTTACACCAGGGGAATATATCTGTAAACAGCCAATTAGGCCAAGGGAGTATATTCACCCTAACATTCCCTGCAGTACAAGAAGAAAACATATTAACAGAAACGCAGCAGCCCAAAGCGAATACAAAAACAGAGTCCCCCATTGACAACATATCCAATCCGCAACAAAAACATTTGCTAATTATAGATGACAACCCGGATATCCTGGATTATGTTGAAATGAACTTGCAAACCGAATTCAATATCAGTAAAGCAACAAACGGGGAAACAGGATATGAGCTTGCCCAAAAAGAAAAACCTGATATTATAGTATCTGATATAATGATGCCTGTTATGGATGGCATTGAAATGTGCACAAAAATAAAGCACAATGAAACGCTTCAGCGGATTCCTGTGATATTGCTAACGGCAAAAAGTCTTGATGTGCAAAAAACAGAAGGGATTCAAAGCGGCGCCAACATGTACATTACCAAACCTTTTGATATCAACTATTTAAAAGCCTGTATCTACAACCTATTAAATAGTGAAGAACAGCTATACAATTATATCCGCAAAGAACTGCTCGTTGCTCCCAAAGAACCTACCGACCAGAAAAACAACCAGGATGAGCAGTTTATAAAAAGAGTAATGGAAATAATTTCAGAAAACATTAGCAACCCGGAATTATCGGTTGATATGATCAGTGCCCAAATGGGTATGAGTTCCACCCATCTTTACCGGAAAACCAAGGCTATTACAAATCAATCCACAAAGGATATACTTAAAAACTACCGGCTACAAAAAGCTGCCCAGATGATTAAAAACAAAGAAGGAAATATAACAGAAATCATGTACCATGTTGGCTTTAACAGCCTGTCCAGCTTTTCGAAGAGTTTTAAAGCGGTGTTTGGTGTTTCGCCAAGTGAGTATGGAAAGGAAGGCTGATACATAATTTAACCAGGATAACCAGGAAGAAGTACAATGACACTGGTATCAAGTAAGGTTTTTTGTACTTTTTGTGCAATTTCTTCGCATATGCTATACATTTCTTCGCACCGTCTTCGCATTTCTTCGCAAAACCTATGCATACCGTATGCATTTTAATGCTTCTGCTTTGGGTTTGCTATGGAACATCTATGGGCCTTCTATGAACCACGTTGGCCTTTTTACACAGAGGCAACACAGGTTAATCGCAAGTTTTTCGCCCTAAGAGTGTGAAGAACTTGCGTATAACCTGCGATCACCCCGTGGTGAATTGAAAACTTGTATAAAGGCAGGGTAAAAGAAGGGTAAAGGGAGGTATATCCGGATTTATAACACATCGAATTCAAACTCCCCTGATTTCAAAGTATACACGACTCTTCCTTTTTCCTTTCTTAAAAACATTAAACTCTTATTTTTAAGTAATTTTTTATTAAAAAGTACTTTTTGATTATCTCCAACTGGAATATATAACCTAGCCGTTGTATTGGCTGGCACCACAAAACGATAATGACAGGTATCATTTTCATTTTTCCAACTACTCTCTATTCGTCCATACATAGAATCATAATATCCTTTTGCATAAGTCATCTCTCCTGTAGGATCTGGCTCTGGTTGCAAAATAAAATGCTTGAATCCTGGATAATCTTCATCTCTAATAATTCCTAACGAATAATTATACATCCAGGCACCAACTGCACCAAAAGAATAATGATTAAAAGAATTCATATGGTTATTCCCTCCAAAACCGTTGTTATGGGTATACGAATTTAAACGTTCCCAAATAGTGGTTGCTCCTTGTGTAACAGGATATAACCATGATGGATAAGAAGTTTGTTGCAGCAGTCTGTAGGCTATATTTGAATAACCATTATCGCTCAAAGCCTTACTAATCCAGGCCGTTGAAATAAACCCGGTCATTAGTGAATAGGGCTCACACATGGGACCATTATCTATTTTATTCTCCCTTGTGACAGAGTTAACAAAATGACCCAATACATTATTCTTATTTTTCTCATTTATAATATTGAATGCAAGTGGGAGTACGTACGATCCTTGTGTGTCTATTACTCTATCTCCAAAAACAGTTTTTCCGTTTTCTTCACATATATAGGTATGATTAAAGAATTTTTTTCGTTCTGTATGAAGTCCTTCAAAATATCTTTGATCTTCATTTTTACCAAGGACAGAGGCTACCTTTGACATGATTTCCAAATCATAAATAAAGTAACACTCCCAAAGAAGCGTTTTCTCATTTCTACTGTCTTCTAGCGACAGCCAATCTCCAAGCGCCCACCATTGATTGCGTTCATCTTCACATAAAATGCCTGATTCTGAATTTATTCGGGTTGCCAGATAATCTATATAATGTTTCATGGCATCGTAATGGACTTTTAATAATTCAAGATCTCCATATTGTTGAAATGATTCCCAGGCGACAGTAATGCCAGCACTACCCCAAAGTGTTTCTCCAAAACCAACATCCAAAGGCGCAACATTCGGGAAATGCCCATCTGCACGCTGAAGATCACGCATTGCCAACATATGCCTGCGTAAAAACAAGGGAAGATCTGCTAAATAAGTTGCTGTTCTTGAAAAAACAGAGATATCTCCGCTCCAGCCAAGTCTTTCGTTACGCTGGGGACAATCAGTAGGTATCGACAAAAAATTACCCCATGTTGACCATGTGATATTCTCCCACAGTTTATTAACCTGAGGATTTGATGTTTCATAATATGAATTAAATTTATGAACAGAACTCAAAACCATACCTTTTACATCACTGAGGGGCAAGGGGCTGGTGATACCTGTTATCTCTATATATCTATAGCCATGATACGTAAAACCGGGTTGTATTATTTCTTGCTTTGATCCTTTTGTTATATAAATATCCTGAGCCATGGCTGCCCTGATATTTTCCAGCATTAGCATTTTTTCTTTCGACTCATACTCTTCTAATTCGGGATATAACACTTCTGAAAAGCGGAGTTTAATCTCCTTTCCCTCTGTAGTATTATGTAATATTATTTTAGGAACACCCACCATGTTTTGCCCCATATCATATATGAAAACACCCGGGCGAACTTCAAAAACACTTACCGAGGTTAATTCCTTCACTTGCTGAACCGAAGGCCCTATTTGTCCCTTTAATTTTGCGTCTGCAAAATCATTAAAATCCGGCCAATTGGCATTATGCTCTTTACTTACAGTACCATCTTCTTTTATTACCGAAGCCGGATGCCAGTTGGATGCATCATAAGATGCCATACTCCACCCTTCTATGTTCTTCTCCTTACGGGCATCATAAACTTCACCCTGGAATATACTACCATAAATAACTGGCCCCTGGTTGTAATAACTCCAGGTATCAGGCTTGGTAACAATCTCCTTTTTACTGCCATCCTCATATGTAACAACCAATTCGGCAAGCAATGATTGACGGTCTCCATAGTAATTCCAATATTCACCCTGATAAGTTATTCCACCACTCCACCATCCTTCACCTAACTTTGCCCCCAATGCATTTTTGCCACTATTTACAAATTCTGTTACATCATATGATTGATATAGTTGGGTTTTGTTATACTGTGTATTCTCTGGTGCAAAATAGCTGTTACCAATCCTGTTACCATTTAAATACATTTCATAAATTCCTCTTGCAGAAACATATAAACGAGCTTTTTTGACTTTAGAACCAGCTTCAAAAGTTGTACGTAATAAAGGCATCGAATTCTTACTGGGATTTGCAACAATCATGGCTCCGCCTTCCCCTCCTTTTATAACATACGAACTGTCTTCTATTCCAAATAAACCATTATTTTTTGCAAATATTCCTTTATAATTTTCATTGCTAAGATCTTCACTAAAAATCACATTGGAAGGTAATCTAAAATGAGAAATATTCACATTAGAGAACAAGGCTGTATTATACTTTGGAACATGGAATCCAATATCACCTACTACCGGGAAAGCGATATAATCTCCACCTCCCCGTCCTACAGGATTTAAGTTTACATTGCAGATTTTATTCTCATTTTTTAATCCATCAATAAAGATTGTAGTAATACCTAAATTAGATTGAATAGTAACGCTATGCGAAAGGTATTTATTTTCATTGCTAATAATTCCATCATTAATTTGGTATGACTTAAAAGGCACCCCTTTTTTATCATCGGGATGATAACCAACCCTATAAATATTGAGCAATGCATTTCCTCCTGATTCCAGCGGTAAAAGATCCAATTCAATTTTTACATACGATCCGTCTTTTTCATTTTCAATATTGTAGATGTTTTTATTACGATCCAATAGCCTACTATCATTTGCTCCATATATAAAAGCGGCTTTTGTTGATTTTGTTTCTTCACCTAATTTAATAGTATAGTCAATTTTAAATACAGGAAGATAATGGGAGTATAATACCATATCCTCATTATTCCCACCAATCCAACAAGCACCATCCCATGCAGGCGACTTATAATCAGGATTTATCAGACCCGTTTCAAACCATGAGCTTGATTTATGCTTTTTATTGTGATTGTCCCAAACTGTAACTTCCCAAAAATACCTATGTGTTGAAGATAAAGGCTCTCCCTCATATTTTATATTCAGTGACACGCCACATTCTACCTTACCTGAATTCCATACTGAACGACCAGTCTCATTTACAACACTTAACTGATAAGCTTTCTGCGAACAACCAGTTTGTTCTTTAGAAGCCTGCATCTGCCAGCTAAAATGAGGTTTGTCAACATCTATACCCAATGGAGTGTGGACATATTCTACTTTAAGATTAACGATTTTTACTTCTGCTTTCAATATTGAAATTGAAGCAATTAAGATTAAAGGAATTATTATTAGCTTATTCATCAACATCTATATCTTATTATTTCCTGTTTTATTTCACCTACATTTTTTATGCTTTGTAATCCCTATAATTATGGCACAATCAAGACTTTACTTTGTAAATTTGATTAAACAACCAAAACTACTATTTTAACAGGAGAGAATAAATATCTCATTATTCTCTCCTTACTAATTTTAAAAATACGGGTTCAACTCTGATTGTGATGATGGAATTGGAAACAACTGATTAATTGTAGTATAAGAGGAAGGTGAAACACCATATCCTTCAGGGAAGTAATAGTCCTGAGGATTGGCTTTTACCCTTTCTCCATATTCTTTCATAACAGTTTCTGCAATATTTGTCCGCACTAAATCCAGCCATCTCTTATTTTCAAATGCAAATTCCACTCTCCGCTCACGAATAATAGCATCCCTTACTTCATTCTGGCCTGTAGCAGTGCTTCCATCCAGTCCGGCCCGGGCTCTAACCTGATCCAGATATATCAATGCCTCATCTGTTCTATTTTGTTCATTTAAGGCTTCTGCCAAAAACAACAAAACCTCAGAATAACGATAAACAGGCCAGTTGTCATCAGTATTATTTGTTAAAGAGTGAGGGTGAGCATACTTTTTAATATAAGGATAATCAACACCACTCGCCGAGATATAACCTATAGTAGCATCCTTTCTCAGGTCATTAACTTCGTAAGCATTAATAATATCCGGAGTAGGAATGTTATACCCTTCAATATTTCTTGCCACCTCTGTAATCCCTGTAACAACAGATATCTCATCTGCAGTTATTGGTTGAACCAGGAAAGTATAAAAGAAATTACTTTGAAAACCTTCAGTTCCTTCTTTATATTGAATTTCGAAAATAGATTCGCTATTATTTTTCATTGAAGGATCAAAAACATCATTATAATCAGGTAACAGGCTATATCCCGAGATAGCTTTTAAAACAGTTTCTGCCTCTGACCAATTCTTTTGTACAATATATACGTTTGCCAATAGCATTTTGGCAGAGCCTGTAGTAACACGTCCTGTTTCCTGAGTTGCTTTGTCAGGCAATAATTCAGAAGCTAAATCCGCATCGGCTATAATCTGTTTATAAATTTCATCTACATCAGATAGAGGCAAGGCTGTTTCATCTAAAGTTGCAGCTGGCGTAAGGTGTAATGGTACTGCCCCAAAATATTGAACTAAATCAAAATAACAGAATGCTCTTAAAAACAATGCCTGTCCTTTAATATTATTTTTATCATCTACATCAAAATCCACACCATCAATCAAATCCAGAATTTGATTTACACGGGCTATAACATAATAATTATTGGCGTACTTAGTATCCAGTATACCATTTGAACTTTCTTCTATAAAATCAGCAATATATTCGCCCTGGATCGTCCCCCTGTCATTGGGATTATACTTATAGGTAGAATTATCACTTCTCAGCTCACCCATTGCCCATGCGCCATAAGTACCATTATAAAGAGACCTAAGAGGAGCATATGCTCCATTTATGGCTTGTTCAAAATCACTTTGTGTATTAAAATATATAGGTGTACTTAAAGTTGTTTCCGAAGGAATCTCAACGAAGCTTTCATCACAACTAATAAAACAAAGCATCCCTAAAATTGATAATATTATTAAATTCTTCATCTCATTATATTTTTAACTTTCAAACTATTTTAAATTCACATTTACACCAAAGGTGAATGTTCTGGGAACCGGATATGCTGAGAAATCAATACCCTGAGTGGTTGAACTTGGCTGATTTCCATTAAAATCAACCCCTACTTCAGGGTTTCCATACTTATAATTTGTAAAAACAAAAGCTTGTTGTACACTGGCATAAACACGCAGGCTTTGTATAAAACTTGCAATTTTAGATGGAACGGTATATCCTAGAGTAATGTTTTTGATAGTAAAGTAACTACCATCTTTTACATATCTGGAATGAAAATCATCACGATCGTGTGAAGTGGAACCTGTTGTTTTACCATATAACCCGGCACCTGGATTTTCTTCTGACCGCCATCTGTCTTCCACATCTCTCAACACATTAAATACGCCATCCAGATTAACCATTCCCTGCTCTAAGGCAGCAACAACTTTGTTTCCATAGGAGCCCTTTGCTACTATGGACAAATCAAGGTTCTTATATTTAAAATTATTTGTAAATCCATAAACAAACTTAGGAAATGGGTTTCCGATTTCTGTTCTATCGTCATTTTCTGTTACCCCTGTTGTTATTACTCCATCACCGTTTACATCTTTAAACTTAATTGTTCCTACTTCTGAATCTACAAGTTTTGGAGAGCTGTCAAAATCAGCCTGATTTTTATAAACACCTTCTTGTTTCAATCCAAAGTACTGGCCTATCCTTCCTCCAACTTTCGTTCTTGTAGACACAAATCCCTGCCATACAATTAACTGGTCGCTCAATGAGGATAATGCCAATACCTTATTGTCACTAAAAGAAATATTAAAATTGGAACTCCATTTAAACTTTCCCACTAAATTGTCGGAGTTAATATTGAATTCGTGCCCCCAAAAACGAATCTTACCAACATTACCTGTAAATGAAGAAAAGCCTGATTCTATAGGAACTGAAAGAGTATACAATAAATTTGAAGTTTCTTTTTTATAATAATCATAAGTCAATGCTACACGATCTTTAAAAAATGCAAGATCAACCCCCAGGTCAAATTCCTTGGTTTTTTCCCATCCCAAATCATCATTACCCAGGTTTGTAACCGCACTACCACTGTAAGTAGTATTATTAAAGGTTGTATTTACATCTCCCTCAACTGTACTATATTGGGTGTAATTACCAATATTATTATTACCTGTAACACCATAGCTACTTCTTACTTTCAAAAACGACACCCAATCAAACTTACTCATAAAAGGCTCCTCACTAACTACCCATCCCACTGCAACAGCAGGAAAGTTCCCCCACTTATTATCTTTACCAAAACGCGAAGATCCATCACGCCTGATACTGGCAGTTAATAAATACTTACTCTTATAATCGTAACTTAACCTGGTAAGATATGACAACATACTCCACTCCTGAATATCCATTGTTGGATTGTTTTTTACCAATGCAGCATCAATAGTTTCAACCCTGTCATCAGTATAATTATATCCACTTATTACGCTTTGATCATATCGGTACTTTTGAGAGGTAAATCCTGCAAGAACATCTAAATTGTGTCCATTGATTTCTTTAGAATACTCCATGGTGTTTTCTGTCAACCAGGTCCAAAAACGTCTGTTGGTTTCTCTAAGGTTGGCAGTAAGCTGACCTGGAGCACTTGCAAAAGCCCTGCCTGCTGTTGAGGGTTGAAAATAATGTACTAATGTTTGAACCAATTCCACATTTGCTGCAGACTTTAGTTTTAATCCATCCAACACTTCATATTGGATGTATTCATTTGCTATTAAACGCGTATCTATGGTTTTATTTGTGATTTCCTTAATTGATCTGACCCAGTTAGGCGTTGGAAATGAAGTTACCCCGGGAGTAGTAACAGTTACAGGATAGCTGCCATCTGCATTTTTGTACGAAAGGATTGGAGGAGTAAGAGTGGCATTTGACAACATTCCACCGCCGCTAAAAAACTGACCATCAGTTGATGGAGAATTATCAATATTGTATGTAGGTGCAAGGTTTACGCCTATTGTCAGTTTATCACTAAGATCATATTTTACATTTGTACGTAATGAAAAACGGGTATAATCAGAATTGAGCATTACCCCTTTTTGCTTAAAATACCCCCCAACAACCGAACTACTTAATTTTCCTTTACTAGAACTTATCGTTAAACTATAATCATTAATAGTACCAGTCCTTAACATAGCATCATACCAGTCATAACCTTTACCATATTGTTCCGGATTCTGATAAGCTTCCGGCACAGATTGTCCCAAATCCTCATAATATTCCTTTTTAAACCGGGCCCATTCTGTTCCATTCATAACATCCGGCCTTCCCTTATCCGGAACTATTTGAAAACCGGAATAAGCATTAATGGAAATATTTGATTTACCTGATTTTGCTTTCTTTGTTGTGATTAAAACTACTCCAAATGCAGCTCTGGAACCATACAATGAGGTTGATGCTGCATCTTTAAGTATAGATATTGATTCTATTTCATTGGGATTAAGATCTATCACACCCCCCGAAACTGGAAAACCATCTATAACACATAAAGGAGATGAGTTGGTAGATAAAGAAGCTGCCCCGCGAATCTGGATATTCAATCCCTGCCCGGGCTTCCCTGTTCCCTGTGAAATATTTACGCCTGCAAATTTGCCCTGTAGCTTTTGTGTAAACTGAGTAACAGGAATATCTGTCAATTCCTTTGATTTAATGGATTGTAACGATCCGGTGGATTTTCGTTGCGTAGTATTTCCGTATGCAATTGCAACAACTTCATCTAACCCAATGCTCTGATCATCTAAAACAACATTAATCTGCAATTGGTCTGAAACCATGATCTCTTTCGTTTTCATACCAATAAAAGAGAAAACAACGATTCCATCATTTGGAACTTGAGCTAAAACATATTTCCCATCTATATCTGTTATAGTGCCGATACTGGTGTTTTTAATAAACACAGATACGCCGGGAATAGGTAAGTTAGCTTTATCAACCACTGTACCACTAATTGTTTTTGTCGCCAAAGAATTCTGCCCGTGCAAAGTGCTTTGTGTAATTTGCAACAAATTCAGAAACACAATAACAAACAGCAACTTTGGGATTAAATTTAACAGATAATTTTTCTTTGGATTCAAATTTGAACCCATTCTGATTTTTTCATTCATGATTAACAATTTTCTTAATACTATTATTGACTTTTAAGGAACACATCAAAATTAGTTTGAGAAGAGACTAAAGGGGGGATGCTATTTTACTTACAAAGAACTCTTTTCATATTTAACAGAACTTTATTTCACTAATTGTGGACGGTATTTTACCACTCGAAAAAATCAGGCTATACAGGCTTCATTTTAAGAACAAAAGGATTTATCTTTGTTAAGAACTCAAACAGTACTAATGAAGGAATTGCTAACACCTTTTTATAAGTTCACCAATATTTCAAAATTTACAGGCTTGTATTTATTCAATATTAAAAAGCTGGTTTTTATCATTCTAATTTTATTTATAGTTATAGATTCATTTTCACAAAACACAACAACTATTGATAAAATAAATACTTCGCATGGCCTATCAGATAACTACATCCTAAGTATCAATCAGGACGAAAATGGTTTTATGTGGTTTGGAACTGAATGGGGGCTGAATAGGTTTGACAGTAAAACTTTTAACGTATACAAAGCCAAGCCATCCAATAAGTTTACGGTAAACCACAATGGTACTAATAAGATTTTGGTGGATACAGTTGATCATTTAATATGGATTGGAACTAAGGGTGGTGGATTAAACGTACTTGATCAGAAAACGCAAGAATTTTATAAATATCCAACTTCACCTGATGAGGCCAACAGTACAAAAACATCAGGAATCACTGATTTACAACTCGATAAAGAAGGCAATTTATGGATTGCAACCTATAATCATGGCATTAAAAAACTCGATAAGAAAAACAACACCATTAGTGACATTAATTTAAGAAACATATCTCTCCCTGAAAATTACAAAATCAAGTGCATATTAGACGATCACCAAGGTAATTTATATATTGGACACTGGGGAAATGGCTTTACGGTTCTTTCTACCGAAAAACTTACCACAAAACACTTTGAATATGATCCAAACACTCCTGATGGGCTTTCTGGTAATGAAGTTATGAGCATTTTTATGGATTCTTTCCATAATGTATGGGTTGGCACACATAATGGTCTTGCAATATATGACCCTAAAAAAGATACATTTACCAATTTCCATCATAACCCGGAACATTTAAATGGCTTGTCTGATGATGACATTCATGTAATAAAAGAAATAGATGAGCAGCTTTGGATAGGGACCTGGAAAGGAGGAATAAATATTCTGGACCTAAAAACGGCTAATTTACAAGATACTAAAAGCGTACACTTCAAACACATCTTGTCAAATGACTTACCTTCAGGACTATCCTCGCCTTCTATTGAAGATATTTTCCAGGATTCGTATGGCAATATTTGGATAGGCACTTCCGGTGAAGGTATAAATGTAATAAGTCACATAAAACCATACTTTAACAAGCTATCTTATTCGCCAATAAAAGGTTATACAAATAGTCTAAGTGATAAAACTGTAAATTGCGTAAAAATAGATTCGAACAACAATTTATGGGTTGGTCTTGGGAATGGGTATGTTGACCTGTATAAAAAGAATACTACAACAGGGGTTTATAACAAGTATAAAAGCATTTTTCTCGACAATTATATTCTTTGCTCAATGGAAGACCATGATGGCAACATGTGGTTTGGCAGAAATATGGATGGCATTATATTTTATAATCCCCAAACCGGACTCTTAAAAAAAATTGATGTATTTAATAACGAGGAACAAATCGAATACATTAGTTCTCTTTACGAAGATCAAAACCAAAACATTTGGATTGGAACAAACTATGGCATCATTGTTTATAATTTAAATGATAATTCTATCACTAAATATGATGGAAAAGCCATTGGTCTGGGTGATAATTATATTAGAGATATTGTTCAGGATATCAATGGGAATTTCTGGATCGGGAGTGCAATAAATGGAGTTAGCGTAGTAACTCAGGATTTTGAACTGATTCGGAACTTTAATACATCAAATCGCTTACATTCAAATATTATCAGCCATATCTATGCAGATTCTCAGAATCAGATATGGATATGTACAAATAATGGGATAAGTATCTTTCCCCATATTAAAGAAAAAGATTATGACTACATCGAATTTATTAATGATAGTAATGGTATTAGCGACAACTACACCCATTCAATAAGCGAAGGCAAAAATGGTGAAATGTGGATATCAACAAATTCAGGTATCTCCAAATACATTACCAATTCCGGCCGGATAGAAAATTATACCAATAGTGACGGGATCCTTACCGGAACTTTTAAAAATGGAGCGGTTACAAAATCTTTGGATGGGACTATATATTTCGGGTCTCAAAACGGCATTTGCTATTTTAATTCAAGCGATAGTATTATTCAAAAAAAAATACCTCCGGTTGTAATAACAAACATCGACATATATGACTCTAAAGATGAAATCACTATTAAAAAGGCCCATCTCCCCATTAATAGGATTAAAAAATTAAAATATTCACAAAATACAATATCCATTGATTTTAACATTCTTGATTATGGATTAAAAAAACAAGTTGAGTATGCTTTTCTTTTAGAAGGGATGGAAGACTGCACCTGGCATCAAACTCAAATGCAAAACAATGTCACTTTCCGAAATTTATCTCCCGGGGAATACACATTTTTAGTAAAAGCAAAAATTCATAACCAATATTGGTCTGATCAGGCAGAGAGCATTTCATTTAAAATCTATCCTCCCTTATGGCTTTCCTGGTGGGCAAAAGTTCTGTATTCTTTTACTTTTATGATTATAGCTTTTGCCATTGTGTTTTTTTTCAGACATAAGCTAAAACTTGAAAACCAGTTAATTCTGCAAAAACAAAGTAACATACAAGAACATGAACTTCATGCCGAAAAAATGCAGTTCTTCACCAATATTACCCATGAACTAAAAACACCATTAACTCTGATAATTGGTCCACTGGAAGATATATTACAAAACAGTACAGAAAATCAGAAAAAACTATCCCTTATTCACAAAAACGCGATTCGCCTTCTGCATTTAATCAATCAACTCATGGAATTCAGAAAAAGCGAAACCAACCATAGAAAACTGACTGTTGCAAAAGATGATATTACTTTTATTTTGCAGGATATAGTATTAAAATTTAAAGATCTAAATAAAAATGAAAAAGTATCAATTGATTTACTAATAGAGGATTCTGAAACAGTACATTTTGACAAGGAAGTTGTTTCGATTATTATGGATAATTTAATATCCAATTCCATAAAAAACACACAGGAAGGATCTGTTTTAGTTAAGGTTCGCATTATTAATAAGGTTGATACAAAATACCTGGAAATTGAAGTTGCTGATACTGGGTTGGGTATTCCGGAAGAAGATTTAGAGCATATTTTCGACAGGTATTACCAGGTAAAAAGAAACAAACAGATTTCCGGCACCGGTATTGGCTTGGCATTGGTTAAAAATCTGGTTAAATTACACAAGGGCTCCATTTCGATCAAAAGTAAATTAAATCAGGGCACTCATGTTTTTGTTCAGTTTAAGGTGAATGAATTTTATCCTGAAGCTGAGCATATACAACCTGATTATATACCCAAAGAAACGAATAAGATTTTTACAAAACGCTTATTAATTGTAGAAGATGATGAGGATATATTGGATTACATTTCTGAAATCTTCAGTGATTCCTTTGAAATAATTACCGCAGTAAATGGCCAGAATGCTTTTGAATTAGCAAAAAAGAACATCCCTGACATTATTGTTAGTGATGTTATGATGCCCATTATGGATGGCATTGAATTGTGTAATGCTATTAAAAATAATATACTCACTTCCCATATCCCTATAGTGTTATTAACAGCAAAAGATTCTACCACAGATCAAACAGAAGGATATTTAATTGGTGCGGATTCATACCTGACCAAACCTTTTAGCGCCAGTTTACTCAAATCCAGAATCATAAACTTATTACAAGGCAGAGAAAAATTATCTAAATATTACACTTCAAATATCTATAAAACAGATATTATATCCAATTCAATCTCTGATCTGGATGATAGTTTTATAAAAAAAACGATTTCGATTATTGAAGAAAATCTAGGGCAGGAAAAAATTAGTGTTTCTTTTCTGGCGGGCCAACATAATATGAGCTATTCCTCATTCTCAAGGAAAATAAAAGCTGTAACAGGCATTACTGCCAACGAATTTGTCAAGGATATTAAATTAAACAATGCAGAACAGCTCATATTATCCAGGAAATATTCCATTTCTGAAATTGCTCTACTAATAGGTTACAATAGTATGTCCTATTTTAGGGATGCTTTTAAAGAAAAATTCGGGTGCTTGCCATCCGATTATATACACAGGATCCAAAAATGAGCTTGCATCCTGTGCTGTTATTATTTTTAGAGACAATGCCGGAGCCACCAGAACTGCTACACTCTATTCACTTGCTATCAATAATATAAATACATTTTCCTATTTCAAGGATGTAATACAGCGTGTGGCTAAAAGCCCAAGGATGACAAATGAAGGAGTCCGCAACTTACTCCCTGATAGGTGGGCTTTTGGGGGAGATGGCAATGCGGAGACGATTAGTTTGAATTTAGTTCCCTTAAATAAAAACCAAGCCACTCTGTAAAAAGGAGTAGCTTGATACATTACATCATTCTTAATCAACCAATAACTTCTTGTATAATAATTGATTTTTAAAGTTTATGCTTAATAGATAGCAACCACTTGTAAATTCATTAAGCCTAATTTTGATAATTTCACCACCTAAAACAACTTCTCTGTATAGACATCTACCCTTTAAGTCCATTATAAAAACATTTCCTATCTCTCCTTCATAAGCTGACAAATCTAAATTTACATAATCTTTTGCAGGATTTGGATATACTCTGCAATTTCTAATAGTGCTTTTCTCAGCCTGAAGAATATCAGTATTGCTACTTAATGATGCTGATTTTAACCCGATTAATTCAATTTGCCATTGTTGATAGGCATCACCAGTATAATCATGCTGTTCTACAGGAATGCCATTATTCTTTCTTTTTGAAGGAATAGCTAAAGCCTTACCACTGTTTTGGTTTACGATTTTATAGTAACCATCCCCAAGCGATTCAATATTCCATAATTGACTTTGATTAGCAAGATTATCCCATTGCACAACTGCTGCCCCCTCTAAAGTCGAACTACCATCAACTTCTAAAGCTTTACCACTGTGTTTGGCCAACAGCTTGTATGATCCATTACCACCATCTATAAATTCCCATCGCTGATTATCATAACCAGCATCTGAATTCTGCTGTATTACTGCACCATTATCCTGAGATGCACTATTCACTTCAAGTACTTTTCCACTATAACGGAGAGTTAATTTATAAATACTACCATATTGAAATTCAGCTGTACTTATTGTATAGTCGGCTGTAGCAATATTAGAATCCTCCAAACCAGCAGCAGTTGCAAATACTCTAATAGTAGTTGTACTAGCAACATCTATAGGAGCATTGTATATTAAAGAGGAGGTAGATGGTACGGAACCATCTAAAGTATAGTAAATGGTCGCCCCTGAGGTGGTGGTTGTTAGTTCTATCGACTGAGCTTCCAAATATATTCCACCAGGAATATTAAACTCAGGAGTAGCAACTGAAGGATTCTGATAAGAAGGACAATTCTCAATAGTTAAAGCATATGAGTGGTTATACATATCTATAATATGTTGTGTTTCATTATTAGAAGCCAACATTTCATTCCAGGCACAGAACCACGACCATCTTGCATCTAAGTCAATCGCATCACCAATTTCAGGGATTGGTCCATTCTCTGTCATAGCCACAATTTTACTACCATTCCCTAATTCATGAAAAGTATCAAACATGCTTTTTTGAATTGTGTAGTTATATGCTCCAGGGTAAGAATCAAAGCCAAGAATGTCAACTTTATTATCTCCAGGGTACCATTCTGATTCAGGGGTAGACCAGCACCAGATTAAATTATGAAGACCATGATAATTAGTTAATCTGTCTCTTACCATATCCCAAAGAGCCAAACAAGGTTCAGCACCTTTAGCCCCCCACCAAAACCAACCTCCTCCAGCTTCATGAAGAGGACGCCAGATTACAGGGATGCCTGCATCCCGAATACGAATTAGTTGCTCCGCAACCGCATCTATATCACGCAACGCATCAGTATTCTCTTGCGTGCCAGAGATTACCGCTAAAGAAACATCAAAAGTTGTTTCTGAAGTAAAGAATGTACTTGTACCAGCAACGCCACCTGACGGAGAATACCAATGCCAATGGATTTCGACAACTCCTTTTTGGCCAGTCGTATTATACCAGTTAATTACCTTATCCGTTTCTCCATTGTCAACAGCCCCAAAAGCATGACCACTACCATCCCAATAGTATGGATACATTGGGGTATAAGTCATCAAATCAAAACCTCTAACTAACGGATTCTTACCAGTTATACTTACGACATCATCATAATAATCAGATGTCTGTCCAGTCATTATTTTTAAACCATACTGAGACCTTATAAAATCATATAAATTCTGAGCCGAATTTTCTATCTGAGAATCAGAAAGTGTTGATGTAATATTATATGAATTTGCAGCCTTAGAATAAACAGAAAACTTATCCACATCAACATAACCCCAATTTTTTACAATTTCGATGGTATTTGTACCAGCATTGAGAACGACTGCAATTGATGTCATATCCTCAAAATTGGCATTAGCTGTAAAACCCACGCTTGACCAATAAGTACCATTAACATATAAGTCATTAAATTTATCTCCAAATAATGACCTATACCTAATTACCAAATCATAAGTTCCGGCATTTGCTATATCAACGGTAACAGAAACTTTATCACCATCTTCATCAAAGCCTGTAACAAACTGCCCACTAGAAGTCCCTTCGGGATCTGCAATATAAGTACCCGTCAGGTTCCCATTTTCAGACTCAACCTCTGTAATGAGATTTTGCGCCTGAATACCTAATGTAACAAGCACAAAAAATAGAATTAAGTAGATTTTTTTCATAATAACTGATTATTTAAATTAAAAACATATAGTTTGATTAAAGAGTCCTATTCAAAGTATTTATTTGTTTAACATTCCGTAATGAACAAATCAATAGATTCTCTTCTCTATTTTGTTTCATTAAAATCTTTCATCAAGAATATGTGCTTTTGCCCTGTAAAATCCTTAGCATCATCCGCAGCAGGATGTCCCGGATAAGGAAAAAAGAAATGTGTTTCTGGGTCATTACGCCATATCATCGTATAACTCAATTCTTTCTTAATCAAGGAATCCTGCAACACTACACCCAATTTTCGTGTAAACCATAGTGAATCTGGTATATTCTCTGAACCTGTTTCTGTCAAAGCTGCAAGTTTTCTTTTTTCTTTGGCTGCTTCAATAACAATGTGTAACTTTCTTATGACTTCCTTCTCTCCTTTATACTGACCAAAATCCCAATAATTATCCATTCCTAAAATATCAACAACATCATCTCCCGGATACCATTTTAGATACTCCTCTTTGGTATTGAAATTCCGATCTGGTGAATATGCCACTGTCATTTGAGACAGACCTCTCTGATCTCTCAGATATTGGATCGTAAACCTAAACAAACTCTTAAATTCTTCTGCAGTACATGAGTTCACACCCCACCAAAACCAACTCCCATCCATTTCATGCCAGGGACGGAAAATAAATGGAATGCTTTGTCCTTTTTCATCCTTTAACTGACAAAAAAAATCTGCTACTCGATCTAATTGAACTTTGAAAGCCAAATGATGACTGCACCCTGGCATAATATATCTTGCAACAACAGCACCTCCTGTCCATGAACTCACACTATCAATTGGAGAATAAGGATGCCAACTAAAGGTATTAATTCCTCCTCGTTCATGTCCCCACATTGCTAATTTTTTCATAGTAACAAATGGCACACTATCCAGGTTATGAGTATGATCAAATTCAATACCCCCCAATTCCCATCCAAAAATGGCAGGATAATCCCCTGTAACTCTATTTACGTCAGATTCTCCATCTACAAAACTCCATCCCATACCATAGGCTAAATCATCCTGATGCCCCAATAATATACCTTTACCTTTAATGCAATTAAGCTGTTTAATTATTGGTTTTTCAAATATTTCCGAACACCCCTTACGCTCATAACCACATGAAACAATAAGACTAGTAGAAATAAGTATAAAGAATAAGTATATAAATGTTTTATTTTTTTTCATAAACTACGTTTTTTATTTGCAGACAATACATAAAATACGATCTATTATATTTTAGGTGTGAATTTGTAGAGATTATCCCGCTATAAAATGAACTTCATTCAGTACCCATTGAATTAAAGAATTTATATAGATGAATTACAAATTTGGTATTATGGCTGAAACATTGTCACTATCTACAAATATTCTATAAAATAATAGGGGCAATCAAACTTGCTCTACGACTACAAAGTGATTGCCCCTGATTTTGGCCTATTTAAATCAATTCTCCATAGACCTATAGTATGCAGCTTTATTAAATTGATTTATTTCCGGTAAATCACTTATTATTGCATACTATTAATAATGAATAACCTTATTGTTTGTTAAGTCGAATCATTAAAACATCATGTTGTCCAATTCTTGCATTGAGTGGAGTTGATGTATCACCCAAATCTTTATTATTGAACAAGTCCTGAATTTGATAAGTATTATATTTTAACTTAGCAAATTTCTGGCTAACGTCATCTCCTATATCATGTTTCAACCAGTCAAAATACAGCTTCACCTCTTTATCATTCATATTAACAAAAACAATAGCCCAGTCTCCATTTATCAATGGTTTAATCCATGTTTCGATACCATACTCATCACTAAAGCGAAATCCTTGGATCCCTAAACTATCCTGATTAACAGCAACCACACCTTCATTTGATAATGTTTCAATTGTTTTAGGCGTAGCACTACGAATATCATTACCCATAATTAGAGGAGAAGCCAATATAGACCACATTGCAAAATGACTGCGATTTTCGGCATCTGTCAAATCGTTGCCTACTTCCATCATATCCAAATCATTCCAATGTCCTGGTCCTGCATACTTACGAATATCCGTACGCATATTAATAATTTTCCAAATCCCCCAAGAAGACCAGGATCCATGTCCTACTTCACAATTCCAACAGTTAATGATATCACCACTAACACGCCACAAGTGGCCTATTTCTTTACCCCATTTCCAAGGATTACTATCTCCCCATTCACAAATACTAAATACAATTGGCCTTCCTGTTGCATACAATGCATCCCTCATGGTTAAATAAGCTCCTTCTGCATTAAGTTTTTCAGTGTTACACCAATCATATTTTAGAAAGTCAACACCCCAATCTGCATAAGTTTGAGCATCAATATATTCATAACCTCTACTCCCCGGATAACCTGCACATGTTTTAAAGCCTGCACAATTATAAATTCCAAATTTTAACCCTTTTGAATGAATATAATCTCCTAGTGCTTTCATTCCATTAGGAAATTTAATTGTATCTCCATATAATCTCCCATTTTCATCACGTTCCATGGCCATCCATCCGTCATCCAATACGAGATATTCATATCCTGCATCTCGTAAACCTCTCTCTACCATAGCATCTGCAATTCCCTTAATCAACTCTTCATTGATATCACAACCAAAAGTATTCCAGCTATTCCATCCCATAGGAGGTGTTAAAGCTAAATTTTCAGATTTTTGCCCATTAACTAAAGAAATAGCAAAAACCATTAGACTTAAAATCAATAATCTCTTCATTTTTAAAATTTAATTTTTGTAAAACCATTTACACATAACGCAACTAGGATATTAGCCACGTTTGTCAATTATACTATTCTAACATTAAAAATTCTTATTCTCGTTTGCTCCCTTTTAAATATGACCATTTGTAGATAACCTGACACAGTTATTGTTTTATTATAAAAAACTCGATTTTTACTTCAAATCAGGCATCTCATCACGTGTAATAACAAAATCGGAATTTATAGCATCAGCCCACCAATCAGAATTTGCATGCTCATGATCAGGAGATGTAAATGTATTAGAATGAACATCGTTGGTTCTGTTATAATCGTACCATGGCATAAAATAAGACCATTTAGCTCCATCTGACCATTGGCTAGTTATTCTTGACACATTCCCCATCTCACTCAATGTCACCATCTTGTTAGGATAAATTTCTTGTATCATCTCAAACTGTTCTACAAAATAGGTTGTTGTATTATTCCCATAAATATCTCTACCTATAATATCTACATATTTATCACCAGGGTAGTAATCTGCATCCTTAGTTTGTGTAGTCCAAACCCAAATAAGGTTATTTAATCCTTGCGACTCAAAATATTCGAACATATAAATCCATAAAAGCTTATACACATCTCCTCCTGCATCTCCCCACCAAAACCATGCAGAGCCACCATTATACTCATATTTATTTCCAGATGCTTCATGAAAGGGGCGCCAAAGCACAGGAATATTTTTATTTTTAAGTAACTTCAAATAATTAGCTAGTTTTTCGAGGTCTTGTTTTGCTACTTGATTCTCCCAAGTCCCTTCAATCAAAACATTAGAAGTTCTAAATGTGGTTTCATCGGGTTTATATGTATATTCTGTTGAACCTTCATACTTTGGAACAACCCAATGCCAGGAAGCTCCTATCAAACCATTATTAATCCACCACTCTTCAACAAAATCAGTTTTAGAATAATCAATCCAATTGGCAGGTGAATATGGTAAATGGCCATAATCAAAATTAGCTATCACCGGATATTTACCTGTGTGATATTTAACCCATTCAGCTTCATTAAGATTCCATGCTCCACATGCTTGTGTTGCAGACAAACAATTAACACCATAATTATCGATAAGAAAATTATAAACATTAACAGCCTCTTTTGATGAATTTTCTCCAACTAAATTGGGATTAATTGTAGTTTCAATAAGATCCTTTGTTGTAAACACAATCTTCAATTCTTCTTCAAGCGGGACATTATTGGTGTTTACCAAAGATCCTGCAGGGACTATTATAGTATATGTGGTACTCCCGGATAATTCTGTTGTAAAAAGTAATTTTGTAAACGAAGTTTCTACTTCAACATCAATATCATTTATGGTTATTCCATGGTTGGGTATGAGTGATATCACCTCATCAAAAACAATTTCTATAGAAGTTGTAACAGCTACATCTGTAGCATTATTATCTGGAATACTTGATTTAAAATTTGGAGCTAACCTTTCAACATCTTCACTTTTTGTGCAAGCCATTAGATACACTAATAGCAAGCAGCTAAATATCATTCTACTCATAACTAATCATTTATCCTTTCCCTTATTCACCTGATTTATTAATGGATATGCCTATATAAATAAGGCATCCTTAGAGCGTATTTTCAACAGAGTTGTTTGCAAAACAACTCTGTTGATTCATTTCAATTATTAAATATTACTTAGGGTCAAAACGAAGATTATCGATACTAATACCTCCAGGGATTGGACCTCCATACATACCGTTCGTTCCACTTGAAAGATCAAGAGTTCCTGATAAATTAAGTTGAGCCGCATCAACAGAAACTGTTATCCAATTTCCGTTTGTGGTTGAAGGGAATAGTCCAGAACCGAACCAATTCCAACTATCTCCTAATACAAATTGCATTGCTGCATTATCAGCACCAGTTACTCCCTCCTCTATTCTTATATCTAATTTAATCATGTAATTTTCAACATTATTAATTATTGGCCCGGGAGCACCACTAGATTGATGATTACAGTTCATTAACCAGCCATCACCTATAGTTGCATCAACATGCAGATAAGTATTCCCACCTTCTTCAACAATAGAAGTATTACCACTCCATGAATTATCCCAATAACCATTATGGTCACCATGTGGCTCATAATCCATAACCATAATTGTTTCTGAAGTTATTGGATCTGTACCCCCAATAAATAATTCAGGCAATAGGCCTTCTTCACCTTCATAGGTTATCATTTTTATCTGACCAAATCCTGTTGTAACATCAACCGGCACATAAACTTCAATCTGAGAATCTGTTTTAATGCCATACTCAGTTGCAGAAATCTCTTCTGGAAATACCAGCTCTTTAATCAACCCCAAATTAGTACCTCTAATAGTAAGGATTTCTCCTGGAGTAGCTTTATTTTCCCCATAGGAATCAAAATTCGGTAGGTTCTGAAGAATCTCAATTTCCGTACCTGAAATAACTTCTACCCCATTTATTGCTACTAAAGTTATAACACCAGTCTCTGCTCCAACAGGAATAGTAACATTCAACTCTGTTGGCAATTGTTGATTTATTACTCCTTCAACGTCACCGGAAAACAATACTTTATCGACTACATCAAGGTTATTTCCTGTAATTACAATACTAGTATTAGGTTTTGTTGAAATTGGAGCAAACTCGGTGAATGATGGAGATACTATTGTAATATTTCCACCTGAAACCAATTTTGAGGAATTTGTAATAAATACAACTTCTCCAGAAACAGCAGCATCAGGTACAACAACCGTTAATTGCGTAGATGAACTGCCATCACCTATACTACCTTCAACACCATCTGCAAAAACAACAGTATTTATCAGGTCCAAATCCTCCCCTGAAACAGTTAATATTTCTCCATTTTTTATCGTAGATGGGGATACACTAAGTGTAGGCATAACTAGATTAAGAACCTCTTCCGAAGTAACTGTAACTCCAGAGGCAAGTCCAAGTAGTAATTTGCCATCCTGAGCATCCATAGGAACACTTACTTTTATAGAAGTTCCATTTACTTCAGTAAACTCCTGTGTCTGAACACCTCCCCCAAAAGTAATGCTTGTTACCAAATCTAAATTTGTCCCTGTAAAGTTCAACTCATTACCTGGTTTAACAGGATTGGGCGTTAAACCTCTAAAAGTTGGAATAATTACCTCTAATTCCGATTCTGCATAAATAATTATTGGATCTTCAGCCCCGTTAGAAATTGCCATTTTTCCTGTTTGGGCTTCCTTAGGAACAACAAGAGTAATTTCCTTACGTGACTTTGAGGTAAACATGGCACTATCAACGGTTACTCTATCTGTAAAAATGACCTCTCCAACAAGGTTAAGGTAATCTCCGCTTAATGTTAACACAGCGCCCGGTTTTATAGTAGTTGGAGAAAATGATTCAATAGAGATTGGTTCATAGTAACCAATCGGTGTTTTTGTAGTAATCACGTTCTCTCCTGCTAACAATTGTACATATCCTTCCTCGGCATCTTGAGGCACTATTAATTTAATTCCGTTTTTTGATTGTGATACAAATTCAGAACTTGTAATTTCCAAATCTCCAGGTATAATTACAGCATCTACCTGATCCAAATTTTCACCAATAAAACGCAACTCGGCTCCCCTGGCTATAGGCATTGGCCCATAACTGCTTAGAATTACTTCATCAATACCGTTATTATCATCTTTTTCACATGACGACAATACCATACACAGTGCTGTAACAGCAAACAAAAATGATAGTAATGTTGTTTTTATATATTCTTTTAATTGCATATCTAATTGTTTTAAATATTACTACATTGGTACGATACGAATGTTATCAATACATATATGCACCCTACAATCTTCTCCTTCAACGCCACCATGATATACGAAAAAGGTTAATCCGCCAAGCATATCGTTTGTTATATTAGCTCCAGCATCTTTACCATCATGATAATAGTGAAATTCTGACATTGGAATTGAAACGGTTACCCAACCATCTGTCTGGTAACTGCCTGTCAACACCCAAGGATTCCATAATCCACGCATCGTAACATTGTCAGCAATAAAGGCATTTGTTCCACTAACTTCGTAAGGTGTAAAAATCATTTGAAGTGCAGAAGCTTTCCATTCTTCTAAAACATTGCACTCAAACTTTAATACTGCGTTATTTAGATCTCCTTCATAAAAAGGATCTTCAGATCTTCCATTGGAGGCGTTCCATAAATTAAAACTGAAATTGTCCTCGTTCCATGTTCCCCCAATTGAACCAGCCATATCTCCCTCAAAACGTATATAATTACCATTTATACCTTCCGGTTCAGTATTGGCAATATTTCCAGAACGCCATCCTCCTGCAGCATCTAATTCATCCCAATCCAGGATATAATTGCGATCATCACGAAAATAAAAAGTCGAAAGACCAGATCCATATATTGTCTTAACGGTAAGAGGACCAACTCCAGCACCAGAAGGTACAGTTACAGTAATCTCATCATAGTTTTCGCTTACATTTAGGACTTCTCCTTCCTGATTTCCCGGAAAAAATACACGAAGAGGAACATTTTCATCATTAATAAAATAATTTCCTTTAATAACAGCCTGTTCTCCATCCGCAATAAATTCACATACCATTGACTTAGGCGCTGGAGGAGGAACTACCACATTGAAATCATATTTTATAGTATCCGTTCCTGCAACCATAAATATTTTATTGGACACTTCTTCCGGTATCTCATTAGGAATAGTAACAAACATTGAGTTTGATGTAATAAAACTTGTATTTAAATAAGCCTGTTTATCATTAAACCATACCTCACTAATACTTGTCAAGTTTTCACCTATTAAGGCAATGGTTGAATTTAATGATGCACTTACAATCAATGAATCTGATTTATCAGGATCTGCAACTCGTATATAATCAATACCAGGAGTCCCATCTGTTATTTCATACTCATGTGGATACTCCTCGCAGGCATTAAAAAGTAATCCTACTAAAACAACCATAATTACAAGGAATAAACCATGTTTTCTATTTCTATTATATGCTATCATATTAAACTTCTTTAAGAAAATTAATTATAACCGATTGAACCAAAGTCAAAACTTATAGGATCATCCATTAAACCTGGGTTTAATGATAAGTCTACTTCTGGGAAAGGAATGCTAAAATCTTCATCTGTTAAACCTGTAACCTTATGACTTTGAATTTCAAGACCCGAATTATCATTATGCAAATAAAAATTGTCTAGCCCTAACCAAGTACCTCTTTCCTGAGCTACAATAATGCTTTTAGCAACTTCTGGTTTGTAATAATGTAATCTTACCAAATCATACCATCGGTCTCCTTCAAAAGCAAATTCCAAACGCCTTTCTTTATATATATCTTCAAAAGTGATACTTGATACATCTTCATGGTTTCCTTTAAGAGCTCGGGCGCGTACAGCGTTAAATGCAGATAAAGCTGAGGCATCATTTGTTGATGTTCCATTCCCTAAGACAGCTTCTGCATAGATTAAATATACATCCGACAATCTTAACAAATGAGTACTTAATGGCGTGTGCATCCCATCCAATGTTTCATAACCTTGAGCCTTTGCGTCTGCCAAACGCCCTACAATATGTTTTGCACAATTAGATCCTGTACCACTGACAAAACTGAGTGATCCACCATAAATTCCATCAGATGAATTATCCCAATTATATATAAAACCTCCTTTATCTGTCCAGAAGTAATCATAGGTATCACCAACCATCATCATTGTAGCCTTTCTGCGTACATCATAATAATTTCTAGATAGTTTATCTGCACTTTCACCAAAAGCTGCTTGCAAATCAATTGTTGGATAAACGTAGTTTCCCCATGATCCCACTGCATCTGAGAAGTTTGACAAGGATAAATCTGATTGAAGGGAATTCTGACTAGTCCATTGTTCCCCTACCGTCCAATGCCATGCCAGCAAGCTCTCATCTAAAAAATTACCTTTAAGTTGGAATATCTCTTCATAAACAGGATGTAAATTCCTTCCACTTTTTTCAATAACTATTTTTGCATATTTAGCTGCCTCAGATAAGTCACTCTCATTACGGGTACCGCTCATTCCATACCCTGATTTTGTTAGATATACCTTAGCTAATAATCCATATGCAGAATACTTATCAATTCGACCTGTCATATTGTCTTCAGGCAACAATTCAATTGCATCTTTAAGAATTAGAGTTATATATTTATAAACATCCTCAATATTATTGCGTTTCACTGTTGCCGAATTATTGTTAGCTATGGTTGTTGCATTATCATGAATAATGGGAACGGCACCAAAGCAGCGGACTAAGAAAAAATAACTCATTGCTTTCCAAACCATTGCCTCTCCTTTGACTGTATTTTTTGCCTTACGAGTTACAGAAGCTCCAGATTTCAGATCTACATTTTGAATTACTCCATTACAGTAAGCATTGACTGCCCATAACGATGCTGAAACATTAGCAATTTGTTCATCAGAACTATTCAGAGTAAAATTAGTATAACCATCTGCGCCATCAAAGACCAGATTTCCGGCCATAACTTCTCCAATTCTCATAAATCCTCGTTGAAAATCATACCATGGAGAATTATAGATTGGATTTACTGACTGAAACAATTGTTCATCATTCTGATAAAAACTGTCAATTGTATATGTATCCTCTGTTGGACGATCAAGAAAATCATCACATGAAACAAATCCGATCGCAACGAGGAAAATCATTACTAAATTTTTTATTCCTTCTATTTTCATTACCGTAATTAATTAAAATGAAACATTTAAACCGAACGTAAATACCTGAGGTGAGGGATAACGGCCATTGTCCAACCCAAATACATTAGCACTTTGTGTACTAGCTCCTACTTCCGGATCGAAACCACTATAATTTGTAAATGTGGCAAGATTCTCTATACTAGTATAAGCCCTTACATTACCAAGATGAATCCTTTTTGTAAGACTTTTAGGTAAAGTATATCCAAGTGTGATATTTTTTATACGGATGAACGAACCATCCTCAACATAACGATCTGAAATTCTATCATTATCATTAGGATCCGTCACTACAGCTCTAGGCATATTCGTATTAGAATTTGCAACTCTTACATTATTAACATCTTCCCACCAGTTTTCACCGTAAACACCATCTATTGGCTCTAATCTTGCCCTATCTCTTACTACACCTAACTGGTTATTCCAAATACTCTTCATGTTCGATAAATTAATGGATGTATAGTTCATTACATCATTACCGTACATTCCATTAATAAAAACGCTCAAATCAAAGTTTTTATACGAGAATGTATTATTGAAACCAAACGTAAAATCAGGCATAGGAGATCCAATACTCGTGCGATCATAAGCATTAATAATTCCATCCGGTTTTCCATCAGGCCCACTGATATCTTTATATTTAATATCACCAACATAAGTAGTATTACCAAACATAAAGGATTCTCCATCTGTTGGATATCCTTCTGGTCGTGGACTACTTTGAAGATCTTCCAAATCCTGATATATACCGTCAGTTACATAACCGTAGAAATTAAATAACGGATCGCCAATCTCAGTTAAGGAAACTACATCATTCCATTGACCATATCCTTCAATATGTGCAGATGGAGAACCATCCAGTGCAATTAACTTATTACGATTAAATGATATTTGAAAATCTGTATCCCATACAAAACTACCTTTGAAATTATGGGTTGTTACTGATATTTCAAGTCCTTTATTATTGATTTCACCAAAGTTACCCCAAGGCGATTTCATTGCACTGGATACATTACCTCTTGTTCCCATGTATGAAGGCAATTGGGATTCCATTAACATATCACTTGAGGTTTTATCATATACCTCGAATACCATATCAATAAAATGAAATAGTGATAAATCTAATCCAATATTAATTTGTTCTTGTTTCTCCCATTGGATAAATGGATTGGCAATATTTGACTGACGATAACCAGCTCCTAATCCCGTATCCATTTTTGAGATGGATGCACCCCATAAATATCCTCCTATATTTTGATTTCCCACTTGTCCCCAACCAAAACGAAGTTTGGCATTCGTCATTACCGGTTCTGCCCATTCCATAAATGCTTCATTACTGAGCCTCCATGACCCGGCGAAGGAATTAAAACCTGCCCATCGATTTTTAGGCCCAAAATTAGATGAGCCATCTCTACGATAGGTATAAGTAAACATATAACGTTCATCATAATTATAGGTTAAGCGACCGAAATATGAAGCATTGGCAGAACTTCCAAATCCATAACCAATTTGTGGAGTACCTCCACCAAGTTGTGGATTCTGAATATCATTACTTGGTAAGTTTGTATTATATACCCTTTGATATTCATAGGTACTCTCCCACATATCCTGACCTACCATTAAAGTTGCATTATGCTTTCCTAACTTCTTAGTATAAGTTAAGTAGTTCTTTATTTGCCAAAACACATTCTTATTAACTTGCGAACGCATTGAATTTATAGGACGTTCCCAATTGCCATATACAATTCTTGGTCGAAATACCTCTGCTTTAGAATAATCTAAATTCATAGAACCTTCTGAATGCAACACAAGATCTTTCATAATATTTGCATCAAAGAAAATTGTTCCTCCTAATGAATTTCTATACAAATAATTATCATCATCCATTGCCTTGCCAATTGCATTAGGCTGTGAGATCTGGCCTTCTCTAAAAATACTTGCATAACTTCCATCCAAATTGTAAATAGGCATATCCGGGGTGGTTTGAAGTGCAATTCGAATAATACCTGATTCAGAATCTGCCAACCCCAATCGTTCATCTGTTTGTGTATAATTTAAATTGACTCCCATTTTAAGCCAATCTTTAAGCTGTGTATCCAAATTTGTTCTAAAAGAAAAGCGTTCGAATTCGGTACCAATTATCGTACCCTCCTGATTCAAATATCCTCCTGATACGTAATAGCTTAACATCTCTCCACCACCCGAAATATTTACCTGATGTTGCTGAACCGGTGCCAATTGGAAAATCGCTTCTTGCCAATCTGTGCCATGGCCCAATAATGTAGGATCCATATACTCCAACCTTTCATCACGCCCATTTGTTTCAGCAGCAACAGCATTGCTATATTCTGCAAATTCCTTCAAATTCATTATATCAATGCTTACAGCCTGCCTCTGAATACCATAAGAACCATCATATTCGAATTTTGCATCACCTTTTTTACCTCTTTTAGTAGTAATAATGATGACTCCATTAGCACCTTGCGATCCATAAATGGCTGTAGCAGAAGCATCCTTTAGAATTTCCATCGACACAATATCACTTGGATTAATCTTTGATAAAGGAGATATTCCAGTTGTTGGCGAATTCCCTAACGCATCTCCGAGTCCCAATTCACTGCCACTAGTTCTAGTATTAGTCATGGGTACACCGTCAATTACATACAAGGGCTCAGCTCCTGCATTAATTGTACTTTGACCTCGTACACGAATACTTACAGCTCCACCTGGTTGTCCAGATGTAGATACAGCACTAACCCCTGCAGCACGCCCTTGCAAAGCCTGGTCTAAGTTGGCCATACCTGCTGATTTCAATTTATCCGCGCTCAACGAAACTGAAGCCCCTGACAAATCACTCTTTTTCATTGTACCATAACCAACAACTACAACCTCATCCAATCCTGCAGTTTCCAATTCCATTTTTACATTTACAATCCTTTTGTTAGTTACATCTATTTTTTGATTAATAAAACCAACAAAAGAAAACTTTAGAACAGATTTTTCAGCAGGTAATTCAATTGAATAATTACCATTTACATCACTTATAGTTCCCTTTACTGTTCCTTCCACTACAATAGAAACACCTGGTAACGGCTGACCTAAATCATCCGTAACAACTCCCGTTACTGATCTTTCTTGTCCAAATACAATGTATTGAGTACACAAAAGGACAATAACACCTATTAAACGTAAATTCACATTCATAAATTAATTTTAAATATTAAATACATAGATTTATTTATTCAACTACTATTTTATTTATACACCTATTGTTTTCACTTCTGACCTCGACTATATAGATTCCATTGTTTTGAAGAGAGATACTTCTAAAAGAGTCAGATATTACATTTTCCCATATTTTATCCCCATTCAAATTGTATATATGCACCACCCCCTTTGTTGGTAGATTTCGCAGGAATAATTGTTTATCTTTTACACAAATACTTACCCTTGATACTTCTTTATTAAGATCAGTCCTTGTTGCTAAAGGATCAATAATATATACTCCTTCAACAGTATAATTTGCACCACGAACAAGAATTCCATTAGCTTTTAGTTCTGCTAACATGGGAGGTGTAATAGTAAACTCATAATAGGATAATCCGGATAGATCAACATATGCTTCCGCATCTATTAAATCGCCCCAACTGCTATTAGACAAGTGTCCTTGAGCATTTTCTCCTACATCTTTAACTTTTACTCTGAGCAAATTCCCTTCTTGAGAATTGAGAAAACTACCTGCACTAATTGCTTGGTAACCCTCCCAATTACCAATAACTGTTTCCCCTAACCAAATTGCATTCTGTACTTCATAATTTCCTTCTCCCGGGAATATATCAACTGATGTAAGTGTGTAATTTTTTCCTCGTACAAGAACTCCATTAGATTGCAATTCAGCTAACATCACAGAGGTAATAACAAAGTTGTAACTTTCAGTTCTTAAATTTACCATGCCAGAACCTGCTAAATCAACCCAACTACCATTATTCAATGATAATTGGGCAGAGCTCATATCTATATTAGTAGCTGTAATTTGTAATATATCACCAACGTGAGCATTATTGAACTCTATTGCATCTATAGATTGGTAATTATCCCAATTACCAATAACCAAAGATCCTGTCCATAAATTTTGAGCTGTACATAGTAATGGTAAAAAACTTAAAACCAATACCCATTGCATACATAATACGTGTGTCTTTTTCATAAAAAATAGATTTGTTAATAATTCTTAACAAATCTACCTTACTTACAGCTCCACATAGGTATTGCAATCATTCAATAAACATTGACCTGTCAATAGCTGATATATTTGTCATGCATATATGAAAGATTTATCACTCTTATGCCGAAATCTTAGCAACCAGACTTGATCTAACTATAACCTTAAAAGAATATTTCAACATCCTATTTGTTTCCTTCTAACCGTTGGTAAATGCTTTTTATAAACACTATCAGTTCAAAAGTTGATTAATTAATATATATTCGACCATAAATTCAATATTATGGAGATTAGAAGGATAACTGAAAACGATATTAGGAAATTACAAGAAATTGGCAAACAAACTTTTTTTGAAACATTCTCTGCTGAAAATAGTGAGAATAACATGATTAACTATCTGGAAACGGAATTTTCAACAGAGAAACTCAGTTGTGAACTCCGTAATCAAAGTTCATTATTCTACTTTGCCGAATCAGATAAAAATGTTATTGGATACTTAAAAATTAATTTTGGTGAAGCTCAATCAGAAATGAAAAATATAAATGCTCTTGAAATAGAACGAATTTATGTATTAAAAGAATTTCTCAGAAAAGGTGTAGGACAAAAGCTTTTGGATATGGCTATTAAAAAAGCAAAAGAACTTAAAAAGGACTATGTTTGGTTAGGTGTTTGGGAGCACAACTCTAGAGCTATTAGATTTTATGAGAAAAATGGATTCTTCGCATTTGACAAGCACATATTTAGACTTGGAGAAGACGAACAAACTGACATAATGATGAGATTAGATCCTGTGTAAAAGCTTTAGGTTCATACTCTATTTTCTTTTATATTCCGAAGGATTAACTCCGAATTCTTTTTTGAAGCACCTTCTAAAATATTGTATATCATTAAAACCCACCATATACGACACCTCATTAATCGTTAAACCAGGATCATTTTTAAGGAATTCTGCAGCCTTTTTTACCTTTATCACTTTGATAAATTCTATTGGTGTCATACCTGCATATTTTTTTATCTTCCGATATAAGCTAATTTGAGTAACTCCTATTTTTTGAGCTAGAAGTTCTACTGAAATTTTATCGTCTATTAAATTATCCTCAATAAAATGAATTGCTTTTTTCAAAAAATCCTCATCTTTTGTACTTGCTGTAACTATTGAAGGTTGAACTAGATTTCTTTTTTCGAATTTTTCATTTAGTTTTTGCTGGCCACTTATTATATTCTCTACTTTGGTCAGTAGAATATGAGGATCAAACGGTTTTTCAATAAAATCAATAGCTCCGCTATTCAAGGCATCCATAACAAATTTTTTCTCATCATAAGCTGTGATTATTATCACTGGAATAAAATCTATTGATGAATCCTTTTTTATACGTTTACAAAAATCAATCCCATTCATTAAAGGCATCATTATATCTGCAATTACAAGATTAGGTTTGTACTTTTTAACACTAATCAATCCTTCTTTTCCGTTAGATGCTTCAATTATTTGATACTTTGAAGACAACAAACTATTTAAAAACATTCTAATTTCATCATTATCTTCAATAATCAATACAGTACCGTGAAATTCATTTAAGGATTCTTTGCCTGATATAGTATCCTGAATACCTAAATCATTAAAGTCTTCTTTTAAATAATTTTCAATACTTTTCGACACTGACACTTCTAACTCATCTTTCTCATCCTGCTCTAAAACAACCCTTTGAGGCAAAGTAACCACAAATTTAGTTCCTTCATTAAGCTTACTAGAAACCTCTATTGTTCCTCCTTGCAGGTCAACTAATTTCTTTGTTAAAGAAAGTCCGACACCCCCTCCTTTGGATTTAGAAATTTTATGCGTAGCCGAACTATAAAAGAGGTCAAAAATATTAGGTAGTTCTTCTTTTGATATACCTACCCCTGAATCCTCAATAATAATCTGAATATTATTTGAACTATGTTTAACCAAAACATTTATCTTTCCACCAGACTCTGTGTTTTTAAAAGCATTTGATATCAAATTGTATAATATTTTTTCAATTTTATCATAATCAAAAGCCATAATATAACTACCAGAAGTACTTTCTATGCTAAATTGAATGTTTTTTTCCTCTGCCAAATAACTGAAAACATCATAGATTTCATGAATAGCCTTAATTATATCACCATTTCTAAGATTAAGCTTTAATACTTCTGACTCTATCATCCTAAATTCAAGCAATTGATTTACCAATCGCTGCATTCGATTGGCATTTTTTAAAATAATATCATATAAGGGATTGCTTTTATTTTCTGTTTTCAGTTTTTCTAACGGACCAATAATAAGAGTAAGAGGCGTACGGAATTCGTGGCTTACATTTGTGAAAAAACGATATTTCATTTCATTAATTTCTTTATCCTTTTGTCTCTTAATTTCCTTAGTTACAAGTTCATTTTTAAGCTTTATTTTTATTATGGAGTATCTTTTAAATATCCATAGCAAAAGAAATAATATCAGGGTATAAAGCATATATGCATACCACTTTTGCCATAAAGGAGGCAAAATTTTTACGTCTATCGATACTTCTTTACTATCACTCTGTTTTGCCAGTTTAACTTTAAATTCATAATTGCCTGACCCTAAATTTGTATAAGTTGCACTTCGTTTGTTTCCAACTTTTTGCCACTCGTTATCAAATCCCTCTAATTTGTAAAGAAATTCATCATGTTCAGGATCAATAAAATTTAAAGCTGTGTATTCAAATGTAATGACATTTTGAGCATGATTAATTTTTAAGGAATTCTTGTCTTTTGTTAGAGACTTTTCTATTAAGTTACTATTGAATATTGACTTATTCAACAACTTAACATCAGTCATGACGATATCGTATTTTTGAACAAAGTCCTTAATCGCTGAAGGAGCAAATTGAATAATTCCAATATTACTTCCTAGATAAATATTTCCCTCTCCATCTTTATTCCAGACATTCTCATCAAATTCAATTATCGTTTTCGAATCATATTGCTTATAACTTTTAATGCTATAATCATGCAGATTCATAGCGCACAGTCCTTTTTTAGTAGCTATCCATACTTCCTGATTATAACCTTCAACAATAGAACAGACATAATTACTCGGCAATCCGTAATTATTATCAATTGTTTCAAAGGTGAAATCCTCATTGAATTTATTTAATCCATATCTGGTACAAATCCACAAATTACCGTTTTGATCTTCATTTATGGAGTTTATTATATTATTACTAATGCTGGCATTATTATGTTCGCTATACAAAAACTTCCTGCATCTTTCCGTTCTAATATCAATTAGATTTAATCCCCAGTATGTTCCAATCCAAATTCTATTGTTTTTATCTATATATAAGCAAGTTATATGGTTACTTGAAAGATTACTGTTTTCTATATTAAAGTTCGTAATTTTTCCTTTGATTTTATCATATACATAAAGTCCATTTCCATTTGACCCAACCAATAGTTTATCTCCGTATTCAACAATTGCACTAATCGGGAAGGTACTATTCTGATTTCCAACACTGATTATATCAGAATAATCAACCAGCCCATTTTCCTGATCATATGAAAATAGTGACTTATTATACGTGCCAAACCATAAATTATTCGAGGCATCCATACATGTTGATGTTATAACAATATCAACCCCTTTAAAAGCAGGGATATCAAAGTTTAGTCTGGAATAAGTTTGCATTTCATTATTAAAATAATATAATCCATCTCCACCTGAACCTGCATACAAATCTTTTTGATTTCCTACCGAAATTGATGTATAAAATTTACTTAAACTATCTCCAAATAAATCATTGTATATTTTAAATGAATTTATACTTGATTGATATAATAATTTCACACCAACTTTTCCTGAACTGACCCATATATTGTTATTCCTATCAGCAAAAATATCATCAATGCAACAATAATCTTTATAGCGCTCAACTTCTAGTAATATTTCCCCTTGTTTATTCCCTCTTAAAATTTGATTTATATCATCAAAATAGTATAATCCGGCACCTGAACCTACCCATAATAAATTTTTATCATCAGCAAAAACTGTTTTAATATCACTAAGCATTTCTTTTGATTGTTTTTCAACGATAGAAACTTCATAAACCTTATCATCCTGATATGGCAAAAAGTAATTTGCATTAGTACTACTTACCCAAATCCCACTAGTTATTTCTTTAATACAATTTATATAGGACGAATGGTTAATCTCGGAATAATTATGAACATTAGCTGTTGTAATAGAGTCTTCAAACGCAATTTTATAGACTCCTTCACGACCCGTTAGCCAGATATTTTTGTACTTATCTATACACAGATCTTTTACCTCAAAGTTAATATCCCGATTAAACAAATCGTCTTCAAAAGACCCTTTGTTAAGATTATAAATAAACAATCCTTTATTTGTCCCAATCCAAAGATTATTCCAGTCATCAATGAGCAATTTATTAACAACGACCTCTAATTCCTGACCGTTATATATTAAAGGCATAAAAATAATCTTACCACCATCAGCCTCTATTTTATTCAAACCATTGACTGTTCCTATATATAAATTCAAATCTGCATCCTGAATAATATCATAGATTATACTACTTGACAAACAGTTATTATCATGAGGCCTGTACTGATAATTATTAAAATGTATCCCATCGTACTTCGACAAACCATTTTCCGTTCCAATCCAGATATAACCATGTTTGTCTTGGTAAATTTTATTGACTAAACTACTTAATAAGCCATCTTCGATAGTTAATTCTTTAGCATGATAATCAATTTCTGAAGCGTATAAGAAAATGGAAACTGTACTTAACCATATTATTAAAAACATAGTTCTAAAAGAATAATTACTCATGCCTGACTCCCTGATTAAAATATAAATTTAGCTATTATTAACAGATAATTACAAATTACTTATAGCAAAAAATAGGAATTTGATTTATGAGAAAGATATCTATTAACCTATTTTTTTACATAATCCTTTTAGCTACTAGAGTATTTATTTGAATAATATATTAGGCAATGGCAATGAAAATAATTTTCTATGTTCTTCAGGCATACTCAACTAATGGGGAGTCTTGTCAATACAAATAGCTGTTGAGAAATAAAATTTTATAAATTGGCTTCCTCTTATCATTGAAATAAAGAACATGCACAACCTTTGTGCTACGATTTAAAGATATGAAATAAACAATGGCACTATGGTTTACAGACTGTTCATCTTTTTACACAAGGTTTAAGTGTCCCAGGCCTATATTGTTGCTATCAACTTTCCCATCATACCTGTTTAAACCATAAAAAACCATATTCATCCTGAATAATTGAAGTTACTTCATTTTGAGAAAGTCCTTCTAAAGTGGAAAGACTGGAAACTGAATATTGAGCAGATGCTCTAATACTAAATACAATTGAAAAAACCAGTAAAGCAAAATATATCTTCAAAATCAATAATTTTTATAAATTCTAAACTATATAACCAATATCAAAATATACAGTTCCAAACTATACTAACCATTTGTGTCTCTAATTATTTCAGGATAAATATAAGGATAATAGTTACATCTTATAATTAACATAAAACATCTGTTTGAAAAATTTACAAAGATTACCCTGTTGAAGATATTATAACCTTATTGAAAAGATTATTTTACACAACTAACACACCTCATTCAAACACATCACATGTAACAATCCATTAAAAAACTCCTTTTCCGGAAATCTCAATTTCCTTAGTTTCGCCGGGCAATAAAGCTAAAATGGTATTTTTTGTTAACACTCAACATATAATTTCAATAATTTTTCTGTTTCTGATTTGATTGCAACCTGCTCAATACATAATTTAACCTGAACCAGCTAAAACAAAACAGAGTATTAGCCAGCCCAGGTCAGGCTTCTTAGATATATGCTTACACTAACGTGTGACTAAAATATATTCTTCAGACTTACATTACCTTTGTCTCAAGCCGACGGGCTTTTACTTTCTTCCTACAGCTGAAGAAAGTAAACAAAGAAAGCCGCCGCTGACATGAAAAAGCTAAAAATCACTGCTCTCCGCTAAAAGAAAAGAACTCATTGCGTTCAAACAGCTTTTCTTTCTTAACGCTTCGTTTACTGATTTTTTTAACGCTTTTACATGAAGGCGGTTTAGATACCCTAACATATCGCTCATTATCGTATAACCTTTATTAATATATACAAAATGCATACTCTTATATTTATTCTCAGTCAATAGTGATTGATTTATTCAACCTTACTTTTACTGATATGAACCATTAAAACATCATGAACACCGATAACAGCATTTAATGGTTTTGAGGTATCTCCCAGTTTTTTATCATTAAACAAGTCTTTAATCTTGTACGTATCTTGTTTAAAATTGATAAATCGCTGATTCAGGTCATCACCCATTTCATGTTTCAACCAGTTAAATTCCAAATTAAAATCCGCATCATTTTTATTCACAAATGCAATAGCCCAATCGCCGTCGGCTAAAGGCTTGATCCATGTTTCAATATTAAATTCGTTGCTAAATCTAAATCCCTGAATACCCAAGCTATCCTGATTAACAGCGATTACGCCTTCATTTGTGAGCGTTTTAATGGTTTCCTGACTTGCTGTTCGAATATCATTACCCATGATTAATGGAGTGGCCAACATAGCCCACATGGCAAAATGGCTACGATTTTCTGCATCAGAAAACTCATTGCCCACTTCCATCATATCAAAATCATTCCAATGTCCCGGACCAGCATATTTACGGATGTCTTTGCGCATATCAATAATCTTCCACAACCCCCATGAAGACCAGGTACCGTGTCCTACTTCACAGTCCCAACAATTGATGATATCCCCGGTTACTCTCCAAAGATGCCCCATCTCTTTTCCCCATTTCCATGGTTTATTATCGCCCCATTCGCAAATACTAAATACAATTGGACGTCCTGTTTTATAAAGCGCATCTCTCATGGTATGATACGCCCCTTTGGCATTTAAATTTTCAGTATTGCACCAGTCGTATTTCAGATAATCCACTCCCCAATCGGCATAACACTGCGCATCAATATACTCATATCCTCTGCTTCCGGGGTATCCACCACAGGTTTTACTTCCGGCACAATTGTAAATACCAAACTTTAATCCTTTTGAATGAATATAATCGCCCAATGCTTTCATCCCACTTGGGAAACGTTTGGGATCGCCATAAAGCTTTCCTTCCTCATTTCTTTCTTTGGCCATCCACCCATCATCAAGATTTAAATAGATATACCCGGCATCTCTCAATCCCAATTCAACCATGGCATCAGCGATATCTTTAATCATATCCTCATTTATATCACAACCAAATGTATTCCAGCTGTTCCACCCCATTGGAGGGGTCATTGCCAATCCTTCATACTTTTGACTAAAGCCGTTTAAACAAATCGCAACAAGAAATGCGATTACCATGTATTTTTTCATCATTTATGTATTTTATAGATTTATACTTTATTTGTAAATAATGCCAATCAAGGTTTGATTGTACGACTCCGCTGCCTGTCCGGCAACAGACAAGCAGAGGAGTCGAACGTTTTTTTGAAACCTGGATTCGCATAAAAATTTTATTTCTTCCTTCTTAGAGACAGCTCGTTGGTAATTCCGAGCATATAATTATCGGTAAGTTTATATAATAACAGCAAGGCACCTGACAATCCGGCGGTAATTCCCGGAAAAACACTTATCATCAAGCGAATACCCTCTAAGGATCTGGCTGTTTGTTCAGCATTTGCTTCAAAACCATATGTTCCCAGAATATATAAAGGAAGGACTCCCCCTGCCATCAGACCTAATTTCTGCGACATGGATGAAGACGAGAACAGCAGACCTGTTGCCCTGCGTCCGGTTTTCCATTCTGAATAATCGGCAATATCGGCATACATCGACCAAACAAGAGGCAACACAATTCCGGCACTAATTCCGTTTATAAGATTCAAGACAAAAATCAAGAACACCTGTTGCGGATTCAACCAATACAATAAAACACTAAGTATGGCAGATAAAAACATGGCTATAATAAAGGTATTTTTCTTTCCAATCCGGTTTGACACCGGGATCGCCAGCAAAACACCCAACATATTGGCCACCAACCATATCGTCATGTACATACCCGACAGCTTTCCCCAGCTCACATCACCCAAAACAGGCAACGTTTGATCTTGCACAAAATACTTAAAGTAATACATTATACTGGACTCCCTGAAGGTTAAAAACACAAGCATTAAAACCCCGGCTCCAAGCATGATAAACCATTGTGCGTTTTTAGCCAGGTCTTTTAAATCACTCCACACAGAGTTGTTTTCTTTAATGGCTTTTACATGCTCCTTTGTCCATAGATAAGTCATCACAAAAAAGAAAGCCGCAACAACAGCATAGATTGTAACCATATATTGGTAGCTTTTTGCATCACTCGCCCCTGCATTTTTAAAGAATTCCAGAATAAAAGGTGCTGAAGCCGTCATGGCAATACCCCCGGAATAGGCACCTATAAACCTGAAGGAAGCTAAACTGGTACGTTCTTTTGGGTTGTCCGTCATAACTGCCATTAAGGAACCATAGGGAACATTGATTGCCGTATACACCATCATCATTAAGGTATATGTAATGTAAGCATATATCAATTTGCCCGATGGCCCAAACTCCGGAACGGAAAATGTGAGTACTCCGATTATTCCAAAAGGTATGGCTATCCATAAAAGGTAAGGACGAAACTTTCCTTTTGAGGTGTTAGTCCTGTCGGAAATAATACCCATCAACGGATCGTTTAATCCGTCCCATAACCTTACCATGATAAACATAAATGCTACCGATTCCGGCGACAGCTCAACTATATCTGTATAGAAGAACGTCAGGTACATGGCAAATATCTTCCAGAACATGGAAGATGCAAAGTCACCAAACCCGTAACCTATTTTTTCTTTAATATGTAGTTTTCCTGACATAGTATTTGATTTATAAAGACACTATTCAATTATTTAATTTCCCTATGCGCACAATAAATTCCATCAAAGCCCTGCAATTGTGATAAGGACATTTCCAAAAGCCTACTTTATCTTCTTCAATATGCGGAACCCCTTTTTCGTTTACACTCCAGTACCATTCCCCGTTCACTTTATCAACCAGCTTATTTTTAATAAATTTCCATAGCTTTTCAATCGCAAACAAATAATCTTTATTTCCTGAAATTTCCCAGGCATCAAACAGACCTACCATGGCTTCTGCCTGTGGCCACCAATGCTTATCTGTATCTAAATGATCACCATCCTTTTCATTAAATAAAGAACCATCTTTATCTACCCCTTCTTCCAAAGTAATATAGACAAGGTTTAATGCTGTTTGCTGTACACTTCTTATTATTTTTTCATCGCCTGTTACTTCTGCTGCCTCATGCATCAGCCAGGCACCTTCAATATCATGTCCAAATGAAATAGCTTTAGACTTTTGAGACCAGTCCATATCAAAAAACAAATTAAAATGGCCGGTCTTTTTATCAATAATTTTATCCTGAAATATCTTAATAAGTGATATGATACTTTGCTTTAACTGCAGATCTGGCCAAATACGGTACAAATTTGCATAGGGCTCAAGAATATGTAAATGGGTGTTCATCGATTTGGGCAAGTTGGCATCTTTATCGCTAAGTCGCATATCTTCAAGTTTTGACCAGTCCCTTTTTAAGGCTTCGATATAACCACCATGTTCCTTGTCCCAATATTTATTCTCGATAATATAATATAACTGCCGGGCATATTCCAATGCCTGGGCATTACCTGTTGCCCTGTTGTATTCGGCCAGGGCATATATCCCAAATCCCTGTGCATAAGTCTGTTTCCTGTCACTCGCTACATTTCCCTTATAATCTAAAGCCCATACAAAACCTCCATCTTTCTTGTCCCAAAACTGATTTATCAGATAATGAAAAGCCAAATCGGCTATATCCTTATAATTTTCTTGTTTGGTTATTCGATAAGCAGCCGCAAAAGTCCACAAAATACGTGCATTCAACACAACACCTTTTATTGCCTTGGGATATTTATTTCCAAAATGATCAATTCTACCAATAAACCCTCCATGAACATGATCTATCGCAACACTACTCCAATAATTCAAAAGTCGCGTTAGTTCAGCCTTCATTTCCTCGCTCAAGGCCAACATATCCGACTTGATTATTTCGTCTTTTAATTCTATTATTTTGCTCATGCCATCCTACTTATTACTTTAAATTTGCAATAGCACCAGGTACACATCATAATCCCAGAAAAAAGCATACCCGGTGCCTGCCCTATAATAAAGAACTCTAAATCATTTTTATGAATTCGTTATTCTTATCAATTAGTTCATTAATGGTTTCCACAGAAAGGTGCGAATGCAATTTATCCTGAGGAGAATTGATACAGTAATCAACCAATTGTTCTACTGTTGATGTAGCTACATGCATTCTTGTATCAGAAGATGCATAATAGATATACACTTTCCTCTGCCCATCAGGCAGACAGGCATCATCATCTGTTATCCAGCCATTGGCAAATACAACATTGGATACATCACCCACTCTTTCCTCTTTTAAAGGAGCTATAAAATGCCCATGTGGTTTATGCGTTACAATCCACGGTTTTTCTAAATCTGTCATAAACAGGTACAGAGTATATCTTAAACCTGCTGCTGTATTACGCACCCCATGAGCCAGTTGCAACCATCCATGTTCCGTTTTAATGGGAGCAGGCCCTAAACCATTTTTTACTTCATAAATAGTGTGATAAGTCTTTGCATCAACAATTACCTCCTCTTTTACTTCCGGGTTTTCAATAGTTTCAGATAATCCAAAACCAACACCCCCTCCTTTACCTGTATCAATAAATCCATCTTGAGGACGGGTATAGAAAGCATATTTACCTTCAATCAAATGGGGAAACAATACTACGTTACGCTGCTGCCCGCTGGTAGAAATTAAGTCAGGAAGTCTTTCCCACTCCACCAAATCTTTTGTCCTGGCAATTCCTGCTGCAGCAACTGCGCTGGAAGTATCGCCTTCCGGAGCATTAGGATCTTTGCGCTCAGTACAAAATACGCCATAGATATAACCATCATCATGCTGCGTTAAACGCATATCGTACACATTGATATCCGGGTTTTCGGTTTGGGGCAAGGTGATCGGGCGATCCCAGAATTTAAAGTTATCGATTCCGTTAGGACTTTCTGCTACAGCAAAAAATGATTTACGGTCGTTCCCCTCTACACGAACAACCAACAGGTATTTACCATTTATTTTAATAGCTCCGGAATTCAAAGTTGCATTAAAACCTATGCGCTCCATTAAAAAAGGATTGGTTTCTTTGTTTAAATCATACCGCCAATGCAAGGGAATATGGTCCCTTGTTATAATCGGATTTTTAAAGCGCGCATAAACCCCGTTCACACTAAATTCCTCTTCATTCTTCTTCTCAATTAAGGTTTTATGCTCTGCCTTAATTCTTTTCAACCTATCTTCAAACAATTGCATTTTTATTATCTTTTTATAAATAACACCCTTAAAAATCTACTTTTCACCTAACCCTTTATAATCTTTCAGCAACAAAATATTTTTCCCTGCACAAAATGCTTTGGCATCCTCCTCTGCAGGATGGCCGGGATAAGGAAAAAAGAAATGTACTTTAGGATCGTTGCGCCAAACCATGGCATAACTAAGCTCCCTGCTGATGATTGAATCGTTTAATACTTTGCCCAGCTTTTGTGTAAACCATACCGAATCGGTAACATTGTCAAGACCGGTTTCGGTTAATGCTGCCAGTTTATTCTTTACATTTGCTAAATGAATAATGGTATGTAACTTATCGATTACCACTGTTTCTCCATTCTCCATTTTAAAATCATGATAGTTGTCCAAACCAAGAATATCAACAACATCATCACCCGGATACCAGGTAAGGTATTCATCCTCACCGCTAAAATTTCTATCGGGAGAGTAGGCAACTGCCATGTTCGACAATCCTTTTATATCCCTTAAATATTCAATAGTAAAACGGAATAATTTCTTAAACTCATCTGAAGAACAAGCTTTGCTTCCCCACCAGAACCAATCGCCATCCATCTCGTGCCAGGGGCGAAAAATAAACGGAATCGCATTTCCTTTTTCATCTTTTAAAGAAGTAAAGAAGTTTGCTACTATATCCAGCTGCTTTTTAAAAGCTTCATGATATGCACCTCCCGGTAAAATGTGTTTTACTACTACAGAATCACCATTCCATGCACTCACGGTGTCAATCACGGAATAAGGATGCCAGCTAAAAGTATTCACACCTCCTTTATCATGTCCCCAGATGGCCAACCTCTTGATTGCAGAAAAAGGCACGCTATCTAAATTATGGGTATGATTAAATTCAATACCTCCAAGTTCCCAACCAAATAAGGCGGGGTAATCACCGGTAACCCTATTCACATCTGATTCACCATCGATATAACTCCATTGCATACCATAGGCCAAATCATCCTGATGACCAAAAAGAATACCTTCTCCCTTTATTGATTTTAGTGTTTCAATAATTGGGTTTTCTTTACTTACAACACCTTTCTTTACAGTAGTCTGGCAAGAGAAAAATGACATTGTTGATACCAGCAAACCGTAGGTTATATTTTTAAATTTCATTTTCAATATTTTAAATTACTGTTGTTTTAATCATAGATATTCAGTTCCTTAACATCTTCCTGAAACAGGGTTAGCTGATCATTCTTAAATAAAATGAATTCATCTTTTGCATTTTGAGGACTATCGCTATTAGGTATATACAGATCGCTTTGTGAGCTTGTCCATGGGGCATTAAACCATGCCAAAACCCATGCAATTCGGATGTCGTCAGAACCTTCTTTTATGGCATCTAAAACATTATCGTTCCAAAACTCCGGCTTGGTATTGATGTAATCATTACGATATCCGGTTTCGGCCAGAACAGCTATTTTGTTATGCTCTAAAGCAAATGAAGAAAGATCTACAAGTGAACTTTTCAATGTAGCTTTTGTGGGTTCATAAATATCAACTCCCACTATATCTACATAAGCATCACCCGGATAGTAACTTTCATCTAAAGGATAATTGGGCGACCATGCAAACAACACCAAATCAGATTTTTCTTTGATGTAATCAACAGCCAACTGATAAAAATTTATGTATAAATCACTGCTATGGTAGGTGGCTTCACTTCCCCACCAAAACCAGCCTCCACCCATTTCATGGTAAAGTCGCCAAACAACAGGAAACCCAAGATCATTATTTATGATATCAATAATGGCATCCAACTCTTCATAAAACCAGATACGTGCCCCGTTATTGTTGTTTACGATATCGTACAGCAAAGTTTTATCTGTTTCCCATGTAATTTCGCTCATATATATCTTATTATCGGTACGGCTTTGCTGATGAAAATCAAAAGTCACCACTGCCCCATTTTGATAAGCCTCCTTCGCTTCATCAATATGTAATTGCTTTTCCGTGTCAGACTTGTAGAGCATATAATGAGGATCGATACCATAAACTCCTGGATGATCACCGGTGACATCCTTACAATCAGAAGTAGTTAAATCGTAACTGAGTGCGTTTAATTTAAACGACAGGGGAAATTCCTGACCGAAGATAAATTGGTCACTATTGGCAATATTCCCCAGGTTGCTTAGCAAATTTTTAGTTTCCTGAGTTGCATTTTCATCAATGGGCACATAACTGCCCGACATAAGCACATTTATTACAACCTCGTCACTGGCCGTTGCTCCTGCTGCATCTGTTACCGTAAGGGTAATTGTATATTCACCTTCAGACAAAGCAACCTCTGCTGTTTTTATTGTTGCTAGTGTTTCGCTTCCATTATTCCACTCGTAAGCAGCTATTTCTCCTTCCACATCCGAAGACCCGGTAGCATCTAAGCTTACCAAAGCACTTGAACTTCCCTGGGGGATATAATACGTTTTATCTTCCCCTGCATCGGCTACCGGCAATACGTTATCTGCTTCTGTTATAGTAACCGTGTAGCTTTTTTCTTTGTTGGCCGATTGTAATTTATATGATAATGGATTTGTAAAATCATTGGTTGTTTCTTCCGACACCTGCTTAACATCACCTATAAACAGTTCTGATTCTTCAGATACCGTAAACTTTGCAGTTAATACAGATAAATCACTACCATATAAAACCGTTGCCGTAATATTGTTTTCGTCAATAGAAAAAATAGTATTGGGTAATTCAACAATACTGTAGCTTTTAATAACTATATCTGTGTAAATGATTACTGTATATTCATTTGTAGTTCCATCTTCCGCTACTATACGATACACTACTTCATCCGAGAAATCCTTTTTTGTATAACCCGAACCTTGTACTTGCATGCCTACATATGCTTTAGCCCCCTGTGATATAGTAAAAACAGCCGTTAAACTACTCAGACTTGTACCATCCAGCACTGTTGCTTCTATCTTATTTTCGGCAGTTATTGCAAATTCAATATCAGGTAGTTCCTCTATAGCAAACTCCTCTATAATGGCCAGGCTACTTTTTGCTTCTTCTTTTTTGCATGAAAAAGAAAAAAACAACAGAACGATAACCATTACACACCCAAAATATCTCATACAATTATTTTTTTTGATTATATGTTCATTTATCGAACAGAAAGGAAATAACAAGATAGATGCACCCAATTGTGAGTCAACTCCTATTATAATATCAGTTATCTGTTTCTTGCCAGAATATGATTAAACTTTCTAAAACCTAACAGGCACCAGGCCTGTTAGGTATAATAATTCTCCAAGTATAATTTTAACTACCACATTGGACCATCAGTGATATAAACATCATCGATACTTATTTCATAGGTGCCGCTTTCTACATTACCTGTAGTAAATCCAAATTTCACATAATCAATGGCAACTGAAGGGTCAAATTCAGATGCGTCACCTCCCCAATTACCTAAAATATCAGAAAGCCTAAGCGAAACAGGTTCCCAACCGGATGTCTCTATGTAGTAATTGACATTATCAATACTACCTCCCCATTTCGTGTCATTCTGATAGGTTTCCACCTGAATCATTCCTTTATTTCCATTGGTGTTAGCAATGAAACTAATATGAGGATCTGACATAGAACTCAAATCAATGGAATTATAGTTACCTATTGCTCCCATCCAATTCCATGATCCCGGTACATTATCAACCTTAACAGTATAATAGCCCTCTCCTGCTCCTAAATCAATATCGGCCACATTTAATCCATAGCTGGCTCCTGCCACATTCTCTTCCCAGGTTGGTTCTGCATCTTCAAAATCAAAGACCTTAGCAACCGGGTTTACAGGACCATCTGTAATCATAATCTGATCCACATGAATCTCAAAATCTTCAGGATCTCCATTTGCCACATTACCGGTAATAAAACGCATGGCTACATCGTCAAACACTCCTGTAGCATTAAAGTCGACAAATAACTTTTCAATTGGATATGAACGCCATTCCCATCCATCAGTTTGAACTGCATAATCGTCACCATATTTTAATCCTTCATTGGCATTGGCATTTGTTAAATGATTATCCTTTTCACTGCCCCCCTGAGTCATAAATGGATTAATATATCCTCGTTTGCCGTTTGTATTTACAAGGAAGGTAATATTTGGCTCATGAAATTCCGACAAGTCAACAGACTGTCCGTACCTGATATAGAAATATGTTTTCCATCCTGAAGTTTCACCATTATTAATCACAGAATAATAATGGTTTCCACGAGCTTTTGTAAGTCCGCCAAGATTTAGACCCGCTTGCTGAGGTGCATTCTCAACATCTTGCATCACAGGCTCGCCTGATTCAAAATCCCAAAGAATAATGGGTGCAGCAGGTTCAAACACATCCGTTGGCTCCTCAATAGGAATGCCGGATCTTTGATTATCTGCAATCTCACCAAGCCCTTCGATGACTATCGTAGCTGTTTCCCCGGGAACAAGGACCAACCCTGCTGTTGGCACAGTAATTTTTCCTGTTTCGGAAGGATTTGAGATGGATACAACTTGTTCATTGATGGAAACAGACGTAATTAAATCCACATTATCCCCTTCTATAGTAAAAGCCTCTCCGGAAACAATTTTATTTGGCCATCCGGTTACAACAACATCAGGATAACTTACTTTTATGGTTGCATCCTCATATGAATATTCCCGGTCATACAAGTTTGTTAACGAAAGAAACCCTGTTGTTGCCCTGCGTCCAACTACAAATTGAATTTGACTTTCTGTTGCAGAACCCTCTACAACAACACACTCTCTTCCTGACAGATAGACTTTATGAACTTTATCCAGGTTACTTCCTGAAACCGTTACTACATCGTCAATCATCACGTCATCAGCACTTATGGAATTTATGGTTGACACAGGCCATTCTATATCAAAATCTTCACCCCATTGTTTGTCCTCACAGCCAGAAATAAATACCATCATGGCTGCAAAAACAAGTAGATATATAACTTGATTCATCTTCTTCATAACAATTTAGATTTTATTAGTATCCATTATTTTGTTGTAGCCCCCAATCCTGAACCTCAGATAACGGAATAGGTAACAAGGGTACTTTATTTCCGTTAGGACCATCGATACATTTAGGTAAACAATTCCCTCTTAAATCAACATTTTCATAGCGAAGGGTTGAACCATCCGATACAGTAAAAGTTGCCTTTTTAAGATCAAGGACATCAAAATAATTACCAGTCCTCACCAAATCCCAGTAACGGAATCCTTCAACAGCCAATTCAATCCTTCTTTCGTGATAAATATCCTCAAGCAAATCCTCTCCCGACGAGGTGATTTCTGGTAGATTTCCACTAAATCCGGTTACAACATAAGACAACTCACCTTCTATTGAACCTTTGGCGTATGTACTGGTTCTTGCTCTTGATCTAATTGCTTCGAGCATTGTTTTCGCTGTGGTTTCATCTCCCAGGTGATATGATGCTTCGGCATGCATCAATAAAACCTCGGCATAACGCGCCTTACGTATATTAGCCGGACTACTGGTGCTGTTAGAAGGTCGGTATCCTGGCTCCAGGGCTGCTTTCCTGCTTAGATAAGGAGTCATTTGCTGACTTAAATCAAATTCCTGAGTAACACCATGAACTACACCACCTTGAATACTCTCACCATACAAACTACAACTTAAACGAGGATCATTGTCTTCATAAGCATCAAATAAATTAACTGTAGGATTGTTGAATCCCCAACCCCAATCCATCCTGTTACCCTGGAACTGATTGCTGTTTGTACCTGTTTTACCAGGGGCTGTACCTGTAGAACCCACTTCCATTTGCAATTCAAAAATGGACTCTGAATTATTCTCTCCTTCCATTTCAAAAATGGTGGCATAATTGCTTACTAAGGTATACTCATTACTTGATATCACTGCATTTGTCTGATCAAACACATCCTGCCAAGTTGCCTCTCCCAGTGCATCCATACCAATTTGATACATTAATGCCCGGGCAAGGAATGTACGTGCAGCTCCTTTTGTTGCACGTCCTAAATCGGTTGAACCATAAGCACTTTTTTCAGGGAGCAAGTCAACTGCTGCAGTAAAATCAGCAATAACCTGCTCAAATGTTTCATGATAAGAGGCCCTGTCAATCTGGCCAAATTGCTCAGGTGTTACAGGGGTTGTAAACACAGGTACCCCACCAAATACTTTAACCAGGTAGAAGTAAAAGTAGCCCCTGATAAAAGATGCCTCACCTTTAAGCCTGTTCAGCAAATCTTCATCCAACTCACTGTTTTCTAACTGAAGCAACACATTATTTGCCCGGTAAATACCATCGTAACATTTAATCCAAAGCGAAACAACAATTGGGTTATCACTTGTTGTCCTCCATTCTATAATATCTTGTATTTCGGTAAAGTCAGCTTCTGTACTGCCTTTTTCAGAATCATCGCTCAGCAGATCGCCAAAGAACCACTCGTAATTGTGAGTTAACCATTGATCATCCGGTCCGGGACCTTCTGTCATACCAATCAAATCATAACATGCATTAACAGCGTACACTGCATTTTCCGGAGTATCAAAGAAATTACTTTCAGTTTCCGCAGCAATAGGGTCAACTTCTAAAAAATCAGAGCAACTACTAATTAATAAAGTCAGCCCCAATAACCATATTGAATAAAATATTTTCATCGTTGTAATTACTTTAAAAATTAAAAAGTGATATTAATACCTCCGGTTAATATTGTAGGTATTGGATAAGTAGCACCATCAACACCGGCACGAAGGGCATCCCCCTGGAAATTTCCAATTTCCGGATTCCAGCCAGAATAGTCTGTAAGCGTAAACAGGTTATCCGCAGAACAGTAAATTCTTAGTTTTGAAAGACCTATTTTACTAACCAGGTTTTTAGGCAGCGTATATCCTAACTGCAGGTTTCTTAACCGAAGATATGTACCATCCTCAACATATCGGTCTGAGAAACGGTCGTTATTGTTCGGATCGCTGGCGGTCATTCTTGGTTCATTGTTTTCCGGAGTTTCTGCAGTCCAACGCTTTAATCGATCTGTGGAATAATTTGACAAAACACCCCCTGTTTGATACCAGAATGCAGGTCCGTTTACAATTTCATTACCCACTGACGCATAAAAGAAGGCTTTAAAATCGAATCCTTTATATCCCATGGTAATATTTAAGCCGGCAGTAAAATCCGGAAAAGCACTACCTAATTTTACCAGGTCGTTATCATCAATAACACCATCTTCATGAGAATCAACAAACTTCACATCACCCAGTTGTGCTTTTTCACCCGGCAGCATGGCCAGATACTCATCCAGTTCCTGTTGTGTATTGATAATCCCATCGGTTTTCATTCCATAAAAATAGGCCAGCTCGTCCCCTTCCACAGTGCGGGTTGTTGATGTAAAACCAGATACTCCATCATCTCTCAGTTCTCCCCCTTCTGCCATTTTGGTAACTTCATTTTTTACCGTACTAATATTTAAGCCAACAGAATACTGAAACCCTGAATCAAACTGTTCTCTCCATGTTAAAGCCACATCATAACCAATATTTTCCATTGAAGCGGCATTTACATATGGACGTTGAGCTCCTACGTAATAAGGAATCGGAGCATCCATTAACATGTCCTTAGTTTTCCTGTTAAAATAATCCAACGACACATCCAGTCTTTGATTTAAAAAACTCAGGTCAACACCAATGTTGGTCTGATCAGAAGTTTCCCATTTTAAATCGGGGTTTGCCAAACGTTTAGCCACAGCTCCATCAACAATGGAACCTCCAAAAACATAAGTATACCCATTAACCATTGTCGTTACGTAGTTAAAGTTACCTGCCGACTGCTCATTACCTACCTGTCCCCAACCTGCACGAACTTTAAATCTATCCAGAAAATCCACATTTTGCATAAAAGCCTCTTCCTTCACGTTCCATCCTGCAGAAAATGATGGAAACACTCCCCATTTGTTGTCATCAAGAAACTTAGATGATCCATCTGCACGAACAGTTGCTGTAAACAAATAACGGCTTTTATATGAATAATTAGCCCTTGCAAAATACGACAGCAAGGTATTTTTAGATGCACCTCCATTAATCTCCATCATATCAACATTGGTGGCAAGTCCCAGGTACATTAAGTCTTTATTTGAAGAAACCCCGTAACCCCTTGCAGAAATATCATTTGAAGAAAAAACCTGGGCTTCTGCCCCTGCCATTGCATTGATACTATGATCACCAGACACCTTATTGTAGTTGAAGTAGCCATTCCAGGTATAATTGATCATTTGTTCCCTCTCCTCATACAATTCACTTTCATCACGCTTTTGATCCACATCCGCATAATAGGCTGGAGAATAAATCTTTTCGCTATTAAACTTTAAATCAGCGCCAAACATAGTAGTAAAGCTCAAACCTTCAAGAAATAAATCATCCACCTTTAAATTAAAATTACCTACAATCTTATGATCTCCCCTGGTTTGATATTTTGCTTCATCAATAAACCTTGCAGGATTACCAAGTACAGTACCTCCAATAACACGACTTCCGTAATCATTTTTATAATCATCCCAGGCCGCAGTTAATGGATCAATCTGCAACGCCACAGGCAATGCCCCGGTCCATGCATTATCATTATGAATATTCTTTTTGTAAGTTGAATACGCAATTTTTGCACCCACTTTTACTTTCTTACTTATTTTATACTCATTGTTTGCCCACAAGAACAACTTATCCATTCCACTATTATCAACAATACCCTCTTGCTGAAAAAAGGTAGCTCCTACATTATAACTTACATTTTCGCTACCGCCCCGTATTGAAAGATTGTAGTTTTGAATAGGTGCGACCTGTAGCAATTCATCCTGCCAATCCGTTCCTTTCAGGTTGTTATTGATAACATAATTAAGCTTAGCCATATCAGACTCTGAAATCAAACTCAGCTTATTATCATTTTCGTAGGCCTCTAACCGAAGGGTTGCATATTCCGAAGAATTAGTCAAATCTATTGTATTATTAACATACTGAACCCCGGCAAAAGCATTTGCTTCAATAACTGCTTTACCTGACTTACCTTGTTTTGTAGTTACCAATACAACACCATTAGCTCCCCTTGAACCATAAATCGCTGTTGCAGAAGCATCTTTTAATATTTCGATACTTTGAATATTTGAAGGATCCAGATTACTAATATCATTGGTTGGAAAACCATCCACCACATAAATAGGGTTACTTTCGCCCCAGGAACCAACACCACGGATCCTGATTTTTACACCAGATCCAGGTTCTCCGGAATTGGCCACCACATCAACACCGGCCACTTTACCTTGTAACGTTTGCACAACATCAGTAGTCGCTACCTGTTGAAGATCATCACCTCCAACTTTTGATACCGCACCGGTTAAATCACTTTTTCTGATAGTACCATATCCAACTACCACCACTTCATCAATATCCTGTACGGAAGCTACCATTGTAACATTTATGTTTAAACTCCCTTCCACCTTAACTTCCTGGGTATCATAACCAATAAATGAGAAGACTAAAACCTTTTCTCCATCCCCTATTGATAATAGATAATTACCATCAATATCTGTAATAGTACCATTGGTTGTACCTTTTACAACTATTGATACGCCCGGCAAAGACTCTCCTGTTGAATCTATTACCTTTCCGCTAATTGATCGCTGCTGGGCTTTAGCAACCCAAAATGCCGAAAGCATAAACAGCATCATAAAAATTCGCAGACCACTTTTCATAAATACTTGTTTTAAAAAGATTTAATTATACCTTGATTCAATCTGATTTCCGGAAATAAATCATCAATACAAAAATATATCCTATCAACACCCTTATCAAATAGTTTTATATCACTTAATGATACTTTTTTATCAAATATATTTCACTTACCATTAACACATATTACCTTTTAAAAAATCAACAACCTCTAACAAAACACTCTTATTCCTTTCTCACAGCCACTTAGGATCTTTTTAAGAAATTAAAACACTGCGCTTTTATACACTTTTTAACTTTTGTCAGTGAATTATTTTTATATTTTTATATCATATCATCATTTTTTAATGATACTTTTATATCATCTTCAAAATACCAATAGAACATATCACCATGAAAGATCAAATTCACCGCGAAATAACTCCATTAAAAGAGAATGATTGTTTTTTAATATTTGACAGAGAAAGAAAAGGTTTTACTTTCCCGATTCATTTTCATCCAGAATTTGAGATCAACTACATAGCTAATGCAGTTGGGGCCAAACGGGTTGTAGGGGACCATATTGGAGAAGCTGAAGAACGAGAATTGGTTATGGTTGGCCCTAACCTTTACCATGGGTGGGAAAATGGAAACTATAATCCGAACGATATGCTTCACGAAATAACAATACAGTTTCCTCGCGAACTATTTGACGAAGCGCTATTCAACCGCAACCTCCTAAAACCCATAAAAGAACTTTTTGGGAACGCAAACCGGGGTATTCTTTTTTCACAGGACACTATCAGACTTATTGAACCCAAATTACTGGAACTTAGTAAAAAAAGAGGATTTGACAGCTTCCTGGAATTCCAATCACTACTATACGACCTGGCAATTTCGCGCGACCAGCAATTATTAACCAACGTAGCTTTTCAGCGCCAAAGTGACTTCCACAACAGCGAACGTATAGAAACTGTATATAATTATATTAAAGAAAACTATGCTTTAAAACTGAAAGTTGAAGATGCAGCACAGCTCGTCAACATGTCTGTCGTTTCCTTTAGTCGCTTAATAAAGCAACGCACCGGAAAATCATTTGTTGATTTTGTTAACGAGATAAGATTAGGAATTGCCACCAGGTCACTTATTGAAACCAACAAAAGTGTTTCTGAAATTTGTTTTGAATGTGGTTTTAACAACATATCCAATTTTAACAGAATCTTCAGAAAGAAACAGAATTGTACACCAAGTGAATTCAGGACAAATTTCACCGGGGTCAGGAACGTTCTTTAAACACTTATATATCGAGCAGAGGATGTTCTGAATGTGACAGCCCTTTATTTCAGCCCTTTCATCATCTTTTTAAGCCATGGGCTTATCAAAAACAATATAACCGCAGCAAAGGCTGTTTCTATAGCGATAAACCAAAATACGGGAACTTCTCTGCCCAAAGAGGCGCCAATACTGTGAGATATAGCCTTCATTTGTGAAGCAAACAGGTTACCGGCTGCTATGGATCCCATCCATACTCCCATCATGGTGGAGACAATTTTAACGGGGGAAAGCTTGGTAATCATGGAAAGCCCGATAGGCGACAGGCATAATTCCCCCCATGTATGAATTACAAATACAGTAATTAACCACATAGGGTTTATCAATACAGATCCTTTTTGAGTCAAGTCATTGGCATAAGCCATTACTACAAAACCCAAACTCAACAGCACAATACCCCATGCAAACTTGAGTGGCGTATTGGGATTAAGTTTTACAGCATCTAAACGAACCCACAACACACTAAATACAGGCGCAAAAACAACAATTGAAATAGCGCTCACCATTTGAAACCATGCAGTAGGAATAGTCCAGCCTCCAATAGTTCTGTCCAGGTTATCACGGGCAAAAAGGTTAAAAAGTCCGCCAGCCTGCTCATAACCGCTCCAAAAAACAATGTTAAACACCACCAGCACCAAAATGACCCCTACCCGGCTCCATTCTGTTTTACCTTTTGTATTTCGGATGATATCTTGCAATAAATAAAGAGCTCCCAAAATCAATACGCCATATACAAACACATTTCTTGTTGTGGCCGGAACTAACTTACCGAGTAAAACACCTCCAACTACCATTACTACAATGGCAACTACATAAACTAATACATCAATATTATCCTTTGCTGTTAGCTTACTCTTTTGTCCTTTATATTTGGGAGGCATCCCTGCCGTTCCCAATTCTGAACGCGACAGGTAAAACCACAGAAATCCAATGATCATTCCTAAAGCTGCAGCAAAGAAACCATATTGCCATTTTCCAAACAGATCATTTTCCACCAACCATCCTGTAACAAATGGCCCCAACATTGCCCCCACATTAATGCCCATATAAAAAATAGTAAAAGCTCCATCCCTACGTTGGTCATTTGCATCATACAACTCTCCCACAAGGGTGGAAATATTGGGCTTAAAAAAACCATTACCGAATATAAGAATACCCAGCCCCATATAAAACACATTTTCTTTTAAGCCTATATTGTGGCCCGAAACAATGGCTGAGTATGCCAGCAATACCTGACCAATAGCCATAGTCAACGCCCCTATGTATATGGTTTTACGTTGACCTAAAAACTTATCAGCCAAAATGCCACCTAAAATTGGGGTTATATAAACCAACGAAGTAAAAATACCGTATATTATCAAAGCAGAATCGGTATCCATTCCAAATCCACCACTTGCCAGGTTTCCTGTTAAAAAAACAATCAGCAATGCGCGCATCCCATAATAATTGAAACGCTCCCACATTTCTGTTGCAGAGAGCGTAAATAAAGCTTTAGGATGTCCTAAAAAAGTTTTTTCCTTTACCATTACAATTTATTTAGGATGCTAAAAATAGCAAATCATTTTTTTAGTAAAACAATTACCAAGCGGCAAATCAATAGTCCTTCAAGATCATGACCGCCATAGCCATTCAAATACTATTTTGTCAAATATCTTATCAACCTTTACGTTTTTGTTCTACTTCGCTAATTGTTTTCGGACAAAGTTTACCAAGTAATCTGGCGCCCTGAGGTGTTATCAGAAAATCTTCTTCATTTCTGATGCCACCAAAATTTTTAAACTTTACTATTTGTTCATAATTCAGGAAGTCTGAATATTTATTCTCAGCCTTCCACATATCAATCAGTTCTGGAATAAAATAAATGCCCGGTTCTATGGTTAATACATGCCCTGGCTGTAGTTTTTTTGCCAGGCGGAGCGATTTCAATCCAAACTGGGTACTTTTCTCTTCTCCATTGTAACCAACCCATTTTTCACCAAAGTTTTCCATATCATGTACATCTAACCCCATCATATGACCTAAACCACATGGGAAAAACAAGGCATGAGCACCCATAATCAAAGCCTCTTCGGTATCTCCTTTCATCAAACCAATGGCTTTCATATCTTCGATAATTGACCGACAGGCCTCAAGGTGAATATCGGCAAAAGGAATTCCGGGCTGAAGCAGGCTAATAGCCCTTTCGTGGGCATTGAGACTTATTTGGTATATTTCTTTCTGTTCCTCGGTAAAGGTTTGAGATACAGGAAACGTAGAAGACAAATCACCACAATAGCCCATAGCTGTCTGTGCACCTGCATCTACCAATATCATATCTCCCTGATTAATGATGTTGGAATGATTATGGTTGTGCAGGGTTTGACCATTTTTTGTGGCTATAATAGGAAATGCTATATCTCCTCCTGATGCCAGTGCCACTTTATGTATCTCGGCAGCAATCTGAGCCTCTGTCATACCTGGCCGTGCCATTTGCATAGCTGCCACATGCATGTCTACAGAAATATCCACTGCCTTTTCTATTTCAACAATTTCTTCTTCGCTTTTAATTTCGCGCAGGGCAACTACTGATTGAACCAAATGAACCGAAAACTTTTGCTGCAGCTGAGCAGGCGAAAAGCCTAATAATTCATTTAATTTCCACATATGATCGTGACGGTATGGCGGCAAGAAATGAATTTCCCTTCCTGATCCTTTAGCCTTTTCAATGTAGCTGACCAAATCCTTTAATGGCCTGACCTCCTCAATCCCCGATTTGGCAGCATATTCTGAAAGAACGGGCTGACTCCCCATCCACACTATCATATCCATGGTTAGATCATCCCCAAACAATATGTCTTTTCCTTCATCTACATCAAAAACGGTTATTAATGAAGGTACCTGAAGTCCCACGAAATACAAAAAAGTACTGTCCTGACGGAATGGATAAGTATTGTCCTCATAATTCATCGGACTTTCATTATTGCCCAACAACAGGATTATTCCACTCCCTACTTTATGCTTTAATGCCTTGCGGCGGTTTATATATACTTCTTTTTTAAACATATCTAAATTGTTTGACTTGATTTAAGTTAATAACCAAGTGCTATTATAAATGGCCCATCGTTAAATTTCGAGCAGATCCCTGCTGAACTTATTAAGCGGGTCACAACCTTTGTCGTGAATAAGAATGGAATCTTCCTCTCTCATTCCACCCCAACCAGGAATATAGAGTCCCGGTTCAATAGTTAAAACCATTCCCGACCTAAGCTCTTCGTTATTACCTTGTTTTATAAATGGTTCTTCATGAATCTGAAGACCAGTTCCATGTCCGATACCGGGATAAAAATATTCAAGATAATCCTTAGGTATGGCATTTCTAACAACCCTGTCTACTTCGGCAGTAGACCCACCGTTACGCAAAACGTCCAAAACCCCAAGGCCGGCTGTATTTACTATTTGATGTACTTTTTTCTGTTCTTCGGAAGCTTTTCCACACACAAAAACCCGGCTTATATCAGCATGGTAGCCTTTATACAACGCACCAAAGTCAAAAAGTATGGTATCGCCCTCCTTCAATTTCCTAGAGCCCGGCTTGCCATGCAAAAGAGAGGTTCGTTCGCCAAACAATATCATTGTTTCAAACGAAATATCATCTGCCCCACTTCTTTTTATGGCATACTCCAGTTCGGCAACCAGATCAAGTTCTGAAACACCAGGCTTTATAAACCCAACAATACTCTCCAATGATTCATCCGACAAAGAAGCCGCTTTACGAAGACAATCAATCTCCACCGCACTCTTCACTTGTCTGAATTCTTCCACCACACCATTACAATTCTGCAAAAGTACAGACTCTATCTTTTGAAGCTCTTCGTACTCACTAAAACTAAGGTTACCTCCTTCAAATCCTAATCTTTGCACCCTGCTTTGAGTACATAAGTACCAATATGTCAAGGCCTGGTATCTCTGGTCTTTTATCCAGGTAAAAACCTGAATACCCGTTCCGCACTCCTGTTCGGCTTGCTCACGGTATCTGCCATCCGTTATTAAATACGATCCATCAGGTGTAATAAGCAACCTGGATGAATCTCCTGTAAATCCAGTTAAATACCTAATATTTTCCTCTGAGCTTACAAAAAGAGCATCCAGGTTTAACTGTTCTAATTTATTTAGCACCTTATTCTGAATCAATTCCACGGATAATCAATATTTTTAAAATAAACAACCTTGCTTTATAATATATTAAAACTTACAATGTTGGCGGTACATCTGAAAATCGGCTATTTCCCTTAAGCGTCCTGAATTTAAGATTTTAATCTGCCGTCCATCCAGCTCTATCAAATTCTCATTTTCGAACGCCTTTAATACCCGTATAACCGATTCTGTTGCAGTACCAATATTGTTGGCTAGCTCTACCCTTGTTATCCTGATTTTTAAGGTATTATCAAAGTCAATCCCAAATTCATCTTTAAAATACAAAAGTATTTCAGCCGTTCTTTCCCTTACAGATTTTTGTGCAATTTCAGTCACCAAACAGTTGACCTCATTCAATTCCTTACACATCATCCGCATCATATACTGCCTGAATTTCCAATTTCTTTCAAACAGCTCCATCAACACAGCATATGGTATATTGCATACCTCGGCATCTTCAGTAACCTTAGCTGAAGTACATGCGATTTCATTGGTTAACAACGACCGGTATGCAATAACGTCACCTTTATGTGCAAATCTAAGAATTTGCTCTTTCCCAAGGCAACCCATCTTAAAAATCTTTACAACTCCTTTTAAGACACAGTATATGCCCGAATGCCTTTTCCCTTCATAATAAATAATCGTTCCTCGTTTAAACCTATATCGGGAACTATTTCTTTCCAATAGCATCTTTTCCTCATCTGTTAGTAGATTAAACAGCGAGATATCTGATAAAACAGGGTTTACTATGAAATTTTCGTATGACTTTCTTTCTACTTGACTAAGCACTTTACTTAAAATTATTCAAAAGACGATTCCTTTGATGGTTAATAGTAACATTACCTTTTAATAACTCTGGCACTAGATACTGGCCCTGCCCTATGTCCATCAAAAGGAACCAGCTTAACTGTAATTTTACCACCAGAAACGGTTAAGTTATCCGGTAAATCATAAACCTGGTTAAAAAACTGTCCTGAGTTTCTATTTGAAAGGTTCTCTGTGGCCAGTTTATGTCCGTTTACAAATACATCAAATGTACGTGATCCCGGTAAACCTCCATAATACTCTAACACCAATGCCATTGGCTGACCAGCATAAGTATTCATTTCAAACGAGAACCATCCGCCTCTGTCTGCCTCACGATATTTAATACGTTTCAATTCCTCAACCCAACACTTATGCTCTTTGAAGTTATGATCACGTTCCGGTTGCATTTCACCCATTTTAAAGTAATCAATGGTCATCTCCTGCATCTTTTTCAGCTGACGTTGTTTTTCAAGGTATTCAGCTTTTTGCTTGTCCCATTTCTCCTCAGTAAACAAGTCAAAGTATACGGAATACACTCTTTCATGAACCCCATAAAATGGTCGGAACAATACATCTTTTGGTCTGCCAATACCATCTGAAACAAAAGTATTTACTTTTCCATCCACCTTGTTCAGCCACTTCTCTGGATTTCTTTCCGGAGTCATAAGTACAGGCACATACAACAATTCATTAGATTCCGGATCGTTTTCAGGACCCAGGTCACCTGCCAATACTAAAGGACCATACATAACGGCCACTCTGTTTTTGTCATCAGGCATCGACTCCAGTCTTAAGTTGAAAGGGAAAGATATTTTCACTACATCTCCCGATTTCCATTCTCTTTTTATAGCGATAAAACTCTGTGGTTTTTCAGTGATTTTAACCGGTTTATCATTTACGGTAATAGAAATCCCCTTTTCTGACCAACCCGGATAGCGCACATTTAAGGCAAACTCAGCAGGTTTTTCACAATCGAATACCAAAGTTGATCCCTGCTCTTCAGGATATTTTGTTTTCTGTACGATTTTAACCCCTTTATCCTTCCAGTTAAGTTCTGAAGCAATATATTGTGCTACAAAAAGCTCTTCATTATTGTGATAGTATATATTTTTTCCATACTTGGCATGGTTTTCCATCCCGGTACCCACACAACAAGTAAACCATTGCGGATCCTGGTAAACTTTATATCCACCCATTTCTAACGAAAGATTATAAATAACCCTTCCATCCTTTGGGTGTTGAGAAGATAAAATATGGTTGAACAACGCTCTTTCATAATAATCGGCAACCTCAGCCTTAGCCTCCCATTGAAACAAATGCTTTGAAAGCTTTAACATGTTATACACATTACATGTTTCAGTTGTACCATCACTCAACCTGTCGCGAAGTGTATCTGGCTGTCCGAAATACTCATGATTACAGTTTCCTCCTGTAACATAAGAATGGTGATGAACAACCCTATCCCAAAAATATTCAGAAGCATCATAATCACTTACATCTCCGGTAAGCTCATATCTCCTTGCTGTTCCTACAAATTTAGGTATTTGTGTGTTGGCATGTGTTCCTGCCAAAATATCATTATGGTTTGCCAAAGAATCAATAATACACTTATGATGGAAAATCTTTGACATTTCAAGGTATTTACTATTATCGGTAAGCCCATATAATTCAGCAAGCACTTCGTTTATACCACCATGCTCGCAATGCAACATTTCCTGAATTTGCGCATCATTAAGGTCTTTAACAATGGTATACAACCAATCTGTAAATTTAGTAGCTACCTCAAGTGCCTTTTTGTTGCCACAAATTTTATAGGCATGAATTAAACCATCAAGCACTTTATGCTGGGTATAATAAGGAACCCATATTCCATTCAAATCAAACCCTTTTGCTCGTATATCCCCTTTTGCAACCTGCTCTTCCAGAATTTTCTCACCATTTTCAAAAGCCCCGACATACCCAAAATCATCAGCATTTTGACATTCGGCCAGCTCCTTTACAATATAGTCTGCCCTTTCTTTAAATACACTTTCACCTGATGTTTCGTACATCAAACAAATTGCAGTCAGGTAATGTCCCAAACTATGGCCGGCAATAGTATTATCTTCCCAACCATGATACTGTTCTGCCTTTGGTTCAAGACCTGCTTCTATGCGGAAGCGCGCTAAAAACCGGTCTGGCTCATAGTTTAACAACACTTTTTTATTAAGATCAGTGGCATGTTTAAATGGGCCATCCAACAGTTTAACATCTTTAATATCAAAAGTTACTGCCCTAAAAGGAATCACTTCCGACTCATGACCCTGTATCGTAGGTTTTTGTGTTGCTGACTGACACCCCTTTAATCCTATCATTGCAACTATAGCGATTATAAAAACACTGACAATTTTCATCTCTGTAAATTTTTTCTTCAACTTATTTTAATACCTGATATTCTGAACTTTATAGAAATAACTTTTCAGTTACACATTATTCACCTTTGTAATTATTGATTCCCGCATGACATGATGGTGATGTTTCAAATGCAGAAAAATATTTTGAAAGCAAATTGTATAAATCCGGATCATATTTTTTCATATCATCCCTGGTATTCACCCAATTGTGCTTTCCATCAGTTGTTTCCACTTCTGCATTAACATTAAACCAGTTTTGTACCCCCTCGGCCCAATATTCATAAATATTAGATTTAGCATAAGTATTCGCATACTTTCCTTCGGCAACGGCCTTATCCAACAATCGCTGAAGCTCTTTATCAAACTCCTTATCTATGGGAGCAATTCCAATAAGGTGGATACTGTGAGCAAATTCGTGGATGGTAATATCCTCAGCATGGTACTTATCAATCTGGTAACACAACAAATTTTCTTCTGCGCATGTAGACATAGGCAATTCCAAATCACCTCCTAAACCACGAGCCCTTAAATCCCAATTTAAGGTTGTATCACTTTCAAGGTGTGCATGTTCCGGAATATCGGTTGTTCCTTCATATCGGGCCATCACGCCTACGCGAGCACCTTCTTTTTGCATATTTTTAAGCACCTTTGCAGGCAAATCATTGGTCATAAAATATATAATCTCCCAGGCTTTTACCAAGGCTGAATCCGGCACCCTATGAGAACTAATCACCGGTATTCCATTGGCATCCATATATTTTTTATAAAATGGATCAAGTTTTAATTTTGCCGGAGGAGTGGTTATATCAGGAACATTTAAAGCACTTTCCTGAGCCAATACACCCATACTGCAAAATAATACAACTATTAAGACTGATACTACGTTTCTTTTTTTCATAACAACTTATGTATATGATGATTATTTACTATTTCTATCCGGAGACAATTGCTTATAAAAGCATTCCACAAAAAAGTCCCGTCGCTTCATTTCACCGTAATTACCTCCCAATGTATGGCCAACACCCGGTAAAACTACCAATTCAAAATCCTTACCTGCTTTAATCAGGGCATCTGCCAATTGCATGGTTGATGAAGGATCTACATTATCATCAAGTTCTCCCAGAATCAGCATTAAGTCTCCTTTAAGCCTATAGGCATTTTCTATATTTGAACACTCTTTATAATGGTCTCCATCAGGTAATCCCATCCATTGTTCATTCCACCACATTTTATCCATCCTATTATCGTGGCACCCACATGATGACACTGCAGCTTTATAAAACTCAGGATGAAACAATAAAGCAGCTGTTGAGTTTTGGCCACCAGCCGAACCGCCAAATATCCCCACACGTGTTGTATCCATAAAAGCATGCTTTTCGGCAGCAGCTTTTATCCATTTGATGCGATCAGGAAAACCCGCATCTTTTAAGTTTTTAAAACAAACATCATGAAATGCTTTTGAACGATATGAGGTACCCATTCCATCCATCTGTACCACAATGAAACCCAATTCTGCCAATCCTGAAAAAGCATAATTATAAGCCCTAAAACTTTTTTGCGAAAAGGCTGCCTGCGGACCGGCATATATATACTCTATAATCGGATATTTTTTATTCGGATCGAAATTAGTAGGGTAGTAAATATTTCCCCAAATATCTGTTTTCCCATCACGGGCTTTGGCTACAAACACTTCCGGAAAACGGAAGTCTTCTGCCAGTAAATCTTTAATATCGGTTTGTTCAAGATCCATAGACTTGCCTCCATCCAAAGTGTTTCTCAAAACACTTACCGGAGCAACATCAACCTTTGAATAGGTATCAGTAAACCATTTAAAATCCTGAGAGAAAACAGCATCATGATTCATTTCTTCCGGAGTAAGATCTGTTAACCCGGAACCATCAAATTTTACTTTGTAATAATGTACAAAATACGGATCCTCGTTTTTATTTTTACCACTACCTCTAAATATGATAGTCTGATCCTCTTCGTTGATGTATTCAACGCCCCTAACAACCCATTCTCCTTTAGTTATTTGGTTTATTACATTGCCGTTGGCCGCATCAATCAGGTAAAGATGATTCCATCCATCTCGTTCCGAAGCCCAAATAATTTTGGTATCATCCTGCGTGTCAAAACGATAATACTTTCCACTGTAATCAATAAAAGTATCCGATTGTTCATTTACTATAACTGAGTACCCGCCGGTTTTGGCATTTACTTTTACAACCTGATATACCTGATGCCCTCTTTGGTTAAACTCAAACGTGAAGTATTTGCTGTTGCTATTCCACTTAATCTTGTCTAAACTATATTGTTGGTCAAAGGCGGTACCGTCAATTTCTATTTGTTTTAAACCCTCAACATCAAACAAACACGGTTTGGCAATTGGCAAAGCATCACCCGGCTTTAAGTACTCGCGCTTTAATAACTTAGGTTCAAGCCTGTCGTTAGGCGATGATTCTATTAAATGAATATAGTGTTTCGTATTATTACGAATCCTGCGTGCTGCTATTTTCTTTGAATCGGGCGACCAAAACAATTCTCCTGAGTAAAATTCACCTAAGCAACCATCGTAGCTTAACTGATGCTCCTTACCTGTTTTAACATCCTTAACAAAAACATTATAGTCTTTTATATAGGCCAGATAACAAGAATCCGGAGCATAAAATGGCTCGAAGTCATAAGCTCCGTCGGTCCATCCCCAATGTTTATCCGGATGCCCCTTAACTTCACCCGTAGATTCAAATACATACTTTTTAAGGTCGCACTTATATTTGGTTCCTTCATACTCAAAATGCAATCCTTTTAAATCTTTAGAAACAGAAATATTCCGCAAGCTGTATTTCCTGATTTTTATTTCTTTACCAAGGAATTTCCCAAACTCAATTTCAAATTTTTCTGTATTAAACAAAGGCTTTACTCTCTGCTTATCTGCATCAACCAGTTTAAATTCAATCCCTTTGCGCAATTTTACTTCATACCAAAACAAATGGCTATCTTCAATCCAATGTACATTGGTCATGTTTCCATAAACCAAATCATTAAACCTGGATAAAGAATCTGCCCGTTCAAAATCAGCTTCTGATACTTGAGCAAATAAACAATACTGACTAAAAAACAGTAGAATAAAACCTAATATAATTTTCTTCATAATATCCGGATTGTTATCTTATAAATGCAATCGCACCATTAAAACTCCATGCGGAGGTATCGTTTTCTTTAATTTCTCATTAGTTTTCCCAACTTCCTTGTGCTCCCATAAATCATATACCTTATAAACGTTTTTACGAATACTCACATCTTTTACAAAATACATGGTTTGTTTGCTCCAGTCGTAATCAAGATTCCATTCAAAATTTGACCTGTTTAAAAAACAAACGGCCACTTCGCCATTACTCAGGGGTTTGGCCCAAATTTCATATTCGCCCATATCCATAAACTTACGGGCTTGCTCCCCCTTAACATCCTGGTTGACTCCTATAACATCATTATTGGTCAGTATCTCCTTTGTTGATGCATCCATTTCCCTGATGTCGTTTCCTGCCATAAGCGGAGCTGCCATCATAGCCCACATCGAGAAATGTGTTTTATACTCATCTACGGTCATGCCCCCGTTACCAACCTCAAGCATATCCGGGTCGTTCCAATGTCCGGGTCCGGCATATTTCCATAAATCCACTTGCTTATCAATAATATCCAACACACCTAAACCACCCCAATCAAAAGTACACTGGTAACAATCCCTGATATCAGCAGTTGTTCTCCATAAATGACCTACCTCTTTTCCCCATTTCCAGGGCTCACTTTCACCCCATTCACAAATAGAAAAAACAATAGGCCTTCCACACTCTTTTAATGCATCACTCATGGTTTTATAGGCTGCATGGGCATCCTGACCTTCATCATAACACCAGTCATACTTCAGATAGTCAACACCCCATGAAGCATAAGTGCGGGCATCCTGAAACTGATACCCCCTGCTACCAGGCCTGTCCTGGCAGGTTTTTGATCCTGCACAGGAATAAATACCAAACTTTAATCCCTGTGCATGTATATAATCAGCTAAAGCACTCATCCCGGAAGGGAAACGCTCGGGATCAGGAATAATATTACCTAATGAGTCGCGCCCCACTTGCCAGCAATCATCAATTACCACATATTCATAACCGGCATCCCTCATACCACTTTCCACCATGGCATCAACCATATCCTTTATCATGGTTTCGCTAACGTTACAGCCAAACTTATTCCAGCTGTTCCATCCCATAGGCGGCGTTAAAGCAAGTGAATCACCGCCTTGGCTCCATATTGAAACCGAGGTTAAAAGGGCAATTAATGTTGTTATAAAGTACTTCATCTTTTTCACCTTAATTTAGTTTCCATTCCAAAATACCGGCAGAAAAACCTTTCTGTATTTTTGCACTTAACCTGATGGCTTTTGTTTTCACCGGACTAAAAGAAACCTTGTTATATTGATTCAATTTTGATTCATATTCGGAGTGGTTTTTTACTTCAACCCACTCGCCCTTATTGTTTTTATAGGATAATTTATAAGACTCAGGAACACGGTAGTTAACATCATAATGGTCGAGGTGCAACCAGTAAACTGAAGATGAAGATACGGTTACTGGTTTTTTGAAGCTGTATTCAACCCATTCTTCTGAACCATCTTTAAGCCACCAATAAAAATATGACTTGTCGATATCCCCTGAATTTTCAGGATCGAATCCATCGTTAAGTCCAGGTGCCCAACCGGTAGAAGCAGCAACCTCTGCTTTTGCAGATATATCGGTGGTGTTTTTAACCGTGGCCGCCTCAGAAGTAATTGGTGTCCAAATCTTCATACTGGCAGTTCCACGGTTATTCCAGGCGAAATAGGGAATTGCCTTAAGCATAACGGCATCATCATCAACATTATTACCTTTTATTTTTTTATTTCCCGTCATGCTCAACGTTACTACGCCACCCAGTAAATCTTCCTCAAATTTTGCTTTTACATCAACATCCTGATGTACATATTTATCGAAAACACTTTCGTTACTATTATCCTTATCTTCAAAACAATATACTACAGGACCTCTTTGGAAAGCCATTTTATCTTTATCATAAAGCACCTTATCATGAGCTACAATTTTACGGGTTTCCATAGGCAGCTCAATGTCAATTTCGTCACCGCTTTTCCAATTACCCGATAGTACGGCATAACCATTTTCTTCTACAATTTCTACTTCCTTACGGTTTACTTTAATTGTATAAGTAGAATCATGCTGGTTAACAAAGTGATATAAATCGGATGGTAATACATTGTTTTTAACCCATCCAGGAATACGGATTTTAATTTTAAAGTCCTTTTTAACATTGCTTTGTACACTCAACTTAATTTTACCGCTCCATGGGTAGGTAGTATTTTGAGTTAAATTCAGAGTGTCGTTACCCATTGGTATAGAAGCTGTTCCTCCGGCAAATAAATTTACATATACGGCATCTTTTGCTTTTGCATATACATATCCTGGTACAGAGGCCATAAAGCGGGTAACATTTCCCGGACAACAAGCACAGCCAAACCAGGGTGCCCTATCGTGATTATGATCAGATTCCAACGGATTATCATAGAAAAAACGATCGCCGCTTAACGATACACCCGAAATCAACCCATTATATAATGTCCTTTCTAATACATCATAATATTTGGCAGCACCTTCATGCAAAAACAATCGGTAGTTCCAGTAAACATTTGATATAGAAGCACATGTTTCACAATAAGAAGTCATATTATTAAGCTCATAATTCGGACCAAATCCTTCACCCTGAGCTCTTTGCCCTATACCTCCGGTAATATATAGCTTTTTAGATACAATATTTTCCCAAACTCTTTTGCTTGCCTTCATTAACTCTTCATCGTGCAACAGAGAAGCCACATCGGTTATTCCTGAATACAGATAACCTAAACGAACGGCATGCCCTACAGCTTCTTCCTGATCAACCACAGGCATATGATCCTGACTGTATTCGCTCAACTCATGACCATCTGTACCCTTTCCGGTTTCATCAATAAAATAATGAGCCAGATCCAGATATTTTTTATCACCGGTAGCATGATATAACTTAACCAATGCCATTTCAATAATCGGGTGACCAGAAGGCACGTGCTTTTGTCCTTCGTTAGGACCAAACACTTTGTATATTAAATCAGCATTTTTAACAGCAATATTTAACAAACTGGTTTTTCCTGTTGCCTGGTAATGCGCTACGGCTGCTTCGTATAGGTGACCGCAATTATACAATTCGTGGCTATTCAAACGATCCCATCTACCTTCACCGTACCATCCCTTTAAACGGTCACATTTATTGGTAATACAGGTAAAAAGGTACCCATCATCTTCCTGAGCCTCACCAATTAAATAAATCAAGCTATCCAGATATTGATCCAATTCGGTATCCGGTTTCACAGCCAAAGCATATGAGGCACCTTCCAAAATCTTATATACATCTGTATCATCAAACGGAAAATCACCTTGATGTTCTTTATCTATGATTCCACCAGCTGCTGCAAAATTATCCATACGCCCTGTTTCTTCCGACTTTTTAAATGCCGAAGGAATAGAAACTGTTCTGTTCACTTCTATTTTTGGTGCCCAGAACGAATCGTTAAGATGAACATTGGTAAATGGTACCTGCTCTATAGTAACAGGCTCTACCTTATTATTTTTACATCCTGAAATAAGCAATATTCCAGATAACAATATTGTGCAAATTCTTACTTTCATAAGTACATTTTTTCTATTAATCATTACCCCATACATTTAACCTGAATATATTATTAAGCGGACTTTCTACTGAACTGATCCTTCTTTATACAGGTTTTCTATTTCACTCTTATTCATTGCCTTATTATACAACCTTGCTTCCCTGATAAACCCTTTAAAATTTTCAGGATCGAAACCCGATGACCCAATTTTCACTTTATCAGCTTCAACAAACAGGTTAAGAGGCATCTCATTGTCTAACTCGCCATTCACATAAATACATTCCTTCATTCCATCGAAGGTTACTGCTATTTGAGTCCACTCTTTTAGAGGTGGCACTGTAACAAAAGGCATATCCACAGATCCATCACCATGGGCAACAGCCCCAAAATTACCTTTGCCATACATTACTGAGGCATATGACCCCTGCAACATATTATCACGGCTGTTCCACGACAAAATACATTGTCCAATGGTTTCCTCTGTAGGATAGATCCATGCAGCAACTGTAAAAGGAGCATTCCAGTTAAAGTTATCAGGTGCATTTTTTGATAATTCCAGATAACTCTTACCATCTAAATACAAGGCCTTATGCTTACCTATCTTTTTAACCTTAGGGTTTCCGACCGGAATAAACTCTCCCTGCAAATCCCCTTCATTAACAATTGAATTGTTTACTGTTCCTGCAGGCAAATCCTTCGCATCGAAAAGAACCTCCAGCGCATTACTAGGTTGTTTGTAATCGTTTACTTTAACAGGCTGATTATTATATTCAGGAATATCAAATAGCGTATTGTACACTTTAACATTCCATATTGCAGCTAACATCCCGGATTTTTCAGTACCTGTAACAGTTACTTTAATATACCTTGCTGCAACCTCTTTATCATCAATCATCGGACTACCAGCAGTTTCATTCTTTGTTTTATCTGCATATAATTCCCAGCTGTTCTTATCGTTAGATGTTTCTATCTTATATTGATAATAAAAAGTGCTATACTCGAATTGTGTTAATATTCTTTTAAATGACTGTTTCGTTCCCAAATCAATGATGATAGACTGTGGCATACTACAATTTTCAGCCTTCCATAAGGTACCATTATCATCATCTGTTGCATTTTGCGAACTATAAATATAGTCGACCGGCTTTTGTGTAAAAACAGAAGCTTTTGACTTTAGGTGATACTCAGAAGAGGCCTCTGTGCCTGCTCCTAATGCAATATTCTTTAATTTGGTTTTAAACCTCTTAACCCCTGTGTGGGTTGGCACTATCTTTAAAATGGTAGTATCGTTAGCAAACACCATCTCATCCATACAAACCTGACGGAACTCCCCACCTGAACTATGTGGGTTATCGTGCCTGTGGTACAGGATATATGTTTTTCCATCAATCTCAATTAATGAATGATGCCCTGGAGAATCCACCGTCATATCCTCATTGGTTTTGAGTATTGGGTTGTTCTGTCCGTATTTATAAGGGCCTGTAGGAGAATCGGCATAGGCATAATGCACTGCATACGAACTTAGTCTACAATCCCCTGCCGAATACATTAGTATATATTTCCCATTTCGTTCAATAGGATATACCGCTTCAAATAATTCAGGAAGCTGTTCATTGGGAATATAGCCCTCATCCAAAATAGTGTGCATATCTGATGGATCTATTTTTGCCCATCCCAATCCTTTAAACACGTGACACCAAGTGCCAAAATAGGTATAAAGACTTCCATCGCTACAACTTAAAAACTGTGCATCCAGAGCCGGCAGATTTTCAGTACCGGTTCCTACAGGAACCACTGGTTTTCCTTCGTTTAAAGCTTTCCAGGGACCTATGGGATTATCTGAAACATAACCATATATGTTACATCCAAACTGACAGTTACCCATATAGTAATAGTACCTGCCATCTTGTCCTTTTACTACATCCGGAGCCCAGCAATTGGTTAAACCTTCCGGTAAATCTATATCCAACTCATAGTTAAACCAATTATCAAGGTCTTTGCTTAACCAAACTGTTGGCTGTCCCGATGCCAGTTTAACTCCATCTGTTGTTGAATATATATAATAGGTATCACCAAACTTTTTAATGGTAGGATCTGCAAAATATCCGGGCAGCAACGGATTACTGTTTGTTTGAACGGCAATTTCCTGCTTACCTTCAGTACACCCAAATATTACTAAAATTATCCAAGCTATATATAATACTCTCTTCATTCTAAAATCTTTAATCGCCTAATTATAGTTTCACCCAATACTAAATAACTACACTCTATATATTAGTTTTGGCTAGAGTAATGTTGTATTATCAAACTTTACCTGATATGGCCATTGGTCATCATTACTTTCATCTTCATCCCAGGGATGTGGAGCATAGGTTTTTGGAGCACCAGTTACTACAAACCATAACTGGCTACATTTCTTTGGCACTTTAAATGTAACAGCACCCTGAGTGGCTGCATTCATTTTACTGTATACCCTTTTACCATTTTCTAAAAGCGCCACATAACCATAACGCCATCCTGCCCTGGCTGTGTCTTCAACTGTATTGTAACCGTCTGCATTTACAATCCCTTTAAAATAGGCTGTAATCTTTTTTCCTGCTCCCGGCACCTCTAATTCCAATGCATTAAAACCTGTTGTTCCCGGGCAACTATTGTATTCAACCTGATAAGTGCCATCTTCTAACAAGTCAGTATTACTCTTGTACTTTCCAATATTTTCTTTTCCTCCTTCTCGCAATCCATCTATATCCCAGGTCACCATTTTAGATGCTGCCTCATAAATTTCATCATTTAACTGAGGTGCAGAAATATCTGTAATTCGCATATATGCCTGAAAAGGATCTTCCGGTTTTTGAGCACTGCGCCATAGTTTTCCTATAAAGTCAACCCCATGTTTTTCAATCCAGTAATAATGAATAAAATAACTTGAGTAACGGTAATCTTCATGACATACATGACGGTGGCAGTTTTTGATATACGTATCAAGATCTCTTTTATTGAAAATATCATCAGGATAACATTGCATGGCTTGCCACTGTGCTGTTTGTTCCCAAAAGCCATTACCTCCATTACCTCCGAAACCGTATCTAAAGCCTCTAGTAAAATCTTCCTTTACATCCCCATTTGCCAACAAATCGGCATAAACCTGGTATTGGAACGAATGCCCTATTTCATGAGCGATAACACTTCCCACCGGTTTACATGTACTTGGACTCACCCAAAGTGCACCAATCACATCATCATACCCGGCACCAAAGGCCATCCATTCGGTAGTATAATGAAGCATGATAATCATTTTATATTTATCCAGGTTAGATTTTCCTGAACCCACATTTGCAAACTGAAGCTTATTGATATTTAAAGCATAAAACTCTTCAGCTTTAAGCAACATATCATCTATATCTACACGGTATTCTTCCGGTATATCGTTGGAGTTTGGATTGTTTTCACCATAACCTGCCTCCCAGAAGGCTATGAAATGGTCTGATTGTTTGCTTCGTTTATAGCTCCATTTATTGTTGGGATCATCAAAACCTGATTCTTTAAATTCCTGTGGAATATATATTTTCCTATCAGCTTCTTTTTTAACAGGAGTTTCCATTGACTGAGAAAAACCAGCACTATGAATACTCATTAAAAAGAACAATACTATCGAAAAAGCACTAAGTTTCATACAATTATTTTTACTATCCTTACCTATGTTTCAAAAATTAAATCTCACTGTAAAATTGTATTTTCAATCTCTTTTAGATCATAACAAATGTTCAAAAAGCTTATACGAATCGTTAATAAACAGATATGAACATTTATGCAAGTGGTAGAAGACATAATCTCCTATCCTATATAAAAAACCTTAAGGTTGCCAAAAACTGACAACCTTAAGATTAGAGAATTATTGCAAAGTAACATTGAACACAAATGTGATTTGATACTGTTCTCCGTCTTTTGTATAAACAAAAGCTTCTTTTATTGTGTATTTATCACCTGCGCTACTTTTTCCAGGATACTGACCTATATTAAACTCAAAATTACTGCTGGAGAATTCTGAGAATAGCTTACTGTCATTATCACCTCCCCAGCCTATTGCATCACCGTTGCTATCGAACCAAAAACCATAACCATTGGCTGTTGTTTCATAGTTAATATTACCACCTGACTCTTCAGCTGCAAAGGCAATTTTACCTTCCTGAGGTGTTTCTTTGGCAGCCAACATGATTCCTGCTATTGCAGATGGTTGCATAACCAAGGCCTCAGCAACATCATTTATATCACCATTGTCATATAAATTGACTACAGCACCTGAATAATCGTCTGCTGCAGCAAATGAAATATCATATGTCAACGTTAGATTTTCAGGTGTGGCATTAGGATCGATAGTTAAATTACCCAACAAATCGGTATTGGTAAACGAAACCTTATATGGCCATTGATCATCATTGCTTTCTATTTCATCCCAAGGGTGAGATGTATATGACGATGGAGCTCCGGAAACCACAAACCATAGTTTTTTACATCCTTCAGGAACTGTAAATTCAACATCTGCTGAAGTGGATTTATTCATATCTCCATACACACGTGTACCATCATTTAATAAGGCAACGTAACCATAACGCCATCCTGCCCTTGTAAGTGAACTACTATTGTAGTTTCTTGTAGTCATAACTTTTTCCTCATCGGTATACGAACCCGGATCATCAGCAGCCAGGGCTGAACCAGGGGTTAAACCTCTAAAGGATGTAGTTACAACAGAACCGGCATCGGGAACATTAAGCGGAATTACATTAAATCCTGTAGTACCCGGACATTTGCTATATGCAACCTGGTAGCTTCCGTCTTCTAACTGGTAAAGTTTATATGAGTAATCTCCTATAAAATCTGACCCATTACTACGAATTGCTTCCACATCCCATGTTACCAAATGTGCATAGGCATCATACAACTCATCATTCATTTGACTAACGTCCAAACCATTTATCCTCATATAGGTTTCAATAGGATCTTCAGGTCCTTCGCATTCGCGCCATAGTTTCCCTATAACATCCAGGCCACGTTTCTCTGCCCAATAATAATGCAACCAATAACTAGCATAACGCTGCCATTCATGACAAAAATGGCGGTGATAGTTATCCATATGTACACTATAGTTATATGAAGTAAAAGCTTCCATAGGATAACTTTGGAAGGACTGCCATTGTGCACATTGCTCCCAAAAAGCATTACCGCCATTACCACCATAACCATACCTATAACCTCTGTTGAAATCATTAGAGATACCACCATAGGCTAATAAGTCGGCATATGTCTGGTATTGAAAACTATGTCCAATTTCGTGAGCAATGGTTGAACCAACAGGATGAACTGTAGATGGGTTAATCCATAATGCACCGATAAGATCATCATAGCCACCACCATAGGCCATCCATTCCTGAGTATAAAAAAGATAAATCTGCAATTTATACTTGTCTACATTTGAAGTTCCTGCACCAAGCTGAGCAAACTTTAACTGATTGATATTGATATCAAAGAAACTTTCTGCCTTGGTTAACAGGTCATCAATATCTACTCTGTATTCTGCAGGAACATCGCTTGAATTTGGGTTTTCACCAAAACCTTCTTCCCAAAATACAATAAAGTGATCTGACTGCTTACTTCTAACAAAGTTCCATTTACTGTCACTTCTAAAGAAATCTACATTTTTATGCTCTGCCGGTTTATAAAATTTGTCCAGGTCAGCAACATCTGATTCTTCCAGAACCAACACCGTATCCTTAGGTTCCACAACATCAGTTGTATCCTTAGCATCAGGATCCGGTATCACTACTTCAGGAACATCTCCATCTGTTTCACAAGAGGGTAAAACACCCAAAGCCAAAACAAATAGTATTGGCAAAAAATATAAGCAAAAGCCGGCAAAAGCCGACTTTTGTTTTAATTCACAATTCAAATTTTTCATAAAATAATACTTATTCTATAGTATAAGTAATGTTGAAAGTAACTGCTGCACCATTTAATGTAGCAATATATGTAGTAGTCACAGTATTTCCAGAAGCTGCATTATCAGGATGGTTTCCTGCATAGATATAAAGCTCTGTTTCGCTATGTCCAAGACAACAATACACAACGCCTTCTGACCATTCACCCACTGTTCCATCAGCCTTAAGCCAGTATCCCGGAACATCTGAAGTATATGCAGGATCCGTATCGCTTGTTGCACCCTGGTATAGTTTAAGTTCACCAGATCCAATTGCTTTATGGATTTGATAAGTAGTCATTTTAAATGCATTACGCAATGTTTCTTTTACATCTAAAGTAGTTCTTGCATAAGTATTGTTGTATGCCTGTGTTAACGCAACATCTAATGTAGCATCTGCAGGATCACCAGCCGGAGCTGTTTCCGGATCTTGATAACCTAAAATATTTACAGCAATATTAAACATCACAATCTTATCGTTAGCAAACAAACCGTATTTAATATTGTATACTTCATCGCCTGCAAGGTGATCAGGGAATTGACCTATTACAATTACTCCCGGATTATCAATATAGTATTCTGTAAATACACTTGCATCATCGCCATAGCTACCTACATAACCATTCATATCGTACCAGAATCCGTTGTTGGTAACTGGTTCCTGATTGTATGAACCATCTTCGTTTACACCAATAAACTTAACTTCATCAATAGAGCTAACACCTAAATCAGTTAAAGCCTGATCCAGGTCAAATTGGATCTCTCCTCCATCATATGAACTTAATGCAGTAACATCAATTGACAAATCCAATGTACTAACCACATCAGCTACTAATTGTCCTGGTGCAGAAGCATTAATTGTGATCACAACAGCTACACGTAACTCATTATATTTTAGAGCTTCGATTACTTTAATAGTTCCTGGCTCAAGGTTTCCGGGTAATTGACCCACAAAAAACTCACCAGCCTCATAATCGAATTCACAAAATACAGTAGGAACATTTATCTCATCACCCCAAGAGGTAACATCTCCTTCAGGACCCCACCAGTGCCCCCATGGAGCATTGGTTGTAGAGGCGTTTGCATAATCGGCACGAGTTGTCCAGTCAATCGCAAAACACTTAATTTCAGGAGCACCACTTTCTCCGGCAATACCTGCTAAAACTTCAGCCTCAGTAAGACCAAACAGCTCAGCTATTTTGTCCATTTCAACTGTAACCATACCTGCATCCCACGATACATCACTTGTGGTAGCATCTATGCTATATTCTAAAAGTAAATCTGCATTAATCCTGTTTCTCTCTGCTTCGGCAATTGAATCCTGACGATGCATTTCTGCAATTTCAGCGTCTGTTAGCACATGCAAAGCACTGAAATCTTCATTATCGCCACAGCTAAATAAACCTGCAAATAGCGCAGCTAAAACAATATATAATTGAAAATTTTTCATACGTATCATCCTTTCGTTACAAAATGTTAGTTATACCCTTCGTTTTGAACCAATGAAATATTGGTATCTAAAGCATCTTTAGGTATAGGGAAATAGTTCCAGTGAGATTCAGTTGTAGCATCTTTACAGAACCATGATTTTCCGTTAAACACGCTTCTTCCATCTGCCATTTTAAAACGCACTAAATCTTGTCTGCGGTGGTGTTCACCAACAAACTCCCATGCAAGGTCATCCAATAAACCACCTAACTCAATATCACCACCACCTTCGATAGTAAATACATAAGTTTCCCAGTTGTTAAAACCTTCGCTGGTATACTCTCTGTGACCATAATCGTAAACACTACCTCCAGTTAAATCTGCAACTGTACGTTGAGCTTCAGCAGCTGAATCGAAAGAACGGCTTCTTACTTCGGTAATTAAATCTGCAGCAACCTGCTCATCTCTTCCTAAGCGTAATAAACACTCCGCTTTAATAAACATAGCATCAGCCAAACGGAAAAATGCCACATCGTTACCATAAGTACCACCGTCTCCGGCTACAATCTCACTTTTCACAAAACGGTAACCTTCTTGCTGGTACGCTCCAGGATTATCAATTGAGTGAACATTTACAGAGTAGTTTAATACTCCCTGACCTGCCCAGTCATCAGTAGTAAAAGAAATAGGGTCACCTGATTGAGGAATAACCTCTCCTGAAGCATCTTCAGTTGCAGTTAACTGCACACCACCAGCCCAGGTATAAGCTAACCTATTGTCGCCTTCTTCATAACTTTCGATAAATTGAGGGATTGCACAACTTCCATTCCATGGAGAACCATCATATCCGTAAGCTGCAGCACCGGCACCAACCAAACACTTATTAACCAAGTAATTGTGCGATGCATTCTTTTTATCTAATGGAATTGCAAAAATAACTTCAGGTGAAGTAGAAATATCCGCTTTAAAGTTATCCAAATAATTTGGAGCTAATGAATAGCCTCCTTCTGTAATTACTTCTTCTACTTCAGCCAATGCTTTTTCGTAATATGTATTGTCATTAGTTTCGAAGTAAGCATTGTAGTTCAAATAAAGTTTTGACAATACCATGCAGGCACCATATCTGTTAGGATAACCATGATACTTTTCTGTACCTAACTCATCTTTAATGGCGTTCAATTCTGTTACACAAAACTCATAGATTTCCTTAGCAGTTACCTGTTCCGGCAAATAACCTGCTTCAAAATCCTGTGTTGTGATCAAAGGAACATTACGGAATGCATCAAGCAATATGTAATAATTCAAGGCTCTCATAAAACGCATTTCAGCCTGATCAGATCCTGTTTCAGGTAATACATCCAAACATTTATTGGCATAACCAATACCTAAATAGGCATAATGCCATAAGCCGGCTAAATGGCCTTGAGTTGAGATCCAGTCATGCTTGTGCATGTTAATATATAAGTCTCCCCATCCAATACCAACACGTTTAGGAGTCATATATGTATCACTACACTCTTCCATCACATCAAAGTATCCATTCCATCCCCAGTACAAGAAACGAAACTGTGCATATACCTCACCCATCATAGATCCTACTACGGTTGGATCGGTTACATCTATCGTTTCATCAGTAAGTTTATCGTAAACAGTCTCTTCCAGATCAGTACACGCACCAATCGTCAACAAAAAGCCTAAGACTATACTAAAGTTTATATATTTTGTAATTTTCATTATTCTCCAAATTTAAAAGTTAACAGAAAGACCAACTGTATATGAACGAACAGTAGGATACTTATCACGATCATCAATACCTGGTGCCAAAAAGTAATTGGAAACCTCAGGATCAAGACCTGAATAACCTGTAATACAGAAAAGGTTTTGTCCGGAAACATACACTCGAAGTTTATTGATGTACTCACCTAATTTTCCCTTTGTAGGTATGGTATAACCCAATGTTGCGTTTGTAAGTTTTACAAAATCACCATCTTCAATGTGATCGCTCCAAACACCTTGAGTCATTGAGTTAGCTAAGGCTACCATTTTTTGCTTTCCTGTTTCTGGATCGATTACAGCAGCACCTCCTGGTTCTACTGCAGGATATTGATCAGCAGCTGAACTTAAACGGTTATAGGCAATAGAGTTGTTCTCGTAAAAACTTCTCTGAACATTTAAAATTTTAAACCCGAACTGTCCTGTAAATTGCAGATTCAAATCAAATCCTTTATAACGCAAGGTATTATTCCATCCTGCATAAATCTGAGGCAGACCATTTCCTAAACGCTGACGATTTTTTTCGTCGTTATATTTTGTTTCAAACTCTTTAACAGTCCAGTTACCATTATCATCTTTTACCTGAACCAATACAAAACCATCTTTACTAACTCCAACAGAACGTAATCCCCAGAAGTCTCCCAATCTATGTCCTACTTCCATTGCGTGAGTAGGTACTGAAATAGGATCGCTCACTCCACCAACTTCAACAAAGTTATCTGTTTGGTATAAGTCATTCGACAGGCTTAATAGTTCATTCTCGTTATGAGACATGGTTAATGTAGTACTCCACTCAAAATCTGATGATTTTACAGGGACAGCATTAATCATTACTTCGATACCCTTATTGCTCATCTCTCCAACATTGGCAGTAGTAATATCATACAACATTGGAGGTACAGGTACTGCATAATCATATAACAAATCTACAGTCTTCTTACTATAAACATCAATGCTACCACTTACACGGGAATTTAATACAGCCCAATCCATACCGATGTTTACCTCACTTGTTTTTTCCCATCTCAAATCAGGATTTGGGTTTTGATCTACTTTTAATGAAGGAGTCCAATCACCATCTTTACTTAAGTGTTTACCCCAGGTGTCATAATCATATCTATTCAAAGACACATATGGATCATTTGGAATTACACCAGTAACACCATAACCTGCACGTAATTTCAAGTTAGATAGCCATGCAAAATTTTGCATAAATTCTTCGTTGCTAAGTGTCCATCCCAAAGATGCAGAAGGGAAAGTACCCCATTTATGCTTATCACCAAACTTAGAAGAACCTTCACGCCTAACACTAACCATTGCATTGATACGGTTGTCGTAGCTATAACTTGCACGACCAAAGAAACCAATCAACTTGTTATCATTCTGATAAGAACTCATACTTGCAACATGGTCCTCATCAGTTAAGTAAGTTCCCTGGTTTAAGTTATTGTATAGGTATGATTCTGACGGGAAATTTGAGTTTCCTGCGGTAAAACCATCATAGCTATTATACAAGTAACTATAACCCACTAAAGCATTAATACGATTTTTACCCACTGTAAAATCATATTTAGACGTCAGCTCAAGGTTATCACTGCGATCTAAATAAGACCCTTTAGAAGCAGACCCCCTTACGGTTGTTTGTGTACTAGTTTCTGAATCTTCACTAGCCTTTTTATTTCCTAGATACCCACTACTGTAATAGTTTTGTGAAGTAGTTTCTGTTTCCTTTCTGGAAATCATCAAATTTGTTTTCCATCCCTTAATAGGCTCCACTGTCATATTACCTGTTATACGGGCATGTTTAGTTCTGGTATCACCTATAAGTTCATTTTGAATTGCAACAGGGTTATAATACTGGAATTTACTATATTCTTCATAGTAAGTTCCATCCTCGTTGTAAATAGGCGACGAAGGGTTGCGGATTACAGCCTGGCGGTAAGCATATTTGTTGTTGTTATTGGTATGCTTATGAGTGCTGTAAAGTACATTAACATTAAACTTAATGATATCATTTAATGCATATTGACTAAAATCCAATTGCCCTTTGATGTTTTCTCTATCACTCTTGCGCATAATTCCTTCTTCGTCAGAATAAGTAATGTTTGCAGCGTAAGTAGAGTTTTCTGATCCTCCCTCTAAGCTTAATGAGTGATTTTGAGTATAACCAGCCTTACGGGTAATAGCTTCTAACCAATCTGTATCATAACCATCATAGTTAAATTGAGTACGTCCGTAAATTACATCATTGGTATTCATAAAATCAGATGTTTTGTACCATTCTGATATAGAAGCATAGCTCGAATAGGTAGCACTTGTTTTTGAACCACGCTTACCTGATTTTGTTGTAATCAAGATAACCCCATTGGCACCCCTTGTACCATAAATAGCTGCTGCAGAAGCATCTTTCAACACATCAATAGAAGCCACATTTTCTGGAGCCACAGTAGTTAAAGACCCCTCAATACCATCTACCAAAATCAAAGGCTCCACACTACCCTTAATTGTAGTGATACCACGTAACATGATACTTGAATTCTCGTTAGGGTCTCCTGACGACTTAGTAATACTTAAACCAGCAATTTTACCTTTAACCAATTCTGCAGCATCACCAATTTTACCTACAGAAAAATCCTCAGCCTTTACACTGGCTACCGCACTGGTAATATCGCCTTTTCTTTGTGTTCCATATCCAATGGCCACAACTTCATCCAAACCAATCACATCAGGTTGTAACACTATATCCATTACTGAAGTTTGTGCCGTAACTACAATCTCTTGATTTGCATAACCAACAAATGATATAACCAAAACATTGCCTGCTTCAGTTGTAATAGCAAAATTACCATCAATATCTGTTATTGTACCATTTGTAGTACCTTTAACAACAACAGAAACGCCCGGCAATGATTCGCCTGTATCATCTGCAACTTTTCCTTTTACTTCAATATTTTGAGCCCACATCATTGTTGAGGCAAAAAATAGAAAAGCAACCATTATCATCCTAGCCCGGAAATAACTAAGACCTTTTAATAAGCAAATTCTCTTCTCTTTCATAAAAATTTTAATTTAAATATTAGATGTGTTCCAGAGTTGTTTCAAAATTGACAATTATTCTCCTCGGCGGCTTACACATATGTTTTTTAAATTCGAACACCTGTGTACACGCCCTGTTTCCGCTACAATAACCTTATGTTTGAATCAGAATATTCTCAATTGCTCATTTTTCGCCTACACACCATATGTTAACAAAGCTTAAATATTTCATTACCTACAATTTACAAATCATTAAAACACCATCCTAACAGGCCTTTTATCCTATAAAATGGACATTTGTACGCGTTTTTGAACATATGTACAAGCGCACAAATGTATTTTCCGCGATACTTTTTGGGCGAGTAAAGGCCATAAACGAGAGGATAGTTTAATGAGGAAGGTAACGGGGAAGTAAATAGGGTTTGGATGTTGGAAAGAGGGATTGTGCTGGCTGAATATTGTGCAATACGGGAATCAATCTTCCCCTGAAAGGGGGAAGTACCACATCAAAGATGGGGGGAAGGGGGTTTTATTCATAACATCTTGTCTATATTACCAAAAACAACTATTGGCTTTATGAAATAATAAACCGGCCCAAATTAAAATATTATAGAAATAAACTTAGAACATCCCGATATTATTATAAAAGAAATTGAGGAGTTTTATGAGGATTGGAGTGAGATAAACATGGTAATATTCTAGTTATTGTATTAGCACAAATTTACCCCCTTCCCCATGCTTTTAGCATGGTACTTCCCCCTGATAGGGGAAGATTGATTACCGTGATGTATAGGTAGGAAATTTATGGTCGCACTGCGGGGGTTGAAGCTCTCCCTTTTGGAAGTTGGAGAGTACGGGTTGGGATAAAATCTGGTTTTGTTGCAAGAACTATTTAGATTTGAATCATAAAAATACTCCACTTTCCTATAAAATAACTCCACTTCACTATAAAAAAGAATGGCTTTCTTATAAAAAAGAGCGGCCTTTCTATATTTTTTACAGGATTTGCTTATTGTTTTGCTCTTATTTTATACTTTCTATTCTATACGCTATAAATTTTATACAACATGCTATTTTATTTAGCAGAATTCCTATAAAAAAGAACCGATTTTGAATAAAATTTATAGAAAAGCGGTTCTTTTTTTACCGAAAACGGCGTTATTTTTCCCGTTTACGATTCTTTTTTACAAATAAGTGGTTTTATTTAACAGGTACGCCTGTTTTTATTTATGATAGTTCATGAAAAAATGATAGGAAAGGCTATATTTTTAAGCAAAACACTTTAGTACATGACAAAACTATAAACAATTGAAAATCATCAAATTAAGTATGTGATTTTCTTGTTTAAAACCTTGATATTCAGTATCTTACAAAAG
>NZ_JAPDPI010000110.1 GCF_026013615.1 Plebeiibacterium marinum
AATTACTGCTGATGCGTTAAAAATTATCACTAAACAAATTTAATTGTTCTTTGACATCTTGATTGATTTGATATTCTGTAAGCAGTTCTTTTATTGGAGCTTTATCGAACACAGAAATGCCTAAAATTTGTATGATCTCATAAATTGAGAGGTCACTTTTTAAAGAATGCTTGACTTTAGCAACAATAAGGTAGGTACAAATTGCTACCCAGATATGTATATTAACGGCATTTTCAGAATGGCCCCAAAGTTTTTTAATTGTAAGATTCTGTTTTATCCACTTAAAGAAAATCTCTATTTGCCAACGATTCCGGTATAAATGAGCAATTTCAAGTGCTGAAGCGTATGTGTTATTTGTTATAAACGTTAAGAGGGTGTCTTTTTCATCATCATAATACTCAATAAGCCTTAATGTCTCAGGATACAATTTCTTGGACTTGTATCCATTGAGAATGATGATTTTATCACTTCTTAGACCTGTAGTTTCGTCAATATTGTAATTGACCTCTGTGACAGAAAAATCCATTGTTGTTTTTGCTCTGGATATAAAGAAAGCTCCAGATTCATTCATATGATATAATGCTTTAAAATCGATATAAGCCTTATCCATGACATAAATAGCATTTACTTCGGGCGTAATAACATCAAGCACATTGCTATCATGGTATTTGCCGTCGGTGATAAGGATATAGGATGGAATACTTCCTCTTAAGTCCAGCAACGTATGGATCTTTATTGCTCCTCTGGAGTATTTTCCCGGTGCCCAACTGAAAAGCTTTAGACTAAGTGAAACTGTCGTTGAATCCAAAGCAAACACTTCATTTTTGATGTGAACATCGGGAATTGAAGAGTTTGCATATAATGGCCGAACTTCCTGGATTAAGAAGTTACCAAAATCAGCAAAGATCCTTGAGTCTCTGTTCTCATTAGCTCTTGACAGTGTGGATTGATTCACATATTGCTTTATCCCAAGATGATAAAGTTTATTTCTATGAGCTTTTAAACACGTGCAGATATCTCGTAACGAGTTTCTTGCTGTTAATTGACCAAAGAATAATTGAATAAACTGGTTCCAGCAGTTTAAATCCCTAGTTCGATAATCGCCGTTATATTTATTTACGAATTTGTCAAACTCATAACGGTTTACAAATTGCAGTAGCTGAGCAAAAATATATTTACCAGAATTCATAGCCTTGCATTAAAAGTGCAAAGCTAAAAGTCAAATCAAATCAAAAAATCAAAGAACGTTTATATTGTATTGAAATATAATTGTTTGCAAAATATTTTTAAAAGTTAACGCATCACTAGTATT
>NZ_JAPDPI010000111.1 GCF_026013615.1 Plebeiibacterium marinum
ATCAAGTTCAATTCTAAATCTTCTAACAGCAGTTTTGTAACCGATATTATTTTGTTTTTTGTATATCAGAATCAGAATAGCCAAAGTCAAAGTTATATAAAGTATATTTTTTATACCGTTTACTTTAGTTGATACAAAATGAGAAAAGTTCAGTTCTTGTTTGATAAACCTGAAAAACACTTCAATATCCCATCGTTTCCTATAAATGGCTACTATTTCTGAAGTTTTTAAATCCAAACAATTTGTCAGAAACCAAAGCTCTTCATTACTGCCGTCATTTTTAATGGTTTTTATTAGACGAAATGGGTTGCTTCTTTGGTGGCGTCTATTAAATAGATTAACAATCAGGTCTTCTTGGATTAGAAGATTGTTATATTTATCAGAGTCCATTTTATTCTTTGTAATAACATTGAGCTGTTTTGTCGGGGAGATTCGAGTAACAAAAGATTTATTCAAATTGTCAAATTCATTAAACTTATCTCGACTGTTTACTCCTCTGTCAAAAACAAAAATCCCTAATTTATTATCTTGATTAATAACAACTTCTGGTATTGAATGATTTTCATTGGAATATTGCTTATCCGTAAAAACCTCAGCATCCAAAGGAAATAAGTCATCCATCGCAATAGTAAACTTGATGTGTTTTCTACTATTGTGCTGATTGGCAGTTGTAATACCTTCACGAAGTTTATTGGCAACCTCTTTTACTAGTGTAGAATCAACTCTTATTATCGAATAATTCTCAGCCTCTGAATCAGTGTACCATTTTGATAACATGCTATGTGCATATTCGTATATCCTTTTAAAGAAATCAGGATTCATTGATTCTAAACGATCTGACAATGAATTGAATTTTGTTACGTTTTGTTGATCAATATTAAAAAGAAATTTAAACTTATGCGAATTGTAAACATCTTCCAAACTCCTAAGACTTGCTCTGCTACTTTCTAAAAAACCATATAATAATAGATAGAACATGTTTTTACCAAATAATTTTTTCACTTGATGATCTACATTAGTTTTATCACTTAACTTATCCAATAATTCACTGGGAAATAATTCCAGTAAACCCTGAACTGTGATATTTTTATTTAATGCTTTGCTCATCTCAATTATTTGATGAGACAAAGATATCGTGTATAAATTAAAACACCTCAATAACTTATTAACTTCAATATGTTAGATATTAACATTTTACCTCTTGTTTTTTGGTTTTGAAAATCATCAACGTCACAAATGTTTATAACATGTTAATTTATCAAGAAAATATTTATATTTTATTTTTACTCAAGGTTTCGAACACTAAAG
>NZ_JAPDPI010000112.1 GCF_026013615.1 Plebeiibacterium marinum
GGGCATCGCCCCTTGAAAATACCAAGCTGTAAATATCAGGCTGTAAGTCTGAAACAAATAATTAATGCCAGGGAAACCTTGTCGCAGATTGCAGGGGATTTTCCCCGGTTAGGGAAACCTTGCTGCAGGTTGCAGGGGACTTTCCCCAGTTGGGGAAACCTTGCTGCAAGTTGCAGGAGACTTTCCCCAGTTGGGGAAACTTTGCTGCAAGTTGCAGCAATGCCTATATCAGAAATGGGTTGACTTTACTACGTTTGAGTATTATCAGAAATGGGTTGACTTTACTACGTTTGAGTATTACTTTGAGGAAAGCCATATGGGTGTAAGTTATAAAGCATAGAATTATGGAAAAAAGTCAAATGAAAGAAAAGGTTTCAGTTATTGCAGCTGGATTGATATTGCTTTCTGTACTTCTAATGATAATAGTATTACCAGGGATTTATACTAAAACATTAGAATATAAAAACAATATAGGTGCAGGAATCGGAATATTATTGGCAATTATGTTTCGTTTGCTGTTGTTCTTTTGGTACCGTTCAGTTATTAAAAAAAACAGGCGTGATGGAAAACGAAGAGTAACAGGTTATCTCCTTATCGCTATTTTTCTGTTCATATTAGGCACAATCTACTCGGATGGTGCTTTTTCGTACCTTAATAATTATGATATCCTTTATGTATCCCGTTTGATGTTTGCAAGTGTTTTTTGTGATTTAATAGCTGCCATACTTACTTTCGTGGCTATTTTTATAAATCGCAAAAGAGAAGAGGAAAAATCGGTTTTTGCAGAAATTCCTGCTTGGGCATTGGCTTTAATCGTTTTTATTGTGTCTGTGCCACTTTCTTTTACAACATATATTCCGGGTATTGAATTAACAGGCATGATTCTTTATTGTGTTGCGATCGTTACCGCTTGTTTTTTTATCTGTAGGAAGTATCCCCAAAGTGTTTGGTATACTTTGTTAATTTCTAATGCAGTAGGTATACTGGCAATTATCCAAATGATTCTTTTAACCGTTTTAAAACCGGATAATGTTCCCGGTCAGTTTATGTCAGCTGGGCGATGGATCTTTTGGATTTGTTGCTTGCTATTGTCTATATCGGGGGCCATTGTTGGAGCTAAAATAGGAAGACGTAAAGTTATCTAGCTGGAATAGACATGTAATATGACTATATAGTTCCTGCAAGAAAACTCATGATTCCTACGCTCACCCCTTTGATTCCCCTAAAGGGGAAAACTCCAACGCACTGTGCGGAAGCAACTTCCCCT
>NZ_JAPDPI010000113.1 GCF_026013615.1 Plebeiibacterium marinum
CGGAGGTCTAATCTGGCAACTGCCATATTACCAGCCTCAGAGAGCGTAGCAGGAAATGGACATGAAAGAAGACAATGAAGAAAAGAAAACGTGACACGAGCAACCTAATTGAGCGGATACTACACCCTGTAAACCTGACAATGGCATGCAAGGAGGTAGTAAGGAACAAAGGAGCTGGCGGTATTGACGGCATGAAAGTTTCAGAACTTAAAACACATCTGGATCTGCATCGCAATGAACTGGTAGAACAGGTCATGAATATGCAATACCTACCGCAACCCATCCGGGGAAAAGACATCCCCAAAGGAGGTGGCAAAACCAGACCATTGGGAATACCCACGGTTGTTGATCGAATGATGCAACAAGCGGTTTCCCGAGTGGTAATGATGTATTATGAAACAGATTTCTCATCGTACAGCTACGGCTTCCGACCACACCGTAACACGCAACAGGCAGCAGGAAAAGCCTTGGGTTATATTAACTCAGGGTACCAACACATTGTTGAAATCGATCTTAAAGAGTTTTTCGACAGAGTTGACCACGTACTGCTTTTACAGCGCTTACACCGCAAGATTAAATGCAGACATACCATGTGTCTGATCCGCAGGTGGCTCCGTGCCCCATTGGTAAAAGACGGCAAGCTTATAAAACGAAGAATCGGCGTTCCGCAAGGAAGTCCAATCAGCCCACTGCTCTCGAATATAATTCTTCACGAGTTAGATTCGGAAATGGAGAAACAAGGACTTAAATTTGTTAGATACGCCGATGATTTCAGCATCTTTTGCAAAACTAAGCACGAGGCCAAAAAGGTTGGAAATGCCATTTACTTATTCCTCAGAGATAAGTTAAAGTTGCCTATCAACAAGGAAAAGAGTGGTATCAGACGCCCTGTTAACTTTCAGGTTCTAGGTTTCGGTTTCGTACCCATTTACAAGAAAGGTATCAAAGGGAAATACCAATTAATTGTAGCTCCTAAAAGATGGAGGAGCTTTAAAGCAAAGCTCAAAGAAGTTACCCGTAAAACCAATCCAATGAGCTTTGATGAACGCATACATAAGTTACTTGAAATCCAACGTGGTTGGATCAACAACTTTAAACATGCCAACATTAAAACCAAATTGGAAGAATTGGATGGGTGGCTCCGCAACCGACTTAGATACAATATATGGCATCATTGGAAGAAACCAGAAAGAAAGAGGAAGAACCTGATTAGGCTAGGCGTCGATAATGGTATGGCTTACGCCTGGAGTAGAAGCCG
>NZ_JAPDPI010000114.1 GCF_026013615.1 Plebeiibacterium marinum
ATGGATCAAGCGCAAAACCTGGGTCTAAATGTTGCTTTGATTTATCATGCATATATTTTTGTTAACCTGAAGAGGAAATATTTTACATCGACAACACCTCTAAACTGCCTTCTGAATTCCTTTATTTTGGCATTGAAAGACTCCGCGGAGGCATTTGTGCTCCTGTTGTTAAAAAAGTTGATAATATTTTGATAATGGGTTTCAATAGTATTTTTTAAGACCTGGAAAGAAGGGAGGTCCACCATGTCTATTTGGTTAAACCATTGAGCAAGGTGTGTCATGGCTACGGGGGCTGTCATTATGCGACTGTAAATCAAATATAAGTGATGCGACAGATCGTAAGCCTGTTCTATATCAGGGTATAGGTTAAACAAGATGTTGGCCCGCTGTTTTTGTGACTCCGTCCATTTATGGCTTGGTTTAAACAGGAGGTACCTGCTGCGCACGAGCAACTGCTTTATGGTATCCCCGTTTTCTAATATTAACGGGGTATATTCTTCACCTTGCTTACGGGCCTGCTTTTGCGCCATATTATCCTGTTCTATGGCTTCCCAGCGGTGCTTGATCCTGTGTTCCTGGACGGCATCACAGGCTAATTTTTGTACATGGAAGCGATCTATAACTACAGTAGCTTTTGTAAAGCATTTCCGGACAATTAGATTCATGCTGTTGGCCATATCAAGGGTAACCTCTTTGACCATGGCCCGTTGCTGTTCACTGAAATTTTCCTTGATGATTTTTATGATCTCACCAGATTGTGTCCCCTTGAAAATCCCTACAATGGCACCCTTCTTTCCTTTTTTTATCTTGTTGGTTATTATAGTATATAGCTCCCCGTTGCTCAGTGCCGTTTCGTCTATTGATAAATGATAACCAATGTTCTTAGGGTATATTAGATACTCTTCTGCATGATCCTTTTGCTTCCAACCACTGAAGTTGCTCAGATTGTTTTTATACTGACGTTGAAAGTTGCGCCCATTAACTCCAAGATAGATTTCCAGGCTCTGGCAACTTATGGCGTTAGAATCGACTAATTGCTTTTAAAAAAGCAGCGTACTCTTCGCTCATCCTTGTACCCCGTGCTATTACTTCCCAATCCCTGCTCACTTTTTTCTTTTTCCCATCTATAACCACTTCCCACCTTCGGCGTTTCACCTTTAATTTTACCAACATATTACGAATTGGATAATCGTCAACACAACGGGCTTCCATAAAACCACATGACTTATATTGATAACCTTTATAT
>NZ_JAPDPI010000115.1 GCF_026013615.1 Plebeiibacterium marinum
TTTAGTACATGACAAAACTATAAACAATTGAAAATCATCAAATTAAGTATGTGATTTTCTTGTTTAAAACCTTGATATTCAGTATCTTACAAAAGATTCCTACATCATTTTGTAATGCATACGAATACCAAGGTAGACAGTAAAAATACTCAATTATTTGAGTTGTTCAAGGCAACAACCAATTGGCACAAGGCAAGGATTAAATGCTTGCTCATTATTATCAATAGTATGATAAAATTCCAAACCGTTTCATATGTAAAACTTGCTCAAGGTTTTAGTTCTAGTGTAGAGCATGAATCAAGCCTACGACGAGTGCAACGGTTTTTTGCTGAATTTTCCTTTGATCCACTGATATTTACACGTTTAATTTATAGTTTATTGCCAGATGAGCCTCCATATATGCTTAGCATGGACAGAACCAATTGGAAGTTTGGCAAAACCGATATCAACATACTGATGCTGAGCGTTTGTTACAAAGGAGTTTCTATTCCATTGATATGGAAACTCCTTCCCAAAAGAGGGAATTCCAATGCCTTGGAGCGAAAAGAGGTATTGGACACATACGTTCAGTTCTTTGGTACCCAAAACATTAAAGCTTTTATGGCGGATAGGGAATTTATAGGCGAAGAATGGTTTGAAAATCTTATTCGTCAAAATATTCCATTTTACATTCGTATCCGGAACAATATGATGGTGCATCGTCATGGTAAAACTCCTATAAAAGCCTTTTGGCTGTTCAACAATATGAAAATTGGGTATTACAAACATTGTGATAAACTCTATTATCTAGGTAAGAATCTGGTATACTTATCTGGAGCAAAATCCTTTAATAAAATCACTGGCAAAGTGGAATTTACCATTATTGCTTCGTTTAACCAATATGATCAGGCTTTGATTAATTATAAAGAGCGATGGCAGATCGAAACCATGTTTAGAGCCATGAAATCCAGTGGCTTTAACCTTGAAGACACCCATTTAACAGACTTGGATCGCATTGCTAAACTTTTGGCTGTTGTATCAATTGCTTTTGTTTGGGCATATTTAGCAGGGATTGACAAACATGAGAACATTAAGCCGATCAGGGTAAAAAAACATGGTAGAAGGGCTTATAGTTTCTTTAAATATGGTTTAATCAGAATGGCTCATGCATTAAGTAATCCCATTAACAACAATGATTTAGATGAATGTTATAAAGTTTTGTCATGTACTTAG
>NZ_JAPDPI010000116.1 GCF_026013615.1 Plebeiibacterium marinum
ATGCCTGTTACGACAGCTGTGCATTACATAATGGACCGAACCACAAGAAGAACAAGCCAATACCGAGCCACCCAGTTGAGGCGTTCTGCACGAAGTCAAAGCCCTCAATACTTTGAGTTGATGTTTAGTAAGCCCTCTTAATTTTAAAAGATCCGGTAAAAAGCGTCTGATTATACTCCCAATGTCATTGCGGTCAAACATTGGGATATATTCTGCTTAAAGGACTAAACCCGGCATTCGGATTAGATTGCGCAATGTGCAGGTACATCATTGTAGTCCTGATTTCGGCATGTCCCATCTGGTTTTTCACACTCACAATATCCAACCCCATCTCTAACAGGTGGGTGGCATAACTATGTCTGAGGGTATGGATACACACATTTTTTTTAATGCCAGCCTTATTGACCGTAGCTCTAAAAGCATGCCTAATACCGGTCCGGCTAAGTTGTTGTCCCCTGATTTTACCATTGAATACCCAGCTTTCGGGACATACAGTTTGGAGATACTTGTGAAAACCCTTGATCGTAAGGTCGGACATGGGTACATAGCGGTCTTTTTTATGTTTGCTTTGACGTATATGAATCTGTTTACGATCAAAATCCAGATCTTCAATTCTAAGGTTAACAACCTCTGATATCCTAAGGCCACAGTCGTAGATTACTGCGAACAATACTCTGTGCTTTAAAAGCTTAGGTGTGTTCAAGAGTGTTTTGATTTCCTGTTGCGAAAAAACCACTGGTAAGGCTTTACTTCCTTTAATAGAAGGAAGGGCCAGGTATAGCTCCTGATTTTTAAACATGGTAAACAAGGTCCTTAAACCATAAACCAGGTGTTTAAACGAACTCCTGCTGGGTTTTTCGTTAAGTTGAATTTCAAACAAATACTCTTCCATCTGGTCAATGGAAAGTTCCAAAGGCGAGCATTTAAAATGTAAAACCATCTTAGAAATCTGCATCAGGTAATTACGTGTGCAAGATTCTGATTTGCCGGCAATGGTATACTTACGAAGAAATTGCTCGCTGATTACTTTAAACTCTGGAACCGCCGTAGTGGCTTGTTGTAGGAAAGAATCTCTACTCATTGTCTTTATATTTAAAATTAATAATGGTAGAAGATGTAATTATCTTACGAATTTTGTTAGTTTTAGCCTAAGCCCCCGCTTTGCGGGTTTAGTTCAACA
>NZ_JAPDPI010000117.1 GCF_026013615.1 Plebeiibacterium marinum
AGCGCCGATGGTACTGCGTACTGTGGGAGAGTAGGTCGCCGCCGACTTTTAAAAAAGGACAGTTTTCCAAGTGAAAGCTGTCCTTTTTTCGTTTATAGCCAGGGATATGAAATTGGGGCCTGAAGAAGAATCCAGAATCTTTTCCAAAGTTTTAAAGCTTCTTGCCTGCATAGTCTATAAATAGTTTTTCTCCAGGTTCATGGTGTAATACCATTGATGGATTCTTTGTAAGCAGGTGTTGGGCTAAATGATAACTAAACTGGCTTAAGCTGTATCCTGATGGATTTGATAAGCGATATTCTTCCCAAAGCAACTGTTTGGTTACGCCTGCTTTCTTTAGCTCTGTTTCAAAATAATCCAGCATACTTTTTAGGTCTTCAAAACGTTGATCTTTATATGCTGGATTACCTGGATGAAAGACCTTTTCAAGTGCATGATCCTCCATCTTTAACAGGGTGTTAAGGCTTAACTTTGAACTACGGTATTTAATCAGATAACTCTTAACCGTGTTCTTACTTATGTCCAAATTGCGGGCAATTGTCTTAATGCCACACCCTTGACTGTGTAATTGTAGTATTTGTTTTACTTGGCCCATTCTTTTAGGTTTTCCTGCCATATTTAGTATCAATTAGTAGTTACATCTACTAATTAATTTAAACCTAAATCCAAGGGGTCAATATGCTCCGTTTTTTTGAAAAGCAATTGATGCAGAGGGGGTCAATATGCTCCGTTTTTTTTTACGTCACAGAGCAATATTTATCCTCAAATATCATTTTAAGGGGTCAGCATCCGCCGGAATGTCATGCTAAAACCTAGCAGGAACTGGCTTCTGGAAAGGGGGTCAGCATGTTCAAGAATATCCAGTATTACTGTTAACTAAGAATATGGTCTCTAGTGATGGTATAGCGTAAAAGCTTAAAAAAGTATCTATTATTCTAAAAATCCCCCAAAACACCGAAAATTATTCTGAAAATGGCCGAAATCGGCAAAAATTATTCTGAAAAATCGCTTTTTGGGTGCTTTTTCGATACGGCTTCGGGAATTGTTCGGGTAGCGCTCGGGTTTGTTCGGGTGCTGTTCGGGTTGTGTTCGGATAGGGTTCGGTTATG
>NZ_JAPDPI010000118.1 GCF_026013615.1 Plebeiibacterium marinum
TTTGAATTAATCAAATCAGTAACAGGAATTCATTTCCATGATGAGGAACATTTTCAACGATCTTTATCCAGTCATCCAGACCTCATCGTGAAACTGAAAGAGTTTGAAATCAATCAAAAGATTGAGCTTGAGAAATTGGCTTTACAAGCTACCATTATTGAACTGGAAGAATCAAGGGCTTATTTAATGGATAAGCAAAATGCCCGTTTGCGAGAAACAGAACTGGCAAAAGCCACAGGACAAAGAGATTGGCTTATGATGGCTTTAGCTATCGTTGTTGTAATTGGTTTCTTTGGTCTTATCTCCGTAATGATCATTGGTGATAATGCGCAGAAGACAAGCAACAACGGACCCATCAACCAATTGTTTGGTGCATTGGTTGCCGGCTTTAGTATGGTTTTGTCTTATTTTTTTGGATCCAGTAAAAGTTCTGCAGATAAGGATAAGACCATTGCCAATCAAACTACTTCATTTACTAAAATCTAAACTTTACAGACTATGGAATTAACAGTATTGCGCTATAGTTCAGGAAGAGAAAGTACATTAGGGCTTCTTTTTCTTGAAGGTGTGTTTGCCTGTTACACACTGGAAGATGAGCAAAGAGAAATTAAAGTTTCTGGAGAAACCAGAATACCTGCAGGACGTTATCAAGTGAGATTGCGAAAGGAAGGATCACACCACCAAAGATATGCACAGAAGTTTCCTGGAATGCATAAGGGAATGCTTCATGTTACAAATGTGCCGGGATTTAAATGGATACTGCTGCATATTGGAAATGATGATGATGATACAGCCGGATGCTTGCTGGTTGGAGATACTTCCATAACCAACATAAATCAGGAAGGCAGGATCAATAACAGTACCATTGCTTACAAACGGATATATCCGATTATAGCCAATGAGCTGGTTGTTGGTGAGGAAGTATGGATTACTTATATGGATGAGGTTATTTTTGAAAGGGAATAAAACGAACCAAAATTAATGACCAGGAGCAAAGCAAATATAAACAATAGGGAAGAAGGCAATTTACTCCACCAAATACTCCCGGATCACATCAACTGCAATGCCTGAGTAA
>NZ_JAPDPI010000119.1 GCF_026013615.1 Plebeiibacterium marinum
TTTGAATTAATCAAATCAGTAACAGGAATTCATTTCCATGATGAGGAACATTTTCAACGATCTTTATCCAGTCATCCAGACCTCATCGTGAAACTAAAAGAGTTTGAAATCAATCAGAAGATTGAATTGGAAAAGCTTGCTTTACAAGCTACCATTATTGAACTGGAAGAATCAAAAGCTTATTTGATGGATAAGCAAAATGCCCGTTTACGTGAAACAGAACTGGCAAAAGCCACAGGTCAACGAGATTGGCTTATGATGGCCTTGGCCATTGTTGTGGTAATCGGTTTCTTTGGTCTTATTTCAGTAATGATTATTGGCGACAATGCCCAGAAGACAAGTAACAACGGACCCATCAACCAATTGTTTGGTGCATTGGTTGCCGGCTTTAGTATGGTTTTGTCTTATTTCTTTGGATCCAGTAAAAGTTCTGCAGATAAGGATAAGACCATTGCCAAACAAACTACTTCATTTACTAAAATCTAAACTTGAAAGACTATGGAATTAACAGTATTGCGCTACAGCGCAGGGAGAGACAGTACGTTGGGGTTGCTGTTTGTTGATGGGAAATTTAGGTGTTACACGTTAGAAGACGAATACCGGAGCATCAAAGTATATGGCGAAACCAGGATCCCTGCCGGGAGGTACCACCTGAAACTAAGGACATGCGGCATCCACCATGCCCGGTACCAAAAGAAATTTCCGGGATTCCATAAAGGGATGTTGCATGTAACCGGTGTCCCTAACTTTACCAATATACTCATCCATATTGGGAATGATGATGACGATACAGCAGGATGCCTGTTGGTTGGGGAATCAACCATATCCAATGTGAACCTTGATGGACGTGTGAACCAAAGCACAAATGCCTATAAAATGGTTTACCCGGAAATTGCTTTAGCTATTGAAAACAAGGAAGAAGTATGGATTACTTATATGGATGAGGTTATTTTTGAAAGGGAATAAAACGAAGCAAAATAAATGACCAGGAGCAAAGCAAATATAAACAATAGGGAAGAAGGCAATTTACTCCACCAAATACTCCCGGATCACATCAACTGCAATGCCTGAGTAA
>NZ_JAPDPI010000011.1 GCF_026013615.1 Plebeiibacterium marinum
CAGCGGCGGCTTTCTTTGTTTACTTTCTTCAGCTGAAGGAAGAAAGTAAAAGCCCGTCGGCTTGAGACAAAAGTAATGTAAGTCTGAAGAATAATGTTTTAGTCGGACACTAGTGTAATTAAAAATATAGTTATGCATTCACTAAAAGATAAATACAAGATTTTTAAGGAGAAAAACGAAGCCGCAGAAATTGGTGGTGGTCAGGGTAGGATAGATAAACAACATAAAGCAGGTAAGTTTACTGCCCGCGAAAGGATTAATCTCTTTTTGGATGCAGGCACTTTTGTTGAGCTGGATAAATTGGTTACTCACAATTGTAAAAATTTTAATATGGACAAAACCATCATTCCCGGTGATGGTGTGGTAACAGGTTATGGAAAGGTGGATGGGCGGCTGGTTTATGTTTTTGCACAGGATTTTACTGTTTTTGGAGGATCTCTTAGTCGTACTAATGCTGATAAGATTATAAAAGTGCATAAACTGGCCTTGAAGATGGGAGCTCCGGTTGTAGGTTTGAATGATTCGGGAGGGGCGCGCATACAGGAAGGTGTTCAGAGCCTGGCGGGATATGGCGAAATATTTTATCTGAACGTAAAAGCTTCCGGTGTGGTGCCGCAGATTTCTGCAATCATGGGGCCTTGTGCCGGGGGTGCAGTTTATTCTCCGGCATTAACAGATTTTATATTTATGGTAAAAGAATCCAGTTATATGTTTGTAACCGGACCAGAAGTGATCAAAACAGTTACGCACGAAGAAGTTAGCAAAGAAGATCTTGGCGGTGCACATACCCATAATACAAAAAGTGGTGTGGCTCATTTTGTGGGCGATGATGATGAGCATGCCCTGATGAAAATAAGGGAGTTGTTGAGTTTTTTGCCGTCAAACAATATGGAAGAAACCCCAATAATACCTACCGGCGACAAGATTGACCGGGAGGATGAAAAACTTCAGGAGCTGATACCTGCCGATCCTAATAAGCCCTACGATATGCATCTGTTGATTAATTCAGTGATTGATAATGGGCATTTTTTAGAAGTTATGCCACAGTATGCGCAGAATATCATTACCGGGTTTGCCCGTTTTAATGGGCGCTCAGTAGGGATTGTGGCCAATCAGCCTGCCTGTTTTGCCGGGGTTTTGGATATTAATTCAAGTATTAAAGCGGCCCGGTTTGTCCGTTTTTGCGATTCGTTTAATATTCCATTGGTAACTTTTGTAGATGTTCCTGGTTTTTTGCCCGGTACCACCCAGGAGTATGGAGGTATAATTAAGCATGGCGCCAAATTGCTGTATGCTTATGCTGAGGCTTCGGTGCCAAAAATTACCGTGATTACCCGAAAAGCATACGGAGGTGCTTATGATGTAATGGCCAGCAAACATGTGATGGCTGATGTGAATTTTGCTTATCCTACGGCTGAAATTGCAGTGATGGGTCCAGAAGGTGCTGTTAATATTATTTTTAGGGAAAAAATGGATGAAGAGGCCAGGCAGCATTGTGTTGACGATTACCGGGAAAATTTTGCAAATCCATACAGGGCTGCTGAATTGGGCTATATTGATGAAGTGATCCTACCAAAGGAAACCCGGAAAAAAGTGATCCAGGCCCTTGATATGACCCAGAATAAGAGCGAAACAAATCCTCCTAAAAAACATGGCAATATGCCTTTGTGAAAACATGTTTCAATAATTTTATGTGTATGAATGCGCTTGAACAACTTAAGGAGCTGACCAAAGTGGTTGCAGATACAGGTGATTTTGAATCAATGAAATCATTTAGGCCTTTGGATGCTACAACAAACCCATCCCTTATTTTAAAAGCGGTTCAAAATCCGCAATATGTTCATTTAATTGATGAAGCCGTTGATTATGCCAAAAAGAAAGAAGCTTCGGTTGGCTGCCGGTTGTCGCTGGCATTGGATAAAGTTGCCGTGAATTTTGGAAAAGAAATATTAAAGGTTGTCCCTGGGAGGGTTTCTACGGAAGTGGATTCGCGCTTGAGTTTTGATAGGGAAAGAACTATTGATAGAGCGCGAAATCTTATTGCGCTATATGAAGAAAGCGGGATCCCCAGGAATAAGATACTAATCAAGATAGCCTCTACATGGGAGGGGATTAAGGCAGCAGAGTTACTTGCTAAAGAGGAAATTCGTTGTAACCTGACCCTGATGTTTAATATGGTTCAGGCCGTGGCTTGTGCCGAAGCCGGAGTTCAATTGATATCGCCTTTTGTGGGAAGGATATATGATTGGTACAAGAAAGACCGGGGTGTTGACCATATTGATCCGGTTGATGATCCCGGAGTTTTGTCTGTGGTGGATATTTATAACTACTATAAGAAATTTGGCTATGAAACAGAAGTGATGGGTGCCAGCTTTAGGAATATTGGTCAGGTGATTGAGTTGGCGGGTTGTGACCTGCTTACCATATCTCCCGTATTGCTCTCTGAATTGGAGACTAAGGATATATCTGTTGCTTTAAGGTTAAGTCCGGAGAAGGCAAAAGATTTAAATATTGAAAAGATCGAAGTAACAGAAAGTACTTTTAGGTGGCATATGAATGAGGATCCAATGGCAACAGAGAAACTGGCTGAAGGAATTCGCAGCTTTGCCAGGGATATTGTAACGCTGGAAGAGTTGTTGAAAGTAAGAATGGGTTGATTGAGGAGGTAGCGCTAATATTAAATCAATGGTTGTTAAATGGTGTGGTGTGCGTGTTTTTTGTTGTAGTGGCGTTATGTGAAGTTTTTCAGAAAGTTAAAATCATTATCTAATTCAAAAAAAAAGGGTGGCAGAATTATTTTCCTGTCCACCCTTTTTTTCAGTATAATACTTTTGTTTGTGTAGCTTGAAGCCATCTGCTATTCGCTAAAAGCCATCCGCTATTCGCTAAAAGCCATCCGCTACCAACTATATCAACCCCCTGTCTTTTAAAAGGGCGTTTTCATCGGGTTGTGCACCTTTAAATTTAGTGTACATTTCCATGGCATCTTCAGTTCCTCCTTTTTCAAGGATGTTTTTGCGGAACTTGGTTGCAGTTTCTTTGTCGAATATCCCATTTTTCCTGAACGAATCAAAAGCGTCAGAATCCAGGATTGCAGCCCAGATATATGCGTAGTATCCGGCTGAATACCCACCTGCAAAGATGTGTTGAAAATAAGTGCTCCTGTATCTGGAAACAATCTCAGGGATCAGCTTCATGTTTTTCATGCTTTTGGTTTCAAAGCCGTTTACGTCTGTGTCCAGCGGAGATGTTAATGTATGGTAATCCATGTCTAAAATGGCAGCAGCTAAATACTCAGTCGTTGCAAATCCCTGGTTGAATTTTCCTGCATTTTCAATTTTTGCAATCAGCTCATCAGGAATAATCTCCCCTGTTTTATAATGCTTCCCATAATATTTCAGTAATTCAGGGTGAGTTGACCAGTGTTCCATAATTTGTGAAGGTAATTCTACAAAGTCACGGGGTACGCTGGTGCCAGACAAGCTTTCGTATTTGCATCTTGAAAGTAAGCCGTGTAATGCATGCCCGAATTCATGGAAAAGAGTCTCAACTTCATCAATACTTAATAAAGAAGGTAGTTTTTCAGTAGGAGAAGTAAAATTGCATACCATAGTAATGATTGGAGGGATGTTTTCACCGTTTATGGTTAATTGCTTTTGAAAAGCATTCATCCAGGCACCGCCTCGTTTGCTTTCTCTTGGGTGGTAATCCATAAATAAAATACCAACATGGGAGCCATCTGCTTCTTTTACTTCATAGGCTGTTGCGTCAGGATGAGGAAGGGGAAGTCCTTCTTTTTTCTCAAACTGCAGGCCATAAAGCTGATTGGCAGTATAAAGGGCACCATCTATTACGTTGCTTAACTGAAGGTATGGGCGGATTTCGTTTTCGTCAAGGTTGTATTTTTTCATTTTTACCTTCTCGGCATAATACCACCAGTCCCAAGGTTCAAGTTTAAATCTGCCTCCTTCTTCCTTGATGATCTGTTGCATGTCTTTTACTTCTTTTTTAGCAACCGTTAAGGATTTGTCCATTAAAGAAGCCAGTTTGGCGTTCACTGTTTCAGGCGTTTTAGCCATGTTTTTGTCAAGGATAAAAGCAGCATGGTTCTCAAAGCCTAAAAGGTTTGCCCTTTTTATCCTGAGGTTAACAATCTCTTTAATAATTTCTTTGTTGTCAAACTCGTTGTTGTTATCACCCCTGTTGATGTAGGCTTTAAATATCATTTCGCGTAAATTCCTGTTCTCTGCGTACTGCAGGAATGGTATCATGCTGGGTTTGTGGGTTGTAAAAGCCCATTTTCCTTCGTGACCTTTTTTTGTTGCCAATTTGGCGGCTGCATCAATAGAGGCTTGTGGAAGCCCTTGTAGGTCGTTTTTTTTGTCAACTACCATAAGGTAATTGTTGGTTTCGTTTAAAACATTGTCGCCAAACTTTAGCGTTAAAACGGCAAGTTTTCCATTGATCTGGCTGAACTCTTCTTTTTTGTCCTCAGGTAGGTTGGCACCGCCACGAGCAAAAGATTCGTAAGTTTCAGTTAATAGCTTTTTTTCTTCGGTCGACAGGTTTAACTGGTCTTTTTGCTCATAAACGGTTTTGATACGGGCAAATAGTTTGTTGTTTAAAAAGATGGCATCGTTGTGCTTTGAAGCAATGGGGGCCACTTCCTGCGCAATAGCCTTCAGACTGTCGTTTGTATTCGAACTTGTCAGGTTGTAAAATACATAGCCCACTTTGCCAAGCAATTCGCCGCTGTATTCAAGGGCTTCAATTGTATTGGCAAAAGTTGGGGCCTCGCTGTTGTTTACAATGGCCTCAATGTTTTTGTTCTGCTCTTCCATGCCCTTTAAAAAGGCTGGCATGTAATGTTGGTTTTTAATTTTTTCGAACGGAGCAATTTTAAAAGGCGTTGCATACTCCACTAATAACGGATTTGTTTCCATTGGTGTTTTTTTTGAGCAAGCCCCTAAAAAAATCAGGGCTGCGATGGTAAAAACAAATAAACTCTGTTTCATAGGTAATATATTTATCAAATTTGCCAGTAAAAATATGAATTTTCGCATCTCTTTTTAATGATGTTTGACATGGATAACAATTATTTTTTGAGTAGTGTTTTGGATGGGAGTGTGTATTGTTACAAAAGGTTAAAAATTGTAACCAATGGTGGTAAATAACTTATAAATTGTTAGTGAAAGCCGATTTGTTTAATAAAGAAATTTGTTGCTAATTGCTTGAAAATAAGAAATTAAAGAATTATTTCTTTAATTAACCAGGGCTGGTTTTTAGGTAATTTAGTGTTTTATAACATTCTGATATTTAAATGATTTGAGAGGGTTGTATATGTTGTAAAACAATCTTTTTTTTAATGTTATTATAAGGCAGAGGTCATATTTAGTTATAATTTTGTAGCTCTGTTTTTAGTAAGTAAAAATAATTGAATTAAAGATATGTGACGAACCTTTCAATCTTCTGTCACGAGAATGGTTGTTTTGATTGGCAAGGAGCATATTTGATATTATATAATATATTAAAATTTAAATGAATATGAAACCAACGCACATTGAGCACATTGGTATTGCTGTAAAAAGTTTAGATGAGGCAGTTCCATTTTACGAAAAAGTATTTGGATTAGAGTGTTATGCTGTAGAAGAAGTAGCAGAGCAGAAAGTTAAAACTGCTTTTTTTATGGTAGGACAAACAAAAATTGAGTTGTTAGAATCGACTGATCCTGCAGGGCCTGTAGGTAAATTTATCGAGAAAAAAGGAGAGGGTGTTCACCATGTGGCTTTTGCGGTGGAAAACCTGGCTGACAAATTAGTTTCAATTCAGGATGCAGGAGTTGCTGTAATCGACAAAACTCCACGTAAAGGGGCAGAAGGATTGAATATTGGTTTCCTTCATCCAAAATCTACTTTTGGTGTTCTTACTGAACTTTGTGAAGATCCTTCTAAATAAATAATTCATAATACATTAAGATTCGATGTCAAGTCAAGAAAAGATTAAAAAATTAATTGACCTTCGTACTGAGGCTAAATTAGGCGGTGGTCAAAAAAGAGTTGATGGCCAGCACGCAAAAGGTAAAATGACTGCCCGTGAGCGTATTGAGGCTCTTTTGGATGAGGGGAGCTTTGAAGAGTTTGATATGTTTGTGACACACCGTTGTACTAACTTCGGTATGCAGAAAAAGAAATTTATGGGCGACGGCGTTGTTACCGGTCACGGAACAATTGATGGTCGTGTTGTATATGTTTTCTCTAAAGATTTTACAGTATTGGGAGGTTCGTTGTCGGAAACAATGGCCATGAAGATCTGTAAAGTAATGGACATGGCCATGAAAGTGGGAGCTCCTATTATAGGAATCAACGATTCAGGAGGTGCCCGTATTCAGGAAGGTGTAACTGCACTGGCTGGTTATGCTGAGATTTTCCAGCGTAACATCGAAGCTTCAGGTGTAGTGCCACAGATTTCTGCAATCTTTGGTCCTTGTGCCGGAGGTGATGTATATTCTCCTGCTCTTACTGACTTTATCATGATGACTGAGCAGAACTCCTATATGTTCGTAACCGGTCCTAAAGTGGTAAAAACCGTAACAGGTGAAGATATTACTGTTGAGGATTTAGGTGGTGCGCATGTTCATGCATCAAAATCAGGTGTATCACATTTTGAATTGGAGAATGAAGAAGAAGGTTTGTTGTTGATCAGGAAGCTGCTTTCATACATGCCTCAGAATAACCTTGAAGAAGCACCTATTGTTTCTACAGGTGATCCAATTGACCGTATGGACGATGTGTTGAATACGATCATTCCTGACAATCCAAATATGCCATATGATATGAAAGAGGTAATTCATACCCTGGCGGATGATGGAGAGTTTTTGGAAGTACATAGAAATTACGCTAAAAATATCCTTGTTGGATTTGTGCGTATGGGTGGGCAATCTGTTGGGGTTGTAGCAAACCAGCCAAGTTTCCTTGCAGGGGTGTTGGATTGTGATGCTTCACGTAAGGCTGCCCGTTTTGTTCGTTTCTGTGATGCCTTTAATATTCCTCTTTTAACATTGGTAGATGTTCCGGGATTTTTACCTGGTAGCGGACAGGAATATGCAGGTATTATTACACATGGTGCTAAACTGATGTTTGCATATGGTGAGGCTACTGTTCCTAAGATTACGGTTACTTTACGTAAGTCGTATGGTGGTGCGCATGATGTAATGAGCTGTAAGCAACTTAAATCGGATCTTAATTATGCATGGCCATCAGCAGAAATTGCTGTGATGGGAGCTAAGGGTGCTATTGAAGTGCTTGAAGGACGTGCCATGTCGAAAATTGAGGATCCTGAAGAGAGGAAAAAATATGCTGCTGAAAAAGAGAATGAGTACACTGAGAAGTTCTCAAATCCTTACAATGCAGCTGCTCACGGTTATATTGATGATGTAATTGAGCCGAGAAACTCTCGTTTCCGCATTATCAGGGGTTTCCAGAGCTTGCAGACTAAAAAGACAAGCTTGCCTCCTAAAAAACATGGAAACATTCCATTGTAATTGGTAATAATATATTGAACTGATAAGTTTTGCTTATCAGTTCAAGCCATATTTGTGGCTGAATAATACAATATAAAATATTCTACAATGAATTTACTGACAGTGACAAACCAAACATGGACCATTACTCTATTGGGTTGGGTTATTGTTTTTGCTGCTCTATTGTTTTTGGTAGGTGTCTTTTTGTTGGTTCCCAAGGTTTTTACCTGGAGTGCAAAAAGAAGGTTGAAAACAAAAGGGAAAACGCAAGTTACCGATGACCAGCTGGCTATTTCAGGAGAAACCAATGCGGCCATCGCCACAGCCCTGCACTTGTATTTTAGTGAAATGCATGATGAGGAAAGTGCTGTGATTACTATCAAAGAGGTTAGAAGGAGATATTCGCCTTGGAATTCCAAGTTGTATGGAATGAATAATTCTTCATATTATAAGTTAAGAAGTTAGAAGTTTGGGATATTCGTAAAAGAATCCTGGCTTGTCTGTTGGGGCAGGGGATTTGTTTTAATGAATTTTTCATTCAAATTTAAACGCATGAAGCAGGCGGTGTATTTGAATTGTCCGGGTAGGGCCGTTTAAATAATTTGCAGGTTGCATACGTCCTTAGACAATTAATAAACGCGTATGAAAAAGTTTGAATTTACAATAGCGGGTAACCGTTATAACGTAGAGATAAAAGATTTTGAGGATTCTATAGCTCAGATAAATGTGAATGGAACAGCTTATGAAGTTGAGGTTCATCAGGAAGTGAAGAAATCTAAAACTCCAAAGTTGGTACGTAAGCCGGTTGTTCGCGAAGAAGGCGAAGGGGCTGTGCCGCAAAAAGCAACCGGAGCAGGTGCTATTAAAGCTCCGCTTCCCGGAAATATATTTAAAGTAAATGTTGCAGTTGGTGATACTGTGGCACATGGCGATGTGGTGATTGTGATGGAAGCCATGAAAATGGAAAATAATGTGCTTGCTGTTAAAGGTGGAGTTGTTAAGAGTGTTAAGGTAGCAGTTGGTGATTCAGTTCTTCAAAATGATATTCTAATTGAATTTGAATAGCATGAAGAAGTTTATGACCTTTTATTTTGTGCTGGCAATTTTGTTCTGTTTGCAAATTGTTTTTGGAACAGACATTAGTGCTGCAGTAGATTCTGCTTCCGGTGCGGAAGGTGGAGTTATGCACGGTTTAGTTGCTTTGTGGGATTTTACTGGTTTTGCAAATGTAACTTTGGGTAATATGGCCATGATTGCAGTTGGCTTGTTCTTTATTTTTCTTGCTGTAAAATATGATTATGAACCTTTGTTGCTAATCCCCATAGGGGTTGGTATTCTTATAGGTAACATCCCGTTTTTGCCTGGGTATAAAATTGGTGTGTACGAAGAGGGTTCGGTAATGAATTACCTGTATTTTGGGGTTAAACAAGGTATTTATCCTCCATTGATTTTCTTGGGTATTGGTGCTATGACGGATTTTTCCTCCTTGATCTCAAATCCTAAGTTGATGATTCTTGGGGCAGCAGCCCAGGTTGGTATTTTTGCCACTTTTCTTGGAGCTTCAGCGTTAGGCTTTTCTCCGGAAGAGGCTGGGGCAATCGGAATTATCGGGGGTGCAGATGGTCCAACGGCTATCTTCCTGTCTTCTAAATTGGCGCCTCAGTTGATGGGAGCCATTGCAATTGCAGCTTATTCATATATGGCTTTGGTGCCGGTGATCCAGCCTCCTATTATGCGCTTGTTGATACCTAAAAAAGAACGTGCCATTAAGATGAAGCCGCCTCGTGCAGTTTCTAAAACCGAAAAGATCTTGTTCCCCTTGATTGGTTTGTTGCTAACTTGTTTTATCTCGCCATCGGCATTGCCTCTGTTGGGGATGTTGTTCTTTGGTAACTTGTTGAAAGAGTCTGGTGTTACAGAACGCTTGGCTGATACAGCCCGTAATTCGATGATCAATATTGTGACGATCCTTTTAGGGTTGACTGTAGGTGCGTCAACGCAGGCAGATGTGTTTTTGACTTTGGCTTCGATTAAAATCTTTGGATTGGGAGCATTGTCGTTTATGGTTGCAACTGCTGGTGGACTCCTGTTTGCAAGGTTCTTAAATGTATTCCTTAAAAAAGATAATAAGATTAATCCATTGATTGGTGCGGCAGGTGTTTCTGCAGTTCCTGATTCAGCAAGGGTTGTTCAGAATGAAGGCTTAAAAACCGATCCTAATAACCATTTGTTAATGCATGCCATGGCACCTAATGTGTCGGGGGTTATTGGTTCTGCTGTTGCGGCAGGTATTATGCTGAGCTTCTTGTTATAAAAAAACAGATATATTATATATTGTATAGGGTCACCCGTTTTGGGTGGCCTTTTTTGTTTGGGGGGGTTGATGTGATAAAAATCATAAAACGATCGTTAGTGTGGTTTTTGTGAGGGGTTTGGAGTGGGTAAGTACTAAAAATAATGACGATTGGTGTTGAAAAATGGGGGTGTGTATTGTTTGGAGATTAAATATTGTTATTTTTGATGTGAGATTATGGGTGGTGATATTGATATATGGGGAACTATGTTGATGTGATCATTTTTAATTAACAAATGTAAAATTGCTAATAAAAATAGGGGATAGCAGTTTGCAGATTTTAAAAATAATTTTGAATCATAAAATGAATTTCAAAAAAGGGCAGATCCGTTTGGGTCTGCCCTTTTTTTGTTATGTGACTGCAAAATAAACACATAACAAAAATTAACAAATAATAATAAAAATTTGCAAGTGTTATAATATTTTCATAATTTGGGTTTGATCTTTCAAAAAAATGAATTTTTTATTTGATATAAGGGTGTAAAATCCGAGGGTTTAACCCTTAAAAACATTCATTTTTTGGTGACTGGTGTATATTATTCTGCAAGTTTTAGTGTTCCCCCACGATTGCAGAGAAATTGTCAACTCACATAAATACCATTTAAACCTTTAGTCTGTATGGAAGTCCTTTTGCAACAATCAGTTTTTTCTTAAAGATCGGATTTGCTCAAATCCGTTAAGTGTTAGCATGTCAAACGTGGCAATGCCCGGTCTCCCTGTGGCATAATGGAAGAATTATGTCTCTCTCTATTTGATTAATCTATAATAAGATATATGCATTTATTAACTTAAACTTTTGTTTTATGCGGAAATTAGCATTATTTCTGTCTATGATCCTTTTTGTGGGATTGCAGACGATGACAGCCCAAACAAAAGCTATTTCAGGTAAAGTGTTTGATAGTCAGGGCGAAGTGATACCTGGAGTGTCTATTATTGTTAAGGGTACAACAGTTGGGACGATTACTCGTCCGGATGGTACTTACAGTTTAAATGTGCCAGGAGATGCAAAGATACTGGTATTCTCCTTTGTGGGTATGAAAACCCAGGATGTATTAATAGAAGGCAGATCAACGATTAATGTAACAATGGAATCTGATGCCATTGATGTTGATGAGGTGGTTGTAACTGCCTTAGGTATTAGAAAAGAAGCCAAGGCGTTAGGGTATGCAACGTCAAATGTAGGTGCTGATGAACTTACGCAATCTGGTGAGCAGAATGTTATTCAGGCATTGGCAGGTAAGGCTTCTGGTATTCAGGTTATAGGGTCCGGGGGTACCCCGGGTGCTTCCAGTAAAATTTTGATTAGGGGTAATTCTTCATTTACGGGAAATAACGAACCTCTTATTGTAGTTGATGGGGTGCCAATTGATAACACTACATCTCAAACAAATGCAGGTGATAACCCTTATAATAAAAACCTGGAGGGAGTTAATAACTCAAACAGGGCTTTGGATATCAATCCAGATGATATAGAGAGTGTTACTGTGTTGAAAGGGCCTGCAGCTGCTGCGTTATATGGTGTTAGAGCTGCGAATGGTGCTATACTATATACCACCAAAAAAGGAACACAAGGGGCAGCAAGTTTTACATATGAGTATAAGTTGGATATTTCAGAGGTGAGTCAATTGCCAGATTTTCAGGATGAATATACGCAAGGATCCGGTGGGGATTATAATATGGATGGATATGCCAGTTGGGGAGCTAAGATGTCGGATGAGGGCTTGACCCCAATCCATAATGTGGATAATTTCTTTGATACAGGGGTTACTCATACTCATAATTTCTCAGTTAGGGGAGGTAATGAAAAATCAAATTTCCGCCTTTCATTGAGCCATATGGAACAGGATGGTATGATTCCAAATACGGATTTGACCAGAACATCTGTTCGTATGAGTGGAGAAACTGAGGTGTATAAGGATTTTAAAGTGGGAGGAACTGCAAATTATGTGAAGAGTGGTGGTAATAAGGGGCAGAATGGTAGTAACCTTGCTGGTTTGATGTTGTCTTTGTTTAGGGCGCCTGTCAGTTTTAATCTTTATGATAAGGCTAATGGTGGTTATTATTATCCTGATGGAGAACAAAGAAAATATATAGCGTATTTTGATAATCCATACTGGTCAGTTTATAATAATACATTTGAAGATGAAATTGACCGTGTGATGGGTAATTTTTATGCGAACTATAAGTATAAGTGGTTGACTTTTGATTATAAATTGGGTGTTGACTATTATGCTGACTCCAGGAAAGCAATTATTGCCGTTGATTCATATGGTGGTGACGCCGGTGATGGAACCGGGGAAGTTGTAGAAAATATCATTAGGAACAGGGAATTGTATTCTAATTTCATGATTAGTGCATCCCATAGCTTTATGGATGGGCTAAATGGAAGTTTGAGTGTTGGGCATAACCTGAATGAGCAATTTAATCAAAGTTTATATGCTCGGGGAAGAAATCTTACTGCGCCGGATTTTTATCACTTGAGTAATGCAAGTGATTTGTATGCGGATGAGGCTAAAGAAATAATAAGGACTTCAGCAGTTTTCTTTATTGCAGATGTGGATTATAATAATCTCATTTATTTGAATGTAACTGGTAGAAATGAATGGGCTTCTACCTTGGGTTCTAAGCAAATGGATTTTTTCTACCCTTCGGTAAGTACCTCGTTTGTTTTTTCTGAACTGTTACCTGAAAATCCTATTCTGACTTTTGGTAAGTTGAGGTTAGGATGGGCAAAGGCAGGTAATAATCCTGATGCATATGCAACGTCATCTTATTATACCCAGCCTATTGTGGCAGCGGGTATGACTGGAGGAATTGGTTATCCATATTTGGGAGAGAGTGGTTTTAGTAATTCAACAACTCTTGGAAACCCTGATTTAAAACCGGAAATGACAACCGGTATTGAGGCCGGGCTTGATATAAGGTTGTTAAATGGTAGGGCAAATATTGATTTGACTTATTATAAACAAGAAACAAAGGATATTCTTGTGGCTCGTCCAATCGCTCCAACTACTGGCTTTAGTGAATTGTGGCAGAATAGTGGTGAGATGGAGAACAGGGGTATTGAGTTGAGTGTGGGAGGTACGCCTGTTAAGTTGCGTGATTTTTCATGGGATATTAACTTGAACTTTACCAAGAATGAAAACGAGGTGAAGAAGTTGGCCGAAGGTGTCGATGAAATTGAAATAGAAGCTGCATTTTATTCTATGGGGTCGTATGCAATTGTAGGAGATCCATATGGTGCATTGTATTCTGATATGTGGGTGCGTGATGCAAATGGAAAAATGGTTGTTGATGATGAAGGTTACCCTATTATTGCTGATGAAAGAGGGAATGTAGGTAATCCTTTCCCGGATTGGTTAATGAATATTAGAAATACATTTAGTTATAAGTCTCTTTCTTTGAGTTTCTTGTTGGATATCAGGCAGGGAGGAGATATTTGGGGTGGTACAATTGCCAGGTTGAATCAGATCGGGCGTACCGCTATAACTGCAGATAGGGAAGGTACTATTGTAGTTGATGGTGTAACTGAATCGGGAGCGCAAAATACGGTTGCTATATCAAAAGAAGATTATTTGAGATATGTGATTGGAGATTGGGGTCCCGGTGAAAATGCCGTATATGATGGATCATGGGTCAGATTGCGAGATGTTACTTTGTCTTATAAGCTTAAATTTAAGGGTTCTTCACCTGTGAGCAATTATATTAAAGCAATGACCTTTACTGCGTCTGGTAGAAATCTTTGGTTGTCGACAGACTACCCTGGTGTTGATCCGGAAACAAGTTTGACTGGAGCAGGATCGAACTTGACGGGTTTCGACTACTTTAATATGCCAGGTAGTAAGTCGTATGTTTTTGGTGTGAAAGTAGACTTTTAAATTCTTGAATTATGAAAATAAATAAATATATAATATTAGGACTTTTGGTGGCCTCTGTTATTGGAGGGTGTACCGAGAGCTATGTGGAAGGTTATAATACTTCTCCAAATTCTCCTTCAGAAGTACAGGAATCAAACTTGCTTACGGCAACCGAAGTTGCAGTGTTTGGAAACGTAACAGGAGAGTTCGCCAGGGTAACTTCTATTTGGATACAGAATCAGGCTGGGGTTTCAAACCAGTCTCAACAAGAGCATGCTACCTATCAGGTGTATGAAGGTGATAATACCAATGAGTGGAATTCTATTTATACGGATTGGCTCGAAACAGCCCAGAATTTAATAGATCAGGCCGGAGATGAAAATCCTTATTATAAAGGAATGGGCTTGGTGTTAAAAGCATGGGGCGGTGGATTTGCTTCTGATATGTGGGGCGACGTTCCTTTTAGTGAGGCATTGCAGGGTACTGATATTTTGAATCCTCATTACGATACTCAAGAGGCGGTTTATGGTGCTATACAAACCTTGTTGTCTGATGCTATTACTGAATTTAATAAAGGTGAGAGTGCAAACGTGACGCTTCCGGGCAGTGATGATCTGATGCTGGAAGGGGATATTGATCAGTGGAAAAAGTTGGCATGGATGTTAAAGGCAAGGTATGCAAACCGGTTAAGCAAGAAGAATCCTACAGGGAGTGCAGCTGATGTTTTAAGTTATATAAATAGTGCTGGATTGGTGGGTAATGCTGATAATGTATATGCAAAGTTTGGGATTAATCCAAACAATGCAAACCAATGGTATGCATTTTATTTACAAAGGGGTAATTATATGGCTATGGGAGAATATTTTATTGATAAGCTGGTGGCGAATAGCGACCCTAGGTTGTCGTATTACGCAGCTCTTTCTCCTGATGAGTTATATGAGGGTTCTCCTGCAGATACTCGTATTCCCAATGAAACAGCCAGTCCTATAGGTACGTACTTAAATGTTAATAATGGCCCGGTGCCAATGGTAACCTATGCAGAGATGAAATTTTTACAGGCTGAAGCGTATTTAAGGCAAAGTTCTCCAGATGCAGCTTCAGCTGCTGCAGCGTATAATGATGGGGTAAAAGCTTCGGTATTGGCGGTTACGGGATCGGCTGCGTCTGGTAATTTTTTGAATAATCATGCCTCTTTAGTTGCTGGAGATGTGGATTTGGAACAGGTGATAGGAGGTAAATATGATGCATTGTTCTCTCAGGTTGAAATCTGGACAGATTGGATTAGGACAGGGTATCCAACTTTAGTGGCAAATCCTGATCCTCTTGCTCGTTCGGGAGGAATCCCTTATCGTTTCCCAACTTGTATTGATGAGCGGTTGTATAATACTAATGCAATTGTTGTAAATGATATCTATGAAAAGCCATGGTTTGCAGAATAGAATATCATCTATGAAAATAACAACTATTCCGTGGTGGGACACATAGATTAAAGGTTTAGTTGTGTGAGTGGGGGGCAGATCCGTTTGGGTCTGCCCTTTTTTATGGGCCTCTCTGTCTTTCTCAAAAAGGTTTGTTAACGAAAGTTAATACAGGTGGGTTTGTAAGCGCTTTTTTACAAAATGGTATTTAAAGGTGAAAGAAATTATGCCTTTTGAATAAAGTGTAATATTGTTTATTTGTATTGAATATTTGGAGGGGTAGGTTAAAAATAATTAAAAGTAAAATGGAGGCTATGTAAAATTTGGGTGGTCAATAGGGATTTAAGTATATAAAATGCTGCATAATGACGGTTTTTAATGTGGTGAGAATTAGTAAGTTTACTAATCCGTTAGTTCAATAAAAATGACAAATTCCCATATTGGGTTACAGTAGTCCTGTTAAAAAATATTAAAATAGATTTGAAGCTTAAAAAATATTTTAATACTTTAGTCGAGAATTTACAAGGAATAGTGTTCCCCCACGCTTTGTAAATTACATTGTCAACTCACAAAATAGTACCAATTAATTTAAAACCTTTAGTCTGTATGGAAGTCGATATTCAAAAATCAAAACCTTCTTAGTAAAGAGATATTAATTATCTCAAGATGTTGCATGCCTTTGTTGGCTATGTATGCATAAGTATATGCCATTGTTTGGTATGTATGTGAATCTGTGCGAAGCAAAGATAATGGGAATACTTTGCTCTCTTCATTATGGAATTATCTATATAATTAATTAAATACACATTATTAATTTAAACCTTTTGTTTTATGCGGAAATTAGCATTATTTCTGTCTATGATCCTGTTTGTAGGGTTACAGACAATGTCAGCCCAAACAAAAGCTGTTTCAGGAAAAGTTGTCGATGATCTTGGCGAGGCAATACCTGGAGTATCTATTATTGTTAAGGGCACTACAATTGGGACAATCACCCGTCCCGACGGTACTTACAACTTAAATGTACCCGAAAATGCACCTGCAATCATTTTTACCTTTGTGGGGATGAAGATGCAGGAAGTTCCTTACACGGGACAAGCAACTATTAATGCAACCTTGGTGTCGGATACTGAAGATCTGGATGAGGTTGTAGTAACAGCCATGGGTATTGTTCGTGAAAAACGAACAACAACTTATCAAACAGAAAAAGTAAAGAGTGAAGAACTTTTAGTTGGTCAGGCATCTAAAGCTGCCGAGGGATTAACAGGTAAAGTAGCCGGTCTGCAAATTAATAACCAGGATAATGGTGTGAATCCTAAGAAGCAAATTCTTTTAAGGGGTATGCGTTCGATTAGCGGTAACAATGAAGCTCTTATTGTGATCGATGGATCAATTGTTACTTCAGGAGCTTTTAATGATTTGAACCCTAACGATATTGAGAGTATAAATATCTTGAAGGGTGCAAGTGCTGCTGCGTTATACGGTTCTCGTGCTGCTAATGGTGCTTTAATTGTAGTTACAAAACAAGGCCAGAAAGGTAAAAAGCTAACAGTAGGAATAAATCATGCTACTAGTTGGGAATCTGTAGCATATATGCCTGATTTTCAAACTGAATATGGTATTGGTTGGGATGGAGAAGATAATCCTGTGGAAAATACAAACTGGGGAGCTAGATTTGATGGCGTTGTTAAGCAAATCGGGCCTACTTTTGCTGACGGATCATATCAAGCTGTACCATATGCTCCTATAGAAGACAATTTGAAGGACTTTTATAATACTGGTGTTACCAATCAAACAACTGCATATTTATCAGGTGGTGATGAAACAAGTACTTTTTATTTGTCGTTAGGAAGAACTGATGCAGAAGGAATTGTGCCTTCTGATGAGTACTCAAGATATACTGCCAGAGTAAATGTTTCAAAACAAATTGGTAGTGTAAAGTTGAGTGCAAATACAAGTTTCCTTACAGATGAGACTGATGTTGTTGGGGATAAAATTGGTGACCAGGATAGACCATTGTATTGGTTCGTATTAAATACTCCTGCTAATATTCCTCTATCAGAGTATAGCGACTGGGATAATCCTGAAAGTTACGGATATGCAGATAACTATTTTAATGCTTACTATCAAAACCCATATTGGGCTATTGGAACCAATAGAAATGTTGATGAAACAAATAGGTTTGTTGGAAATGTTTCAGCATCATGGGATATTTTTGATAACATTAATTTAACAGGTCGCCTGGGAGCTAACAATTCATGGGGTAATGGTAAAGACTGGAGAGCGGAGCAGACTTATGATGCTACACTTCAACCATATCACTCAACAGTGTCTTCTTTTGTTGAAGATTTTGAATTCCAACGTGATATTTATACTACGGATGTAATTTTAAGTGGTGATTTTAATGTTGCTACTGATGTTACATTAAAAGCAATTTTAGGGTCTTCAACTTACTCATATAAATATAGGGAAAGTACTCTTATTGCAAAGAATTTAAGTATTCCTGGATTTTATGATATTTCAAATGGAACCGGACAGTTAGAGGGAAAAGTTGATCAGTCGGAAAAACGTACATATGGTTTCTACGGAGATTTTACTTTTGGATACAAAAACTGGGCTTTCCTTACTTTGACAGGACGCCAGGACTATACTTCTACATTGAGTTCTGATAATAATAGCTATTTCTATCCAGCAGTTGGTCTATCTCTTGTATTAACCGATGCAATTGAAGCATTGAAGAATAATGATGTTTTGAGTTATGCTAAGTTAACGTTGAGTAACTCAACTGTTTATAATGACCTTAATCCATATCAGATTAATGAAAGGTATTATAAAAGAACGAATTCAGCAGGAGATGTACTTAACCCATTCCCTTATGGAAGTATAAACGGATTTGATAAATCAGCAAGTGCTGTAGATTCAGATATTAAGAAAGAAAAATTAAATACAACAGAAGTTGGGTTGAATTTAGGTTTCTTTGGTTCTAGAATTAACCTTGATGCTTCTTACTATCATACCAAAACTACTGACTTAATTACTTACACTACTCCATCTTATACATCAGGAGCTTCTGGATATTTGACAAATATTGGACAATTGACAGGAAAAGGATTTGAATTGTCTCTTGGAGGTCGTGTTCTTAATGTAGGTGATTTCAAATGGGATTTAAATGTTAATTTCTCTACTCAAACTACTACAGTAGATGAGATTATTGATGGAGTTAACGAAGTTGCATTGGATTCTTATACTTCTGGTTATGGTACTTATGCTGTTGTAGGAGAGGCATTCCCTCAAATTAAGGCAGTTTCTTATGTTCGTCATGACGGAAAAGTTGTTGTTGATTCAGAAAGTGGTGATCCAATTGTTGGTGAAATTGAAAACCAAGGAAGAACTACTCCTAAGTATATTTATGGTTTAACAACTCAGTTTGGTTATAAAGGATTAAAACTGTCAACCACATGGGATTTAAGAACTGACTATGTTTATTACGCTCAAGGTTTAGATGCAATGGAATTTACTGGTAGGACTGAAGAGAGTGTAAGAGCTAACAGAGAGGATTTTGTATGGCCAAATTCAGTTTATGAAACCAGCCCGGGTGTTTATGTTGATAATACCAATGTTGCCATTACAAATGGTGTTGGAGGTTTTTGGAGAGATAAGTATGGTGAAATAAATGAGTGTTATATCCGTAATGCATCAAATCTAAAAGTTAGAGAGTTGGCATTAAGTTATGATTTGCCAAAGAGCATTCTTAGTAAAACAAACATCATTGAAAAAATGACTGTAGGTTTTGTTGCCAGAAACCTTTATACATGGTTCCCTGACGGACAAACCAGGTTCTCGGATCCTGAATTTAGAAATACTGATGAAGGAGATGACTCAAACGGTGTAGGTATTGGTGGTTACTTTACTTCTCCTCCTACCAGATCATTTGGTTTTAATGTGAATATTGAATTTTAAAAGGGATGATAGATATGAAAAAATTATTAATAATATTTTTTGTTTCGGTTCTTTTTGCATCATGTGATGATTTCCTGGATGTAAATGAAGACCCTAACAATCCTACAGTAGTAACTCCTGAATTAGTATTGCCTGTTGCTCAGGTGTATACAGGTGAGTATGTGTTGGATTATGATATGGCTAACCACTTAGGTAATATGTTAATGTATAACTGGAGTGAAACTTATGGATTTAGCTGGTATCAGGAAGAGTTTGATTACTTGGTGAGTACAACTTTTCATGATGATTTGTTTGACGATGCGTATTTGTATTGTTTGAAACACTATAAAGATTTGTATGATCGTGAAGAAAAGTATAACAACTATCGCGCGATTTCAATGATCATGATGGCTTATCATTTTCAAATGCTAGTTGATTTCTATGGAGATGTTCCTTATACAGAGGCTTTAGCCAGGGGTGGGAATCCCACACCTAAGTATGACCAGGCAGAGGCTGTTTATGATAGTATCATGATTCAACTTGATGATGCAATACAGTTAATTAACTCTGAATCTACAAGTGAAGTAGCTTTCGAATCTGTTGTTAATGATGTGATTTTTGATGGTGATATGAAAAAATGGAAACAGTTTGCAAATACCATCAAACTTCGTATTCTTGTTCGTGAGGCAAATGTTAAAGGTGATACCTATGTAACAGCAGAAATTGCAAAAATTACTGCCGAAGGATCAGGTTATATTACATCTGATGTTTTGGTAAATCCGGGTTACTTAAAAGAAACCAATAAGCAGAATCCGTTTTGGGATAGCTTTGGGGAAGATTCATCAGGAAATACAACCATGAATCATAATGCAACATGTGCTACTCAATTTATTATCGATTATTTGGTTAGTACCGGAGACCCACGAATTGATACATTATTTCAAAAGGGACCTGATAGTGAAACCCATTTAGGTGTTGAGCAGGGAGTTGTAAACCTGACAAGTGATTATGATCAGACTCATGTGTCATTAATTGGAGCAGGGTTATTAAAAGGTTATGATGCTGGAGCACCTATATTTACTTTGGCAGAAAGTTATTTTAATCAGGCTGAGGCCGCACTGAATGGTTTTGGAGGTAATGCAAAGGATTTGTATGAGAATGGCGTTAAAGCTTCATTTAGTTATTTGGGGACAGAAGGTGTAGAAGATTACCTGAGTCAAAACATAGCAAATGTTAGTTGGGATTATTCCAATAACAAATTGGAAGCGATTATTACTCAAAAGTGGTTAGGACTTATGGGTGTTAATGCAGAGCAATCCTGGTTTGATTATACTCGTACTGGTTTTCCTTCAAATTTACCAATTTCTTTACAGGCAGATACTGAAGATAGACCAGTTAGGTTATTTTATCCTAATAGTGAAATTACAGGAAATACTAAAAATGTGCCAAGTCAGAAGGATGCATTTACTGATAAAATATTTTGGGCTGAATAAAAATTGTTAATTATGAAGAGATTAAATTATATATTATTACTACTCCTGGGGGTGTGTTTATTTAGCTCTTGTGGAGATGGATTAGATCCGCTAGAAGGATTGGATGATACATTGACGATTGCTTCTTTTGAAAGCTATAGCGTTAATATGGGAGGAGAAGCCAATGGCTCAGAATATGATAAAGTTATCCAGGTTAAGGTTAATGGCCCTGGAATTATGGACTTAACAGAGGATGTTACTATGACTGTGGCTGCTGCTGATAATTCTACTGCAGTTGAAGGTCAACATTATAGAATTGAGAATAAGTCGATAACTTTAACTAGATCAAATAATTATCAGGGGTTGATTGATATTGTTTTAATCACGGAAGGTAATACTCCTCCAATGGATGGTACTCCGGAATTTGATGATTATGTAGCACCTGTTTTATACCTTAATGCAGTAAGTGTGGTTGGAGGAGATAATACAGTAGCTACAGGTAAAACCGCAAAGATTACCTTGAACTTTACTCCGCCAAACCCATATGCAGGTGAATATGATGTGGAGATGAGGTATTTCCATCCAAATGAAGGTGCTTATCCTGATAACTTGTATGGAGGGGTAAGAAATTATGTAAAAGAACTTACTGCAATCACCGGAAGAAAATGTGAAACAGGTTTTGCTGTTTGGGGAGATTCTGACCTTTGTTGGATTACAATTAATGCAGATAATACAATTAGTTTTATTGTAGATGATACTTGGCCTTCTGCTGTTAAGCTTGGTATTCCTGAAGATCCTTCAAAAGTCTCATATTTCGATCCTGAAACAGGAAAGATATACTTGTATTACCATTATTCAGGTGCTGGAGGTAATAGGATTTTCTGGGAAGTATTTACTCCAAAGAATTAATTAACGTAATTTGTTAGTTTAAAAATTTTTAAGATGAAAAAATATAATAAAATATATATTTTATGTCTGGTTCTTGCATTGTTAGTTTTACCTGGTTGTTATGAGGATGAAGTAGCAGATGTAGTGAGCCCGGATGAATATCCAACGTATACGGTAACAAGTGATTATGATGGTGGTGAAATCAGAGAAGGTGATGTTATCAAGTATACCATCAAAATGGATAAGATGAGAACTTATGCAACTCCCTTTGCTTTACATGTGATTGATGAGTCTGCTGATGATATAATAGAATTCGAAAATGTTACTATCCCTGCCTATTCAACAGAGGGTGTTATAGAAGTGACTTTTATAGATGACTTATTGCCATCAAATGAAGAGCAAACAATTAAGTATGAGGTGGGTTGTTTTTCTGATGCCGCCAAATATCTGCTTAATTCAAATTCTAAGGTAGTTTCTCAGGAACTTACTGTTAAAAACTACAATGACCCTTCAGGTTTAAGTATTATTGTAGGATGGGATAATGGTGACGATGATTGGGATTTAATGGTTGTAGATGAAGGTCAGAATGATGAATGGACTGGTTGGGCTGGTGCTACAGGTGCCAATCCTGAGCAAACATTATTGTTGAATGAAGAAGCTGACGGGGTTTATTATCTTGAGTTTGATCCATGGGATGTTCTTAATGATGTGGTAGAATTTGAGATTCTTATTGGTAAACCGGATCATACTGCTCAGTCATTTAGCTTTACATATGATGTAGAGGATGATGAAAGTTATGATAAAGGATGGGGTTATCGTGTTGTTAAGATTGAGAAGAGTGGAAGTTCCTATACTTGTACTGCTGTTGAGTAGTGCATTTAATAATAACAACTATTCCGTGGTGGGACACATAGATTAAAGGTTTAGTTGTGTGAGTGGGGAGGGCAGATCCAATAGGGTCTGCCCTTTATTTTTGCATAGACCTGTCAGCGTTTTAAACCTGACAGTCATGGTGTATTCTTTTACTCCGCGCCCATCCTTATCCTATTCTGCTCCCAGGCAACTCCGTACCAACTTCGGCTTTTTGTCGACCTCTATTCGTCTCCTGTTCGCATGTATATGGTGAACCGTAGTCGAAGCTTACCCGAACACTTCCCGAACACATCCAGACTCTTTCCCGAAGCCGTACCGAAGAAACGTAGGAAAAAACCCGAAAAAAACCCGAATCCGGATAATTTTTTCAATTAACTCCCAGAAACGTGACAATTTTTCGCATTAACTGCAAAAATCGTGATTATTGCCTTCTGTTGAACAAAATATTTGTAGGTGATTTTGGTAGTGTTGTGATGTATTCGGTTGATATATAAATGTATAGGCGATGTAAAAAGTAGCAGTAAAATTACTGCTATTTTCTGGATACTTTCTGAGCATTACTTTAGCATTAAACAATTATCAATTAAAAGTTGAAAGTCTAACGTTGAAAGTAGAAAGTGATTTACAGCATTAAGTAAAAAGTTTAAAGTTAAATGTGATTTACAGATTTGACAATAAGCTGGAAGTCTATAACAAACTAGAATTGATAACTGATAATTGGTAATTGAAAAAGAGTCGGCCGATGCATTGTTTAATCCGATCCATTCTGTTTTCTGATCAAAAGCAGGGTGGGTTACAAAAACTAGAAATCATGGGAAAATATAATAGAGGAATAAACGGAGAATTTTTAGGGAAAATTGGCAGCACTGTAGGTAGCACATGGAAAGGGATAAGTTATATGAAAGCCTTACCAAAGCTGTCAAATAAAAAAGGTAGTGCCAGGCAAATTGCACAAAGAACCAAATTTAGGGTAGCAGCTAAGTTTTTGCAACCGTTGTATCCAGTGGTGGACGTAGGTTTTAGACAGCAAGATTTTAAACGCTCTCCAAAGAATGCGGCCTTATCCGAACTGATGAAATATGCTATGACTGGTGAAAATCCTGACTTTAAGATTGACTTAAATAGTCTGGTGCTTTCGCTAGGATCTCTAAGACCCCCTTCAACAAAGGGTGTATCAATAGTAGATGGTCAGATTATTTATACCTGGGGTGAGAATGAGAATGCAAAGGGTAAGTATGATTCAAACGGTGTTATTATTGTTGCCATAGCCGCAGGAGTATACCCTGAGTTTTCAATAAATGACTTTACCAGAGGCCAGGGGGCAGCGAGTTTATACTTGCCGGATGCACCAACAGGCGCAGAAATTCATTGCTACTTAGCCTTTATGGCCAATGATGGGTCTATGCGTGTAAGCAACAGTATCCATGTAGGCACTGTAATAATGCCGTAGTTAGAAAAATAGATTTTTAGCAGGAATAAATATATGGAAGTAGTCTTTTATTAATCCCGGGTGTTCATTAAAAGCATCCGGGATTTTTTGTGTTCTATCTAAATTATTTCGTTGGTCTAAAGTTTATATTACCACCCCACTATCCCACCTTTCCTCCTTCCTACCTTTTTCATTCGAAAATGTTAACAGAAAGTTAAAAGTTTTGAATAGTTTGGGATAATAGCTAATTTAAAGATGAATATAATTATTAACCTATAAAACCTCAACGTCATGTTTGCAACTATTCATACCATTACAGATGATGTGATTTTCAGAAAATCGATCAACTGGAAAAATACCAATATTAAAGACTCTATAAATATTGATTGCGAAAAAATGTACAACGGCATTGAGTCTAACTTTAATAAGCTGATAGGGAAGGGTTCTTTAAAGCACGTGATTAAAAAAGCCCGGTGTTATATCGATAATTTACTTACAGTCAAGGAAAAATTAAGTGTAAAGCCATGGCATTTTCCAACAAACTTATCACCTGTAGAGTATCAGAGTTTTTTACAGGATACAAACTTTTATTTAATGATTTCTGGAGTTTTAATCAAAGCTTCGTTTATGTTTTCCGGTTTCTTATCCACTCTGAAAAACTATTCCGTCGTTAAACTATTGCCCAGGTTTTCGAGCCAGCCTCGTAAAGTTAATGAAGCGCTTGCCCGCTTGCGTTCGTATAAGTGGATAAAAACGATTTCGTATTATGGAAACCATAATGCATTTTTAAATGCTTTAGATGAATATAAAGAGCTTATCAATAAGGTTCCCGGATCATCAATGTTGTTTCCTGTTGTAACCGAACTTTATAAGGATTTAAACAGGGAGCCGGTAACCCAACAGGAAGAAGAATACCTTACCGGAAAATTGATGGCTGTAAACAAAAGGTTAAGCGCTTGTTCTGATTTTAAGGAATGGTATAAGGTAAGACCCATAATACTTGCCGGACTCACCATGGCGGGAAATCACGAGTTTTACCGTTCAGCCTACATCAATATTTTAAATGAGACTGTTGATGTTGACAATAGTGAAGTGATGCACGAAGAATTATGCTTTGTAAAGCACGAATATGAGGAAGCTAAATTGCTTTTAAAACAGGAGAATTCGTTTGTGCCCAAAAGTGTAACCTATTTTAAGGAATTAGTTTATCAGGTTGCAAAGCTAAATAAAAAGAAAAGTTCCAGGTTTGATGGGTATATTGAATGGACACATAACCCCAAGGAATTTGTAAAGAGTATTCATGCCGCAATAAGCAACGGTTATATTTCATTAAAAGGAAATACCGACATGAAACCCATATTGGAGTTTTTGTCGCAGTTTATAAAGGTTAAGAAGCAAAATAATAAAGGCTGCCTTACACGGAAGTCTCTGATTACCTATTTTAAACGCGCAAATACCGGCGACTTGTAGTGCTGTTTAGTATAATTAAAACCTATAGAGAGCAACAAGGGGGGTAAAAGTACTACGATATACTAATGATTGTTTTATCATATTGTTTGTGGATTTAAAAAGTCTAATGGTTTAGTTGTAGAGTATTATAGTAGGTTGTATTTGGTGTAGTATATTGAATAATAGATAGTAGAGAGTGGGTGAGTTGAGGGTGATTATTCTGGAACTTTTGTTTTATTTAAATAATTACGATAAAAAATTTGCAAAATATTTGTATAATCGAATAAAATGTTGCTTCTTTGTATTAACTCATAGTTTAGGGTTAGGTTTGGTTAAAGATTGGAAAGTCTCGCTGGTGCACCGGCGGGACTTTTTTCATTTATGGGTGTGGGTTTTTTTTATTATTTTTGGAATAACAATAAAACGTGTTGCCATGATTACTTCTTTGTCGCAATTGGATTTAAATAAAAAGTATTCTTATGCGGAGTACCTTACCTGGCAGTTTCAGGAACATTTGGAGTTGATTAGAGGCCGTATTTTTAGGATGACACCTGCGCCAACAAGAAGGCATCAGAAAGCATCATTTAAATTGTCTCTTCAAATTGGAAATTATCTGAATAATAGGAGTTGTGAAGTATATACAGCCCCTTTTGATGTCAGGTTTCCAAAAGAAGGTGGTGATGATAATACTTATACTGTGGTGCAACCTGATATTTGTGTTATTTGTGATAAATCAAAGCTGGATGACAGGGGCTGCGTTGGGGCTCCGGATTTTATTATTGAAATTTTATCACCAACAACAGGAGCCAAGGATGCAACCATAAAATTTGATTTGTACGAGGAGCAAGGGGTAAGGGAATATTGGATGGTTTATCCAGGTGAGCATTTGTTGGATGTATTTCTATTGGATGACAAGGGAAAATATCAATTTGTAAAAAAATATACTCAGGATGACAAAGTGAAGGTAAATGTGTTTGAGGATTTGTATGTTGATATGTCTGAGGTTTTTAAGGATTGAGAATGGCTGTTAGGGCATTTTGCCTTTAGTGAATCTAACATCATCTGAAGATTATTGGTAATTTAATATTCTTGGTAAGGAACCGATCTTATGTACTTCTGATAAAGATCGGATTCTAATAGCTCTTCGCTCTTCGCTCTCAGCTCTCTGCTCTGTGCTCTTTGCTCTCAGTATAATAAGGAACCGATCTTACGTACAAGGCGCTAATAAAGATCGGATCCTAATAGCTCTCAGCTCTCCGCTATCGGCTATAAGCTAATAGCCCTCCGCAAAACAACCCCCTACTTCACTTTCATGGGGATTCCGCTTACCATCATAAAAACTTCGTTGGCTTTTGCAGCAATGTATTGGTTCATCCATCCCTGAAGATCAGTGAACTTTCTTTGTATTTCGTTTTCGGGCATGCCACCTAAACCAATTTCATTTGAAACAATAATAAAATGGGCATCTTGAAGTACCAACTTCTCAAATTCTTTTTTTGCTTCGTTTAATGAAGTATCAATATCGCTTTTGTTGTCGAAGAAAAAGTTGGTAAGCCAAAGGGTGATGCAGTCAACTAGCACCACTTTGCCGTTATAAGAATGTGTTGAGAGGTATTTTTCTTCTTCAATATTTTCCCATCTATGGTCCCTGTCTGCTTTATGGCGGTCTATGCGTTTTTTGTGTTCATCGTCCCAGATACGCGAAGTGGCCAGGTAAACCGGTCGTGAACTGTTTTTAAGGGCCAGATCCTGGGCAAAAGAGCTTTTTCCTGATCGTTGGCCGCCTGTTATAAATGTTAGCTTCATGTTTGTTAATCTTTACAGTTTTACCACAAAGGGCACTATGTAGGTTTCACGAAGAACACAAAGAATTAAAATTTAACTATTTTAATTCAAAAATAATTTTGTATTCAATATTATCAATATTCGTTTTGTGTTCTTTGTGAAATTTTCTTTGTGTGCTTTGAGGTTAGTATTATAAAAACTCTACTTGATTATAATCTGTGGAATGCAAAGTTATTTTAATAACACAACCATAGTTCAACTGAAGTGAGAAAATTTTATCGGCAGGAATTTCAAGATATCTCATGAGCAAGCTTCGTATTACACCTGAATGCGATACTATTGCCACAGTTTCGCCTTTTGTAGTCTGTTTTTCAATATCATTAAAGCTTTGCAAGCAGCGATTATATAGCTGATGAAAGGTTTCTCCATTGGGGGGACTTTGGTTCATGAAATTGTTTGCCCATTTGTCCATCGTGTTTTTATCTATACTGGCCCATGGCTGCATTTCCCAGTCTCCAAAGTCTAGTTCTTTTAGTCTAACATCATAATTGATTACACTATCAGGGAAAAGCTTTTGAGCCAATTTATCGCATCTGATTAAAGGGCTTGAATAGATAGAAGAAGGATTAACCTCTTTTAATAGCTTATTAATAACCGCGGCTTCTTCATCAAAAGACCCGTTTACATCAAGATCAGAAATCCCGTAGCAGATACCAGGTGTTACATCTGGAGTTGTATGTCGAATAATATAAAGTTGTTTCATATTTTTAAAACCACAAAGAGCACGAAGGAGTTTTCACAAAGTACGCAAAGAGCTATAGTATAACTCTTTTGATTCCTTGTTTTAAGTATTTTACATTAAAATTGATTAATAGACCTAGTTTGCATTCTGAAAGTTTCATGTAGGTTAGTATCTGAGCTAAGTGCACATCAGTTAAGGACTCGCAAACTTTTAATTCAACGACAATTTCATCTTCTACTAATAAATCTATTCTATATCCGGTCTCAAGTTGAACATCTTTATATATTAGCGGCAATCCTTTTTGTCTTTCAACCTTAATACCCCTGTTTTTTAGCTCATAAACAAGACATTCTTCATAAGCATTCTCCAATAAACCAGGCCCAAGTGACTTATGAATCTCAAATGACGCATTCAAGAGTTGTTTATATACACTTTCAATATCATTTGCTATTGTATTTATCTTAGTGTTCATTGTGAAAATTCCTTAGTGTTCTTTGTGGTTAAGTTAGGGCAATAATACTCAAATAAAAAATAACTTCTGTTACTTGTTGCACCGTGCCCAAACAATCCCCCACGTAACCACCAATCCATTTTTTAAAATACCTTTCGAGCCAAAGTTTGGTGATTAGTAAAGGGATGATGCACAAGTAAACCATCCAGTTCCTGAATATAAGTAATGAGGCAAGCCCTGTAATAATTGCAATTGACTGATCGGAAAATGTAATATTTTTTGTTACTGGTTTTGATTTGCTGGTTTCATCCTCACGCACATATTCTAGGGTGTACATTGTAGAAACCGCAAACATGCGGCTGATGGCATGGGCTGAAATAATGGCGGGGATGATAAGATCCTGCTCTACCGAAGAAACAGCTAAAAACTTTAAAAGCAATAATAATATCGTTCCTATCATACCATAAGCACCAACCCGGGAGTCCTTCATGATGAGGAGGATTTTTTCCTTGTTCCATCCACCGCCAAACCCATCACAAGTATCGGCAAACCCATCCTCATGAAAACCACCGGTCAATAAAATGGTCGCTATCATTGACAGCACAACAGATATATGCAAAGGGAAAATAAATGACGACAGATAATATACCAGTGCTCCCGTGCCCCCAACAATTAATCCAACCAGGGGAAAGTATCGGTTGCATTTATTGATATTGCTTTGGGAATAACCAACCCACTTTGGGGCTGGAATCCGTGTTAAGAACATTAATGCCGTAAAGAAAAGTTTTATTTGTTGCATCATAATACAATAGTTCGTTAGTTTTTTATAAGTGTTAGATTATGAGATGCTTAATAAAATCAACTTAAGCTAGGTAAAAATCTGATTTTAAGCATCTTGCAACTAAGTCTCTTATCTCTTATCTAAAATCTAACGATCTGTTAAATAAAGAATTGCTAGAAAAATGGGTTGTGGTTTCTTTCGTGCCCAATAGTTGTTGAAGGGCCATGTCCTGAATATACCACCACATCATCCGGAAGCGACAAAAGATGTTCCTTGATGCCATTGATCAGGGTATCAAAGTCGCCACCCGGTAAATCGGCGCGACCAATGCTTTCACGGAAAATGACATCTCCGGCAATTACAAAATTATCCTCTTCGCAGTATAGCACTATTCCTCCCGGAGAATGACCCGGAACATGCAGAACCTTGATGGTAGTTCCACCAAACTCTATTTCCTGGTTGTGTTCAAGGTAACCTTTTAAAGCCGGGGGATTCTGGTCCAGCTGCATGCCCATTTGAGCTGCATAAGGCACTGTTTGTTCAATCCAGAACTCATCCCCTTTGTGCGCTTCTGCACCTAAGTTAAACCTTTCGCATACATATCTGTTTCCAAATACATGGTCAAGGTGAAGGTGGGTGTTGAGTAGTCTTTTGGGTGTTAAGCTGTTTTGTGACAGGAAAGTGACAAGGTGTTGTTGTTCCTCGGCAGTCAGGCAACCGGGGTCGATGATGATGCAGTCTCCATTTTCGGCAGCCACAACATAAGTGTTTTCCTGCCAGGGGCTATAAATTAATGTATGTACTTTAAGCATAGTTTCCTTGATTTTATTACGTTATTGACTTTATATGAATGTTTTGCATTGTTTTGTTATACTTCATTTCCACAATACGGAACCGATTTTATTTCCCACAATACGGAACCGATCTTATTTACAGGTTGCTTATAAAGATCGGATCCTGCTAGCTCTTCGCCCTCTGCCCTCCGCTCTTTGCCCTCTGCTCTCCGCTATCGTCAGACTTCCACAATACGGAACCGATCTTATTTGCAAGGTGCTTATAAAGATCGGATCCGGTTAGCTCTCCGCCCTTTGCTCTTCGCCCTCTGCTCTCCGCTACTTAACAACCCCTTTGAGCATGGGTACAAATTCAAACTTGCCAAAGTCTTCCTGACTAAATTCTGTTTCAGAAACCCTGGTTACCCTGATCATTGTTTGAGTTTTTCTTCCAACGGGAATAATCATCGAAGCCCCAATTGCCAGTTGCAGTAGCAACTCTTCCGGGATGTCCGGGGCGCCGGCAGTAATAATAATCCCATCAAAAGGGGCAAACTGGGGCAGGCCTTTGTATCCATCGCCTAAAAAGAAACTTAGCTGGTACCCCATTTGAGGTAGCAACTTGCTGCTTTTTAAGTATAGCTCACGTTGCCTTTCTATGGAAAAAACTTTAGCACCCATTTCTACTAGTACTGCGGCCTGGTAGCCCGAACCTGTGCCCACTTCTAAAATTCGGTCTCCCCGTTTTATATTTAGCAATTGGGTTTGAAAAGCAACAGTAAAAGGTTGTGAAATGGTTTGCCCTGCACCAATAGGAAAGGCTTTGTCCTGATAGGCAAATTGGATAAAGCTGCTTTCAAAAAACATATGTCGCGGTACATTTCCAATGGCTCTCAAAACTTTATTACAAGTAATCCCTTTTTGAGCTATCTCCTGCACTAATCTGTTTCGTAGGCCTTTATGTCTAAATGTATCCATATTCATTTTAAATAGGATGTAAAAATAATCATCTTCTAAAATAATTAAGGATTAAAAGCGTTATTTTAACTTGCAAGAGAATGTATATGGTTGAAGAAAGAGCCCCAAGAAGAATTAACGAAAAGAAAATAATATATTGGCATCTGGTGTCAGATGTACTGGCGATAGTGTTGGCGCATGTGTTTTTTGTGAATAACTATAAGCTGAACTATCATGAGATTTACAGGTTGGTTTTGCCACAGGAAGCATTACCATTTGCCCCGCCCTTATTTTTGTTTGTAATGGTATTGGTTTGGATGGGTGTTTTTTACCTGGCTGGTAATTACTACAATGTGGCACGAAGATCGGGGATGCAACTTTTGGGACCCACCCTTGTTTCCGTATTTTTTATTACCCTTTTGTTGTTTTTTGGATTAGTAAGTGTGAGTGAATTGGGGATTGGGGATATTCATCTGGAAATGTCAGTACGCTATTTTATCATAGTCTTTGGAAGTGTATTTGCATTAAAGATGATTCTTGTGTGGGTGCATCAATATAAATTGCACAAAGGAAAAATCGGTTATTTGGGGATTTTAATAGGGAATCAGGAAAAAGCCCTGGAGATTATCAAAAACTATCATGAATCAAAGAATAAATCAAGTTTTAGATATATTGGGTATGTGGCCCAAGATATGGATAAGGGAAATGACCTGTCGGGATTTGTACCTTGTTTGGGAACATTATCAGAGATGTCCCAAATTGTTAAGGAAAATTCGTTTGATGAAGCCTTGATTGTTCTTGAAAATGCAAGCCATCATGAAGTTAACAGCGCTATTAATGAATTGCGCAGCAAGCCATGTTTAATAAAGTTATTAACAGATTTAGACCATATAATTGAAGGAACCTTGAAGACAGCTAATATTGAATTTTTGCCTTATATCTCTATTTCGCGTAACCAGATGCCCGTGTATCAGCGGGCGTTAAAAACTACTATTGACTATGTGTTTGCCTGGGGAGGGATGATTTTTTTATCGCCGGTGTTTGTTTTGCTGGCATTGGGTGTCAGGTTATCCTCGCCAGGACCGGTTTTTTATAAGCAAGAGCGCATTGGAAAGGATAAAAGGCCTTTTAAGATGTATAAGTTCAGATCAATGTACATTGACGCAGAGGAAAATGGTCCTGCCTTGTCATCAAATAACGACCCCAGAATTACTCCTTTTGGCAGATATCTCCGTAAGTGGCATTTGGACGAGCTGCCCCAGTTGTATAATGTCATTCTGGGGGATATGTCGTTGGTAGGGCCGCGTCCGGAACGAAAGTATTTTGTTGACCAACTGGTTGCCAGGGTGCCGCATTATGCCCAGCAGTTTCTGGTTAAGCCCGGAATAACTTCGTGGGGTATGGTAAAGTATGGTTATGCAGAAAATATTGAACAGATGATAGAACGTTTGAAGTATGATACCATGTATTTGGAAAACAGGACGCTGGTAGTGGATTTGAAGATTATGCTTTACACCGTTAAATCTATTATTTGCGGAGATGGGAAGTGAGGTGGTAGCTTATAGCGAATAGCTTATAGCTGATAGCCGATAGCCAATGGGATCCGATCTTTATTGGCGCCTTGTAAATAAGATCGGTTCCTTATTTTGCAAATCTGACAATAGCAGAGAGCAAAGGGCAGAGTGCACCTCATCCCTCGGGTAGTGTTTTACTAAAAATTCTTGTACTAAATATCTTGTCTGCTTAAGCAGGGCATAACAAAAACAATGTTCGAAAAAAAAGTAAGAAACAAAACAAACGTAGAGCAAAACAGGGATAAGTTGGTTTAATGAAGATTTAATCAGTGTTTCATATATGTAAGTATTTGATATCAGTAATTATAATTTCTTCAATATGCGTTTTAGGGATTATTCTAGTTTTAATTTGACTATTCAGGAATAAAATCTATGTTTGTGGTCTCTTCAAGAAGTTAATGTAAAACCTGTCAAGCTATTTTAGGGAATTACAGAGAGCGAGTAGCTTATGGCTGATAGCTTATAGCCGGTAGCCTATAGCAGATAACCAATAGGATCCGATCTTTATAAGCACCTTGTAAATAAGATCGGTTCCTTATTGAAATTGCATCACTTTCTGCCATCCTGCGCAAGTTTTTTCACATCTTGCATGATATTCTCCCCGCCTTGCACGGGTTTCTTAACGCCCTGCACGAGTTTCTTTCTGTCCTGCATAATAATTTTCTCGTCCTGCATAAAAATATAGTGAAGCTGCATTACTTTCTTATCGTCTGCACCACTTTCTCCTGTCCTGTCGCGGGTTTCAGAGGCATAAACAGGTTGCAAAACCACTTTCTTTTGTTGATCTCTCAAAAATTTCTCATGTTCATCAGATATTGTTAGATTTGTTGGCTGTAAAATAATTGACCAAGAAATATCAAGAATGCAACATATGCACCACTCAATCAAAAACAAAAAAACAATGAAAAAAATATTCGTTTTCCTAGCCTTGCTTATTCCCCTAAATACATTTGCACAAACAAAAACTGTTTCGCTAGAAGACCTGAATAAGTTCGGAACCTTTGCAGCCAGAGGTATTAACAAATCAAAGTCGATGGCTGATGGGATACATTACACTACTTTGGAAAAAGGGACACAGATCAATAAATATGCTTATTCTTCGGGTAAAAAAGTTGCCACCCTGTTTGATATAGCCAACATTAAAGATTGTCCTATCCAACACATTCAGGATTATGAAATAAACAGTACCAACACCAAAATATTAGTATACACAAATCAGGAAATGGTGTACAGGCGAACATTTAAAGCCAATTTTTTTGTTTACGACATTAAACGCAAAGAAATAAAACCTTTATCGGAAGGAGACAAGCAACAAGCTGCAGAATTTTCGCCTGATGGAGAGATGGTTTCTTTTGTAAAAAACAACGATGTGTACATCTATAAAATTAAGTTTGATACCGAAACAAGAGTGACCAAAGATGGTGAGTTCAACAAAATTATCAATGGTGTTCCGGATTGGGTTTACGAAGAGGAATTTGAATATAACAAAGCTACTGCGTGGTCGCCCAATAGTACCGAGTTGGCCTATGTACGATTTGATGAAACCAACGTTAAAAAATTTTCATTCCCGGTGTACAAAGGCAGCAACCCTACCCACAATGAATACGCTTTATATCCTGGCGAATACAATTTTAAATACCCTAAAGCCGGAGAGGAAAATGCAAAAGTTTCGGTAAAGGTTTTCCACATAAAAAACAGGACAACCAAAACCATGAAGATTGAAGAGGGAGATTATTATCTGCCACGGATCAAATGGACACAGGAACCCGGCAAACTTGGCATCTTAAAGCTTAACCGGTTACAAAACCAATTCGATTTGCTTATTGCCAACACGGCTACAGCCATTGCCCAAAGTGTATTTACCCACAGAAACGATTACTACTTAGATGTAGAGATTCTTAACGACCTTACATTTTCAAATGACGGTAAATATTTTATATACGTTAGCGAAATGGATGGTTACAACCACATCCACCTTTATACTATGGCAGGAATGAAAGTCAGGCAACTCACCAAAGGAGAATGGGATGTAACTGATTTTTACGGGTACGATGAAAACAAGAAACTATTGTACTATCAGGCCGCTAAAGTATCGTCAACCCAAAGAGAAGTTTACGCCGTGAGCATTGATGGCAAAAAGGACTATAAACTCACAAGCAAAACCGGGATGCACAGTGCCGATTTCAGTACCGGATTTAAATACTTCATCAATACGTTTTCAAACACCAGTACACCACCACAATACACACTACATACGCAAAGCGGGAAATATATCAGAACCCTTCAGGACAATGCAAGCCTGAAAGAAACCGTTTCTCAGTTCCGTATTTCCCCAAAAGAATTCTTCACTTTTACTACATCCCAAGGTGTTGAGTTAAATGGATGGATGGTTAAACCTCTTGATTTTGATACAAACAATAAATACCCGGTTTTAATGACCCAATACAGTGGACCAAACTCTCAAGAAGTTTTGGATGAATGGTCTGTTGGCTGGGAACAATACCTGGCATCGCAAGGCTATCTTGTAGCCTGTATCGATCCAAGGGGAACCGGCGCACGCGGCGAAGAATTCAGAAAGTGCACCTACATGAAACTGGGACAAATTGAGTCGAACGACCAGATTGAAGGCGCCAGATACCTGGGCTCACTTAACTATACCGATGCATCAAGAATCGGGATTTGGGGCTGGAGCTATGGTGGCTTTATGAGCTGTAGCTGTTTAAGCAAAGCCAACGGAATTTTTAAGGTAGGTATTGCGGTTGCCCCTGTTACCAACTGGCGTTATTACGACAGTGTTTATACAGAACGTTTCATGCGCAAACCACAGGAAAACCCCAAAGGTTACGACGAAAATTCGCCCATTAACATGGCTGACAACCTGACCGGGCGTTTGTTTATTATCCATGGCATGGCCGATGACAATGTTCATTTTCAAAACACGGTTGAATACATTGAACAACTGATTCAGGCCAACAAGCAATTTGATATGTTTGCATACCCCAACAGAAACCATGGTATTTATGGCGGAAACACACGGATGCACTTATACCAGATGATGAGCGATTATCTAAAGAAAAATTTATAAGCTAATTATTCTACAAACACCAGAACTTTATACTGATTATGGATTTTAGGGACAGGGTATTTTTATCGGTAGCAGAAAACTTGAGCTTCTCAAAAGCAGCAGAAGAAATGTTTATCAGTCAACCGGCTGTTACAAAACACATCAAGGAGCTGGAATCCAGATTAAAGAGTACCCTGTTTGAAAGAAAAGGCAACCGTATTTATTTAACAAAGGCAGGGAAGCTCAATTATGAATACCTAAAAAAAATAAAACACCAGTATGAAGAACTCGAATTTGAACTGGGCAGGCTAAACGACACCTTTAAGGGAACCTTGAGGATCGGGGCCAGCTCAACCATTTCGCAGTATGTGATCCCGGAGGCGCTCGCATCTTTTTATAAAAAATACCCAAAAATAGACCTGCATCTATTAAGTGGAAACTCATACGAAATTCAACAAAAACTAATCAACGAACAAATTGATATTGCCTTAATAGAGGGTTCTTCATCCATGCAGGAATTACAATATTCTGATTTTATGCCCGATGAAATCGTTGTGGTTACCGGTTCTAACAGCGTATATTCAAAACGCAAGCAAATTGCCATTTCCGACCTGGCCAATATCCCCCTTGTTCTTAGAGAGAGAGGCTCTGGTACGCTTGAAGTGATAAAAAAATCATTACTCGAAAATAAAGTGGATTTTGAAGATCTTAATATTGTAATCCATTTGGGAAGTACCGAGGCAATCAAAAACTTTTTAACCGATTTTAATGGTGCAGCCCTGGTTTCCGAAAAATCCATCAGTAAAGAAGTGGAGCTGAAACAAATTGTCAAAATCAACGTCCCAAAACTAAAGATAGACCGAAAATTCCGGATAGCCCTTCGAAAAGGGAATCCTACCTATAGTGCGCAACTATTTATCAATTTCTTAAATGCTCATAACTTTTAATTATATTGTATAACTTTTTTGTATTTGCTTTAGTTATTGCATCAGGCTATTTTTGCTTCTGTAAAATTTAAGAAACAAAACTGATGCAATTAAATCCACGTCAAATACAAGCAGCCTACATTATTGCGATAGCCTTTTGCTTTATGCCAATGCTATCTCCGGCTTTTGCATTAATCATGGGCATTGCATTTTCGTTGGCAGGACTTAAAAGCAAAGTTTTCTCTCAACACACCTCACTTAGCTTAAAAGCATCTATTGTATTAATGGGATTTGGCATGAACCTGACCCAGGTAGTTAATACTTCGCAGAGTGCTTTTTTTGAAACGGCAATATCGGTAATAACAGTTATGCTTGCCGGATATTTCCTGACCCGGTTATTTAAAATCGAAGCAAAAACAGGACTTCTAATATCGGCAGGTACTGCAATATGCGGTGGAAGCGCCATTGCGGCCATATCAAATGTTCTGAATGCCCGAAACCACCAGGTTTCATTTTCACTGATTGTAGTGTTTATTTTAAACGCCATAGCCTTGCTTGTATTCCCGTCTATAGGCCATTATTTTAACCTCAGCCAGGAAACCTTTGGACATTGGGCTGCCATTGCCATACACGACACCAGCTCTGTTGTTGGTGCTGGAGCCAGTTACGGTAAAGAGGCCCTGGAAATTGCAACAACCGTAAAACTAATAAGGGCTTTATGGATTATTCCATTAGCCATCATTATTGCAATCACCCAAAAAAACAACGACAAAAAAGCATTTAAATTCCCTTTTTTCATTGTACTGTTTGTGGTTGCTATAATTATTGCTCACTTTTTGCCCCAATACCAGGAAGGTTTTGCCCATATAAAATGGTTGGGAAAAAGGGGAATGGTGGTTGCCTTATTCCTGATTGGCTCTGAGATGTCGATAAAAGAAGCTAAAAAAGCGGGCGTTAAAAGTTTTGTTTTTGGCATTTTGCTTTGGGCAATTATTGGAGGTTCATCGCTGTTATATTTAACCTCAACCAACTAGGCAATGACAACATTATGGATTATTTGCATCATAACTCTTGCCAGCCTTATAAAAGGAATTACCGGATTTGGTTTTGCTCTGGTTGCATTACCTCCCTTGCTCTTATGGTATGCACCATCAGATATTATTCCTGTAATTGTAATATGTAACTTTATTTCATCAACTATAATTATCCTTCAAAAGAAGGATTTGAATTTAGTACCCCGCAAAGCCAGATACATGATAGCCACAGCATCGGTATTTACTTTGTTTGGGGTACTGATTTTAAAACACCTTACAGCAGATAGCCTGACACATTCCATAAGCTTAATATTTATTACCCTAACCGGACTTTCCTTCTTTAGATTAAAGACTTCTATTAAAATACCGGACTTTTCCTATCCGGTTATAGGAGCAATTATTGGCCTTTTGGCAGGTTGCACCTCTGTAGGTGGACCTCCACTGGCCATATTTTTAAACGCGGCCAAGGTAAGCAATCAACAATTCCGCGTTATTTTTTCATGGTTTAACATCGCCACTGCTTCTATTGCAATAATAGGTTATGCCATAGCCGGATTGATCACCATGGAATCGTTACACCTTGTTCTGCTTTTTACCCCTGTTCTATTTTTGGGCACTTTTATAGGTAAAAAACTAAACAGTAAGATACCATCCTTATTATTTAAGAAGTCAACCTTGGTAATTACCCTGATATCATGTATAATTTTACTGCTTAAATAGACTTGATTATCTATAAGTCTTATTAAATTTGTGACTGTAAAAACATCAGCAAATACAATGAAAATTACAGCACTTATTATAACATTAGGGTTAAGCATAAGTACAATTCAAGCTCAGGAACTTGATGTATTTGGCAACAAAGTACCCTCTAACAAATCAGTTACAACACAAAATGCCCCCGGTAAAATCAACCAAAAAGATAGTCAGGGACTAAAACAAGGCTATTGGGAAAAAAGATATAACAACGGCAAAATTGCCTATTCCGTAACTTTTAAAGATGATAAGCCCATTGGCGAATTAAAAAGGTTTTATAACAATGGCAACAAAAAGGTTATAATCAGGTATGATGATAAAGGAGAATATGGCGATACTGAAATGTACTCTGAAGATGGGAAGCTAACCTCCAGAGGCCGGTACTTTGGAAAAATTAAAGATGGTAAGTGGGATTTCTTTTCAAAAGAAAACAAACTTTATTCTACCGAGCATTACAACATGGGGAAGAAAAATGGGATCACTACCTACTATTTCCGTAATGGTAAAAAAGCAGAAGAACTGGAGTGGAAAGAAGATGTTAAGGATGGAGTTTGGAATAAATTTCACGAATCCGGCAACATCAAATTAAAAGCAGCCCATTCTAAAGGCCATATTGAAGGACCATACATGGTGTATTTCGACAATGGAAAAACTGAAATTCAGGGACAGTTTTTAAACGGGAAAGAAGAAGGAACCTGGTTAGTATTTACCCCTACCGGAAACTTGTTATACAAAATTGAATATAAAGAAGGTAAAACACTCAACACCGAGGAGTTTGATGAAAAACAACAAAAACTGTTTGAAGAATTTGAGAAAAACAAAGGGCGACTGAAAGATCCGGAAGAGTTCCGCCACGACCCGGATTCTTATATGAGGGGTAATTAACCGATAATTTGTCTTTGCAAGGCAATCAGTATTATAAAGGAACTTGAAAAGTTATATTGCAAATATTGTTACGCTACTTTTGGCATTGGTTTATTCCGAATTAAATGCCCAAAAGTATTTTGTTTCTTTTACTGATAAAGCAAACAATGAATTTACATTGTCAGCCCCTGAAGAATTTCTATCCACTAAAGCAATCGAAAGAAGAACAAAATACAATATTGCACTTTCAGAGGAAGATTTACCTGTATCTACATTCTATCTTGATAGCTTAAAAAAAATGGGAGTCCATATTCTCTGGCCTTCCAAATGGTTAAACGGAGCCATCATTGAAACATACAATACTACCCTGATCGATACCATCGATAGGGTATCGTTTATTTCAAAGGCCCAATTGATATGGAAATCAACAAGCGGGAAAACCATTCAAAAATTCCCGGATCAGCCCATTAATACATTCTTAAAGAGTGCTACAGAAACCTATGGCTTAGCCCTGGATCAAACCCAAACGGTAAACGGACATTTACTTCATCAGGAAGGCTATCAGGGCGAAGGAATGTATATTGCCGTCATCGACAATGGATTTGGAAACGTAAACACCTTATCTTCATTTACACACTTATGGAGCAACAACCAAATTACCGGAGCTATTGATTTTGTAGAGCCAGGCAGCGATATATACAATTCATATTACACCCACGGAACGGCTGTACTGTCCATTATGGCAGGGTTTATTGAAAATGAATATAAAGGAACAGCCCCTGATGCAAAATACCTTTTATTAAGATCGGAGGACAACAGGAGTGAATATCCAATTGAAGAATATAATTGGGTAATAGCAGCAGAATATGCGGATAGTGCAGGCGTTGATGTAATAAACTCTTCCCTGGGCTATTATGAATTTGACGATGCCTCTTTTAATTATTCATATTCGGACATGGATGGCCAGTCAACCACCTGTGTAAAAGGAGCCGAAATAGCCTTTTCAAAAGGAATGTTGGTGGTTTGCAGTGCAGGTAACGAAGGTGTATTGGATTGGAAATACATCATAACCCCATCAGATGGGGAGCACGTTATGGCTGTGGGTGCCATTCAACCAGACAGCATAGTAGCCAATTTTAGCAGCTATGGTCCATCATCCGACGGAAGGGTAAAACCAGATGTTTGTGCCATGGGGTATCTTAATGCAATTCAAAGCACAAGCGATTTAATAACAAGGGGGAATGGAACCAGCTTCTCTTCTCCGGTAGCAGCCGGGTTAGCAGCATGTTTATGGCAAACCAACCAAAACCTTTCAAACCAGGAGGTGCTTAACCTGATCAGGCAATCGGGAAACAAGTACACCAGCCCGGACAACAGGTTTGGATATGGCATTCCTGATTTCTTTGCTGCAGCAAATTTAGATAATGCCATCCGCACAAACGATAAAGATAATTTACAAGTATTCCCAAATCCATTTTCAAGCCAACTCCACATTATAAAGTTAGCCAACCCTTTGGGCAAGGCTGTACTTACAATTTATGACGTTACAGGCAATGTGGTGAGCAGGAAAAACACAAATGGCCAGCAAAAAATCACCTTTGACGGATTAAATGATCTCCCGCATGGCATTTACATACTTGAAATCATCGAATCTTCGGGAAAATACACATACAAACTTTTTAAAGAATAGCAATGAACGAATCTTCACTATCCTTATTTCAGTTAAACTCAATGATAAAAAAAAAGGTGCATGAAGCCTTTGCTGAAACCTATTGGGTTGTTGCAGAAATAAGTGAGATACGGGAGGTACGGAACGGCCATTGCTATTTGGAGCTGATTGAAAAAGACGAAAAAACAGAACAAATCATAGCCAAGTGCAGGGCCAACATATGGGCTTATACGTACAGGATGCTCAAGCCCTACTTTTTTCAGGCTACAGGACAGAACCTGACTTCAGGAATTAAAGTATTACTCAGGGCCAGCATAGATTTTCAGGAGGTTTATGGTTTCAGCCTGAACATAAGAGATATTGACCCCAATTATACATTGGGAGATATGGCTCAAAAGAAACAGGCCATCCTGAATAAACTAAGTGAAGAAGGGGTTATTGATATGAACAAGGAGCTAGAGGTTCCATTGGTTCCACAAAAAATTGCAGTCATCTCTTCGCCTACTGCTGCTGGATACGAAGATTTTTGCAACCAGTTAAACAACAACAGTTTTGGCTATAAGTTTTATATCAAACTATTTTCTGCCATCATGCAGGGCGAACAAACAGAAGCCTCTGTTACTGCAGCCCTTGACCGGATTTATGAATACGAAGATTTTTTTGATCTGGTTGTAATTATCAGGGGTGGCGGATCAACCTCCGACCTGATGTGTTTCGACAATTACTGGATCGCATATAACATTGCACAATTCCCTCTCCCGGTTTTTTCGGGCATTGGACACGAAAGGGACGAAACGGTGGTTGACTACGTGGCCCACACCCGGCTAAAAACTCCTACTGCAGTTGCAGAACACATCCTGGAGTTGGTTTCTTCTTTTGACGATCAGCTTCACTTCCTTAAAGATAATGTGGTTTCATCTACACGAGAAATATTATCCGGGTACAAGCTCCTTTTTGAACGGTCTTCAAATCGCTTTAAACCACTGGTAAACAACTCTATTATTCACCGAAAATCGGAACTCAACCGCTTTGCCCACAAACTCAGTTCTTTATCCAACACTTACATTAACAGTAAACTGACCCACATTTCACTGGTGAGTGAAAAAATCAAATCCGGAAGTCTGGGAAAAATAGCCAGGGAAAGAATTGAACTAAAACAGATTCCCCACCAACTATCCTCCGATTTAAAACTCTTTTTATCGGGTAAAAAGTCACAATTAAACCTAATGGAAAAAACAAACAAACTTGTTGATCCACATAATATATTGAGCAAAGGCTATTCCATTACATATATAAACGGCAAGGCCGTAAAAGATTCCTCCATGCTAAAAAAAGGAGACACAATTACTACACAGTTTAATACGGGCAGTATTGATAGTACGGTAAATTAATCACTTCTTTTTCGGTGTTTTAAAATATATTTCAGACATTTGCAGCAAATTCACAGGGATGTATTATGAACGATAAGAGTCAGAAGAAACACAGAAAAGGCCGTCCTTTTCAAAGCAAGAAGCAAACAGCTATTAAAGAAAACATTCCCACACCACCTTCACAAACAAAAGAGAAAGACCAAATACGTTTAAACAAATTCATTGCAAACGCCGGAGTTTGTAGCAGAAGAGAAGCAGACAGGTTAATTGCTGAAGGCCTGATTAAGGTAAATGGTGAAGTGGTTACACTGGTAGGTTCCATGGTAAAATTAAACGATGAGGTTATTTACGAAGGCAAAGTGTTGAATGCAGAAAAACTGGTTTATGTACTATTGAACAAACCCAAAGATTGTGTTACTACATTGAGCGACCCACATGCCAAGCGAACTGTTATTGATATTGTAAAAAATGCGTGTACCGAGCGTATCTACCCGGTTGGAAGATTGGATAAAATGACAACAGGGGTATTGCTGTTAACAAACGACGGGGATTTAGCCAAAAGGTTAACACACCCAAGTCACGAACACCGCAAAATATACCATGCCTTTCTCGATAAGCCCATCTCAAAGGAAGATTTGAAAAAAATTGAAACCGGTTTTGAGCTGGAAGATGGTTTTATCAAATCGGATAAATTAAGTTTGGTGAAAGAAAATCCACTTGAAGTTGGTATCGAAATTCATTCCGGAAAAAACCGGATTGTCAGGCGGATATTCAAACATCTGGGCTACGAAGTAATAAAACTCGACAGGGTATATTTTTCAGGTTTAACCAAAAAGGATGTCCCCAGAGGGAAATGGCGTTTTCTCACACAAAAGGAAATAACATTCCTGAAAGCAGGAATCATGAAATAAAAAGAATTTATATAATTAAGAAACGTACAAATAAGTATAATATATTATGACACTAATCAAATCAATATCTGGTATCCGCGGAACTATCGGAGGAGTACCCGGAGAAGGCTTAAGTCCGTTAGACGTTGTTAAATTTACTGCCGCTTATGCATCCTGGGCAAAAAACAACGCACAAAAAGAAAATATAACGGTTGTTGTAGGCAGAGATGCCCGTATTTCGGGGCCTATGGTTGACAAGATTGTTGTTGGTACCTTAATGGGCTGCGGGGTTAATGTTATAAACCTTGGATTGGCAACTACCCCAACAACTGAGCTGGCTGTAACAATGGAAAAAGCAGATGGCGGAATCATATTAACTGCCAGTCATAACCCCAAGCAATGGAACGCTTTAAAACTGCTAAACAGCAAAGGCGAATTCTTAAGCGGAGCTGATGGCGAAGAAATTTTAGACATAGCGGAAAGAGAAGATTTCAATTTTTCGCAAGTTGATGATTTGGGATCAGTTATTGAAAATGATACTTATGTACAAAAGCACGTAGATCACGTTTGTGATCTGGATCTTGTAGATATAGATACAATAAAAAACGCAGGCTTTACTGTTGCTATCGACTGTGTTAACTCCGTTGGAGGAACTTATTTGCCTCCCCTGCTCAAAGCGCTTGGAGTAAAGGAGGTAATTGAGTTGTACTGCGAGCCCAATGGCGAATTCCCACACAACCCTGAACCTCTTCCGGAAAACCTGACTGAAATTTCAGCACTGATTAAAGATAAGAAAGCAGATGTTGGTTTTGTTGTGGACCCTGATGTAGACAGGTTGGCAATTGTAAACGAAGACGGCAGTATGTTTGGCGAGGAATACACACTGGTTGCCGTTTCTGATTACATCCTGAGCCAGCAAAAAGGGAACACCGTATCAAACCTTTCATCCACAAGAGCTTTAAGAGACGTAACTGAAAATCACGGTGGAAATTATACAGCTTCGGCAGTGGGTGAAGTTAACGTAGTAAGCAAGATGAAAGAAACCAATGCCGTTATTGGAGGAGAAGGAAATGGAGGAATTATCTATCCTGCATCACATTACGGAAGAGACGCTTTGGTTGGTATTGGTTTGTTTCTGACTCACCTTGCTAAATCAGGGAAAACCTGTTCAGAATTGAGGGCATCATATCCTGAATATTTCATTTCTAAAAATAAAATTGAGCTAACGCCAGAGTTGGATGTTGACAAAATTTTATGTGATATGAAGGATAAATACAGCAACGAACAAGTTAATGATATTGATGGTGTAAAAATTGATTTTCCAGACAGATGGGTTCATCTGCGTAAATCAAATACAGAACCAATTATCCGCATTTATTCTGAGGCACCTTCAGCTACCGAAGCAGAAGAACTTGCTCAAAAAATAATTTGTGATATAAAAGAAATAGCAGGTATTTAATATTTGTAAGAAAACTCCTGTTTTATAGTATCCCTACGCTCACCCCTTGTCCCGATCAAACGGGAGGAATCAAAGGAGTGAGCGTAGGAATCATGAGTTTTCTTGCAGAAACTTAATAGATCGATTCCTTATTTCGAGATTGGAACCTTATTCTTAAGGTACCAAAAAAGCACCACAAATATTGCGGTGCTTTAAGGGTTGATTGGATAATCAATTCATTATCGGGAAATAGTAATTGACTTTTTTGGTTCTACCATAACAGGCTTTCCATATACAAACAGTTCTGCCGGCAGTGTTGCATGAGAGATGATTTCAACCTCTTTGGCATTGACTCTTACTTCTAAGTCTTTTCCCTTAAAAGTAATGCGGAATGCATACTCCTCCCATTCGTTGGGGATGGTGGGGGTCAAATACAGCTTTTCGTCATAGGCTCTTTTGCCACCAAATCCTTCAACAATGCTCATCCAGGTTCCTGCCATACTGGTAATGTGTAAACCTTCATGAACTTCGGCATTATAGTCGTCAAGGTCAAGCCTTGAGGTTCGCAAATACATTTCATAAGCCTTTTCTGTTCTTCCTATTTTGGCAGCCATAACAGAATGAACGCATGGAGATAAGGATGATTCGTGAACCGTACGTGGTTCATAGAAATTGAAGTTTCTTTCAATTTCTTCGTCAGAAAATTCTTCTTCCAGCACATAAATACCTTGAAGGGTATCAGCCTGCTTTATAAAGTTTGATCTAAGGATCCTGTCCCACGACCAATGCTGGTTTATGGGGCGCTCTGCCGGATCAAGGTCATCGGCCATTACCTGCTCCTTGTCCATAAAGCCATCCTGTTGCATAAATACCTTTAATTCTTCATTGTAAGGAAAATGCATCCGGTCAACTATATCTTGCCACCTGTTGGTTTCTTCCTCCTTAAAGCTCATTTTTGCAACAAGTTCATCATACCTTGCAGGTGCTGCCGACTTAACATGAGCTAGTGCCTCCTGGGTGTATTTTAAACACCAGGTAGCCATTTTGTTGGTGTACCAGTTGTTGTTAATGTTGTTTTCATATTCGTTTGGACCCGTAACCCCAAGCATAACATATTTTTGTCGTGCTTCAGAAAATGTAATCCTTTGGCTCCAGAACCTTGAAATACCAACCAATACCTCTAAGCCATATTCTTCAAGATATTTTTTGTCTCCGGTGTGGCGGATGTAATTATGGATGGCAAAGGCAATAGCCCCGTTGCGGTGTATTTCTTCAAATGTGATTTCCCACTCGTTGTGGCATTCTTCGCCGTTTGCTGTTACCATTGGATAAAGGGCGGCACCATCTTTGAATCCTAGTTTTGCGGCGTTTTCAATAGCCCTGGGAAGGTGTTTGTACCGGTAAATTAATAACTGACGGGTAACTTCAGAAGGAGCTGTCATCAGGAAGAAAGGAACGCAATAGGCTTCAGTGTCCCAATAGGTTGTTCCACCATACTTTTCTCCTGTAAAACCTTTGGGGCCCACATTCAGTCTTTCATCCTCTCCTGTGTAAGTCTGGTTTAGATGGAAGATATTGAAACGGATTCCTTGTTGGGCAGCCACATCCCCTTTGATTTTGATGTCGCTATGAACCCATTTTTCGGCCCATTTTGACCTGTGGTCCTCAAACATCTGATCAAAACCTTTGTGACAGGCATAAGAGGCCAATTCTTCGGCTTTTGATTTAAGCTCACCGGTAGTGTAGTTTAAAGATGAAGTTACGCCAACGTATTTTTCAATAGATGCGGTTTCTCCTTCTTTTACTTCCAACTCAACCTTATTGCCTACCCATTTATTTAATTGAACTACCTCTGCATTTGTTTTTTGAGGTTTCTCATTTAGTTTTATCAAGTATTTCATTGCAAAACCACAACGAAAATCAGATTTCTTTGTCTGGGATTCCAAATAGGCAAAGCCTTCGGCAGCCTGTACATCAAGAACATTCCAAAACTGTTCGTCGTAGTTGGAGTCCTCATTTACAATGTCACCATCAATATAAGGAGTAAAGCTTATCTTTCCACTAAAATTTATGGGTGTAACAGAATATCTGATCGCTCCGTTTTCAGTATCTGCCATGGAAACAAATCGCCTGGTTTTAACCAGTACCTTTTTGCCATCATTCAGGGTTGCCCCAAATTCTCGTTGCAAAAAGCCCTCTTTCATATTAAGGGTGCGTGTAAAACTGTCAATTTTGCATGTGTTGAGGTCCAGTTCAAAGCCATCTATGTTTACATTGATTCCGATCCAGTTTGGGGAATTCAATACTTTGGCAAAGTATTCGGGATAGCCGTTTTTCCACCAGCCAACTCTTGTTTTATCAGGATAGTAAACGCCAGCTATATAGCTGCCCTGTAAACTGTCCCCGGTATATTTTTCTTCAAAGTTGGCTCTTTGACCCATTTTGCCATTACCAATGCTGAATATACTTTCGGATGCCTGGTGGTTTGCAGGATCAAATCCATCTTCAATTACACACCATTCGTCATATTTCAAATATTTCTTCATAATGTCGTTGTTTAAGTTTTAGTTGTTAAGTCCTTCAAGCATGGCAATGTTCATTTTATGAAGTCCATCAACTACAAAATCTGCTTTCCGCAAAATTTCTGCATTTCCAATACCGATGCATTTCATCCCTCCTGCAATAGCAGCTTCAACACCGGCTTCGGCATCTTCAAAAACCACACATTCCCCGGGGCTTACATTTAGGGCTTCTGCTCCTTTTAAAAACACTTCCGGGTCAGGTTTTGCGTTTGAAACTTTGGTTCCGTCAATAATCGCATCAAAGTAGGATGTAAGCTCCAGCCTGTTTAAGATTGTCATGGCATTTTTGCTGGCTGAGCCCAAAGCTATTTTGACGCCTTCTTTTTTTAGCTGCTCTAAAAACTCTTTAGTTCCCGGGAGGATTTCCTCTGGTCCCATTTTTAGAATATATGATAGGTAATTTTCGTTCTTTTTAGTGGCCAATTCAAGCTTTTCCTCTTCGCTTTTTTCCACATTGCCAATCGACAATAGGATATCAAGGGAAGTCATTCTGCTAACCCCTTTCAATCTTTCGTTATCTTCAACTGTAAAATCAAATCCCATTTCGTTTGCCAGCTCTTTCCAGGCTATATAATGGTATTTGGCTGTATCAACAATTACCCCGTCCAAGTCGAAGAGACATGCTTTTATTTTACCCATGTTGTTTGAAATTTTGTAAATGTTTTTTTTAAATCAACGTTACATGAAGTATCTTGTTTATGGATTACTTCAATGTTAATTAATCGTTTAGTTAGATTTTGAAGGTTTAACAAAGATGACTGAGATGGCGCCGAGGAACATACTTACACCGGCCACAACTAGCATATAAATTGCTTCTCCTCCAAAAAAGAATCTGAGTACCGAACCAGCTACCAGTCCACTTAATATTTGAGGCCCTGCAATAGTAAAATTGAAGATGCCCATGAATACGCCCATTTTATCAGCTGGCAATGATTCGGATAGGATGGCATACGGCATGGCCAATACAGCAGCCCAGGCTATACCCACCCCTATCATAGGAAACATCCACAGTACGGCGCTAGATGGAACATCAACCTGAGTAAATAGCAGGTTGACATGCATCATTTCTCCTCCTTCAAACAAAAAGGTGGAGCAGTAGGCAATTCCGCCTATAAGCAGTGCTATACTGTATACTGTTTTTCTTCCTATTTTTGTGGCTATTTTACTCATGAATACCGAAAATATGGCTGCAAACAGGCTGTATCCTGCAAAAAGAATCCCAATCCAGTCGCCGGCATCCTGAGCTGCCTGAGAGGCACTGTCGCCAATCTCGCATCCCCATACGTGTTGAGATACAGCTGGAGTGGTGTAGACCCACATAATATACAATGCAAACCAGCTGAAAAATTGTACTACTGCCAATTGTATCATTGTTTTTGGGGTTATTTTCAATAACCTGAAGAACCCGAAGAATCCCTTGTATTGAGGATCTATTTCAGCTTTTACATCCAATCCTTTATATGCTGCATATTCTTCCGGAGGGTATTCTTTGGTTTTTACTACAGTCCAGATTACAGATAGCAACAAGGCACTTCCTCCAATGTAGAACGACCAGATTACCGAAGCAGGTACCTGACCTTCAGGTGCTGTGTTGGCTATGCCTAATGAATTTGTAAGAAGAAAAGGCAAGATGGATCCTAACACGGCACCTGCATTGATAAGGAAACTTTGAGTTGAATAACCAACGTTACGTTGCTCCTCCGGTGTCATGTCGGCAACCAAGGCTCTAAATGGCTGCATGGTGATATTGAAAGAGCCATCCATTAAGGCAAACATGAGCAAACCAAATAGAAGCACCGGCATAATGGAAACTACTATTGAGGCATTGGGCATTAAAAACATTGCAAGGGCTGCTATTATTGCTCCTCCCAAAATATAAGGGCTTCTTCTGCCTAGTCTGTTCCATGTACGGTCGCTTGCCGAGCCAACAATAGGTTGAACGATCAGTCCCATTAAAGGAGCTGCAATCCAAAATAGTGGCAGGGCATGCAGGTCTGCTCCTAAATTTGACAATATCCGGCTTACATTGGCGCTTTGCAGTGCAAAACCCATTTGAATCCCCAAAAAACCGAAACTTACATTCCAGATTTGCCAAAATGAAAGATGAGGCATCTTCTTCATGATCAAAAAACAATTTTAGGTAAATACTTATAGTAATACATTAAATATATTAATAATAAATATGCATTGTAAATGTTTGATGGGTGTACAATTTTTATCACTCATCAAATGTCCAGGTGTGAGTAAAACAGAATAGCAACTTAAGGTATTAGCTTGGTTGTTGATAAAATAGTCCTTTAAAAATCCGTTAGCAAATATACAACATAAAAGAAATAAAAAACAAATATATTGAAACGCTTAACTTGTTGTGTTTGCGCCTGATTACGTTTTGTTCTCTTTTTGCAACCGTTTGCGGAATGCCTATAAAAAAGTTTAAAAAAATGATAAGTATTTTTCATGTTTGTTCTGCAACCGTTTGCAAAAATGGTTTTGTTAGTCTTTGGTCATTGGTTCATTGGTCAATGGTCAATATGTCATTGGTGATGGTTGATGAGAAATGAGAAGAGTGTTGGGGGAGTTTTGATGGCATTGAATAAACCCATTGGGCCAAGAGGATTATGATTTGCATCAAATTGGCTGTGGCGAAATGCTCAGTGGCCTAAAGTGGCATCCGTGCTATATGCCATAAGCTATGAGCTATATGATAAAAGCTAAACTCTAATTCTACATCAGAGTAGATTCCCTGATTCGCAATACCGGGGTAATTGTTTTTGTGGTAGGTTTATATATATCCTCTGTATTTTCAATTTGGTTTAATAATAATTGTGTGGCTTCTTTTCCAATTTCGGTTCCTTTTTGTTCTACAGTAGATAATGGGGGATAACAAATGTTGGCGTTGGGGCCATCTCCAAATCCAATTACAGAGATATGTTCAGGAATCCTGATTCCATTTTTCATTAAAACCTGCATGGTGGCTATTGCAGTAGAATCGTTTACAGTGAATATGCCATCTATTTGATTCGCTAGTTGTAATATCTTGCCAGCGTTGGCAAATACATCATCCCGGGTGTCACATTTTATTATAAAGTCAGGATTAAACTGAATGCCATTTTCCTCAAGGGCTTTGATATACCCGTCTCTTCTGCGTTGCCCAATCAGAAGGTGTGATGGTGCTGCCAGATGTAATATGTTACGGCATCCGGTTGCAATTAAATGGTGGGTGGCAATTTTTGCTCCCATAAAGTCATCAATAAATACTTTGTCGGCCTCAATTTCATTAGGTGCCCTATCGAAAAAAACAACAGGGATGCCATGGTCGATAAGGTTCCGGATATGGTCATGATCGAACGTGGTTTTACTAAGTGACATTAGCACTCCATCAACACGATTGTCTAAAAGAGCTTGTGCATCAATTACCTCGCGATTGTAATCTTCGTTCGATTGGCAAATCATAACATTGTATCCCGCTGCATAGGCTACTTTTTCAATGCCAGATATTACTGATGAAAAAAAGTGGTGAACAATTTCCGGGATAATAATCCCAATGGTGTTGGTTTTGCTCCTGCGCAGGTTTAAAGCCAGTGCATTGGGACGATAATTTACTTTTTGAGCAAATGCCTGAACCATTCTTTTGGTTTTGGGACTAATATCAGGGTGATCTTTTAATGCCCTGGAAACAGTAGAGGCAGAAATTCCCAAAATTTTAGCAATGTCTTTAATCGTAACCTGGTGAGCCATAGGAATAATTACAATATAATAGCGTTTTTTTATTAGTACCCCACATTTTAAAGATACAATTACCGCATCAAAAAAAGTGTTTTTTAGTTAAAATCTTCTAAAAAATGATGTTTTTATTTCCTCCAGACCATAAAAAGTTTTGCTTTTCGGGTATTTACAAAATCGTAAAAACATGTTGTACAACATACTTGTTTTTTGCAAACGACGTCGCAAACGTTTGCGACGTCGTTTGCGTTAAAAAATGTCAACTTTACATAGCTCTATGTTAATAAATGTATAATCCGTATGCTTTTTTCATGTAGATTTGTAATGTCCATTTAAAGTAAAAACGGCTGCAAATAAAGAGTTAGGTGGTTGTTGTATTATAAAATCCTTAAAAAGTCCACAAAAAATTTATTTAAGAAAATTAAACAAGTTTTTAAACTGTTAAATCTTTAGTTTTATGATTAAATCATTGAATTTTAACAAAGTCATTCTGCTGCTGGCAGGTTTGTTTATGCTAACAAGCCTCTCGTTTGCGCAAGAGATGACACTTTCCGGTGTTGTTACCGACTCAAACACCGGTGATGTATTGCCAGGTGTTACAGTTGCAATAAAAAATACAACTACAGGTACAATCACAACTCCGGATGGTACATATACTTTAAAAGCCAATGCGGGAGATATTCTGATTTTCTCTTTTATTGGTTATGTTACTCAGGAAATTGCATTAAATGACCAAAAAGAATTGAATGTGGCCTTAGTTCCAGATGTGATTGGGATGGATGAGGTTGTCGTTGTAGGTTATGGTCAGGTAAGAAAAGAGGATGCTACAGGATCTGTTTTTACGGTAAAGTCGGATGATTTTAACCAGGGTTCTACAACATCTCCTCAGGATCTTATTGTGGGTAAGATTGCCGGTGTACAAATTGTTAGTGATGGGGGTGCCCCCGGTTCTGAAGCGACCATTAGAATCCGTGGAGGTTCTTCAATGTCGGCAAGTAATGATCCGTTGATTGTAATTGACGGGATGCCTTTGGATAATCGGGCTATCGATGGAATGAGCAATGTGTTAAGCTCATTGAACCCAAATGATATTGAAACATTTACTGTATTAAAAGACGCATCGGCAACTGCAATTTATGGATCACGTGCTTCCAATGGTGTAATCCTTATTACAACTAAAAAGGGGTCTGCAGGGCAAAAGGTTAAAGTTACCTATGACACTAAATTCTCAATCGGCAAGATTAAAGAGACCATAGATGTTTTAAGTGCAGATGAGTATCGTACTTTAGTAAATGAGAGGGCGCTAACCAATTCTTCTGTAAATCCAGACTTATTGGGAGATGCTTCAACAGATTGGCAGGATGAAATATACAGAGATGCAACCGGACAAGAGCACAATATTGGTGTTTCTGGTTCATTCAAAGATATCCCATTCCGGGTTTCAGCAGGATATACTGACCAAAACGGTATTTTACAGACCTCTGAAATGCAAAGGACAACAGGGACTTTAAATATTAATCCCAGCTTTTTTGATGAACACTTAAAAATAAATTTAGGTGCCAAATACATGGCCGTTGAAAATCAATTTGCAGATAGGGGTGCGATTGGAAATGCTTTACGTTTTGATCCTACACAATCTGTTTTTAACAATACAGGAATATATGGAGGATATACAACCTGGTTAATGGGTGATGGTTCCCGGAATGTAAACGGTACAAGAAACCCGGTGGCACAATTGCAACAAAGAGAAGATATTTCTGATGTATCAAGGATCATTGCCGACTTTCAAGCTGATTATAAATTGCATTTCCTTCCGGAATTAAAAGCAAGCGTGAAGTTGGGTTACGACTATTCAGACAGTGATGGTGAGGTGAATACAGATTTGGATGCTTCGTGGGTTAGAGCTTCTTCAACAGGTGTGGATAGAGACTATACGCAGGAGAAAAAGAATGAATTGCTGGATTTTTATCTTACTTATGATAAAGAGCTTCCATCCCTAAAAAGTAAAATTAATGTAATGGGTGGATATGAATGGCAACATTTCTGGTCGAAGGCTACAGCTTATGAGGTTGACAGGTTTAATACTGCTATAGAAGATTCTGAAGATGAAACAGAGAACTACCTAGTTTCTTTCTTTGGTAGAGCTAACTATACATTTAAGGACAAGTATATTTTAACAGCAACAGTACGTAAAGATGGTTCTTCAAGATTCCATGAAGATAACAGATGGGGAACTTTCCCTTCGGCAGCGTTGGCATGGCGGGCAAGTGAAGAAACTTTTCTTAAAAATATTGATGCCATTAGTAATGTAAAAGTTCGTTTAAGTTATGGTATAACCGGTCAGCAAGAGCTAAATAGTGGTGATTATCCATATATGGGAACTTACAGGTTAAGTGACTCAAGAACACAATATCAGTTCGGAAATCAATATTATACCTTGATAAGACCTGATGGATACGATGCCGGGTTACAATGGGAAAAAACAACTACATACAATGCCGGTATTGATTATGGATTTATTAATAACAGAATTTACGGTACGTTTGACATCTATAAACGTAAAACTGAAGATCTGTTAAACACTATCCCGGTTCCGGCAGGAACAAACTTTACCGACAGGTTATTGACCAACGTAGGTGATTTGGAAAACAACGGATTTGAATTCTCTGTTAATGCAATCCTGTTGGAAAAGAAAGATTTGTTTTGGGAAGTTGGTTTTAACCTGGCGTATAACAATAATGAAATTACCCGTTTAACAAATTACGATGATCCTGATTACAGAGGAGTTGAAACTGGTGATATTAGTGGGGTTGGTGTTGGTAATACTATTCAGATCAATGCAGTAGGACATCCATTAAATACATTCTACGTATACGAGCAGGTGTATAATTCTAACGGAAAGCCAATTGAAGGCCTTTATGTGGATAGAAATAAAGATGGGCAAATTACTACAGCCGATAAATACTACGCTGAGGATCCTGCACAGGATTATAATATAGGTTTTTCATCAAACCTTAAATATAAAGACTTTGATTTTGGCTTTAATGGTAGAATAGGCATTGGCGGGCAAATTTACAACAACGTTATTGTAGGAGGCCGTTATCAGGAAATGACTGTAAATGAATATTTAACCAATATGCCGTCTGAAATTAACAAATCGAAGTTTGAAACGGCCCAACAATATTCAGACTATTTTCTTGAAGATGCATCATTCTTAAAAATAGATAATATAACCCTGGGTTATAATTTTACTAAATTATTGAAACCTCTTTTAGGTTTTGACCTTCATGCCAGAGCATTTACTACAGTTCAAAATGCTTTTGTGATAACCGATTATAGTGGATTAGATCCTGAAGTAAACGGTGGGATTGACAATGATGTGTATCCAAGACCAAGAACTTTCTTGTTTGGATTAAATGTGAATTTTTAATTGATAAGTGTTTTGATTATGAATAAGAAATATTATAAAACAAATTATATCATCATTGCATTTGCTTTATTATTTGCATTTGCATCGTGTACTGATGATTTGGACACCTTACCTCTGGATGAGGATATAAAAACTGCAGAGAATGTTTTGACTGATGCCGAATCATATAAAGAGCTTTTGGCAAAATGTTATGCAGGGTTGATTTTAGGTGGTCAGACTGGCGTAGATGGAGAACCTGACATAAGTAGTATTAATGGTGGATTTTCATCTTACCTAAGATTACTTTGGAATCATCAGGAGTTGCCTACGGATGAGGCTATTTGTGCCTGGAATGATGGTAACCTGAGAGATTTGCATGATCAGGACTGGACTAGTTCAAATGAGTTTGTTACTGCTATGTATTATCGTATTACTCTTCAAATAGCTTATTGTAATAATCTGATTAAACTGACTGAAGGGCAATCGGAGTATGAAGCGTTTAGTACTGAAGCCAGAGCTTTAAGGGCTTTAAGTTATTACCATTTGCTGGATATGTTTGGACGTGGGCCATTTGTTACCGAGGAAGATGAAATCGGTTCGTTTTTCTTTCCGGAGATGGCTACCCAACAAAAGATATTTGATTATATAGAGACTGAGCTGACTACTATTGAAGAAGATTTAGCTGCTCCCGGAACTAATGAATATGGTAGGGCTGATAAAGGTTTGGCCTGGGCTATCCTGGCTAAAATGTATTTAAATGCAGAAGTATATATTGGTACTTCTAAATATACAGAAGCGATTACTTATTGTAATAAAATTATTGGAGGAGGTTATTCTTTAGAGTCAGATTATGAAAATCTGTTCTTAGCAGATAACCATCTAAGAACCAACGAAATTATTTTTCCTATTACATCAGATGGCAACAACACTCAATCCTGGGGAGGTATGACATTTATACTTCACTCAACTGTTGGAGGAGATATGCCTGCAAGCGAATCCGGAATTGACGGAGGTTGGGGTGGAAACAGAACCACCAAAGCTTTTGTAAACCTTTTCCCTGATCTTACAGGAACAGATGTGAGGGGGATGTTTTATACAGAAGGTCAGGAATATGAAATAGAAGATATTTTCAACTTCAGACATGGGTATGCATTGCGTAAGTTTAAAAATATTACTTCAACAGGTGAAGTTGGTTCAAGTTTATCATTTCCTGATACAGATTTTCCATTGTACCGATTGGCAGACTTTTATTTAGCCTATGCCGAGGCTGTAGTGCGTGGTGGAACAGGAGGTGATATGGCAACAGCAGTGGGCTATGTTAACCAATTAAGAGAAAGAGCCTATGGAGATGAATCAGGTAATATTGATGAAGCTGATTTAACACTGGATTTTATTCTTGACGAAAGAGGGCGTGAGCTATACTGGGAATGTCACAGAAGAACAGACTTGGTTCGATTTGGTAAATTAACAGGTGGCGATTATGTATGGCCATGGAAAGGGGCTGTTGCTAACGGTCAGTCAACCAACGCAAAATACAATGTGTTCCCTATTCCTTCGTCGGATATTAATGCCAATCCAAATCTATCAAATATCACAGGTTATTAATAGATTTTAAAAGAAACAATATGAAAAATATACAATACATATTAATATTATTTCTTGCATTAAGCATTTTTTCGTGCGAGGATGATGATATTTTAAAATTGAATGAGTCAAAGTACACTCCAGCTACCAATATTATGGGTTTTGGTGAAACTTTGGCCATATCAAAAGCTACAAAAACAGAATCTATCGAAGTGGCGTATACGCCTGCTTATTATGGGGTAGACCTGGTTGTTACACATACACTTCAGTTTTCAACAGCATCTGATTTTTCAGATCCTGTAACTTTTGATGTGGATGCATCTGACGACGCTTTTACATTTTCGGTGGGTGCTCTTAATGAATTTCTAACAGAATCGTTATTGCTGCCTGTTGATGAGGAAGCTGATGTATATGCAAGGGTGGTGACTAATTCTTTAGAAGGAGTTGATACATTATATTCTTCTGTTGTAAACTTTAAAACTACCCCTTATTTGGATATTTTATTTGCGCCAAATACGCTTTACTTATTTGGTGACGGAGTAGGACGTATTGCGCAGAATAATAAATTGAGGTTAAATAAAGTCCATAGTGAGCCTGATGATAATTGGATGATTGTATGGATGGAAGCAACAGGAACATTTAAGATCTGTTCTGATGTTGATTATAAGGGTGTTATTGGTAAAGTAGGGGATCCTGTTAGTGGTGAATATACGCTAGGAACTGTTGATAATAGAGGAGAAGATATTCCTGTTCCCGGAACTGCAGGATATTATACGGTTGGTGTAGATTTGGCTAACAATAAATTATTGATAGAACCTGCTAACGTATACATCTGTGGTGATAATGTAGGGGGATGGCCAACAAGTTCTGTTGTTGAAGAAAATAAGTTTCAGTTGGATGCTGAAAATAAAACGATGTATCTAACTAAAAGCTTATTAGGTGGAGAGCTAAGGCTTCATGTTACTCATCCATATATTTCTGCAAGTGACTGGTGGCATGCTGAGTTTATATTCCTTGATGGAAAAATTGAATACAGAGCTGATGGTGGAGATCAGGAAAGAGTTAGTATTAGCGGTGGTACGCAAACAATAGAGCTTGACTTTATTAATCAAACTGGTAAAATGAAATAACAATGAAGAATCTAAAATATTTATTTATATCATTATTGGCTGTACTCTTTTTCTCTTGTGAAGATGATTTTGATACGCCAAATGTAACTGCGCCAGTTCAAGGAACTGCGCCGGTTCTTGCAGATGTTTCCCAGGATATAGATCTTGTTCTTGCCAAAAAGAATGAAAAAGAAACTGTTGTAGATTTAAGCTGGACTGCAGCTACCTACGCCGATCCTATTGGTGTAAGATACTATGTTCAAGTAGATGCTCCCGGTAATGGTTTTGCTGATGCTTTGGAATTTGACAGGGTAGCAGAGACATCTACTTCAATTGTTGTGGGTGATTTAAATACTTTGATTTCTGACCGATATGCTCCAGCCGTAAAGGTTGAGCTGGAAGTTAGGATCAGAGCTGCGGCAAACGAAGATCTTGATGATTTGTATTCAGATTCGTTTACTATGAAAGTAACCCCTTACCTGGATGTTGCCGTGCCAGAGGAATTATATATATATGGATCTGCTACAGTTGTGGCAGAAGTAACAGATGGCCTTGCAGCTTATGGTAAAGATGATGTATTTACAAAGTATTTGAAACTGACTAAAGATGGAGTTTTCCAGTTCTCAGATGCGAAAGAAAGCAGTGGGTTTGATTATAACTTTGGTAAATTTGCTACACTTTCTGATAATATAGCTGATGCCGGAGACGACGATGGTAACTTTAAGTTTACCGGTGAAACAGGATGGTATGTTGTTACTGCAGATTTTGTAAATAGTAATTTAACTATTGCAGCTTATGATAGCTACGTTAGTGACTATCCAAATATTTACCTTGTTGGAGATTATAATGCAGTTGATCCGGCATGGAGTCCAGGAACATCACCAGAAATGACCCGTAAATCAGAAGGCGTTTATTCAATTGAAGTGACCCTTAAAGATGGAGCTGCTTTGAAATTCATAAATCAGCAAAATTGGGAAGGACTGGATTGGGCAGATGCGGATTCAGAAGGTAACTCAGGAATATTAGCTCCAAAGGGAAAGAATAACGATATTAAATTCGATGGAGGAGATAAAGGCTATACAATTACTTTAGATCTGAACAAAGGCGTATATGCAATTGAAGCACTTCCAGAATATCCAACAAACCTGTATATGATTGGTAGTTTTGTTGGTTGGAGCTGGGATAATGCTGTCGAAATGATTCCGGTTCATAGTAACCCACACCTTTTCTGGAAAATTGCCTGGTTCGAGGCTGGAGCAGCAATGAAGTTTAATTCTGCTAAAGCATGGGACGGAGGTCAATTTGGAAAAACTGGTGATAATGCCGATGCTGAAGGTGTTTGGAATAAAGGTGGTGATGATATACCAATAGCAGCGGCAGGTTATAAGATGGTTGTAGTGAATTTGTTAACCAATACTATCCAAATTACAGATCCGGTTATTTATGCTCAGGGTAATGCTTTTGGAAATTGGGATGGTGGAGTATTCTTATTTACCCCGGATGCAGCAGATAACAAAATATTAGTTTCTCCGGCAGCCGTTGCTGATGATAATGCAAGGATGTACGTAACAGCAACTACATTGACTAATGAAAGCGGAAGTGCAGTTGACTGGTGGCAAGCTGAGTTTAATGTATACCCTGGAGGAATTGAGTACAGGGGTGCCGGTAATGATCAGGCTGCAGCACCTATTTTAACAGGACAACAAGTTAAATTGAACTTTAGTACCGAAACAGGAGTGTTTGAATAATTAGTATTTCAAAATAATTTTTAAGCCGCCCATAGTGGCGGCTTTTTTTAATAAATATTGCATATGAAGCCCTTTTACCTTTGTTTATTGTTAATTTTAATACTTGCTTCGTGCCATGATTCTTCACATAAAAACCATGACAACGCCAGTGTGTCTTCTCCTCCCCAATGGGCAAAAGATGTAATTTGGTATCAAATATTTGTGGAGCGGTTTAATAATGGTGATCCAACAAACGACCCAACCCCGGAAACAATGTATGCATCCTCAAATTTTATCGATACACCCGAAAACTGGTCAGTAACTCCCTGGACTCAGGAATGGTACCAGGATGAGGAATGGGCGCAAAAAGATGTGCAGGACTTTTATGCAAACCTTCAGCTTCGTCGATATGGAGGCGATTTGCAAGGGGTGCTAAACAAACTTGACTACCTTAAAGAATTAGGCATTACAGCCATTTATTTTAACCCGCTGAATGATGCCCCGTCTTTGCATAAATATGATGCGCGTAATTTCCGCCATATTGATGTAACTTTCGGTCCCGACCCAAGGGGTGATATGGAAATCATTGCATCAGAAATTCCTGATGATCCCACCACCTGGAAATGGACTGCCGCAGACAAAATGTTTCTTCAGGTAATAGAAGAAGCACATAAAAGAAATATCAAAGTTGTGCTCGACTACTCATGGAACCATACGGGCGTTGAATTTTGGGCATGGAAGGATGTTGTAAAGAACCAGGAACAATCAAAATATAAAGATTGGTATATCATTAATTCATTTGATGATCCGGCAACCGAAGAAAATGAATTCAATTACGAAGGGTGGCTGAATATACAAAGCCTTCCTGCTTTGAAAAAAGTTGGTGCAACCGAAGGGCATAGGCCAGGCCACCCATACGAAGGCGATCTGCATCCGGAAGTGAAAAAGCATGTTTTTGCCGTTACCAAACGCTGGTTAGCTCCTGATGGAGAAGTTAGCAAAGGGTTGGATGGCTACCGTTTGGATGTTGCGGACCATATACCTATGGGGTTTTGGCGCGATTATCGGAAATATGTAAAATCCATTAATCCTGAAGCCTATTTGGTTGGTGAAATATGGTGGGAGGAATGGCCCGAGAAAATGATGAACCCGGTTCCCTATGTGAGTGGAGATGTGTTTGATGCTGTGATGCATTACCAGGTTTATCGTCCTGCACGTTGTTTTTTTGCTAAAAATGATTATCAAATTGATGCAAAACAATTTGTGGATAGTTTAAAATATCAATGGGGAAGGATTTCTGAAGAAACAGCTCAGGCTATGATGAATGTTGCGGCAACACATGACTCGCCTCGCTTGTTAACCTCTTTTGCAAATAAGGGAAAGTATAAGTATAGGGCTAAGCCTAGTGATGATCCTGATTATATAACCAGCAAGCCCAATGAAGATACTTACCAAAGGGTAAAGCTTTACCTGATGCACCAGTTTACAAGTGTTGGAGCACCCCAGATTTGGAATGGCGATGAATTTGGCATGTGGGGTGGAGATGACCCGGATTGTCGTAAACCACTATGGTGGCCTGAATATCAATTTAATCCCGAAAATAAAAATAATATTCAGGATAAAGAAAAAGAATATGTGGAAGTCTGTTTCAATGAGGAGTTGTATGCTTATTACAAACAAATGACCGATCTTAGAAACAAAAATATTGATGTGTTTGCAGAAGGCTCAATTGAGTTTGTTAAAGCTGAAGGAAAGTTGTTGGCCTATTTACGAAAGCTGAACGATACAGAAGTGTTGGTTGTTTTAAATGCAGGAGAAGAGTCTGTAACATACAATTTACAACCGTCTAAAACATATAAAGATCTGATAAAAGGTGTAAAAGTAAGCCGAAATGAGTTGGTTTTAGAGGCGTTGTCTGGTAAGGTTTTATTAGTAGAGTAATGCCATAGCATACTGTTGGAATTTAAGTCTCCGGATGTGTAAAATAGAAAATGTATTTAAAAGATATATAAGATGAGAAATTTAGCATTGGTGATTGTTGCGCTTTTTACTGCGTTGAGTTTAAAGGCACAAGTAACAACAGATCCTAATCCTCCATACGATAATCAATCGGTTACTATCACTTTTGATGCCGCCGGGGGTAACCAGGGGTTGATAGATTATACAGGCGATATTTATGCTCACACAGGTGTTATTACAGATCAGAGCACATCAACGTCAGACTGGAAATATGTTAAAGCAGATTGGGGTGTTAATGTGCCTGAATGTAAATTAACCAGTGTTGGGAATAATCAATATACGCTCACTATGTCAACTTCCATCAGGGAGTTTTATGGTGTGCCCACTGGAGAGAAGATAGAGCAAATGGCCTTTGTTTTCAGGGCACATGATAATAGCAAGGAAGGGAAAACAAGTGATGGAGGCGATATCTTTGTGGATGTTAGCACTGTTGATCTTACTGTAACTATAGCTGCTCCTTCTGCTTATTCAGTTTTTGAACAGGGAGCTTCCATACCAGTTGAAGTAGAGGCAACCAATGCTACAGAAGTGAAAATATATGTGGATGGTACAGAAGCGGGAGTCGTAGCCGGAAATAGCTTAAGTGCAAATATTACTGCAGGTTTGCCTGGTACTTATGAACTTAAAGCCGAAGCTTCGGATGGAACCAGCACAGTGGAAAAAAGTATTACTTTCTATGTTCGTGAGGCAGTTACAGAAGAGGTTATGCCTTCGGGATTAAAAAGGGGAGTAAATGTAGTGAATGATCATTCAGTGTCGTTTGTTTTATATGCCCCGGAAAAACAATTTGTTCACGTGATAGGGAGCTTTAACAATTGGCAACCATCCAACAATTATTTAATGAAAAGGGATGGAAATAATTACTGGCTTACTGTTGACGGGTTAGATGCTGATACCGAATATGCATTCCAGTTTTATATTGATGGGGAAATCAGGATTGCAGATCCTTATACCAATAAAACCCTTGATCCCCTGGACCAGTATATCCCTGAAAGTATTTATCCTGACTTAATGGATTATCCTTATGATAATACATCTGAGATAGCTTCTGTTTTTAAGATAAATCAGGAAGATTATAATTGGCAGGTTACAGATTTTACCAATCCCGAGGTAGAAAAACTGGTTATTTATGAGTTGCATATCAGGGACTGGACCGCAAATGGAGATATAAAGACCGTTACGGATTCGATAAATTATTTTAAGGAATTGGGTGTAAATGTTATTGAGCTAATGCCATTTAATGAGTTTGAAGGCAATGATAGCTGGGGGTATAATCCATCCTTCTATTTTGCGCCAGATAAAGCTTATGGTACAGCCAACGATTATAAAGAGTTTATTGATGTGTGTCACCAGAATGGGCTTGCTGTCTTGATGGATATGGTACTAAACCATTCATTCGGACAGTCGCCCTTTGCACGTATGTATTTAGATGGAGGCAAGCCTGCGGCAAACAATCCCTGGTATAATCGTGATTCAAATATTGAAAACTCAAGTTTGAGCTGGGGATATGATTTTAACCACGAAAGCCTGGATACAGAAGAATTAGTAGATAGTATTTGCTCTTTTTGGATGAGTGAATATAAAATAGATGGTTTCAGGTTCGACTTTACCAAAGGGTTTTCAAATACGCCGTTTACCATTGCCAGCGATGAGTGGGCCATGGGTCCTGATCCTTCGCGGATAACTATATTAGAGCGCATGGCTGATGAAATATGGAAGCGAAACCCTGATGCTGTTGTGTCGTTTGAGCATTTAGCTGATAATGCAGAAGAAAAAGAACTGGCAAACTATGGCATTTTGTTATGGGGTAACCACAACCATAATTTTTGTCAGACTACCATGGGATATGCCAGTGAGTCAGATTTTTCGTGGGCTTCATATATAAACAGGGGCTGGAATGATGCCCATATTGTTAGCTATATGGAGAGCCATGATGAGGAGCGTGTGATGTATAAAAATGAAAACTATGGCGCATCTTCGGGCAGTTATAATGTAACCGAACTTAAAACAGGTTTGGAAAGATCAGGTGCTGCGGCAGCATTCCTGTTGTCAATTCCCGGACCAAAAATGATTTGGCAATTTGGTGAGCTGGGGTACGATATTTCAATTAACGAAAATGGCAGAACAGGGCGTAAACCCATCAAATGGGAATATTATGAAGACGAGGGACGTAAAGCCTTGTTTGATACTTATAGCAGAATGAATCTTCTTAAAACAACCGAACCCGTGTTTTCAACTACTGATTTTGCTGTGGATGCAAGTGCATTAACTAAAAGGATAGAGTTGAATTATCCTGAGTCTGATGTGCGTTTGGTGGGTAACTTTGACCTTACAGCAAAGGCCATTAAGCCCAATTTTAGTTCAGCAGGCTTGTGGTACGATTATTTTAATGGAGATAGTGTTCAGGTTAGCAACGTGGATATTACTGTAACCCTTGATCCGGGTGAATACAAATTGTATTCGCAAAAAAAACTATATGGTTTTATTCCACACACCTCAATTGGCGATCCTACTTACTTTAAGGATGCTAATATTTCACCTAATCCCACTTCAGATCACTTTACTGTTTTTACAGGTGAAAAACCATTGAGGCAGTTAAAAATAACTACCATCACAGGTAATTTGGTTTTTTATACAGAAGTTACAGATGCTAACCCGCAAATAGATATCAGTTCTTATCCTGCAGGTGTATATTTGGTGCATCTTATTGGTGATGGTAATGGCTATAAGGTGTTTAAGTTGATAAAAAAGAATTGAGTTAGCTTTAGATATTGTTTTATGTATTTCCCAAAGCCTGGCAGGTATTTCTCTTGTCAGGCTTTTGTTATTGTGGTTGACTACCTTAAAAACCCTATTACTACCAGTGTATTGAGAAATTTGTAAATTAGCCTTAATGTGAAAAAAGCAGGAATTAGAATTCATAAGGTTTAAAATGAATACATTAGAAAAAAAAGGGCCGCCAGTAATAATCAAGCGCCTGGAGCCGTCAAGTTGGTGGATTGGCATGAAGGTTCCTGAGGTTCAGCTTTTGGTTTATGGCGTTGGGATTTCTGCATATGATGTAGAAATTGACTATGCAGGAATACGTATTTTAAATATCCATAAGGTACAGAACCCAAACTATCTTTTTGTCGACCTGTTGATTTCAGATAAAGCCCGGGAAGGAAACTTTTCAATAAGGTTAAAGGAGGGAGGCCGGCTGGTGGATTCAGTTTATTTTAACCTGTTGTCACGCGAAGAAGATTCTGCAAATCGTGAAGGTTTTAATTCAGGTGATGCGATATACCTGATTATGCCTGACCGATTTTCGTGTGGTAATCCCAATAAGGAAGTTTTTGCCTCAATGCAGGAGCAGAACAATAGGCGCCTTGAGTATGGCAGGCATGGGGGTGATTTAAGGGGAATATGGAACCATCTGGATTATATTGGAGGATTAGGGTTTACATCTATCTGGTTAAATCCGGTGATGGAAAACAACCAGCCTGAATCCTCTTATCATGGCTATGCGATTACCGATTTTTACCAAATAGATTCCCGCTTGGGAAGTAATGAAGAGTTTAAGGAACTTACCAAAGAGTGTCAAAGGCGGGGCATTAAAATGATTATGGATATGGTTTTTAACCATTGTGGTAACTGCCATTGGTGGATGGATGACCTGCCTATGCCTGACTGGATTAATCAGTGGGAAGAGTTTACAAGATCCAATTATCGCCTGTCTACCATTTCTGATCCATATGTGTCAGATCATGATAAAAAGCTTTCAGTAAAAGGATGGTTCGATACGCATATGCCAGACCTTAATCTGGAAAACAAGTTTTTATTAAAATACATGATCCAGAATAGTATCTGGTGGATTGAGTATGTCGGTTTGGGCGGAATCAGGATGGATACGTTCCCTTATCCGGATAAAAATGCCATGGCCATTTGGGCACAGCGTATTATAAATGAATACCCCAATTTTAATATTGTTGGTGAAGCCTGGATAGGTGAAGCATCAAAATTATGTTACTGGCAAAAAGATTTCCCTAATCGCGATGGATATAATTCATATTTGCCTGCATTAATGGATTTTCCAATGCAAAGTGCCATAAAGCATGCCTTTAATGAGGCTGAAGGGTGGGATCAGGGCATGGCACGCCTGTATAATATGCTGGCTGATGATCATTTGTACCCCGACGCCTGCAATATGGTTGTTTTTGCAGACAATCATGATGAGGGACGTATATTTCATTTTTTAGGTGAGGATATTCGGAAATTAAAAATGGTTCTTACTTATCTGGCAACCATAAGGGGCATTCCTCAAATATATTATGGAACAGAGTTGTTAATGAATGGGGATGGGGCGAAAGGGCATGCTAAAATACGTAAGGATTTTCCGGGAGGATGGGAAAATGACAAAACCAATGCATTTATTAAGAAAGGGCGTACAATAGAACAGAATGAGGTTTTTGCCTTTATCAGCAAGTTGTTTAATTACCGCAAAAGGTCAAATGCCTTAAAGTATGGTAAAACGTTGCATTTTATTCCCGAAAATGGGGTTTATGTGTATTTCAGGTATGTTGAAGGAGATTGCCTTATGGTAGTGTTTAATAACAATGCTAAAGGGGTACAAAATGTTAAAACTAATAGGTTTAAAGAAATACTTTCACAATATAGCAAAGGGAGGAATGTAATTACAGGAAGAAGAATTAATGATTTAACAATGATTAAAATAAAGGCAAAGTCTTCATTGGTAATTGAATTAGGATAACGAACCCAATTAAGTGTATTTCTTATTTTTTTACTGATTGCTTTTAAAAGCGAATTCCCTGTGGCATATACCGGGCATTGTAAAATAAAAAACAGAGCCTTGGTTTATGTTGCTCTCAACCCATAGTTTTCCATTGTGCTTTTCCACAAATTCTTTGCAGATAATCAAGCCTAAACCTGTGCCGGATTCATTTTCTGTTCCATTGGCCGAAACACTTTGCGAAAAATCAAAAAGTTTTTCCTGTTGTTGTGCAGACATCCCAACGCCGTCATCTTTTATTTGAACTGTTATGTAGCCCGGTGGAGTGTGTGGGTCATCTAAAATGCCTGCTAAAACAGAACCTCCTTTGTGGGTGAATTTAATTGCATTTGAGAGTAAGTTTCTCAATATGGTGTGCAACATATGAAGGTCTGCCACCAGCTTAGTGGATTCCGGTATGGAGTTTATTAATTTAATTGATTTGCTTTTTGCATTTTGGTCTACGTGGGTAAACACATGATCGGTAAGCTCCTGCAGGTTTAATTCAATGGGTTTAAACTTGATGGTTCCTTGTTGCGATTGCGACCATAATAGGAGATTCTCCAGTAAACTGTGTGTGTTGTTTAATCCTCCATTAATTAAATTGATGTATTTAAATTTCTCCTCTTCGTTTATTGATTGGTAATCATGAATTAGTATTTCAGACAATCCCATTAAAGAACTAAAAGGCGACTTTAAGTCATGGGCAAGTATCGAAAAGAATTTATCTTTTGAGGCAATGGCTATTTCTAATTCCTTATTTACGTTTTTAAGAGACTCTGTTCTTTGTAAAACTTTCTGTTCCAGTTTGATGTTTTGCTCTTTAACCAATTTTTCTTTCTCTTGTGTTGATTTCAACAATTCATGTTGTGCCATCAGTTTTTCTTCTTCGCTTTTTCGCTTTTCCCATTCGGTTCTCTTCGATAATAAAAACGACAATACAAAAGCTTCAATTAAAGTGGCCCAGGCAACATGGCTCAGTCCAAGAAAATAATTGGGTTGGCCGGTTTGTATGTATGTGGCTTCGGTTAAAACCAACAAAAAATAGATTGCATAGGCAGTAGCAAAGTAGTATCCCATGCGGTTTCCTTTGCGCCCTACAATAAAGCCTACATATCCCATTATAAAAAAAGAAAGGAGGGCATGTGTTGTATTTACCGTAAACATCATTGTTAAGGGTAAAAATGGCCTGACAAAAATGTATAGCAGAAAATAAAATACAATACCCCGTACAAGCTTAAATGTTTTTAGAGCGTATTTTTTTGCTTCTAAAAATACCAGGCAATAAGCCGTTTGCACCGTAACGCCTATTGTAGGAATGGTAACATACCAAAACATCATGTCAACCTTAGGAAACAGGTATAGAATGAATCCATCTAACACCATTGAGGCATAGCATGTGTAAATAAATACCACACAGGCATAGTAAAAATGTAAGCGGTTGCGTAAAGAGATGGCAAAGAAAATGTTGCTTAGGATTACAAAGAACATAAAGCCAAGGTAAAAACCATATCCGATACGGGTTTTGTATGTGTTCACCTCATAGGCCTTTTTTTTCCATATCCTTATGGGTAAAGGGTGTGTTTCTGATAAAACCCGAACATAAAACTCTGAAACATCTGGTGGGATAGGGAAAACCTGAAAATGATGGTTGACTTCTTTTTGGTGCATCGACTTTAAAAAGCCGGCTTCCATCTTAGCAATCTTTCCCGTATGATCTTTATAAAAAAACTCTGCAATAGGTAAGGATGCGTGGGCAATTTCCAAAAGCAGTTTATCGTTAGTTGTGTTTTGTAACGAAAATTTTAACCAATGGATAGAGTTTGTAAAACCAAAATTAATAATGGTTTTGTTTGTATTGAAAAAAAGATCTGCATACGATCCGGCAAAAAGGCTGTCTATAGAATATGCATGGTTGGCGTCTTCCAGGATTTTAACATCCTTTCCCACAATAATGTGGTCCTTGCTGCCATCCCATCTAATGGTTTCTGCATGAACCAGGTTCGATAAAAGACAAAACAGCAGTATTAACTTAAATTTACCTCTCACGTGCCTTCTTTTTTATCCGGATTGCTAATGTATAGCTCAAATATATAAAAATTACGCTTTACATTACCGAAAATAAGGTATATGTTAAAAACCTTTGTGTTTGTTTCCCATAGCCCGCTATGCTTAATAAATATTTATTGGCTCAACCATTTTTTGAATTTTGGGGTTTTCTCTGAAGAAATTATTACATCAAAGGGCAAACCGGGTTGCAGATGTAGTTTTAGTTTACTTTTTGAATATACTATAGCTTCTTTTACTGCATTTATATGAACTATGCATTTTCTGTTTGCCCTAAAAAAAATTCTTGGGTTGATCCTTTCTTCTAATTGCTCCAAAGTGTATGAAATATCGTAATAGTGACCATCATATGTCAGAATGAAAACAGAGCGGTTTTCGGCATAAAAGGCTGCAATTTCACCAACAAGAATCGTCTTGATCTTATCCCTGAAGTGAACCATAAAACGTTCCTGGTAATCCCTGTTTTGTTTGGCTTCAGCCAATAAGGTGTTTAATAATTGATAATTGATGGCTTGGGTGTCGGGTTCCTGGGGTAGATATATTTTCCTGAATTTTTCTATGGCCTGTATCAGCCTGTCCTTTACCAGGGGTTTTAACAGATAGTCAACACTAACTTGCTCAAAAGCTTCAATGGCATACTGGTTAAAGGCTGTAGTAAAAATAATGGGTGTTTCAACTTTTATCTTGTCAAAAATAGAGAAGCTGATCCCATCAGAAAGCTGGATGTCTAAAAAGATCAGATCAACCGTATAGTCGGATAAAAATTGTACTGTTTGTTCAACCGAATCCAGAATGTCCAGGATTTCAAAGTCGGGTGCTATCTGCTCAATAAAAGCTTTGAGTTTGCGGGCCGAAGGCATTTCATCTTCAACAATTAGTACTTTAATCATCTTGTTTTTTTAATAATGGAACTATTACTATATACTCATTGGTTTCTTCCCTGAATTCAGGAAGTCTGTTACCCAATAAACGGTATTTTTCAATAAGGTTTTCCTGTCCTTTTTTTGTGGATATTTCCTTTTCTTTTTTAGGTTGAATAGTGTTTTTAACAATTAGGCATTTGTCGCCTGCTTCAATACTTAATGTTAGAGGGTGCTTACGTGAAACCATATTGTGTTTGATGGCGTTTTCAACCAGTAATTGCAGGGTTAAGGGTGGTATTTGGCAATCCAACTTCTTTTTTACGTTTACTTTGTATTCAAATCCCTCCTCAAACCTGAATTTGTATAAATGAAGATAGTTGTTAATAAAGTCCAGTTCTTCTTCAACACTTACCAGATTGCGTTGGTTTATTTGCAGCACATACCTGTAGGTTGATGCAAAATCCTGGATAAAATGGTCGGCCTTGTTTACGTCCTCATATATCAATGAGGAAAGTACACTTAGATTGTTAAATAAGAAATGATGGTCGAGCTGTTCTTTTAAAGCACTGTATTTAGTGTTGATCTGTTCTTTTTCAAGGCAGGCTATTTTTATGGCAAGTTTATCTTTTTCTTCCATACCCATTATTAATTCAATTAATACCAAAAACAGGGTGTCCATTGCTATGGGTATGATGTACAAAAACTCTTTGCTTGCTGATTTAGGGTCATGACCAAAGAGCCCAAATTCAAACAACAGGTCAATAAACGTCATGCCAATATAAGAATGGACTATTACAAGACCGGCATCAAGAACAAACCTGAGAGCCCAATTTTTATTCCAGTCAAATTTTTTATTAAACCACTTTACAACAAAATAAAATATTGCAACTGTTAGTATGGCGTTAAGTAACGCAATCCAAATACGATTGGAGAAAACTTCCTTAACTTCTTCAATGTTTCTGTATCCAAAAAGTAACATGGCCAATACCGACGATGCCATGATTAAAACAGTGACTAGTGGAATTAAAAATATTCTATATTTAGCTGATGTCATGCTTTTGTTTTTAATTGGATAAATGTGTTCGTTGCCTATGCTTTCCTCGCTTTTTTATTGTACCAGTTCTCCCGTGATTTGTAATAAGTTATATTCTGCAATTTTTGCATTAAAGCGTGCATTGTTATAATTATTTGCAGCGTTCAACATATTTTGCTGTGCTGTTCTAAACTCAATTGATGTTGCGTTCCCCAATTTAAACATCTCTTTGGTTTTATCAAAGTTTAGTTCTGCCTGAGTAAGACTTGTTTGTTGCAGGTCTGCAATGCGTTTTTTGTAAATAAAATCGGTGTAGGCATTGGAAGCATCCCTTTCTAATTGTGATTCTATTTGGCGGGTTCTTTCCTGCTGACTTAAATAGGCTAATCTGGCATTGCTTTCTCTGGTATTTTGTTGGCGGCCATTAAACACGTTAAGTCGTAATGATACCCCTCCTGTTAATCCATCGGTTTGTAAACTGTTTATATCGGATTTTGTGTATTCTGAATTATTATAGGAGTAGGTTCCATAGGCAGAAAGCGTTGGGTACTTTGTGCTCCGGGTTACTTTAAAGTCAAGTTGCGAAATACTTTCCTGTTGTAGTTGCGAAATTAAGGATGAATTGTTTTTTAATGCTTTGGTAGTGACCTCGTCAGACTGGAAGACTTTATTAAAATCAATATGGTCGTCCACATTAAACATTGTCTGAACCGGAATGCCAAGTACTACATTTAAGTCCTTAACCGACATGGCAAGGCTTTGCTCAGCCACCAAAACATTAGCACTATCTGTATTCATGTCAACTTCAGCATTCAATACTTCCAATTGGTTGGCCTGTCCGTATGCTTTCCTGTCAATGGCTTTGGAGTATCGTTCCTTAGATATTTCCATTGATTCCTGAGCCAATTGCAAGTTTTGCTGGTTGCGGCATACTTCGTAATAGCTTTGTACCACTTGAATTATAGTAAGTTCCATCTGCTGTTTAAACAGTGTTTCCTGCATTTTGCTGGTTTGTTTTAGCTTTTTATAGGTATACTGATTGCCAAAACCATCAAATAAAGTATAATCAACACGAACATTGCCATTATAGCTTGTTGTTTCAGCCCCGTCTACAGATACGGTTCCAGTTCCACTGGCAGGATCAGTTTCTGAATTGGTGCTGGAATAGGATGCTCCGCCGTTCAGGGTTACGGATGGCAGCAGTCCGGCGTTACCAATGCTATTGCTGTTTTGGGTTTGCTTCAGTGTATTATCTGCTATTTTTAATTCGTGGTTGTTGGTAAGAGCAACACTGATAGCTTCTTCCAAGGTAAGTTTTTTGCCTGTTTGCTGGGCAAAAGCAGCTGTGGCTACCCCGAGAAATATCAGGGTAGTAAATATAAATGATCTATACATGGTGTTATTCATTTTCAAGGTTGAATTTCATTTCCTTAATCGCAGGTTCCACTTCTTCGTTGGTAAGTTTTCGTCCTTTAATCAGCGATTGGGTTTTTACTTTAAAGTTATTTGTAATGGTAAGCATAACAGGTAACAGAACCAATGTAGTGGTTGTTGCCATAATCATACCGTAGGCCAGTGACAGGGCTACCGGAATAAGGAATCTTGCCTGCATACTGGTTTCCAATACCATTGGGGCCATACCAACAACCGTGGTTAAAGTGGTTAGCATAATAGGACGCAACCTTGATACTCCCGCATCAACAAGGGCATTATGGTATTTCATTCCTGCTTTCAGGTTTAAGTTAAGTGCATTGATCAATACCAAACTATCGTTGATCATTACTCCAACCAAAGCAATCATTCCCATGGCCGACATTAAGCTGATGCTCATGCCATGAATCCAGTGACCCGTTACAACTCCTACGAATGCCAGCGGGATCATAGCGTAAACCAAAATACTTTGGCTTACCGAACGTAATGTTAAAACCACAATAGCAAACATTAATAAAAGTACAACCGGAATAACCACTTTTGCCGAATTTGCCACTTTATCAGTTTCTCTTTTTTGTCCATCATATACCGGTCTGATTCCCGGATATTTTTCAACTAAAGGAGTTAATACTTCTTTTTTAATTTTAGCCATTACATCCGGCAAAGAAGCTTTGGGATTGGTCAGGTTGGCCTCAACCTGAACTTCTTTCTCAAATGAAAGGTGTCGGATGCTAGATACTCCGTTAACGGTTTTTAAAGTAGCCAGTTCGGTTAAGGGGTAAGCCACGCCATTGCCCAATCGTATTTTCATATTTTCTAGCTGGCCGATGTTTCTTCGGTTTTCAAGATCGTATCTGACCCATACTCTAACTTCATCCTTGCCCCTTTGCAAACGTTGTGCCTCGCGACCAAAAAATGCGTTTCGTACCTGGCTGATTACATCATTATATGAAACACCAAGTCTCAGAGCTTTATCCTTTAATGTAATTTCAATTTCCCGATTCCCGACTGGGGCATTATCCGAAATATCTGTCAGCTCTGGTCTGTTTTTAAGAATGAGTTTTAATTCTTCTTTGGCAGCCTGCAGTTCATTATTGTTATCACTCACAAGGCTAAGCATAAACGGTTTTCCAAAAGGATTGAATCCTTCAAATTGAAAAGTTTCTGCACCTGGTATTTCACCAACTTTGTTTCTGATGTTGGCAATAACATAATCTGTAGTTGAGTTTCTGCTTTCTGCATCAACAAGTTGAACACTTATTATTGCAGAACTCCCGGAGCCGGAAAATTTTTCATAAACCTTATCAACAATATCAACCTTTTCATTGCCTTGATCTTTAAGCTCGTTGTTGACTTCCCAAATGGCTTTGGTAATTTTATCGAGTGATAATTGGGTGATATCATCTTCGGTACCGGAAGGCATTTTTAAGGTAATAGTAAAATTATCGCCTTCAACCTGAGGGAAGAAAGTAGAGGTCACAACACGGCTTTTTACCAATCCGATAGATAAGATAAATAGTGCTGTAAATATTGCCAGAGTAATTGTTCTGTGGCTAATGGTCCATTGAATGAAAGGGCGGTAATACCTTTCTGCAAAAACGATAACCCAACGCTCTGCCCAGCCCATATATTTTTTCCAGATGGTGCTGTCGTTTTTAGTTAAAGCCTTTGAGTGAGCCAGGTGGGCAGGGAGGATAACCAACCCTTCTATTAAGGATACAAAAAGAATAAAGACTACAATTACAGATACCTCTTTAAACATGTCTCCCAACCTGCCATCAAGGAAGATGAAGGATGAAAATGCCAGCATAGTGGTTATCACCCCTGAAACTACTGCAGGTGTTACTTCCAGGGTACCGTCAATTGCTGCCTGTATTGGCTTTTTGCCCAGCGACCAGTGTCTGTATACATTTTCAGCAATTACAATAGCATCATCAACCAATATACCAAGTACCAATATCAAACCAAACAACGATAACATATTGATGGTTACTGTAGTGAGCGGTAGCATGATAAACATGCCAAATAATGAGAATGGAATACCAACTGCTACCCAAAAGGCTATCCGCGGGTTTAGGAACAGAGAAAGAAACAACAGCACCAAAAGGATTCCCATTCTTCCGTTTCTGAAAAGTAAGTCGATACGCTGGTTTAGCGTTACACTCATATCGTTGTTAACTTCTGCAGTAAACAAGTCCTGGGAGTTGTTATATCTTTCCAGGTATTCTTTAATCTTGTCTGTTGAAGTTAAAATGTCTTCTTTAAATGTGTTGTCAATAGTAAAAACTACGGCTTGCTTACCATTGAACATGGCCTGCGACGGACTGTCCTTCCACATATCTTTTATGGTAGCTACATCTTTGATTCTGATAATACCACCATCGGCCGTATTTCTGATAACGATGTCTTCGAGTCCGTGGCTGTAATACTCACGGTTGCGTACCCTTATATAAAATTCTTCCTCACCATCCTTGATGCTGCCCCCTGTCATAATCAGGTTGGTGGAGGAAATGGCGTTGGCTATTTCGTTGAAAGTGAGTTGGTAGGCCTCAAGCTTTTTTTCGTTTAATAAAATGGCAATTTCCTCATCCGGATATCCTCCAATAGTAATCTTAGAAACTCCAGGCATCATCAATAGATCTCGCTCTATTTCCCGGGCTGTTGATTTGAGTTGTTTTAGTGTGACGTTTTTATTGTTGCGTGCTGTTATAACAAACGACATGGCGCGGTTTACATCATCGTGCTTGTAGGTAACAACAGATTCAATTGATACAGGGAAAGATGAGATGCGGTCAACCTCGTTTTTTACTTTAATCAACGCTTCATCCATATCGGTACCTTTCTCCATTTCAATTGTAACGGTACCCATGTTTTCTCGTGATATGGAAGTAACTCTCTCCATTCCTTCCAAACCCTTAATGTTTTCTTCAATTTTAAGAATGGCCCCTTCTTCAACCTCTTCGGGTGAAGCTCCCGGGTAAACTATATCTACATAAATATTTCGGGTGGGTACGTTGGGGAAGAAGTTTCGCTGCATTCCTATTAAGGCTATTATGCCAAACAGGAATATCATTACCATTATCAGGTTAACTGCTAATGGAAACTTTATAAAATAGGATACAAATTTTTTCATGCTTAACAAAAAAAGAACACAGAATGCGCTTTAATTCAGTTTGTTTACTGTGTTAAAGTGTTGTGGGTGTATAATATTAACTCGCTTTTTCTCAAAAATGTTTTACTGATAACAGATTATAACAAACCGTTTATTGTTGAATAATTTCCACGGCCATTCCCTGGTGTGCATTTTTAATAACCGTTTGTAAAATTGCATCCTGCGCAGAAATACCCTGAACCAGAGCATTGTCTCCCTGTCGTATCAATACATTTACTTTTTTTAGTTTCAGTACATTGTTTTCAACCACATAAAGCTCATCATTGTCGTTTAGCATCTTGCGGGGGATGTTATATGAATTTTCAATGGGGGAAACTGCCAAATCAGCCGTAAGGAACATGCCTTCCCTTAAATTGCCGCCAGTGGTTCGTATAAAAACTTTTACACTCTGAGAGAGCTCGTCGATACTTCCACTAATTCGGGTGACCTTGCCAGTCCACGTTCCATTAATCTCTGAAGAATGAAGTGTGGCCTGTTTGCCAACTTCAATATCCTTCATGGCAGAGACTGGTATGGTAATTTCAAGATCGTATAAATTCGGGTTGATAAATTGTCCCAGTTCGGTTCCTGTGCGGATAGCTTTTCCTGCTTCTACCATAGTGGAAGTAACAATACCATTAAAAGGAGCGCGGATAATGTACTTCTCAAACCGTTCTTCGTTTGATTGGATATTATAAAAACTTGAATAAACACCCCTTCCTGATAAAAAAAACTTTTCCTGTGAATCTTTGGCTTCCGGCATTTCAGGTAAAGGGCTTTTTACATCCAGATTCAAAGCATATTGGCGCCATTGTTGGTAAGAATCAGGGTAGTCAGACTTTAAATCAGGTAATACAGAAGTAAGCAGGGTGATAAAATCACTTTTCTTGGCCAACAGTGTTTTTTCAAACTCATCGGCTTCAATTTCCAACATTACTTCGCCTTTATTATAAGTCTTTCCTTCCTTGAACTTTTTTGCAGAAGAAAGCAATTGTCCATCAACCTGGGCAAAAATCTCAAAGCGCTCAGCAGCAACAATTTTACCTGTTGATGAAATTTGGTATGCAATATCACTTTGCTCAGGATGTATAACCTCTACGCCAATGGCTTTTGCCTTTACAGATATTGGTGTTTCGTTTTCGCCGGATGGTAAGGCTTTTACAATTGCAAATGCTGCCAATACAATTCCTATTGAAACCCCGATTGCAATAATTTTCTTTTTCATTATATGTGATTTTTAAATTTTCAGTTTAACCAGTACAAATTTTAAAAAGGGTAGCCATATAATAAATAAGAAGGGAACGAATCGGGAATTTTCAGGAGTGAATCGGGGAAGTAAATATGAAGATGAATATTATAGCCGGGATTTAGTGAAATTTTATACATTTGGCCTCGAAAATTTAATTGTTTTATTATGAGAAAATATTTTTTACTAGTACTGGTAATCGCAAGTAACTGTTTGATTGCCCAGGAAAAAGAGATGGAAAAGGAATTGCCTTTATTGAAAGGAAATATAACCATTGGCGGAGGGTTGTCCTTTGATTACGATAAGGAGGATATGTATTCTTCAGGTGATTATTCGGGGTCAAAGAGTGAGGCGCTGATGTTTTTGTTAAACCCACAAATGGGTTATTTTGCAGCGGATAGGTTAGAGTTGGGGGTGGGGTTGCCTGTTCAGTTTATGCGGTCATTACCTAGGGGTAATTTTGAAGGGTCTAGCCAGTATTTAATAGGAGTTTCTCCGTATGTTAAGTATTATTTTAAGAATAATTTATTTGTTCAACTTTCTGCGGCGGGGCAGATAGGTAAGTATAAATATGATGATAAAGATGTATCGTTGCGTAATTTTGACATAGCACCTTCAGTTGGTTATGCTTTCTTTATAAATTCAAAAATTGCCATCGAACCTGCTATTTCCTATCATTTTAGTAAGCTCAATGAAAAAGTAGATGTGGAATATATTGGTAGATTTTGGGAAGACTCATACGAAGAAGAAGTTGATTTTTATACAGAAAATAGTGGGGTGATGTTTAGTATTGGTTTTCATCTCTTTTTATAGGTCTCGGATTTTATCCTGCCTGAATCATCAATAATCCATATGCGTTTTGTATCAAAATTGGTGATGATTGCCGTAAAATGATTTTTGTTGGCTTTGATATCGGGTCTGAATTTAAGAGCTGAAAGATCAAAGCCAACATCTTTTAATCCTGCAATTTTGTGAGCAAAGCGTTTGTGTTTTTCATAATGGAGTTTTTGGGCGTAATAAACATTTCTCAATTCCCATTTTATGGTTCTGGCCATTAAAAAATGTTTGTTCTCAAGGTTTTCCTTGTTTGGGTGTACTTCTCCCCAAAGCTCAACGTCCGAAATTGGGTTTTCCCACATATAGGCCCACTGCCATTTTTCGCCTTCGTATGTTTTTCCGGTTTCTGAGTTTAATATTTTCTTGTACATTCCATCCACAATGGTGTATTGCCATCTGTTGCGGGTGAAGTTCATTTTCAGGTAATCATATGTCCGGTTTGTGTTTTTAAATTTATAAGGGATGGCTAATTCAGCTTGCCAGTATCTGTCAATGTCTTTTGGATTGTTAGCTGTGCCCTCAATATACACAGATGCATTGATGTTTAAGTTGTTAAAGGGACAGGATGGGTGTGATGAAAGGCTGTCGTTGATATTGCAATGATGACATGATGTAATTCCCAATGCATTGATTTTTATGGTGTGGTATTCGTGTTCGTTGTTATTGCAATCAATGCAAACCTGAAAATAGTTATCCTCAATACGAGGAAATCCTTTGGGGAAATCCATACCCCAGATATGGCTTTCATTTAGTTTGGCCAGTAGGTAGATTGTGTCGTTAAATAGTCCCATTTTTAGTTTGGTGGACAAGGAGCTGTTGTCATTTTTACCACTGATTTCTGATACAAAATCAGAAGTCCATTGGCAAGAGTCCCATTCAGAATCTGTGTTTTTCCCATCTATAACCGGAGCTTTGCTGAGATGGTGGAGTATATAGGTTTTAGGGGAAAAATTGAATGGTTTTTTCTTTATGCCAAATTCATTTTTATCACTGTAAATTTCTTTTCCCTTATTGTTGCATCCGGTTGCCAATGCAAAAAAAGTAATCATGAAAATAATATAGTTTGCTATTTGTTTCAGCATAAGGCTTATTAGTATCTGTATATACAATTTAGGCTTATTCCATGTGTTTATCAAGAGGGTAAGGTTTAAATTGTTAATTTCGCCGTAGAATTTTTAAAAGATTTAAAACAATCGTTATGACATTAAAAAAGCCGGTGTTTGCTTTACTTCCGATAGTTGTTTTTTTAGTACTCTATATTACATCGTCTGTAATCTCCGGCGATTTTTACAAAATGCCAGTCCCTGTTTCCTTTTTGGTTGCCTCAGCAGTTGCTTTAACAATGAATACCAGGAGGAAATTCAACAGCAGATTGGAAACTTACCTGAAAGGAATGGGTAATTCAGGTATTATGATGATGTGCCTGATTTTTTTGGCTGCAGGAGTGTTTGCCAGTCTGGCCAAAAGCATGGGGGCTATTGACGCAACTGTTGCATTGGGGGTTAAAATGATTCCTGCAAATATTTTAATTGCCGGCATATTTTTAATTGGTTGTTTTATTTCTCTTTCGGTGGGTACATCATTGGGTACTGTTGTGGCTTTAACTCCGGTTGCTTTGGGTATTGCTGAACAAACCGGAATATCGGCTCCTTTGGCCTTGGGTGCTGTTGTGGGAGGCGCAATGTTTGGAGATAACCTGTCGTTTATATCTGATACGACCATTGCTGCAGCCCGAACCCAGGGGTGCAAGATGAGGGATAAATTCAGGGTTAACTTTTTGATTGTTTTGCCGGCTGCCATTGTTTCTTTTGTTATTTATTTGTTTACAACCGGTAGTTGTGATGTTTCTATGGTAAACACAGATATTGATCATGTATGGCTAAAGATATCTCCCTATTTGTTTGTAATTGTTGCCGCTCTGGTTGGAGTAAATGTTTTTATTGTGCTGTTTGCTGGATCGGTTTTGGCTGCTGTTATTGGAATTTCAATTGGGAGTTTTGGTGCGTGGGATATGGTTGATGCAATTGGAAGCGGTATTGATGGTATGTCTGAAATCATTATTATCTCTATGCTTGTTGGGGGTATGGTTGAGGTAATTCGCTATAATGGGGGAATTGATTTTATTATCTCGTTGATAGGGAAAAAGACGAAGTCGAAAAAAGGTGCCGAATTTAGTTTGGCCTTGCTTACTTCTATTGTTAATGTATTTACGGCCAACAATACGATTACTATTTTAATGGTGGGGCCAATAGCTAAAGATATTGCTGCAGAGTATGGAATCAAGCCCCGTCGGTCGGCCAGTATTTTAGATACCTTCTCTTGTTTTATGCAAGGATTATTGCCATATGGCGCCCAGATACTGGCTGTAATAGGGCTGGCAGGGGCAGCGGTTACGCCGTTTGAAGTAATGCAATATTTGTACTATCCTTATTTAATGGGAGGTATCTCAATGTTGGCTATTGCATTTGGATTTCCAAGACTAAAGGATTAATTCTGGATAGGTATCAGAGGCTTTGGTTGCTGGTTGTTGCCTGTTAACTATCAAAGCCCTGCCTTTATTTCTTCTAATTCGTCTTCAAAATCAATCCTCATATCTTCATGAAGTTTGCCCAGTGCTTTTTCAATGTTGATTAACTGGCGCTCGTAAAGATTTTTCATTACGGTGCTACGCCGGAGTCGCATCTTGCAATGCTGCATCTGCTTACAGAAGCAGATCAGGAGCTCAACCTCGGTTTCTTTTTTGCCGGAATGTTTGATGCATTTTGTTGTCATCTTATGAATCCGTCGGATACTTCTTTTTACATAAATAAATTTGTCAGTATTTATTTCTTTGAATTCTGTTTCAATGTCGGTTTTAACCTCTTCAATGTAGCTGTCTTCGTCTATAGATTCAAATAAAAGGTAATGAAGCAATTCCTTGTTTTCTTTTTTGTATTTGGCTAGGCGCAGACAATGGTCAATCAGAACTTCCCTGGGTAAAAGTTCCATTTCTTTTTTTAGCTGATGTACGGTGCTTGTTTTTAAAGGCATATGAACGGATTAATATAAGGCAATTTTAGTAATAATATTTTTCCTATATTGCTAATCCGTTAAATAATCACATGAATAAAAAACTTATCCTGATCGTTGTAACCGCTTTATTATATTGGATTCTTGTGAATTATGTTCCGTATGGGATGTATGTAATATTGCCAATAAATTTGTTTGTTACTTTTCTGCATGAATTTGGACATGCATTTTTTGCCCTTGTTACCGGGGGGAGTGTACATGAAGTAATGATACAGCCCAATGGTGCCGGTTATGCCATCACTGCCGGAGGATTTGCTCCCCTGATATTGATGGGTGGTTATTTGGGTAGTGCGATATTGGGAAATTTGTTGCTCCATATAGGTATATGTAAACCTAAAGCTTCTGTATATACCCTTTATGTTTTAGTTGCTGTTTTGTTAATAACGGCCATTGTTTGGTTCAGCTCAATATTTACATCGTTGGTATTGATTGCTTTTTCGGTGGTAGCAATCTGGATCAGTAAGAAGTCGAAAAACCTGGTTGCAGATATTTTGATCGTAATTGGCACAGCTTCAGTTATATATATTATTAACGATTATAACGTTGGCCCCTCGTCCGATATAGCTAAATTCTCAAAAATAATACCCTTGTTCCCCTCTGCATTATGGGCTGTTTTGTGGTTGGCAATAGTGGTGTATATAACGTATAAAAATTTAAAGAAATCACTTTTTAAGTAAAAGACTCAGTATTCCGGAAAGTAAAATTGATGAAATAATTAAGCTTTCAATTATGAAGAACAAAGAGGTAGTTGGATATGACAAGATAAGGGAAATGTTAGTGAGTTAATTATTTTTCAATACATAACAATCGTCACATTTTATTCCTGCAGGAAGGCTAATTTTGTATCGTTATACAAATACGAACAAGTGTATAGATAAAATAGAAAATACTGTATTTTCTATTGTTTTAAACAAATTCTCGGGATAATATATCGGATCAGGACTTTTTAGTCTCTGTACTTTATACTTTTATCTTGATACTAAAAGTTAACTATAATGAAGCAGTCTTCAAGTCATATTTTTTTAGTGCGTCCTGCTAATTTCGGATTTAATGCAGAAACAGCAACTTCTAATGCATTTCAAAATAAATTAAACCTGGATCCGGGTGAACTTAAAGAAAAAGTGTTGGCCGAATTTGATGCTTATGTTGAGGCTCTTCGTGCAAAAGGGGTTGATGTAAAAGTTATTCAGGATACAATGGATCCGGTTAAGCCCGATGCTGTTTTTCCAAATAATTGGGGGTCATTTCACGCAGATGGCAAGGTGATTCTTTATCCCATGGAGGCACCTAACAGGAGAATAGAGAAAAGGGGTGATGTTATTGATGAATTTAAGGCGGATTATAAGGTTGAAGAGCTGATTGATCTCTCAAAATATGAGAAAGAAGGAAAGTTTTGTGAAGGTACGGGGAGTATCATCTTCGACCACATCCATAAAGTGGCCTATGCATGTTTATCACCAAGAACAGATAAAGACGTATTTATTGAAGTTTGTGATCTGTTAAATTACAAACCAGTTTGTTTTACTTCAACTGATGCTAACGGACAAGAAATTTATCATACCAATGTAATGATGTGTGTTAGTGAAAAATTCTCAGTTATTTGCTTAGAAAGCATTGTAAATGAAGAAGAAAAAGAGTGTGTGATTAATACATTGGAAGAAACCGGGCATGAGATTGTAGATATTACATTTGAGCAAATGAATCATTTTGCCGGTAATATGCTTTCGGTTTGCAATAACAAAGGGGATGAGTTTTTGGCTATGTCGCAAAGTGCTTATGATGTACTGACAGATGATCAGAAAGAGGCCATTGAAACATACTGCGAAATGCTTCCTGTGAATATCAAAACCATTGAAACCATTGGCGGAGGTAGTGCCCGATGTATGATTTCAGAGGTTTTTACTCTTAAAAAATAAGTTTGAGTAAAATTAGTGTAATGCTTATATGTTGGGGTGTTACACTATTTTTTATGCTTTAATCACTCAAAGATACAGTAGATTATTGGGTTTGTAGGTGCCTTGTTATGGTCTGCCAGGGGTTAGGTACCAGGCATAAAGGTTCTTTATACCGATATTATTTGCTACTTGTTAGCATTTTTGTCGCTTTTAACCGAACGAGAACCGAACGAGAACCGAACGAGAACCGAAGAAGAACCGAACGAGAAGTGAAGAAAACTACTATTTGATCCCTTGTCTTTAGGAATCAGCTCTTTATTAGAGTTAATGCTGTGTTGGAAAGTGTATGGAATGAAGCATTATGGATAGGGTTTTTGACCAATACCATAAATTCCTTAGCAAACAATTGTGCCGGAAACATATTTAATGCCTATTTTTGAATGCGTTTCTAAGTTTAACAATATCCGGTAGCAGATATTATGCGGCATTTCTTTCTATTTTTTCTCAGTATAATTCTGTTGGCGGGGTGTGGGTCTGGCAGCAATAGGTCCGATGTTATTGATAGTGGACACCTGATATATCATATAGAATATTCAGATACGGTTACAGGTGCACCGGTTAATACTATGATGCCGGGGGAGTGGAACCTTTATTTTAATCAGGAAAAATTAAAGAACGAAATAAGGGCCGGATTCAATCTTTTTTCGATTAGTTTTATTTCCAATTCACCCCTCGATTCCTGCTTTGTTTTGTTCAGTTTTATGGAAAAGGATATGTATTTTCCCATTTCTTCAAAAGACTATCTTTTTATTTTTGACAAGAATTCAAAGGTTACGGTAACTTATGATCCCAGTGAAAAAAAAGAAATTGCGGGTTTTTCTTGTCAAGCGGCAAATGTAGCGTTTGAAGGACGGGAGCCGTTTAAAGTATACTATACCGAAGAAATTAAAATAATTGAGCCCAACCGGCATACCCCTTTAAATATGATACCGGGGGTATTGATGGATTTTCCATATGAATACCAAGGGGTTCGTATGCGGTTGACAGCTAAAGAGTATCTGAATGAAAAACCCCCTAACAGGACTTTTACAATATCCCCAAAGGCAAAACGTACAGATAAGAAAGAAGTAGTGGCCATGGTGAATACTTTATTATCCAGCTTTTAATAATATTAGTCAACAATTCACGTTTTTTCTCTTAAAAGAATCCTTTTTTACTTAGAAATGGATTGAGCATTTATTACTTTTGCCTGAGCAATTCCCCGGGATAAATTAAAATATTAAAATGGCAGGAAAAACTAAAAAAACTAAATCAAAACAGAGCATAAATATTATTGCAAACCTAAAAAATAAGCTGAGTGATTTTAAAGTAAGGTTTTTTAGTGGGTTGTTTTTGATAGTTTATGCCATATTTTTATTTATAGCTTTCATTTCGTTTGTGTTTACGGGTGGAGCCGATCATAGCAAATTCAACATTAACTTTTTTGAATTTATATCAGATTCTGAGATAAATGTAGCGAACTGGACCGGTAAAATTGGTGCTTATTTTGCTGATGTGTTTATTAATTCAGGTATTGGCTTGTCCGCTTTTGTTATTGTTTTTGCATTGTTGGTTATTGCTTTTCGCTTGATCAATGTAAAACTGGCTTCTTTACGAAAAACTATTATCCATTGCTTCTTTGTAGGTATTTATTTTTCTGTTTTCCTGGGATATGTTTTTAAGGGATCAATAAACTCTCAGTACCTTTTGCCTGGAGGCGAAATGGGATATTTCATGAGCAAGTGGCTGCTGTCTGCCATTGGTAATGTGGGATTGATATTGGTGCTGGTTTTTGGATTGGTTACTTATCTTACTTTTACCTTTGAACAGTTTGTTCCTATGGTGCGCAAGGCTTTTGTTGGTTCTGGAGAAAAAGCATCAGGACAGGTGGCTTCAGAATCTTATCATGATACTTCATTAATAGAAGATACACCACAAGAAGAAAACTATGAAAATATGAACCAGGTGAGAGAGGATGACAACCTGGGTAGGGAAACAGAAGCGAATGGAACGCAAATTCAGGACCAATCAGTTGAAGAAGAGTTTGTAGTAAAACAGATTGAAAAACCTGTAGAGGAACCAGTGGAGAAAGTAGGTTTAGAACTTGATATTTCAGACAATAGTGGATCAGAACTTTCTGATGAGGATCAGAATTTTACTATAGAAAAAGTACATGAAGAAGAAAATTTTGAGGTAAAAGAAAATGTGCCTTTGGGTGATTATGATCCAACCCTCGACTTATCAACTTACCAGTTGCCATTAATTGATCTGTTGGAGGATCATCATGCCGGTAATGAGCCGGTTACAGATGAAGAGCTTAATTCCAATAAAGATAAAATTGTAAATACCCTAATCGATTATAAAATCGAAATCAAGAGTATTAAAGCAACTGTTGGTCCAACGGTAACTTTGTATGAGATTGTTCCTGCGCCAGGGGTAAGGATATCAAAGATTAAAAGCCTTGAGGATGATATCGCCCTTTCTTTGGCAGCTTTGGGTATCAGGATTATTGCTCCTATTCCGGGACGTGGAACAATCGGAATTGAGGTTCCCAATAGTGAGCCGGAAATAGTATCCATGAAGGCTATTATCGGGGCCAAAAAGTTTCAGACAACCAAGTATGAGTTGCCTATAGCCTTAGGTAAAACTATTTCTAACGAGACTTTTGTAATAGACCTGGCCAAGGCGCCACATATGCTTGTTGCCGGGGCTACAGGGCAAGGTAAATCGGTTGGTTTAAATGCTATTATTACATCCTTGTTATATAAAAAGCACCCATCGCAATTAAAGTTTGTGCTGGTTGATCCTAAAAAGGTAGAGTTAAATATTTATAGTAAGATTGAACGTCATTTTTTGGCAAAGCTGCCTGACGAAGAGGATGAAGCAATTATAACTGATGTGCAGAAAGTTGTAAATACATTGAATTCATTGACCATTGAAATGGATTCGAGATATGATTTATTGAAAAAAGCACATGCACGTAATATAAAGGAATATAACCATAAATTTGTTAAGCGTTCCTTAAATCCAGAAAATGGGCACAGGTTTTTGCCTTATGTTGTGGTGATTATTGATGAGTTTGCCGATTTAATTATGACTGCCGGCAAGGAGGTTGAAATGCCTATAGCCCGTATTGCACAGCTTGCCCGTGCGGTTGGTATACATATGATTGTTGCTACCCAGCGTCCGTCAACCAATATCATTACCGGTGTGATTAAGGCTAACTTCCCAACCAGGGTGGCATTTAAGGTGGCCTCAATGATCGACTCCAGAACAATATTGGATTCTCCAGGTGCCAACCAGCTTATTGGTCGTGGGGATATGTTGATATCGCAAGGAAGTGATTTGGTACGTGTGCAATGTGCCTTTGTGGATACACCTGAGGTTGAGAAAATCAATGACTTTATCGGATCTCAAAAAGGATATCCAAGTGCATTTTTGTTGCCTGAGTATGTGGGAGAAAGTTCAGGTAATGAACCGGGAGAAGTAGATATGAGTAATAAAGATTCTTTTTTTGAAGAAGCAGCCAGGGTTGTTGTGGCGAACCAATCCGGATCAACTTCTCTTATTCAGCGAAGATTCTCAATTGGCTATAACCGTGCCGGAAGAATTATCGACCAGCTGGAAGCAGCCGGGGTAGTTGGTCCATTTGAGGGAAGTAAGGCGCGCCAGGTATTAATACCGGATGAGGTTTCTTTGGAGCACATATTGAAAGGATTGTAATTATGGTATTGTTTTTGAAACATAGAGAAAATAGATAGTATTATATATCGCAAGACAAAACAGAAAAATATGAAGAAATTACTTTTACTTATTGCATTTATTCCTGGGTTTTTGTTAGCTCAAACACACGAGAAGGCTGTAGAAATTCTGGATAAAGTAACTGAGAAAACAAAGACATTTAAAACCATAAAAGCCGATTTTTCATTTGGGATGGAGAATAAGCTGGAAGAGATCGATGAGCAGCATGAGGGTAAAATTTCTATTAAAGGAGATAAGTATAAGGCAACATTAATGAATGTGGATACTTATTTTGATGGAAAGACTTTGTGGACTCACATGGTTGAGGAAGAGGAAGTTAATGTGGATGAGCCAGATCCGGAAGATGAAGAGACTTTAAATCCTGCTTCTATTTTTACTATTTATCAAACGGGCTTTAAGTTTGCATATTTGGGTGAAAGAACAGTTGATGGAGTTGTGGTTTATGGTATTGATTTATTTCCAATAAACAGAGATAAGCCCTATTCCAGAATTAACCTGGAGATTCAAAAGGATAACCTGCAGTTAAAAACTATAAAGCAAATAGGTAAAGATGGAAATAACTATACCATCAAAGTAAAAAATATGGTAACAAATGTACCTATGGATGATGCCATGTTTAAATTTGATACCAATGCTAACCCTGATGTTGATGTAATTGATATGAGATAAGTTCAGTTAGCAATTAACAATTCAAGATATTTCAGAATCCCCTTAATAGGGGATTTTTTTTGCGCATAAAAACTATTTCTTTTGTAAATCGTTTTAGTTTCAGTTAAAAGATTTGTTTGATGGAATTTGTAAAGCAGTTTTTGATCGAGTTGCTGACATTGGTTAATGCCATGTCGCCGTACCTTTTGTTAGGATTCTTTTTTGCAGGTGTACTAAAGGTTTGGTTCCCTCAAAAATGGATTGACAGGTATATGGGAAAGAATAATCTGATGTCGGTTGTTAATACGGCCTTGTTGGGTATTCCGTTGCCGCTGTGTTCATGTGGTGTAATTCCTACCGGTATTTCTTTTTACAAAAATGGGGCATCTAAAGGCTCAAGTGTTTCGTTTTTGATTTCTACTCCTCAAACAGGGGTTGATAGTGTATTGGTTACCTATTCCTTGTTAGGTTTGCCTTTTGCGCTTGTTCGTGTATTTGTTGCATTGGTAACTGGAGTTTTGGGAGGTGTGTTTACTAATGTGTTTGCCTCTGCAGATGAGAATAAAGGGCACGTTCAGACTTCTCAGTGTTGTTCCTCAAAAACACACAAAAAATCTGGCCATTCATTTTTTAGAGTATTGCAATATGGTTTTAATGAGTTTTTGATGGATATTGCAAAATGGCTGATCATTGGAATTTTAATTGCTGCAGGGCTGTCGGCAATTATTCCGGATGATTTCTTTAGTATGTACCTGGATAATGAGATATTGAGCATGGTAATGGTACTTGTTGCATCCGTGCCTTTGTACTTGTGTGCTACGGCATCGGTGCCAATAGCAGCAGTTTTAATGCTTAAAGGTCTGTCGCCGGGGGCTGCGCTGATATTGTTAATGGCCGGGCCGGCAACTAATGCGGCAACCATTACGGTAATTAAAAAAGTTTTTGGAAATAGAACCCTGTTCAGTTATCTGTTTTCAATTATATCCGGGGCTTTTGTTTTTGGTTTGATTATTAACCATTTTTTACCAGCTGAGTGGTTTGTTATGGTTGGGGCTTCGCATCTGCATCATCAACATGAATTATTGCCAGAGTGGGTTAAGATAACTTCTTCAACTGTTTTATTGGGATTAATCGTGTATGGATATCTTAAAAAATATCTGAAACAAAGAAGAGAAGATGAAGAGGTGATCGTCAAATCTGTTGTGATGGATACGGAACCCGCAAAGGCGCAGCCTGTGTCATTTAATGCCAGTCAATTCTCCTTTGTTGGTAATGAAGTGCAGAAGACGTATGGAGTTGAAGGAATGACCTGCAGCCATTGTAAGGCGAGTGTGGAAAGTAATCTGAAACAGCTGGGTGGTATTAGTAGCGTATTGGCCAACCCATCTAAAAATACTGTGGTTGTTTCAGGTTCAAAGTTAAATGATGATGAAATAAAATCGACTGTAGAAGGACTGGGTTATTCGTTTAAGGGTGAATTGTAATTTTTTGTAATAAAGTTAGACTGGTTCTTTGATATGCTTCCAATAAAAGTAATTTTACTCTAATTTTAAAATTACTTAAGATGGAATATAATATTCAGGCGATAGATTCGTCGGTAACAGAGAAGTTAGTTCATAAGATCAATACAAAAACAAAACCTCTGGGTGCACTAGGTAAGTTAGAATTTATTGCACAGAAAATTGGTGAAATACAAAACACCTTAACTCCGCAGCTAAATAATCCGGCCATTATTGTTTGTGCCGGGGATCATGGTGTGACAGCAGAGGGAATCAGTCCTTTTCCGCAAGAGGTTACTTTTCAAATGGTGATGAATTTTTTGAGTGGGGGTGCTGCTATCAATGTTTTCACCCGTCAAAACAATATAAAGTTATTGCTTGCTGATACAGGGGTGAATTTTACTTTTGAAAAGCATCCAGATCTGATAGATTTAAAAATAGCTAAAGGCACAAAGAATTTTAGTCAGGAACCGGCAATGACCATGGAGCAATGCCAAAAAGCCATTGCCAATGGTGCTTTGTTAGTTGAAGGTTTACATAAGGAAGGAACGAATATTATTGGTTTTGGCGAAATGGGTATTGGAAATACAACGGCTGCAGCGGCTTTGTTGTGTGCCTATACAAAATGTTCCGGAGTTGAAGCAGCCGGGGCTGGAACCGGTTTAGATAGCAAGGGGATCAAGCATAAGGCCCAGGTGATTGATAAAGCTATTGAGTTGCATAAGGGTGTTACAGATCCTTTTGAAATATTAGCTACTTTCGGAGGTTTTGAGATTGCAACTATAGCAGGAGCCATGCTAAAGGCCGCAGAATTGAAAATGACCATCATGGTTGATGGGTTTATTATTACTTCCGCTTTGTTGGCCGCTTATCATCTTAATAAACATGTATTGGATTATTGTATTTTTTCTCATAAATCACATGAGCAAGGCCATCAGTTAATGCTAAACTATCTGGAAGCAGATCCTATTCTGGATATTCATATGAGGTTAGGTGAAGGTACAGGAAGTGCCGTAGCTTATCCAATTATCCAAAGCGCAGTTTGCTTTTTAAATGAGATGAGCAGCTTTGAAGATGCCGGTGTGAGCGATAGGGAGGATTGATGCTTTTTAATTTGACTACCTGTATGAATCAAAAACTCCCTGCTTGTGAATTGCCCAGGTGGGGGTTATTTGCTTTTTTGTTTATATGAGGCAATAATTTTTTATTTTTGTATTTATCTGGTGCCTGGTTCTGTAAATACAGTGCCGGGTGAAAAGGGAATGCCGTGAAAATCGGCAACAGTACCCGCTGCTGTAAGTCTCAGGTAAAGATTTTGAATTCTATTGCCACTGTTTCCCGCTATTGCTATAGTAATGGCGGGTTTTGTTCATCTTGCTTGTATAGGGCAAGTTTCCAGGGTTCCATACTTTGGGGAGTAAAACGGGAAGGCATCAAAATCCGGGATAAGTCAGAAGACCTGCCAGTGATTGTAGAATCAATGCTTTCGGGAATAAAAGCAAGTTTTCTAATTTTTTTTAGAAACTCATCTTTTATCGGTATTGAGGGTGTCTACCCTTTGTGGGGTAGGGATTTATGTATTCAAAACCATATTAAAATGATTAAGAAATGCGAAAGGTGTAACAGCGAATTTATCTGTAGAAGCGACAATGTTTTTGAGTGTCACTGTGTTCATGTTCCAATTTCTCAACGGGCGCAGGAATACCTGAATAAAAACTTTAAGAATTGTTTGTGCAACAAATGTTTAAGAGAAGTTGCTGCTAAGTTTTCAGGAAAGCTGGAATGTACCAAGGAATAGCAGGATAAAAGAATAGGAAGGCTGCCTGAAGTGGCAGCCTTGGTTGCTTTAATATCCCTGAAGTTTTGGAGTTTGTCAATAAATGTAAAGGATACTGGTACACCGCAAAAAGGATTATTATTTTTCTGTAAGTATACGGATTAGTATGCACCGTAGTGTTGGAGGTTTACCTGTGAGTTTAATTTTTACAGTGTCCATCTACTCGGTTTTATTTAATAGGTAAACGATATTTTACCGACATCATTACCTCAAAAGGTGCTCCAGGGAAGGGGCCTTGTGTGTTGTCAACTTCTGCGTATGGCTGTAAATATTCATATGAAGTGTTGAAAATATTTTTGAACGACAAGCTAAGATCCAGGTTTTTTGCCAAAAGATCTTTCCCTAAAAATGTGCAGTCGAGCAAAGTGTAGGCGTCGGCTTTTTCCATTTCTTCTTCACCAGTAATAAAACCATATTTCTCGCTGTATATAGAAGCATTTACGGTTGCAACAAATTTTGGCGAAAGTTTAACACTAGGTGTTATGTGTAGCATGTGTGCTGGCATACCTTGCATAAGCTCCTTTTTTTCGCCAGTGGGGAGTATTACTTTATAGGTTGGATTGTCGTTGTTACTTCGGTAATGTGAATATGATAATCTAACATCCCATTTAGTATACATTGCTACTACTTCAGTTTCAAAACCATAAGATCCGGTACTTGATGAGTTTGTGTAAAATTCTTCTTGAGAGGCAACGTCGTAAGCATATATGATAGCATCATCAATAGTAATGTGATATAAATTGGCTGTTGCAAAGATGTTGTCTGTTAGCTTGTATCCTATTTCTACTTCGTAAACAGTAGTTTTCTCTTCTGAAATATCTGGATTTAGATTATAATTCTCGATAGAAGGTGTTCGGAATGCTTTATTGAATAACGTTTTAAAATGGAACTTGTCAAACACTTTTGTATATCCTAAACGAGGAGCAAATGCTCTGCCTATCTTTGAATGGTCTTCAACCCTGAAGCCGCCAAATAAACTACCAAACTTACCGGAATAATTTATCTGTGCCAAACCATAGGTTGTATTCATGTCAATCTCATCTTTGTCATTAATGAAAATGGCATCTTCCCCCATCGTGTTAATTTCATCTTCTGAAATATTTGCTTTTTCGTATTTGTTTCCTACTGCAGCAATTATATTAGTAGCATTTGTAATGTTCCAGGTTGCCATTAATTTGGTTTCCAACTGAGAGTAGTTTCTTTTATAATACCAATCCTCCGTTTCAACATGCCAGGGTAGTTGGTTTTTATATAAAACCTGAGGTGTTAATGTAAGTTTGTCGCTTACCTTTAAATCATATTTTAAATCTGATAGGAAGCTTGTAAACTTATTGTCAACAACAGTTTCAATTACATCATCATTATAGTCCATATAAGCTTTGGGATTATAATTGTCGTAAGCTAGAGATCCATGGAAGTTTCCGGAGCTTAGTTGGAAATTAACAAATGAATTTCTGGTTTCAGTACACTCGTTTTCCATATTAGCTGTTTGTTCCCATGTGTTGGTGAAGCTCCCCGCAGAGCGATCACCAATTCCAAAACCTGCATGTATAGAGTAGGTGGTATTGTTTACTTTTTGTCCGAAAGATCCTGTGGCACCATAACTTCCCCCTCCTTCTGCATAACTACTTCCATGACCAGTAAATTCTGCTCCGTTTAGCTCATCTCCTTTTTTTGTTATAATTTTTATTACCCCAAGTTCAGAATATCCGCCATATAGGGCAGAGCCTGGACCTCGGATAATTTCAATTCTGCTAATCTGATCGGCACTGATGTGCTTAAACATAGGTGTTGTAGAATACATGCCTTCATTTAGTTCCATTCCATCCAGCATTAATAGTATTTTTCCTTCATGTCCCCAAATGCCCCTCATTGAAATGCTGGTGATATTGTCTACATCGTATCCAAAATATATTCCAGGTACTGTACGCAGGACTTCGAATAAGTCGCGGGCTCCGGTTTTTTGAATTTGTTCTGAAGTTATGATCGATACAATTCCTGGCGTTTGTCGTGGTGATGATTCAGATAAGGAAGCTACGGAAAGTGACTGGTTTAATAACTCATCAATTGAAACTCCTAACTTTTGAGCAAGAGCCAAAAGTGCTTCAAAATCAAGATTCATTAATTCTTCGTTTGTGAGTTTAGATATTTCTGCCCGGGTAATTTTTTCAACATCTATTTTCTTTCCTTGAGAAAATATATTAGAAGGGCATAGAAGATAAAATGAAAAAAGAATGAAATAAAATAGTTTTATCTTTTGCATTATGATATAATTTTAATTTTTGAGTTGATACGTTAGTCTATTTGCTTACCTAAATTAAGAAGCTTTGGGGTTGCGTTCAGGTTATGTGATTCAATGTTCTTTTTACTGATTTCATAGCTTAGTTTACCGCCATTGTCAATAATGTTGATTCCGGCAACTTTTTTACCGCCATTACAATTATCGGATATAATTAATACAGGTTTTCCCTGGTAAGCTGTTTTTATTTGTTCCCAAATACCGTCTGATTCTTTTGATACCACAATAATGTCAATATTGTTGTCGGGCGTAAATTCTTTGGCGTAAGCAACATTTAATGAGCCTAGTCCGGAGGATTTCATCAGTCCGATGCTGTTTAGTTCGTTTGATATTTGTTTGTTGCCAAGAATCAATACCTTAAACGATTTAGTCTGAATGTCAGAGTGCCAGTTGACATTTTTAATAAAATTGAGAATAAAGAGCGTTTTGATTTTCTCGTTTTGAGCGTGGATGTTTGTTGCTCCCAACAGGCACAGGAGCATAAGTAATCCCAAGGTTTGTTTGTACATGTAGATTTGTTTATGGTTTAAAAAGCATACTAAAATAGAAATAATCTCTAATACATAAAGAATATGATTGTTTAAAAAAACATTAGTTTTTCAATAAGTAGGGATGGACTACTCAATAACCTGCTTCTGCCATGCATTAACAAACAATATGTCACCCATATTCTCAAAGCCTTCGAATATATCAGACCCTCCATGTTTTACCTGCTCCTCTCTAAAGCCTATAATAGTTAATCCTGCTTTGGATGATTGTTCTGTAATCATCTTTTTTACAGACTTGTCTTCACTCAAAGGAATAATTTCAATGTTCGACATGGTGATGGGCAGTCTTCCGGTGTTTACCAGTTCTTTCAATTGTTTTCTGGTTTCAGGTATCTCGTCTTCTTTGCAAACACTGAAAATTTTCACATGTCCTTTTTTCCAGTCCGGGTGCGACAGGATGATAAAACCTAATAGGATCATCAGGTTGGCATTGAGTATGTCGATTGGCCTGATCCATATATGAATACCGTTTTTAAAGTGAGTATAGGTGTTGGCGTCGGATAAAACACAAATATCATATTCGCCGGCACGGATTAAGCTAATGTTGTCCAGTATTGAATCGATTGATTCCGGTTCTTCTCTGCGGTATTCAAAAATAATCATGTTGTTTTCCATTCCTGAAATACTGGGGCTTTGTATAGCCTGGGCAATGGCAGTGGTGTATGACGGAGAAATCATACAGTCAACATAAAGGCTGCTGTGCTGGTCGTGGTGTTCTTCAATCAAATCTTTTACAATTTTTTGCGCCTCTGTATAATTGGCTTTTGAGTAATATCCTTTTAAAAAATGAAAATATGATCCAAAACCATGTTTGTAGGATATCCATTTCATCAGGTCAAATATTTTGTTGTGATGGAAGGAGTTTGAAGAGATGCAGATTGCGGACGGGCGCCAGTCTTCTTCTGTTTGGTTGGAATTGTTTTTTTGTAAGTATAGTTGTATGCGGCGGCTCATTTGAAACAGGGCTCCCAAAAATATGTTTTGCAGTCCTCTGCGCTCCTTGTGAACATTATTCAGGTACAAATAGATTAAAGCAATAACGATGTACGAGAATATGGTGTAGGCGGCATCAATCTTAAACATGATCCATATGGATAATAAAAAGCCGCTTAAAGAGATGATCCAGTGGGATTTAAACCTGGGCCTGTATGATGGGGAAGCTCCAAAGTGGTTTAAGAATGATATCAGGCATAAAGATCCATATGTAATCATGAAGAACATAGAGATAATTTGGGCCACAAAATCCACTTCGCCCATAATAACAAATACCATGGCAATAGCAATGGTTATTAGGGTAGCATTGAATGGTTCGTTAGCATCTTTTGTTCCTTTAGAAAGCCATTTGTTCATTTTTGTACCGGGAAAACTGTTGTCGGTAGCAAGTGCCTGAATGGTTCTGGGAGCCACTAAAATAGACCCAATAGCTGAAGATATGGTTGAAGCCCCAAGTCCCAATGGGATGATAATGGCCCCATAAAGCGCTGTGTTAGCCATGGCCAGTTGCGAGCCGGATAGTTCCTCGGGTGTAGAGGAGATGGCAAACTTGTATATGATAAATATATAAATGACCATTCCGGCCAAAGTGCCCAGAAGTGTTCCCCTGGGAATTGACTTTTTTGCATCTTTAAGATCCCCGCTTAACCCCACACCGGCAGTCATCCCCGTGAATGCAGGGAAGCATATGGCGAACCATAAAAAGAAGTTGTCCTTGTTTTTTAACACAAAATTACTGCTGTAATCTCCCGATGCATAAAAGTCTGTTTGCCCCAGAAAAAACATAGTAATAGAGATAAACAAAACGGCTACAACGATATATAAGGTTTTTAACCCCATGCTCGATCCTTTTTTAAGGATGATAAATGCCAGTATGAGCATGGTTGGAATGCTGACCACCTGACGCGGAAGTGTAAAGTTGAAATTGCTTTGCACCCAATTGAAAAGGGGTTCAAAAGCTTCGGTAAAAGCAATAACATAAAAGGCTACGCTGATGGCTTGCGATAGGTAAAGTGCAATACCTATGGTAGCACCAATGTTTAATCCGAACGACCTGGAAATAATGAAATATTCCCCGCCACCTTCAACCCGGGTGTTGGTGGCTATTTCAGATATGGCCAATGCTGTTGGGATGGTTACCAGGTGGCCTAATATGATTATGATCAGGGCGCCCCAAAATCCCAGTTCGCCCACGGCCATTCCAAATCTCAAAAACAATATAGCACCTAAAATGGTAGAGATGGCGGTGAAAAAAACGGGAGCAGTCCCTAGTTTACTTACTTTGTTCATAATATTTGATTAAAATAGTATGAGCAAGATATGAAAAAATAGAGAGTCTCGTAGGTATTGGATGATAAAAATCATCCGTAAATTCTAGTTATATCATTTTTATAATTTTCTTATTATCTTACCTTTAAGGCCATCTCGTAACGAGAAGGGTTAACTATAGTTTGTGGGGTCTTCTTCAGGGTTACTCCAGTGATTTTAAATAAATTATATAATGGCTACAGATAAATTTGTTGCAAGGCATATTGGGCCTCGGGAACATGAAATTGAAGAGATGCTAAAAACATTAGGTGTTGATTCAATGGAGCAATTAATTGATGAAACAGTTCCGGCAAGTATTCGTTTAAAAGAACCTTTGCGCCTGGCAAAAGGGTTAACAGAGCGCCAGTATTTCAGAAAGATATTGGATATAGCCTCAAAAAACAAAGTATACAATACTTATATTGGAATGGGGTATTACGATACAATTACTCCGGCGGTAATCCATCGTAATGTGCTTGAAAACCCGGTTTGGTATACATCATATACTCCTTACCAGGCAGAGATTTCACAAGGTAGATTAGAGGCATTGTTGAATTTTCAAACCGTAGTTTGCGAGTTAACAGGTATGGAAATTGCAAACGCATCATTATTGGATGAGGCAACCGCTGCTGCAGAAGCTATGATGATGATGTTTAACTTGCGTTCAAGAGCCATGGTGAAAGCTGACGCAAATACCATGTTTGTAGATGAAATGGTTTGGCCTCAGACAAGGGCTGTCCTTGAAACAAGAGCTAATTCATTAGGTATAGAATTGCAATTTGGAGATTGGAAAGAGTGTGAGCTTACAGAAAAGCATTTTGGTGTGATGGTTCAGTATCCAAACTCAGATGGAAATGTAGTGGATTACAAAGAGCTTGTTGATAAAACTCACGGAGCAGGTTGTAAAATAGCTGTTGGTGCTGATTTGCTAAGCTTGGCCATGTTGGTTCCTCCGGGAGAATGGGGTGCTGATATCGTTTTTGGTTCTTCACAGCGTTTTGGTATTCCAATGGGGTATGGCGGTCCTTATGCCGCTTATTTTGCCGCTCGTGAAGACGGAAAAAGACACATGCCCGGGCGTATTATTGGTATTACTAAGGATGCCAATGGTAACCGTGCTTTAAGAATGGCTTTACAAACCCGTGAACAACATATTAAAAGAGAAAAGGCAACATCAAATATTTGTACGGCACAAGCATTGTTAGCTACTATGGCTGGGTTTTATGCAGTATATCATGGTGCTGAAGGTATTTGCAGAATTGCAGGTCAGATTCATAATATCGCATCTCTGTTAACTAAAGAAATTGAGAAATTTGGATATAAACAGTTAAATGATAACTATTTTGATACCATTCGTTTTTCAATGGCTCCTCATGCCTCTGTTGAATTGATAGAGAAATATTCATTGGAGTTGGAGATGAACTTCCGCTACTTCGAGAATGGTGATGTGGGTATTAGTATTGATGAAACGACCAATCTTGAAGATGTTAACTGGATTGTTGAAGTGTTTGCCCGTGCTGCATGTATCGATGTTCCAACTATACTTGATATCGAAGAGATTTGCACTATTGATAAGGCTTATTTAAGAACATCGGACTATCTGCAGCAGGAAATCTTTAAATTATACCGTTCCGAAACAGAAATGGTTCGATATATCAAAAAGCTGGAGCGTAGAGATATTTCTTTAACGCATTCAATGATTTCTTTAGGTTCTTGTACCATGAAACTGAATGCGGCTACAGAGATGTTACCTTTAAGTTGGATTGAATTCGGTGGTATTCATCCATTTGTGCCATTGGATCAGGCTGCCGGATATCAACTTCTTTTTGCAGAGTTAAAAAGAGATTTAGCTGAAATTACAGGTTTTGCAGATATCAGCTTACAGCCAAATTCAGGAGCTGCAGGTGAGTATGCCGGATTAATGGTAATCAGAGCTTATCATAAAAGTATTGGCGAAGGTCAGCGTAATGTGGCTATTATTCCATCTTCAGCTCATGGAACCAACCCGGCAAGTGCTGTTATGGCAGGTATGAAAGTAGTGGTTGTAAAATGCGATGAGCGCGGGAATATTGATGTAAATGATCTTAAAGAAAAGGCTGAGAAATATAAAGATACGCTTTCGTGTTTGATGATTACTTATCCTTCAACCCACGGAGTGTTTGAAGCCTCAGTGGTTGAGATATGTAATGTTATTCACGAAAATGGTGGTCAGGTATATATGGATGGTGCCAATATGAATGCTCAGGTTGGATTAACTAATCCGGGGTTGATTGGGGCTGATGTGTGTCACTTGAATTTGCATAAAACATTTGCTATCCCTCACGGTGGTGGAGGACCTGGTGTTGGACCAATTGGTGTGGCAAAGCACCTGGTTGACTTCTTACCTTCTCATCCTGTTGTTAAAAACGGGCGCAAAGGAATTTCTGCCGTTGCTGCAGCCCCTTGGGGTAGTGCCAGTGTAATGCCAATTACTTATGGTTACATTAAGATGTTAGGTAGTGATGGATTGAAGCAATCTACAGAAGTGGCTATTTTAAATGCCAACTACATTGCTCATCACCTAAAAGAGGAGTATGGTGTATTGTATACCGGTGAAAACGGTAGGGTAGCGCACGAGATGATTTTAGAATGTCGTCATTTTAAAACAAATGCAGGTATCACAGAATCGGATATTGCCAAACGTTTAATGGATTATGGATTTCATGCACCAACCTTATCTTTTCCTGTGCATGGAACCTTAATGGTTGAACCAACAGAAAGTGAATCAAAACAAGAATTGGATCGCTTTATTGAAGTGATGAAAAACATTTATAACGAAATTAAAGAAGTTGAATCGGGTGAAGCGGATAAAACAGATAATGTGCTGAAAAATGCTCCTCACCCTGATTATAAGATTGTTTGTGATGAATGGTCACATTCGTATGGAAGAGAAAAAGCAGCGTTCCCATTAGATTGGATCAAAGAAAATAAATTTTGGTTAACAGTAGCCAGGGTAGATGATGCCTTTGGTGATCGAAATCTGATATGTACCTGTGGATCTCCTGAAGAATATGAGTTACTTAGTAAATAAAAATTGAGGTTTGAAAAGATGCCGTTCTGGTTTAGAGCGGCATTTTTTGTGCCTTGCAATTCGGTTGATAAGAAGAAGTTTTAGGATATGGTTGGATAAATTATGTGTATATTCGATTTTGTAATCAACGAAGCGGGACGCTTCGCTGAGCATTTGCTTAAGATAGAAATGACTAAGGAAGAAAAAGTTTTTGAATTTGTAAAAAGAAATGTAGTAACAGTTAATAATTGTTAGTAATCACCTTTTCTTTTAGATTAGTAATTTATGAAAGAAGTAGCTCGGCATAGCGTCTCGCTATGTCGTATTAACAAAGGCCTCTGGCCTTTTTATAATGTTGTATATCTAAACCATTTATTATTATTTTAAATCATTGACTATGAGTACAGGTTATCAAATAAAAGAACAGGGAGAACCATACTTTGTAACTTTGCAAATAGTTAACTGGATTGATTTGTTTAGTCGAGTTGACTATCGAAATATTGTAATTGATAATCTGAAATACTGCCAGAAAGAAAAAGGATTGATTATTTATGCTTATGTAATTATGAGTAATCATATACATTTAATTCTAAAAGCAAAAGAAAATAATCTGAGTAATGTGCTCAGAGATTTTAAAAGTTACACAAGTAAATGTTTGCTTGATAGAATAGTAAATGGAATTGAGAGCAGAAGAGAATGGCTTTTAATGCTATTTAAAAAGGCAGCACAAAAGCATAAAAGAAATAGCCAATATCAGGTTTTTACACATGAGAACCATGCTGTTCATCTTTACTCAGATAAGTTTATTGACCAAAAGCTTGATTATATCCATGATAATCCGGTTAGGGCCGGGATTGTTAAAGAACCACAGGATTATATCTATAGTAGTGCTGCTAATTATGCAGACGAGCCAAGTATTCTAGATGTTGTTGTTATTGACGCAAGTTGGAAAACTGTTTAAATATCGGCCAGAGGCCGATCGTAGACAGCGAAGCGAGACGCTTCGCTGAACGATTGTTGCACCTGCACTTTAGCTTCGGAAAATGTTATGGTATAATGAACAGTTCGGCATGGCGTCCCGCTATGTCGCATTAATTCCGGCTTCCAGCCGTATTTTTGAAATAACGATAAATAATAAAAAAGCCGCACTTAAAAATGCAGCTTTGATTATGGTATTTTTAATCAGGTCTTATTTTGCTCGGTTAATCGAGTCTTCAATAATATCTGTAAATACATCTTTAATATCTAAACCAGCAGCTTTAATTTGTTGAGGAATAAAGCTTGTTGGAGTCATTCCTGGAGTAGTATTTACTTCTAATAAAAATATTTTGTTGTCACTCAACATGTAATCTATTCTTGCGATACCTTTACATCCTAATATATCATAAATTAATGAAGTGATTTTTTGAATTCTGTCTGTTGTTTCCTGAGGTAAACGTGCAGGAGTGATTTCCTGAGCTTTTTCTGCATTGTATTTAGCCTCAAAGTCAAAAAACTCATTAGCAGGAATTACTTCTGTAATTGGGAATACACATTCTTTTTCAGGAGTTTTGTATAAGCCGCAAGTAAACTCATGTCCATCAATAAATGACTCAATGATAACCTCATTGCTTTCTTCAAAAGCTTTTAAAATTGCAGGTTCTATTTCCTCAACAGTTTTTGCTTTTGAAATACCAAAACTCGATCCTCCTGCGTTGGGTTTAATAAATACAGGTAAGCTTAATTTATCTGCAATATTTTCGCCAGCATAGTCAGTTCCTTTTCTAATCAATAAAGAGTCTGCAACTGAAACTCCAAATCCTTTGAGATAGGTATTGCAGGCAAATTTGTTGAAGGTCAATGAAGCGGCAAATACGCCGCATGTTGAATAAGGAATATTCAACATGTCAAAATATCCCTGTAATCTTCCATCTTCTCCCGGAGTTCCGTGAATCGTAATATATGCACAGTCAAAGACAACTTTTTTACCATCCTTTGTAAACGAAAAATCATTCTTGTCAATAGGATATTCTTTACCATCTGATTCGGCGACCCATTTTTCAAGAGTAATTAATACTGCAACGGTATTATATTTAGAGTTGTCAATAAAAGAAAGTACACCTTGTGCACTTTTTCGTGAAACAACAATTTCAGAGGAATCACCTCCGTAAACTACCGCAATATTTTTCTTTTCCATGTGCGTTTTATGATTGTTTTATTCAGATTCAATATCTCTGTTTGAAGTGTAGGTTCTCCATTTTTCAATACACTGCATCATATCGTCGGGAATATCCGTATTGAAACTCATCTTTTCGCCCGTGTGGGGATGGATAAAACCTAAAGACTTGGCATGTAAAGCCTGACGAGGTAATGTTTTAAAGCAATTTTGAACAAACTGCTTGTATTTTGAAAAGGTTGTACCTTTTAATATCTCATGTCCACCATATCTTTCATCATTAAAAAGAGTATGGCCAATGAATTTCATGTGAGCTCTGATTTGGTGTGTTCTACCTGTTTCCAGTACGCATTGTACTAATGTTACATAACCAAACCTTTCAAGCACTTTATAATGAGTAACAGCATGCTTGCCTAATTCCCCATCAGGGTAAACTGTCATCTGCATTCTGTCTTTTAAGCTTCTGCCTATATGACCTGTAACTGTTCCCTGGTCTTCGTCAATGTTTCCCCATACTAAAGCTACATAACTTCTTTCCGTTGTTTTTTCAAAGAACTGACGGGCCAGGTGGTTTTTTGCCTGCTCGGTTTTTGCAACAACCAATAAACCGGAAGTGTCTTTGTCTATTCTGTGTACCAGTCCCGGGCGTGGGTCGTCAGAATTAAATAAAGGTAAACCCTTTAGGTGCCAGGCTAGCGCATTAACAAGTGTCCCTGTGTAATTTCCATGACCCGGATGTACAACCAAACCGGGGTTTTTATTGATTACAATCAAATGGTCATCTTCGTAATGGATGTTCAGGGGAATGTCTTCCGGAATGATTTCGAGTTCCCTCCTTGGGTATTCCATTACGATAGAAATGACATCGTTGGGCTTAACCTTGTAATTGGGTTTTACTGAAATGTCATTAACGCGGATGTTTCCTGCAGCAGCAGCATCCTGAATTTTACTGCGTGAAGCATTTTCAATCCTGTTTACAAGGAATTTGTCTATGCGCAGTAGTTTTTGTCCCGGATCACAAACAAAACGGTGGTGTTCAAACATTTCGTTTTGTTCGTCCTCAATATCATTTAAATCCTCCCTTGGGTCCTTCTCCTCAATCATTGTAATTGTTCTAGTTCTTTATCTGGGATTAGAGTATCTGTACTTAATGAGTCAATTGCTAATGTGTCAGGCATGATCTTGGCAGAATCGATGGTCAGCCAAATATCAAGTGATGCACCCAGTCGAAGTTTCTTCCCCATATTGGCCTCTGGTTTTTGTTGCCATACAAATGCCCTTAGGCTATCTTCCTGGGTGGCGATTGAATCACCATACAATACTACGTCAATATTTAGAGAATTGGCCTGACATAAGCTGATGGCTTGTTCCAGAGTGAGTCCTTTTAAATCAGGGATTTCTGTTTTTTCGTTGCTCAACCCTTTGCCAATAAGCAGGTCTATGGTAGATCCTTTGGCAATGAGGGTGCCCGGTTCAATTGGCTTTCCCTGGTAATGTTGTCCCAATACAAGCTGGGTGTATTCTGATGGGATATAAATCAATTGCCCTACACGCAACCCGTAAGACTCAAGGGTGACCTGAGCATTTCGCAATGAAATCTCTTCAAGTTGTGGCATGGGTACCTGCTCGGCCGTATAGGCATTTATGGTAAAGAATATTGTTCTGTTTTCTTTAACAAAGCTTCCTGGTTTAGGAGTTTGTTCCACTACAACACCTGGGGTCAAATCGGCAATATGTACCGAATCTATGATCTTATATCTTAATTCTTTTTGTTGTACTATATCAATAAATTGCTTTTCCGTAAGACCTGAAAAATCCGGAGTTGCAAAATTTTCGCCATGGTGTGTATAAATGTTTAAGGCAATAAAAGTTGTTATTAAAATAACTATAAGCAGCCCTAATGCCAATCCAATATGGATATAAATCTTTTTGTTTGTAAAGAATGTAAGAAAAGACATATAGTTGTGTTTTTTGTCAAGATGACCTCAAAAATAATATAAAAACTATAAAATCATGTGAGAAATGGATGTGTTTTAACCCGGATTGTAAATTAGTGCTTTACGAGGGTTATCCTGTTTCGTAATGTGGCTTTTAGGCATAAAAAAAAGGATTCGTACAGAATCCTTTTTAATATTCAGTTGAGCATTTAATTATGCTTTGTGTCTTTTTTCACTTGAAACACTAAGTTTCTTTCTTCCTTTAGCTCTTCTAGCAGCTAAAACCTTACGTCCATTTGCACTAGCCATTCTTGCTCTGAATCCGTGCTTGTTTCTTCTTTTTCTGTTCGAAGGTTGAAAAGTCCTTTTCATCTTATTATAATTTTATATCTTTCGACAATTCGTTGTTTTCTATTTTCGGACTGCAAAAATACATCTTTATTTTCTTCTTCCAAAAAAAAATAACTTTTTATTTAGTTAATTCTTATATTTTGTGCCTTAGTATAATACGAATATTAAAATGTAAGGTGGATCAGCTTTTTAGTTTCGAAGAAATCTTCGGTGTAATAGTTTGTTAACTGAGTGACCGAAATCCTCTTTTTAAAAGGCTTGATTTCCTCATCAAAGTCGCCACCTTTAAGGTATAATATCCCGTTTGTAATGGCATTTTTATTTTTGTCGCTAATTAAATGGCGTGTTAGATTAACAAAGCGAGGAAAGGCAGTTACTGCCCGGCTTACAACAAAGTCGTATTTTGATTTGATTTTCTCCGATCTTTCCTGCTGTGTGGTAACGTTTGACAGGCCTAGTTCATCAGCAATTGTTTGAACAACCTTTATTTTCTTTCCTATTGAATCTACCAAATGAAAATGGCACTCCGGAAAAAATATTGCTAAAGGAATTCCCGGGAATCCGCCACCAGTGCCAATATCAATTATTTTTGTTCCGGGAACAAATTTAACGTATTTGGCAATGGCCAGAGAATGAAGGATGTGCCGAATGCTTAATTCTGAAATATCTTTTCTTGAAATTACGTTAACCCGTTCATTCCATTCCGGATAGAGTTTTTCCAGTTTTTCAAATAATTGTAGTTGTTCCTCTGATAATTCAGGGAAATAGTGTTTTACCAAACCCATCTGTAGTTGTAATCCCTTTAATGTAAAAAAATAGTCTCGGTTTAATCGAGCTTAACGTCTGAATTTTTTAAAGTATTGAACAGTAATTCTCTTGCTCTGAAAAGCTGGGCCTTAACGGTGCCCAAAGGAAGCTCCAGTTCCTGGGCTATTTCTTCATATGAAAATTCGTTGAAATACCTTAGTTCAATCAGGGTTCTGTATCTTGGTTTTAATTTTTTAACAACAGTGCGCATTAAGATGGCTTTTTGTTGTTTTATTAAACCTTCTTCAGGGTCTGGAGTTTCGTCTTTTAAATGGATAGGCTGTTCGTTTTCCTTTTCTTCATTTAAGTGCGTTCCGTCAATTGAAACAATGTTGGTGCGCTTTTTTCGAAGATAATCAATGCAGTTGTTCGAGGCGATTTTAAAAAGCCAGGTACTAAATGCATAATTAGGAGAATATTGATGGATGTTTTTAAAAGCCTTGCCAAACGCCTCAATAGTTAAGTCTTCGGCATCGCTTTTATTGTTAACCATTTTTAAAAGCATAAAATATATGGCGTCTCGGTAACGACCCATGAGTTCTGCAAAGGCTTTTTGATCTCCTTTTACGGCTAGTTGAACCAGACTGAAATCATGCCTTGCTTTGTCGGATAAATTAGGATTTATGTCCATTTACTTTTTTTTGCTTGTCTTTTTCCGCCTAGTAATAATAAACCAGTAACTAAAGGTAATATAAAATCTAAAATGATACCCCCAAAAGTTAAGTCTCTTTGCCTGGTTTTTTTTGTTAGTGCGTTTAATACTAATGTTTGCACTAGTAATTTTATTATAATTAATAAAAAAATACTTGGTGCAAAAGTAGGAAAAAAAATAAAAAACAGGGAGAGGGCCCAGAATAATTGTCGGGATAAAACCTCAATTCCAAGAATTATCTTAATCTTACTTTTATAGTGAGGGGATGTTGTTAAGTGCCTGCTTTTTTGCCTTCGCCATTCTTTAAATGATTTGCGGGGTTCGGAAATGGTATAAGAGTCGGGATGGGTAACAATGGCAACGTTGCTTTTGGTTGCGGCATCCCTGATAAATAAATCGTCGTCTCCGGATAAGATGTGTTGGTGCTTTTTAAACCCTTCATGTTTGTAAAAAAGATCTTTTGTGTATGCAATGTTCCGGCCTACGCCCATATATGCGATACCTCTCAGTGCATAGGAGAAATACTGCATAGCAATAGTGAAAGTGTCAAACCTGATCCAGTAGTTTAAAAAGCCTTTTTGTTTTTTGTATATTCCGTAGCCTAACACAATTTCTTTTCCCTCTGCAAAGCCTTCTGCCATGTGTTTTAACCAGTTGTTTGTGGCAGGAATGCAGTCTGCATCGGTAAATACCATATGGTTGTTTTTGGCTGCCTTTATTCCGATTGTCATGGCCAGTTTTTTTCCGTGCTGAAATATCTTGTCATATGGAATAGAGGTGTAGTACAGGTGCTTGTTTTTCTCTTTAAATTGTGCTAAGATAAGTTCTGTTTCATCCTCAGACGCATCGTTTACAACAATTACCTCAAATTCTCCCGGATATTCCTGGTTTAATATATAGGGTAAATTGGCTTTGAGGTTCTTTGATTCGTTTTTGGCACAGATAACAACCGACAAAGGCGGGTATTTATTGGAGTCCGTTTTGCTTTGTCTGTTGATAAAGCGGTTGAGTTTCTGAAAGAAATAAAAATAGTAAAAAACCTGAATAAATAGCAGGAATGATAAGGCTACGAATACATATAGCCATATTTCACTAGTTGGTATGAAGTTTGTAAAATGCACCTGACAAATTTGAGCAATTTTTATTTATATACAAATAGCGGAGTGCCCAAATTTGAGCGGTTTTTTTTTGAAAAAGAAACAGCATAAGATAATTTTTTGTATTTGAAGGCAAAGACTGATTATATTTGCACCCTTAAATAATTTATGTAAATGGATTTTAAATTACAAGTAACAGATTCTAAATCAAGAGCAAGAGCCGGAAAGATAACTACAGATCATGGGGAGATAGAAACCCCTATTTTTATGCCTGTAGGAACTGTAGGAAGTGTTAAAGGGGTGCATTTTAATGATTTAAAGGATGATATTGAGGCACAGATAATCCTGGGTAACACTTATCACTTGTATTTGCGTCCTGGTTTGGATATTATTGAAAAGGCAGGAGGATTGCATAAGTTTAATGGATGGGACAGGCCTGTTTTGACTGATAGTGGTGGCTATCAGGTTTTTTCTTTGAGTGGAAACCGGAAGCTAAAGGAAGAAGGTGCTGTTTTTAGATCTCATATTGATGGATCCAAACATTTGTTTACTCCAGAAAATGTGGTTGATATACAAAGAGTGATTGGGGCTGACATTATAATGGCATTTGATGAGTGTGCCCCTGGGGATGCTGATCATGACTATGCAAAGAATTCAATGGAGCTTACTCATAGATGGCTTAAACGTGGATTAACCCAATTTGATAATACAAACCCGAAATACGGTCACAACCAAACGTTTTTCCCAATTGTACAAGGCGCAGGTTATAGGGATCTGAGGAAGCAGTCGGCAGAGTATATTGCCTCATTTGGTCGTGAAGGAAATGCCATTGGGGGATTGTCCGTTGGAGAGCCGGCTGAGGTTATGTATGAGATGACTGAAGTGGTAACGGGAATTCTACCAGAGGATAAGCCTCGATATTTAATGGGTGTGGGTACGCCAATTAATATATTGGAGTCCATTGCTCTTGGAGTGGACATGTTTGATTGCGTGATGCCTACCCGAAACGGGAGAAATGGTATGCTTTTTACTTCGCGCGGAGTGATGAATATGAAGAATGAAAAGTGGAAAGATGATTTTTCGCCCCTGGACCCGGAAGGGACATCCTTTGTAGACCATCATTATACAAAGGCTTATGTGCGCCACTTGTATGTTGCCAAAGAAATGTTGGCTGCCCAAATTGGAAGCTTGCATAACCTTGCATTTTATCTTTGGTTGGTAAAAGAAGCCAGGAAGCACATTATAGAAGGCGATTTTGCTGTGTGGAAGGATCAAATGGTAAGACAAATGTCTGTACGCCTGTAAGTAATTTTATGAGCAACTATGTCTTTTGTTTAAAATCTGGCAATCTATTGGGTATAGTTCATTATATTTTTGTTTTTTTGTAATCTGTTTTAGAATATACCACTTTTATGAAAGGCGCTATACAAAGGCTTGATAGGTACATTATTCGTAAATTTTTAGGAACGTATTTTTTTGCCATTCTGTTAATTATCAGTATTGCAGTTGTGTTTGATGTAACTGAGAAGATTGATAATTTTCTGGAAAAAGGAGCTCCTGCTTCAGCAATCATATTCGATTACTACTTTAATTTTGTTCCCTATTTTGCTAATCTCTTCACTCCGTTATTTGTTTTTATTGCAGTAATATTCTTTACCTCTAAAATGGCCTATGATACCGAAATCATTGCCATATTATCAAGTGGTGTAAGTTTTAGGAGGCTGATGTTTCCTTATTTTGTTTCTGCATTGATTGTTGCAGTATTTTCTTTTTATCTGGGAGGATATGTTATACCCCCCTCTAACCAAACACGACTGGAGTTTGAAGCATTGTATCTCCATAAAAAGAAAGATTCCGGTTTGAGGGATATTCATTTTCAACTGGAGCCTGGTTTGTTTGTATACATGGGCAGGTTTTACGGATATAGCAACAAGGGGAGTAATTTTAGTGCAGAAAAGTTCGAGGGGACACAATTAAAATCAAAGCTGGTTGCAAAGAATATTAAATATAATGAAGAAGAAAAGAAGTGGGAGTTAACCAATTATATTATTCGAGACTTTATTGATGACAACAGGATTGAGATTACCGAAGGTTCCAGAATGGATACGGTTTTTAATATGACACCCTCTGATTTTAAGTCGGAGCATAATTGGTTTGAAACGATGACCTTTTCTGAACTCCATGATTATATAGAGGTTCAGACCCAAAAAGGGGTGGGATCTATAAAACCATATGTTATTGAATACTATAAGAGGGTTGCTAATCCTTTTTCTGCATTTATTTTAACATTGATAGGCGTATCGCTGGCCTCCAGGAAGGTTAGGGGTGGAATTGGGCTGCATATTGGAGTTGGCCTGGCTCTGAGTTTTGGATATATTCTTTTTATGACGGTGTCAACCACTTTTGCTATTAATGGAAACATGAATGCATTGGTTGCAGTATGGCTTCCAAACCTTGTGTTTGCTGTTATAGGGGTGTATTTATATTTTAAAGCACCAAAATAAAAAGTATATAAAATTTAATTTAATGCACAAAGTAGTTGCATAAACCTGATTAATTTCAGTTCTTTGTGCGTTTTTTGGAACGAAAAATTTGTATTAATACACAGATATTCGCAAACTTTGTCAGTTATTAAGGCATTGATTTGTATTAGGTTAATTAAAAATTTTAATTATGTCATTGAAAAAACACATCCTAGATCTTCGTAAAAGAAAAGAGAAGGTTGAAATGGGTGGTGGTGAAAAAGCCATCGAAAAACAAGTGGCTATGGGTAAAATGACTGCCCGTGAGCGTATACTTGCCATTCTTGATCAGGATTCTTTTACAGAGTATGATCTTTTTGTTGAGCACGAAGCCAAAGACTTCGGCATGGACAAAAAGCAGCTTCATGGTGACGGTGTGATTATTGGTACAGGAACTGTTTATGGCGCACCTATTTGCGTGTTTGCTCAGGACTTTACTGTAGCAGGAGGATCTTTAGGGCTTATGCATGCTCGTAAGATCACAAAAATCATGGACCATGCGTTAAAAATGCGTGTGCCTTTGATCGGTATTAACGATTCAGGTGGTGCCCGTATTCAGGAAGGTGTAAATTCACTTGCCGGTTATGGTGAGATCTTTTACAGAAACACAATTGCTTCAGGTGTAATTCCTCAAATTTCAGTTATCCTTGGCCCATGTGCCGGAGGAGCTGTTTACTCTCCGGCATTAACAGACTTTGTGTTTGTTGTGGATAACATTTCTAAAATGTTTATCACAGGCCCAGGAGTAATCAAAACAGTTCTTGGTGAAGAAATTTCTATGGAAGAACTTGGTGGAGCTCGTGTACACGCAGAAACTACAGGAAATGCTCATTTCTTTGCTGAAAGCGAGCAAGAGTGTTTCGATCAGATTAAGAAACTGATTACATTTATCCCTTGGAATAATTCAAAGAAAGCTAAAGAATTCCCGCCAAAAGAACCTCAGTTCAAAGGAAATCTTGAAGATCTTATTCCTGCAGATCCTCGTAAACCATATGATGTACGAGATGTAATCAGAAGCATTGTTGATGATGGTGACTTCTTTGAAATTCAAGAACTGTTTGCTGCAAATATCGTAATCGGTTTTGGTCGTATGAACGGACAAACAATCGGTTTTGTTGCTAACCAGCCATTGGTATTGGCCGGAGTTCTTGATTGTGATAGTTCGGATAAGGCAGCTCGTTTCATCCGCTACTGTGATTCATTTAATATTCCTATTGTTACGCTTGAGGATATGCCAGGATACCTTCCGGGTGTTGACCAGGAGCATGCAGGGGTTATCCGTCACGGTGCCAAGGTGCTTTACGCTTATTCTGAAGCTACTGTGCCTAAGATTACTGTAATTCTACGTAAAGCTTATGGTGGTGGTTATATTGCAATGAACTCTCGTCACTTAGGTGCTGACTTTATGTTTGCATGGCCAACTGCAGAAATTGCGGTAATGGGGCCTGAAGGTGCTGCTAATATCATCTTTAAAAAGGAGATTGAAGGAGCAGAAAATCCTGAGGAAATGCGCCAGTTGAAAGTACAAGAGTACAAAGAGAAGTTTGCAAATCCATATGTTGCAGCTGCTAAGGGATATATCGATTCTGTAATTGAGCCAAATGAAACACGTAATATTTTATTACATGCTTTAGAGGTTTCAGTAGGAAAAGATATTAATCACCCTGATAAGAAACATGGTATTCCTCCATTTTAAAAACAACTGATTATGAGTGATAAAAAAGAATTGGTTGGCTTTAGGGTACATACAATGGAGTACCAAACAAAAATTACAAAAAGCTATGCCAACAGAAAGCCCTGGCAAGCACCAAATCCCAACGAAATAAAGTCGTATATACCAGGTACGGTTATTAAAATTAATGTAAAAGTTGGGGATAAGGTAAAAGAGGGTGAGTCGTTATTGGTTTTGGAAGCCATGAAAATGCGTAATCAAATAGCAATGCCATTCGATGGTACTGTGAAAGAAATATGCGTTAAGGAAGGTGATAAAATTCCGAAAAACGAACTGATGATAGTTATTGAAGAATAATTCGATACAATATTTATAAAAGGCTCTGAGAAATCAGGGCCTTTTTTTTATCTGGATATTTTATAGTTCTTCTTGCCAGCTAAAATACTCGGGGAAATTAATCTCTGGTTTATTATCAAATATTCCAAAAACAGCAGCACCGCTTCCTGTCATGGCTGCATATTCTGCACCACTGCCATAGAACTTATCTTTGATTGATTGTATCTCTGGATGGTTTGGGAAGACAGAATTTTCAAAATCATTCACAATCGTATTTTTCCATTGGTTAACTGGAGCCTGAAGGTTTTTCAGAAGGTTTGTTTCAGGAATTTTGGGTGATATACCACTATATGCCTCCGGTGTTGATATGTGAATGTCGGGTTTTACAAGAACCAGATATTTGCCTTTTAGGTTTAGTGCTGTAGGTGTAAGAATGTCTCCGATGCCTGTAGCAATACATGGAGTATTGAGTATGAAAAAAGCGCAGTCTGCACCAATTTTTGATGCATATTTGATTAATTCTTTTGTTGGAATTTTGAGGTTAAACATTTCGTTTAAAGCGGTTAGTGTAAATGCAGCATCTGCTGATCCTCCGCCTAGTCCGGCTCCAAATGGGATGACTTTATGGAGGTGTATTTTTAGAGGAGGGATATTAAAATCCTGTTTTAGTAAGTTTAATGCTTTTATGCATAGATTATCCTCGGCTTTCCCGTCGATTAAAATTCCGCTGCTGCTCCATTGGTATGGATCAGAGGAATGTTTGTTTTCTATAATTTCCAGTACATCATATAATTTTGTGGGGTAAAATAGTGTTTCAAGGTTGTGGTATCCATCTGGTCTTTTTTCAGTAATGTTAAGGCCGATGTTGATTTTTGCATTCGGGAAACAAATCATGGATTATTATTTGAAAAATTTGATGCTAAGATAAATTAAAAGAAAATATTTATACCCTGGAAAAATGTGAATTTCCTATTTTGTACTGGCAAGAAAACTCGATTTTTTCCCAACCCGCACCCTCCAACTCCCTAAAGGGAGAGTCTCAACCCACAGTGTGCGAGAGGCTTCCCCTTCAGGGGCGAGGGGTGAGCGATGGGGTTAACTATAAAACAGGAGTTTTCTTACAGAGACTATTTAAATAGCATTAAAGCGTTTAAAAGGAGATTAAATATATTATAGGGAAATTTTAGATTTTTTTTTTGACTAATAGCAAAACATATCTTGATAAAATGTAGTAAAACTAATTAACTTTGTCCTCCTGTTTGTGAAAAAATAGAAAAATTGAATATGGCTCAGAAAAGAACTTATACAAGTAAAAAGTCACCAGGTGTTGATTTGGAAGTAGGGAAAATGCCGCCTCAGGTAGTGGAACTGGAAGAGGCTGTTTTAGGAGCGTTGATGTTGGAGAAAGAAGCTTTTACTGTTGTTGGGGAATTGCTTAAGCCAGAGTGTTTTTATAAAGAGGCACATCAAAAGATTTATGTTGCCATTCAGAACCTGCATACAAAAGAATTTCCTGTAGATATGTTAACCGTAACTGAAGAGTTGCGGAAATTAGGAAGCCTGGAAGACGTGGGCGGTGCGTTCTTTATTACGCAACTTACAAGCAGGGTTGCTTCGGCAGCACACATAGAATACCATGCGCGTATCATATGGCAAAAATATTTGCAACGCGAAGTGATTAAAATTAGTTCTGATATTCAGACAAAAGCATACGATGAGGGGTATGATGTAGATGATTTGCTTGACGAATCAGAGAGTGCCTTCTTTAAGCTTAGTCAGGGTAATATGAAAAAAGATGTTACCCAGATTAACCCGGTGATTGATGAAGCTATTGAAATGATTAAAGAGGCTTCTCAACGTTCGGATGGATTAAGTGGAGTGCCTTCCGGGTTTACTGAATTAGACAGGATGACTTCGGGGTGGCAGCGTACTGATATGATTGTTATTGCAGCCCGTCCTGCGATGGGAAAGACCGCCTTTGTACTGTCCATGGCCAGGAATATGGCTTTGCAGTTTAATCAGGGTGTTGCGGTGTTTTCGCTGGAGATGGGTAACGTTCAGTTGGTAAATCGTTTGATTGTATCGGAAACAGAGTTGCCGGCAGAGAAAATTAAAAAGGGGAATCTGGCTAGTTATGAGTGGGAGCAACTCGACCATAAAATCCAGAACCTGATTGATGCCCCAATATTTGTGGATGATACTCCTGGTCTGTCAGTGTTTGAGCTAAGGGCTAAATGTAGGCGACTGAAGAAGCAGCACGATATAAAGATTGTTATCATTGACTACTTGCAGCTGATGAATGCCAATGGTATGAACCCCGGTTCGCGTCAGGAGGAGGTAAGTATGATTTCTCGTTCATTAAAAGGTTTGGCCAAGGAACTGAATATTCCTATTATCGCACTGTCGCAGCTTAACCGTGGTGTTGAAGGCAGGGCCGGAGCCGAAGGAAAACGTCCCCAGTTGTCAGACTTGAGGGAATCTGGAGCGATTGAGCAGGATGCTGATATGGTTTGTTTTATTCACCGTCCTGAATACTATAAAATTACAGAAGATGAGCAGGGTAATTCCTTAATTGGTATGGGCGAGATTATTATTGCCAAGCACCGTAACGGTGCTACCGGAGATGTAAGGCTGCGCTTCCGTGGTGAATTGGCTCGATTCGAGAATCCAGATACAGGAGTGTTTGGTTCTGATTTAGGAATGGATGAAGGAGGCCAGTCGGTTACCTATGGATCTAAAATGAATGATGCATCCCAGGGGGCTGCGTTTGAGCAGCAGCCTGTTGGCGGAGGAAATGATTTTGGTTTGCCTGATTTTCCGGATGCGCCAAGCCCGCATGAAAGAGATATGCCATTTTAATATGGCCATTAGGCAATAGACATTGGTTATTAGTCATTAGACATTAGTCATTGGTCAATAGTAATAACCAGGGGATGATGCCTAATGACTGTTGGCTATTGTCAATAATTCTTTAAGGTTGCTGATTTCATGCATTAGATTTCTGTCATGTGGGTTTTTATTAGGGTTGAAATACACGTAATCTAATCCAAAGTTAATGGCTCCATCAATGTCTGTATCCAGATTATCCCCAATAATCAAACATTCTTTTTTTCTGGCATTGGCACTTTTAATGGCATATTCAAAAAAGGCAGTTTTAGGTTTTGAAGCCCCAATGGTTTCCGAAATAAATATCTTATAGAAATACTGTTGCAGGTTACTGTTTTTTAACTTGATGAATTGTACTTCTTTAAACCCGTTGGTAATGATATGTAGCTGATGTGTTTTCTTGAGCTGTGTCAGTACCTCAATGGCATTGGGCATTAAATTGGTTTTTGTGGGACTAACGGTGATATAATCCTTGCAGAAGCGGGTTGCAACAGATTCGTCAGTTATCCCAACTTCAGTAAAAGGAGTGTGAAAACGATCAAAGTTTAGTTTTTCCTTGCTGATCTTTTTCTCTCTGTATAGGCTCCATAAATAATCATTATACTCCTCGTACCTTTCATAAAATTGATTAAAACTTTTAAAGGCATTTCCGAGGTGGTACTTTGCATACAACTCCTCCAGGGTTTGTATGGAGTTAGTTTCAAAGTCCCATAAAGTATGATCTAAATCGAAAAATAAATGACTGTATTTTGGCATGGTGTAAAATTAAACAAAAAACTCCGCCAAAAGCGGAGTTGTAATACTATTGTTTTGTGATATCAATTTACCTGGACTACTAAAAATTTTGAAATACTCCAGAATGCATCTTTATCCAATATTTTTATAGTCTTTGTATCCTCTTCACCTGTAATAATCTCGAACGAGCCCTCAGGATGGTTGGTTAATATCTTGTATTTAGGGCGAAATAACGGGATTTCTTCCACATCTCGGATGTCAACTTTGGTGAAATAATCCTCATTAAAGTCTTTACTTAATACTTTTTGTTTTCCGAATAAAGGAAGTCCCTCGTTTGAGATTACCTGGTGGTCTTTCAGTTCTTTTTTAGTTCCAAAAGCATAATAGGCTGAGTAAAGCTCTGTTGTTGTTGAGTCTAAAACAGCTTGAGTTTTACTATTGGAGTTTCTGATGGAGTCTATTACCTGGCTCATGCCTTCAACAGTAAAATTTAATGAGGCAATTTCAATATTCTTTTGAGACAACTGCTCTCTTAATTCAATAATTTCAATGCTTTTTTCTTTAAGTTGTTTGTTTAGTCTGGATACCAGGTTGTTCAGGCTTTTGTTGTCAGAATTTGATTGCTTTATTTTTTGTTCTAATTCTGCAATGCGTTCTTTATTTGCCAGCATTAGCTCATAAATATCCTGAATGTCACTGTTGATTTTTACCTGTAAGCTTTCAGAGTTGCTTTCAGGAGTGCCCATGTTAACAGCAATCAAATTTTCTTTTTCTTTAATGGTTTGAAGGTTTTCATCAATGGCAACCAACGAACTGGCCAGTTCATTAAGTATTTTATCCTTTTCAGCACTGGCAACTAATAAAGAATCGTTTTGTTGTGTAAGTTTTTCTTTTGAGGATGGCCCCGTGCAGGATATTATGCAGGTGGCAATTAAAGGAATAATTAATTTTTTCATAATGTGTTATGTGTTAATTGATTTAATATTTCAATATTAAGATTTATTTCTCTAATTCATTATCATTCGCATACTTATTTTTCTTTTTTGGTGTATCTTTTTCAACTAATCCTTCAACAACAATCACAATTTCCCCCTTAACTGTTTTGCTGTTGAAGTGGTCGGTTAATTCTTTTAAAGTACCACGGGCATTCTCTTCATGAATCTTAGTTAATTCTCTTGATACAGAGGCTTTGCGTTCCTCACCAAGTGCTTCGGATAACTGTTGGAGCATTTTTACCAACCTAAATGGCGATTCATAAAAAATCATGGTTCTTGTTTCCTCGGCTAAGGCTTGCAGGCGTTTTTGTCTGCCTTTTTTCTGGGGCAGGAATCCCTCAAAACAAAAACGGTCGTTGGGCAAACCTGAGTTTACCAATGCGGGCACAAAAGCTGTAGCACCGGGCAAGCACTCAACTTCAACCCCGTTTTCAATGGCATGTTTTACCAATAAATATCCAGGGTCGCTAATGGCTGGAGTGCCGGCATCTGATACCAGGGCGCATGTTTCTCCTGCCAATACTCTATGTACAATGTTTTCTGAAGTTTTGTGTTCGTTAAATTTATGGTGCGAATACATTTTGGCTTCAATTTCAAAATGTTTCAGAAGAAAACCAGTTTTTCGGGTGTCTTCGGCAAGGATAAAATCCACTTCTTTTAAAACTTTTAAGGCTCTAAGTGTGATGTCTTCCAGGTTTCCAATTGGTGTTGGAATGATGTATAATTTGCTCATTTTTTCAGTCAATTTTCATTAGTCAATAGCGAGTCAATGGTCAATGACCAATGATCAATTAACAATTATCAATTTTATAGTGTTTGCATAAAAGCTATTTGCTATTGGCTATATACTATTGGTTGTTAAAATCTCCTTTTTATATAATTCAGAAATGCAGAAGTGGCTTCGTTTTCGTTTTCCCATTTAAAATTAGAGGAGATAAAGGTTTGTGCTGCGTTATAGTCGGGTAATTCATTTAACTGTTGAAGGGTTTGTTTCATCAAATCGGCATTGCCTTCAAAAAGTTCACGTTGAAATAAAAAGCGGTCGTTTATTCCCAGGCCTTTGGTGAGGTCTGCAATGGGTTTTCCAATAAACGGGGATTGGTTTTTGGATTCTTTTGCGTTTGCAATCAGATCGTTTACCGATTTCTTTTCGCCAACAAAGGACTCTCCCAGGGTTTTTGAACTGTCTTCTTTATGTTCTTGTTTCTCAGGTTCCAAAGTGGGCAGTTCTACCTTCTCTTCCGGTTTATGGATAACCTGATCTGTCTGTTCCTCTTTTTTTTCTGTAACAAGAGTTTCTGTTTTTATAGATGGTTCAGAAACGGCTTTAGTTACCTCAGGTGCTATAATTTCTTTCTCTTCTAAAGTTTCTTGCGCCAGGGGTTGTGTTTGTGTTGGAGTGTCTTCAATAACTTGTTTGTCATTTAAAACAGGCTCTTCATTTATTATTTCTTTTTCACTAGGCTTATGTTCCGAAGTTTCGGGAGAACTCAATGATTTTAGCAAGGAGAATTCATCGCTAATGTGGTTGAGCTTTCTCTCTGTAAGGTCAATAAAAGCAGCAGGTATGTCTTTTTGTCCCTGAAAAGATTTAACTAAAGTTTCAACTTCGTTTAAATCACTTATGATGATTTTTAATAATGCTTCCTTGTCCATAATCTATATTAAAACGCTTACTTTGTAAAACTAGTTTAGAAACAAAAATATCAAGAAATAATCTAATAACGAATGTTTTTAGAAAACAAGATAAATAAAGAAGGTAAACATGGATGGATTGAAGTGATTGCAGGTTCCATGTTTTCGGGGAAAACAGAGGAATTGCTGAGGCGGTTGAAGAGGGCAAAAATAGCAAGACAGAAGGTGGAAATCTTTAAGCCGCATGTTGATGTGAGATATAGCGAGGAGGAAGTAGTTTCTCATGATGCCAATTCAATTCTTTCAACTCCAGTGGAAACATCCGGAAATATTTTGTTGCTGAGCTCCAATGTGGATGTAGTGGGCATTGACGAGGCACAGTTTTTTGATAATGGATTGACGGAAGTATGTCAGCAGCTGGCCTACCAGGGGGTGCGGGTAATCATTGCCGGATTGGACATGGATTTTAAAGGGAAGCCATTTGGGCCAATGCCACAGCTAATGGCCGTGGCCGAATATGTAACCAAGGTTCATGCTATTTGTATGAAATGTGGCGAATTGGCTCATTTTTCGCATCGCCTTTCGGATGAGGAAAAACTTGTGATGTTAGGCGAGAAGATGGATTATGAACCTTTGTGCAGGTCGTGTTATGCCAAAGGCCAAAAAAAAGTAGCCAGGTAATTTTGAAGATGCCTTACTGTATTGAATAGATTAGATAATAATGGTTTTATATTCTGCATTTAATGATACAATCATATCTTATTAGTGAATTATCAAAATGGATTTCTGCAACCGCAATAATAAAAAGCGATGTAGAGATTAGTTATTTGGTAACAGACAGCCGCTCGGTTTCAAATCCTGGAAATTCAATGTTTGTAGCCCTAAGGGGGAGCAATCATAACGGGCACGATTATATCCCGACTTTATATCAACAGGGATTAAGGTGTTTTTTAGTAGATGAGGATTATAAAACAGACGCAACTCTTACGGAGGCAAATTATTTGGTTGTGCAGGATACATTGTCTTGTTTTCAGCAATTGGCTGCACGCAAACGTGACTATAGTACTTGTCCGGTAATAGGGATAACGGGGAGTAATGGTAAAACCATTGTTAAAGAATGGGTTGCGCAGTTAATTGGTACGACTAAAAACCTCGCTCGTTCCCCTAAAAGTTATAATAGTCAGATAGGTGTACCGTTATCGGTATGGCAACTGACTAAGGAAACTGAAATTGCAGTATTTGAAGCCGGAATTTCACAAAAAGGGGAGATGCAAAAGTTGGCGCAGGTAATTAAGCCTACCATAGGTTTGGTTACAAACATTGGAGCTGCACATCAAGAAAACTTTTCTTCCCGGAAAGAAAAGCTATTTGAAAAACTGCAATTGTTTAAAAATAGTGAAGTAATTATTTACTCCAGAGATGTTCCTTTTGTAAAAGAAGGGATCAGGGAGATTTATCCGGAAAAAAAAACATATACCTGGGGGTCAGATAAGAGTGCTGATGTAAGGGTGTTAAAAAAGGAAATATCAGGATCTGTATACAAAGTTAGCCTGCAGAAAGAAGGATCTGATATTGAGCTGGAGTTCCCTTTTACCGATGAAGTGTCTTTTGAAAATGGGATGCATGCCGTTAGTACAATGTTTTATTTGGGATATACCGTAAGCTATATATCTGAAGCAGTTAAAAAGTTGGTTCCGGTAGCCATGCGAATGGAGCTTAAAGAAGGAATTAATAATTGCATTCTGGTTAATGATTCATATAATTCAGATATTTCATCCCTGGCCCTGTCGCTTGATTTTTTGATTCAGCAAAGTAGAAAAGGGAATGTGGTGCGGACACTTATTTTATCTGATATATACCAAAGTGGTATTAAGGGAGATAAACTATGCAAAAGAATCAACGACCTGTTAAAGGAAAAGGGAATTGATAGGTTTGTAGGGGTAGGTGAGGTGTTGGCACAGCATGCCGGGGTGTTTGAAATGGATAGTGCTTTTTATGCTTCAACAAAAGAGTTTTTAGATTCTGTGACCCATAATTCATTTAAAAATGAAGCTATTTTGATTAAAGGTTCACGTAATTTTGAGTTTGAAAAAGTAACTGCTTTCCTTGAAAAGAAACATCATCAAACCCGGTTGGAGATTAACCTGAATGCTTTGGTGGACAACCTGAACTATTACAGGTCTAAATTAAATGAAAAAACCAGGGTGTTGGCTATGGTTAAGGCATTTAGTTATGGAAGTGGGTCGTTTGAAATTGCAAATGTACTGCAGCATCAAAAAGTAGATTACCTGGGGGTTGCTTTTGCTGATGAGGGTGTGGAACTGAGAAAAGCTGGGATTTCACTGCCTATTATTGTCATGAACCCTGAATCCAAAAGCTTTCCTTCTATGATTCAACATCAGCTTGAGCCTGAAATATATAGCTTTAAGGTATTAAGTGAGTTTGTTGATGAACTAAAAAAGGAAGGCCTGAGCAAGTATCCGGTACATATAAAATTAGATACCGGTATGTATCGCCTGGGATTTGTGGAATCGCAGATGGAATCTCTTAAGGAGGTACTTGGTCAAACTCCTGAAATCAGGGTCAAGTCGGCTTTTTCGCATTTAGTGGGCTCTGATGGTGCTGATTTTGATGAGTTTACTAATCTGCAGATTTCGCGTTTTGATAAGCAGACAAGCGATCTGGAAAGTGCTTTGGGTTATTCTTTCATTAAGCATATCCTGAATTCAGCCGGGATACTACGGTTTCCTGATGCACAGTTTGATATGGCCAGGGTGGGTATTGGAATGTATGGTATTGGAGCTGTTGAGCAACAAAACCTAAAATGTGTAACCAGTTTTAAATCATATATATCGCAGATAAAGGAAGTAAAAGCGCATGAAACAATTGGTTATGGAAGAAGGGGCGAATTGGCATACGATGCAGACATTGCTGTTGTACCGGTTGGTTATGCTGATGGACTAAACCGCAGGTTAAGCAATGGGGTTGGAAAGATGATGGTAAATGGTCAGCTGGCTCCAATAGTCGGGAATATTTGTATGGATATGTGTATGGTGGATGTTACCGGACTAAGAGCCAAAGAGGGCGATGAAGTACAGGTTTTTGGTACTGATATTTCGGTGGATGAATTGGCGCAAGAATTGGGGACTATCCCTTATGAAATATTTACCAGTATCAGCCGCAGGGTGAAGAGAATATATTATTACGAATAGAAAGAAATTAAATTATGGGTGTAATACGGTTAATTAAAAGTGATTACGAAATGTATGAAAACCAACATTTAGAATGTCTGGTTGCCATTGAAAAAGAGAATTGTAAAGCCGTTAAATCATATTTTAAAAAATATAAAGGCAAGCAAGAAAAACCTAATGATAAGGTTGCCGGTTTTAAATTTGTGATGGATGAAGAGTTTGGTTCGTTGAAGATTGATTTTGATAACCATTTTGAATTTGAAATAAGGGATTTGGTTAAGGTGAAGTAGGAGGGTTATAGCGGATAGCTTATAGCCTATAGCTTATGGCTTATAGCTGATGGCGGATAGGTATACCTGGATGCCAGGTGTTGTGAGAGGTCCTCCGATAGGCTTTTAGCCTATCGGCAGTCTACTCCTTGTGTGGTCGTATTTTCTCTACATCTTTATAAATCTTATTCTCGGAAAATACCTTACTTTTTTATTGTTATATATTCTCAGTGAATTAATTAAAATCAATGTTAAGTTGTAAAGGTATAATAATATCAAAATCAGCTGAGCCACTAGTTCAGGTATTGAAATATACCCATTGTGTAAAAAAACTATATTTACAAGGAGTATAGAAAAAGAAATCAAGAAAGGCAATGCAATCAGATTCCAAGTAATTTGATAATTCACTATAGAGCTCCCTATCATATTTATATCCTTAATCTTATCTTTTTTAGCTGACAACATTATAAAAGGAATTAAAAAACCAAGTAAAGGGAATAAAATAAAAGTCAATGATGAAAGATTTAAAAAAACTAAATATCCTCTATTTTCTTGAATTGTCCAGTCTATAAGTTCATCAGGTGATGCACCTAAAGAATTTGCAAGTTTTTTTAAAGAATCACCTCGTGGTTCAGTTTCTCCGTTCTCAATTCGTTGGATAGTCCTTAAACTTAATCCTGAATCTTCGGATAATTCTTCTTGTGATAATCCTTTTCGGGTTCTTAATTCTTTAACTCGTTTTGATAATTCTAGATTCTTCATGTTTTTAATTTTAAAATTCTATTCAAATCTAGAATCTGTGTCGATTTCCTCTTGCGTCATTATTGTGTCATTTTTACGTCATATCTGTCAAAGTGCTGGTTTTGCGTCTTTTGTATGCCACACAGCGGTTGTAGCTTGGCGTCGTAAGGGGATTTAGCCTCGCAGACTTTCATAATTGCGCTAAGCCAAAGCGCATATTTTGTTTACATTTCATTTTAGCGCCAAATCTGCGATTTGGCGCTGGTCGGCTTTTATAGAAGCTTACCTATTGACTACGAACCCCTTATGCGCTATTGCAACGTTATTATTCAAAGTTTTTCAATGTTTGTTCAGCTAAATAAGCTCTACAGTATGCGTTACTTTTATGAATTAAATACGTTCCAAGGTTTTGAATTAAATCTGGGTCCAGCATACCTTTAGGATAGTCTTTCTCAATTTGTTTCTTATGTTTTCTTATAGATGGTAATAATTGTCCATCAGCTAATTCCTTTTGTACAATTAATGGTTCTGTTGTATATGAAAGAATAACATCTTCAATGTCTTGACATATTAAATTTAAAGATTCATTTTCTTTAGGACATTTGTCCATTAGTCTCCTATTTAATGTAACAAAACTTGGGCAATATCTGATAATTTCAATTGTCAATGCTTTTGTAAATTCATTTTCAACTTGAAGTTCATTAAGGTCTGGATTTGCTTTCTTGATTTTGCTTTTATACTCGGTAACGATATCAGCGTGTTTTTCTCGAAGTTCAAGAGTCAATTTTGAAAGTTCTAAAACTAATTCTTGGTCATTTTCAGTGGATTTCAGAATCTTAAGTGATTCTTTGTTATAGTCAACTATGAAGCTTTCTAAAGAAACTTCTTGAGCAGAAATACATAATGGTATTAATAGAAATAATAATAAAAATTTTCTCATGTGTGTTTTTTTTAATTGTGACTAACGTCAAATTTTACATCCCCCTCTATATTTGCACGTTAGCTTAAATATTTAATTTTGCTTTTGCGAGATGTGAGGAATGTTGCACAACGGCTCGAATATGCGGAGTGCGGGTTTTCAAAGCTCTTCATTATCTAACCGAAATAATTTTTAGTAAATGTACAAAAGTTAAATTTAAGCACTTCGCCCCGCATTACGTATATTTATTAGCTGCTGGGCTTTTATTTGATTTATAATTATCAACATATTGGGTTAATAATACTCCAACTAATATTATCCAGAGAATCTCTGTATATATTTTAAAATCTTTCAAATCAATTATTAGTCTAAGTAATAAGGAGCAAAAGATGATTACAAAACTGATAATTATCAAAACCTTATAAGTCTTGCTTCTTAAAGCATATTTTGCCCGACGAAGGCTTAAAATAATATCTTCGTCTTTCGGTTTCAATTTATTTAATTTGATTAGTGTTTGAATTGTTTTTTTTAATTCATTTCCTTGTTCAAGTAGTGCTTGTGAATAAACAAATTCAATATTAAAATATAGTTCATTGTAGTCTTCTCTTTTGCCTTTAAGTTTATTTACAAATTCAACAATCTTGTCCCTATTTGAAATGATTTCTGTCCACCGGTTACAAATACCTAAACAGGAGTAGTAAATACTAAAAATTTCGGCTACATCCTCAATTTCCACTATATCAGATGAGTCAAAACTTATTAAGAAATCAAAATGTTTTTCTACGAATTCTATAGTTCCAATATCATCACTTTCTTCAATCTTATCAAAGTCAGCTTGTAACTTCTCAATTGTCATATATTGTGTTTTAAAAGATGTCCCTATTCTTAATTCAGTTTATTTTCTACAACCCACCTGCGCTGTTCTCGCCTTGCAGCTAACGTTCGCTGGATGAAGCGTGCGGAGATTTTACGAACCAAACCTTCCAAACGACTCCAGAGCCAAAGCTTTTATTTGTTTTTATCTTTTCATATTTAAAACCAAATCAAAGATTTGGCGGTGTTCAAACACCCCAACTTAACCTCCAAATCATCAGGAATTCCGCATGCTTTATTCCAGTTTGTGTGTGCCCTGCATGAGCAGCAGTGCACCCACACCCGAAGTTCTTGAAAAAGTTTAAAAATACAAATCTTTTCCAATAAACATAAGGTGTGG
>NZ_JAPDPI010000120.1 GCF_026013615.1 Plebeiibacterium marinum
AATGACCAGGAGCAAAGCAAATATAAACAATAGGGAAGAAGGCAATTTACTCCACCAAATACTCCCGGATCACATCAACTGCAATGCCTGAGTAATCGGCAAACTCATCAGTGGTTATAAATTGGTGGTTTTCTTTCCCGAGTTCCTTTTTGATTTTATTGAGTAAGCGCTGACCGGATTTTTCACTTTTCCCGGTAATCCGCTGCACATCCTTTGCATAGATGCATGCGCGGTTCATTTTGATACCCATATAAGAATTTTTGTACTCAATCCATACTTAAAACCTGGTTTGTCTATACAGTAAATATAGGGATATTCCGCAAATATTGGGGACATTGCATGCCAAAATGGACAAATGGGGACAAATGGGACAGAGAGATTTGTAACAGAAAACCAGAAGGGATATTTTGGTAAGCGTTAATAAAAAATAGTTTGTTATGGCAAGGCAAAAAGGCGTATTAAAATTAGAAGGACAGATCGGGGATCTTTCTTTCTATAAGAGCGAAGGTGAATACCTGGCAAGGACTAAAGGTGGGGTTGATGGTGAAAGGATCAAAAAAGATCCGGCCTTTGCAAGGACCAGGGAAAACGGGGCAGAGTTTGGCCGAGCAGGAAAAGCAGGAAAGCTGTTGCGTTCGGCACTGAAAACACCGATCGCACAATCGGCAGACAAGAAAGTATCCAGCAGGCTGACTTCCCAAATGGTAAAAGTTATACAGGCAGATGTTACCAATGGCAGGGGGGAGCGCAATGTTGTTGATGGGGATCTGAACCTGTTGCAGGGTTTTGAGTTCAATGCCGC
>NZ_JAPDPI010000121.1 GCF_026013615.1 Plebeiibacterium marinum
TGTTCGATAAATCTTTTCAGGAATTCAACGCCAGTAATGGTCTGCGTCTGGGTTTTGTAGTTCTCTTTTCTGTTGCACCATTTAAAAGTAACATGGGTATCGGTAACCTTTAAAATACGGGCATTAGAAATAGCTACTCTGTGAGAGTATCGTCCAAGATACTCAACCACGGAATGGGAAGAGCCAAAGGCCTGTTTGGCATACACCACCCAAGGTTCAGGGATTAAATCTCGTGGAACAAACTTATTGATTTTACCTTGTTGCTTAAGTTTTCGCAGTTTTTTGGCAAAAATGGCACTAAACTTCTCAGACATCTGCTTTACATCGAACAGGAAGTCGCCATTTTGTTTGGTGTTCTTCCATTTTCCATTACTGTCGATACCACCAGCAGGAATGATATAATGCACATGGGGATGATATTTCAATTGCTGATCCCATGTGTGCAAAATAGCAATGGCCCCGGGTTGGGCACCTAAAAGCTTAGGATCACTGGCAAAATGACAAATGGTTTCCCATGATTTTTCAAACAAAAGGTTGTACATGGTTTTTCTGTTAAATCGGAATAGTTCTAGCAGCAAGTGCGGAACCGTGAATACTACATGATAGTACTTAACCGGAAGCAGGTCCTGTTTGCGATCTTCAATCCAGAGCTCCTTGTCAATACCCTGGCATCTGGGACAATGCCTGTTACGACAGCTGTGCATTACATAATGGACCGAACCACAAGAAGAACAAGCCAATACCGAGCCACCCAGTTGAGGCGTTCTGCACGAAG
>NZ_JAPDPI010000122.1 GCF_026013615.1 Plebeiibacterium marinum
CAGGCCAGAGGCCTTGGTTAATACGACATAGCGAGACGCTATGCCGAGCCGTTTTCTTACTTAATCGCTACGATCAGCGAGGGGCATACGCCGGATGATTTACATTATCTTCTCGCTAGGCTCAGCGAGAGGAGTGTGTCTGGCTGTGTGATTATCCTTTCATTTTATCAGGATCTTGCCTTGAGTCAAAAATATCTGTGATATAAATATGCTCTCCGATAACCCGGTAGATTATTTTGTAATGGTTTACGATTAAACGACGATGTTCTAAATCTAAATGTTCCAAGAGTGGTTCTTTTTGTCCTTGGTGAGGTTGTAAAAGAAGCGTATCTGCCGCATCCAGGATATTATTCTTGATTTCATTCAGTTTCTTATTCGATACTTTTGGCGCAATAAAATTTAACGCTTCTTCAAGACTAAAAAGAGCCTGCTCTGTGAAAATAAGCTTCATTAACGACCTATATTTGATATTCTTTGCTCTATTTCTTCCCTTGAAAAAACCCTACCCAACTGGATGTTTTTTTCAGATTTCAAAGCCCTGCTTTCTAACTTTTCCTGTAAAACTTCTTCTTTGCGAAGCTTCTCATAGAACTCATTAATAGTTCTTTCGTTTGCCCTGTGCAAATGACTGTGTATAAAGTCTCTTTTCTCAACTATGTTCATAACCTGTAAGTTTATATCCTTTACAAAGTTAAAGATTAATATTCAGTTTTGGTTTCTATTTTAACGGATGATATTTATTTACCTCCATACTA
>NZ_JAPDPI010000123.1 GCF_026013615.1 Plebeiibacterium marinum
CAGGCCAGAGGCCTTGGTTAATACGACATAGCGAGACGCTATGCCGAGCCGTTTTCTTACTTAATCGCTACGATCAGCGAGGGGCATACGCCGGACGATTTACATTATTTAGTTACTACACTGAGCGAGAGGTGGCTTATTTCAATAGCTTTCTTCTGGTACTACGAACATTGACCAATATTATTTCTTTCTTCCTTGGCTTGTAACGATAAGTAAGTATGGTCAACCTATTAATCGGACCTCGGAACAGATTCCTGTGGCTCTTGGTAGATTCGAGCATATTCGGATTTTCCTTCAGCAATTCAAAGAAGTGAGCAGTTTCCCTGATAAAGTTACTGACTTCCTTATCAGTCCATTCTTCTTCAAGATATTTTACTATGTTGGCATAGCCTTGTTCTGCCCTTTTCGACCAGAATATTTTTATAGCCATTTCTTATATTTTGCCATTACTTCAGCATGAGGGGTTACTTCACCTCTGTTAGCTTCTGCCAGTCCTTGCTCTATTTCGGCTCGTTCTGCTTGGCTTATGGTGTCCCACCAATCAGCCTGTGACAGACTTTTGCCTGACAATAACGTTTTTACAGCATTTAAAATATTGCCGTCTGATATCTTGTCTATCATATTGTGCAAGTCTGTTCTTAATTCAATAATATCCATAACCTGTAAGTTTATATCCTTTACAAAGTTAAAGATTAATATTCAGTTTTGGTTTCTATTTTAACGGATGATATTTATTTACCTCCATACTA
>NZ_JAPDPI010000124.1 GCF_026013615.1 Plebeiibacterium marinum
GGCATTCATTTAAGCATAGATAAGGTTTACCGTTTTCTGGACAAGTTAAACAATAAGCTAAAAGACAAAGTAGAACAAATTGCATTTGCCCACACATTAAGAGTCTTAGGGGGCAATATTTCGGTTGTTTTCTACGACATGACAACATTATACTTCGAAGCAAGTGATGAAGATGACCTGAGAAGAACTGGATTTAGCAAGGATGGAAAGCATCAAAAACCTCAAATATTTTTAGGCCTGTTAGTTGGAATAGGCGGATATGCCATAGGTTATGAAATATTTGAAGGCAATACATACGAAGGGCATACTCTTATCCCGTTTTTAGAAAAAATAAGCGCCAAGTTTAACTTATCAAAACCAATAGTTGTTGCAGATTCGGGACTGTTGTCAAAAGATAACTTAATTTCTCTGGAACAAGACAAATACGAATATATCCTGGGAGCTCGGCTAAAGAATGAATCAAAAGCCATCAAACAAAAGATACTCAACTTGACCTTAAGCGATGGAGAAGTGTATTGTATCAATAAGCCTGATAGGAAACGGCTTATTATTTCCTATTCAAAAAAAAGAGCATCAAAAGATGCATATAACAGGAAAAGAGGATTATCCAGATTGGAGAAAAAAGTAAAATCGGGGAAACTCACAAAATCCAACATTAATAATAGAGGATACAATAAATACCTTACCATGTCTGGTGATGTTTTAATAGAGATTGATTATGAAAAGTTTGA
>NZ_JAPDPI010000125.1 GCF_026013615.1 Plebeiibacterium marinum
GCAGGTTTCATGTAATCAGAGAATACGAAGAACGTGCCCACTACAGGGATAACACCTCCGTGAAGTGCCATACCGTTTGCTATAGAAGCCATGGTCAACTCTGCCACACCCGACTGTAGGAACTGCCCTGAGAAATCACCCTTTGAAAACGCTTTTGTTTTCTTTAGGAAACCATCTGTTTTATCTGAATTTGCCAAATCGGCAGACGATACGATCATGTTTTCAACCTGCTCGGCAAAAGCGCCCAACACAGTAGCTGAAGCTGCACGGGTAGCCGAACCTGCTTTTTGCTCTATGGCTGCATAATCCACTTGAGGAGCTTCTCCTGAGAAGAACTTGGCAAACTTGGCTGCCAATTCAGGATTTGCTTTTTCCCATTCTGCCTGTTCTGCTTTTTTTGCAGCAGCATATTCTGCCTTTTTAGCATTGGCCGCAGCATACATTTCTGCTACATCCTCAAAAATAACGAATGGGTCACCGTTCAATGCCCCAAGGTTTTTGGCTGTGCTTTCGAAACATGCACCAGCTGCCGACAATGGCTGACCGTGGGTAGAAACCATTTTTTCGAATGAAGAGCCATCAGCTGCAACAGCGCCTTTACCCATGATGGTTTTTCCTATGATAAGGAACGGCTTTTCTGTTTCTGCTTTGGCTGCTTCCAGGGCCTTGCGGATCTCA
>NZ_JAPDPI010000126.1 GCF_026013615.1 Plebeiibacterium marinum
TAGCTGATAGGACGGCTGCGCCTTTAGGACGCTGCGCTTTAGCTTGATCGCTTGTTACTACAGCATTTTTTCTCAGGATCAACATTTCCCGGATCCGATCTTTATAAGCACCTTGTAAATAAGATCGAATCTGTATGGATCAGGGCAACAGGTAATAGCCATTAGCTGATAGCACGGCTGCGCCTTTAGGACGCTACGCTTTAGCTTAACTGATTGCTACTACAGCATCTTTGCACAGGAGTAGCATTTTTCCGGATCCGATCTTTATAAGCACCTTGCAATTAAGATCGGATCCGTATGGATCAGGGCAATAGGTAATAGCCATTAGCTAATAGGACGGCTGCGCCTTTAGGACGCTGCGCTTTGCAATGAGTTATTCTGTAAACACCCCCATCCCCATACTTACTGCATGATACTTCCTCCTTGCCTCAGGGCAAAGAGGAAGATTGGTTTTCGTAGGAGAAGGATGCTCTCCGCTCTTTGCCCTTTAGTGTTCGGAACATGATTTCGCTAACGAAAGACTAGGTTCGGATCACCTCCGGAAAACACAATCATCATCTTGGTAATCAGCTCATCAAGTTCAATTCTAAATCTTCTAACAGCAGTTTTGTAACCGATATTATTTTGTTTTTTGTATATCAGAATCAGAATAGCCAAAGTCAAAGTTA
>NZ_JAPDPI010000127.1 GCF_026013615.1 Plebeiibacterium marinum
TATTCGGATACCATAACCGAACCCTATCCGAACACAACCCGAACAGCACCCGAACAAACCCGAGCGCTACCCGAACAATTCCCGAAGCCGTATCGGAAAAGCACCAAAAAAGCGATTTTTCAGAATAATTTTTGCCGTTTTCGGCCATTTTCAGAATAATTTCCGGCGATTTTGGGCTTTTTTTGAATAATAGGTGCTTTTTTAAGGTTTTACACTGTGTTATTATTAGCAACCATATTCTTAACCACCAACGCTACAGGTATTTAACTCAGTAAAAAGTCACGATAATATTATCATGATTTTTTTGGATCAAGCGCAAAACCTGGGTCTAAATGTTGTTTTAATTTATCATGCATATATTTTTGTTAATACCGATTTGTTAATGACACGAGCGTTAAATTTGCTTCACATTTAACACTGTCATTAGTCTATCGGCATTATACCAAGTGCTCATTTCATTATCAAAATGGTATAACCTGAAGAGAATATTTTACATCGACAATAGTACAAAATCATCGGTAAGCTTTTTCACCTAACAGGCTGAAGGCCTGAAATTTTATTACGGGCATATTGAAAAATTACGATTCTTCATGTATTATTTCCAATTCAGTTGAAGATCATGTGCATATTCTGTTTCGAATGTCAAAAA
>NZ_JAPDPI010000128.1 GCF_026013615.1 Plebeiibacterium marinum
CATGGCAAAAACTCTATGTTGGTTCTTCGTCCTGCTGATGCCAATGAAACAACCGTAGCATGGGAAATGGCCTTGAACAATACAGACAGCCCATCGGCGTTGATCCTTTCGCGCCAGAACATTGCCAACCTTCCGGGAAGCTCGTATGAGTTTGCCAAAAAGGCTGAAATGGGGGCTTATGTGGTAGAAAAGGACAGTGATACTCCTGACGTGGTTCTTTTGGCCAGTGGTTCTGAGGTTTCTACCTTGATTGCCGGTGCAGAAAAGCTAAGGGCAGAAAAAGGGCTGAAACTACAGATTGTATCCGTGATCTCAGAAGGCGTGTTCAGGAACCAGGACAAAGCTTACCAGGCTGAAGTATTGCCGGTTGGTGTTCCTCGTTTTGGTATGACAGCCGGTTTGCCTGTGACCCTTGAAGGTTTGGTTGGAGAGAACGGCAAGGTTTGGGGATTGGACCACTTTGGTTATTCAGGCCCTTACACCGTGCTTGACGAGAAATTCGGTTTCACGGCCGAAAACGTATTCAACCAGGTAACAGAATTGTTGAAGTAACAAATCGAAAGATTTTATATATTGTAAAGCAATCCCGTATGGGGTTGCTTTTTTTAT
>NZ_JAPDPI010000129.1 GCF_026013615.1 Plebeiibacterium marinum
TAGATAGGGTGGTTACCTATTGTATGGTTGTGGTCATGGAGGCCCTTGCGAAGATGCAGGGGCCTTTTTTAATGGCTTTCAAAAGCCAGTGCCATCAGTTCTTGTTCATTCCAGGATAGGTTGTGCTGTGATGCAAATACAAATATTTTTTTAGTTGCCATTACAAATTGCGTTTAGGGTTGATTAAATCTGCATCCTGGAGTTTGCGCCCCAGGGTATCATCTTTGCCAACCAGAAAAATATCATCAGAAAGGCCTAATACCACTAATACCTGCACATAACTGCCAATTGCTACACTTTCGGCTCCTTGTTCAATGGAAACCAATGTGCGCCGGCTGATCCCAGCCCGTTCAGCAACCTGTTCCGCAGTAAGCTTGCGCCTTAAGCGAGCTAATTTTATGTTTTCACCAAGGCCAGACAACACTTTCTTATGTTTTGGTAATAGTTTAATCCCTCTCATAATGTGTAATATTGTATACAAATATAGTAATAATGTGCAAAATAATGCACTTGAAAGAACGTGTGGAGTAAAATGATTGTGATTTGGGTGTTGGTATTTTAGTAAGCGGTATTAAAATACACATGGT
>NZ_JAPDPI010000012.1 GCF_026013615.1 Plebeiibacterium marinum
TTTTTATAAGTGTTAGATTATGAGATACTTAATAAAATCAACTCAAGTTAGGTAAAGATCTTATTTTAAGCATCTTGCAAATAAGTCTCTTATCTAAAATCTAAAATCTAACGATCTGTTATATATAAAACTCTTTATTAATGATATAATTCTAAAGATTAAACACTTACATAAACTTAATGAATTTGTGACCCGGAGAAAAGAAACTCAAAGCTCATATCTTTATTAAAACTAAAAAACTAATCTTCATGAGTTCGAAATTTATTTAAAAAAATATTAGCATATCTTTTCCCTAATTCACGCTGCCCTTCTGAGTTAAAATGCAGTTTATCTCCCCTGTCTGCTAAATCATTTGAATTTACAGCAACAGCGTACTTATCCTTCCTTGCATAACGCTGTATCCGGGCATTCATCTTTTTCCAGTTTTTAGGATCTTTTGAATAATTCCCCAACTTTCCCATTACAATCGGTAATTCTTTGTTCCCCGCCATTGTCCTGAATTGAGTAAATAAACTATCTAAATGTTCCTTACGTTTTTTTATTCTATCCGCTTTTATATCAGATTCACCCTGATGCCAGAGAACACCTTTAATTTCTCCATATTTTTGAGCAATTTCTACCTTTTCTTTAAAATTAGACAAAAGGGGGACACCCCGATGGGGAGCATCTGAAAGCCACTTTAAAATGGAACTTCCTCCTACTGCCGTTGGTACCATTAAAATGCTAATACTATCCGGTATATATGCCAATAATTCCCTGGCAAACGACATCCCACAATCTAAACCGGTCATTTTTGGTTCATAAAAATGCAAGGGTTCTTTGGCTAATATAACCTCGTTCGCCATATTTATGGTTAAAATACGGTTATCCGGGATAGTATCTCCAGGTTCTACAAAGCCTCTTCCTGCCATATTCGATTGTCCGGCCATCATAAACACCCAAACATTGTCTTTATCAGGAATCGTAACTGGCTTTAATTCTTCTTGAGGAAAATTTGCTTGCCTGTTTTGCGACCATGATACTGAAGAGATCGAAACAAAAATAAAAAAAATGATAATATTATTTTTATACATAACTAACTTTAAATATGTTTTAAAATTCAGGCCCTGGAATAAAGTACGGATAAAGTTGTGCAACAATATTAAGGCTTTTCATCATACATTTTCATATCATTCAAAGACAGTTGATGTCATATTTTGACCTTGTGCCATAATATACATTCTTTTTGATTAATATTGGAGTATACTATCGTAGTGAATAATAGTTGAACAGATCACTTATCAAACATAAATTTCAAGGTGAAAAAACTAAAACAATACACATTAGTTGTCCTTATATTTTTGGCTCTGGGTACAAATCTACTTTCAAACAGCCTTTTTTTTGAGAAAATAGAAGGCTTGCCTAATATGCCCAATACACCCATACATGGTATTGTCAAAGATTCTATTGGTTATATATGGTTTGGAACGGAAAACGGGTTATATCGTTTTAATGGATTGGATTTTGAATTATATATAAACTTAAAAAATGACTCAACCACAATACCAGAAAACCGTATCCGCAATATTATTCTGGATAAAGAAGAACAACTCTGGGTTTTAGATTTTAATAACCTATACACTAAATATAATTATTCATCCAACAATTTTATAAGAATTCCAGGCAGCCATGTAAACAACGCTGTAAAAGAAAAACTCAATAGCAGATCCTTCAAACTTAATTATGACAAGGTGATAAAAGACCATAGATTTTATTTATCGAATCACCATTTTTCATCTATAAATATTAAAACTCAAAAGGCCCATACCTATTTTTCTAATTATAAAAAACCAGGATGTTTAACAGAGGATTACATAACCTCTTTTTACATAGATAATCAGGATTTTATATGGATAGGCACCAGGGAAGGATCTATTTACAAAGTAGACTCTAAAAGAAAGCCCTTCGACTACAACCTGAATTTTAAAGCTCAAAATAAAAACACCTTTGAAACCTCTGTTAGAGCCATTCTTAAAACAGATGAAGAATTATGGCTTGCCTCAAACCATAGTGGCATTTCGGTTTATAGAGATGGTGAATTACAATTGAAGCATCCTTACTACAACTCTAATAACAAACAAAGACAAGTAAGAGTATTAACCAAAGACCATTATGGCAATATATGGATTGGAGGAGTTGATGGGCTGGGAATGTTTGACAATAAGAACCAAATAAAAGTCCCTGTTATTAATAAAGAAACAAAACCGGAATTTAACAGATGGTCGGTATACTGTTTGGCGGAGTCTGATTCTGGTTTTATTTGGGCGGGGGTGTTTAATAAACTAGTAAGGATAAATGTCCAAACCCACGAAACAACATATATATATCTGACGGAATTAATTGGAGAACATAGCATCACAGCAATACACCAGGATAGGAAAGGAAATATCTGGTTAGGGACAGAAGGCAGTGGCTTAATACGGCTAAAACGAAATGCTGAGGGTGAAATCAAAGATACCGTGATATTATCAGATGATGTGGTAATAGGAAACAGAATTTACGCCTTATATGAGGATAAACAGGGAACCATCTGGGTAGGGACATCTGAAGGCGTAAGTGCAATAAATCCAAATAATTTAAGCCACAAAGGGATATATTCCCTGAACCAAAATAAACCTTGTTATATTAGTTCAATCACAGGCGACAATGCCGGAAACATTTGGGTTACACATAAAGAAGGCTTATTTAAAATTGAGTTGAAGAATAATTTTACAACGCATTATAATCTGGGGACTCATGCTAACGATTGGGTATTTTTAAACGGAGCATCTTTTAACGACAAGGATAGCATACTTTATTTTGGAGCCAGAGAAGGGTATGTTAAATTTCAACCAAACAATATCCGGAAAGACAACCTGGCACCCAAATTATTTCTTTCTTCATTATCAGTTGCCGGAATTAAAATTGAACCACAAACACTTATTGATGGAAACGCGATTCTGGAGCATGCCCTTTTTAAAACCAAAAACATACGATTATCCAATAAAAACAGGAATTTCTCATTGGAAATGATTGCTTTTTATTACCAAAATCCTAATGGTGTAAAATACTATTATCAGCTCGATGGGATTGATGATAGCTGGCAAGAAACAAAGGAAAACAAAGTTGCATATAAAAAAATCCCCCCTGGAAATTACGTTTTTAAAGCAAAGGCTTTATCACCAGACGGCATTTGGTCTGATGAAAAACAACTGAAAATATTCGTTTCATCGCCTTGGTATGCTACAACACATGCTATAATTATATATATAGTACTGGTGCTTTCTGTATTATACTTAATATATTTTGAACTAAAAGCTCGTGAGAAATTAAAAAACAAGATTTTGCTAGAACGCTTAAACGCTGAGAAAAACGAAGAAATAAACACAGAGAAGTTAGAATTTTTCACCAATGTGTCACATGAATTAAGAACCCCTCTTACATTAATCACAGATCCGGTAAAGCAACTAAAATCTACGGATATAAGTCTCGACAAAAAACGTCTGTATATTGACATTATAGACAGAAATGTGACCCATCTTACATCATTAATTAATCAGATTTTAGATTTTAGAAAAACAGAGGCCGGTAAAATAAAGCTTAATTACGAAATAAAGGATGGTATAAAAATCATATATGAAACCATGAAAACCTTTGATGCCATGGCTAACCAAAGGCAAATTGAACTCAATTTTTCAACCAACTTCTTAACTTTTATAGGATTATTTGATGAAGATAAATTAAAAAAAATAGTCTTAAACATCATTTCAAATTCGTTTAAATACACACCCGATAAAGGAATTGTCAATGTAGATGTAACTATCAACCAAGAGGAAACACAGTTGAAAATCAAAATATCGGATAATGGGGTTGGCATAAGTAAAAATAAACTAAATAAAGTTTTTGATCCATTTAATAGTATAGGCACCAAACCTTTTCAGGGATCAACCTCAGGCATGGGGCTTGCCCTTACTAAAAAATGGATAGAACAATTAAATGGCAAAATTGACATTACAAGCCAACACAAAAAGGGAACCGCTGTAACTATTACACTACCCGTAAGGGGGCAAAACGACCAAATAGGAAAAGAAGTTGATGAGCTTGTTGATGAAAATATGGTTGGTGGAGAATACATAGATGCCATTGATGATTCAAAAACTGTTATTCTAATTGTTGAGGACAACCAGGATATCCTTTCTTACCTGAACCAGGAATTAAAAAAAGACAATTCCATACTTATGGCAAACAACGGACTTGAGGGACTGGATTTAGCATTTAAACATATTCCTGACATTATAATAACCGATGTAATGATGCCGGAAATGGATGGCATAGAGATGTGTTCAAAAATAAAAAACGATGAAAAAACTTCTCATATACCTGTAATTATGCTGACTGCAAAAACATCAAGCAACTCACAGGTGGAAGGATTAAAAACAGGTGCAGATGTTTATATCCCTAAACCTTTTAATATTGAAGTTATTAAAGCACAAGTAGAAAGCATCATTCAGAACCGGAAACGATTACAAGAAAAGCTCGCCGGAAGAAAATTTGCTTCTCAATTAAAAGAATCCATAAATCCTATTGACAGCGCCTTTTTAAACAAAGCAAATAAAGCTATTGAAGAAAACCTTGGCAAACCGGGTTTTAAACAAGAGGATCTGGCCCGGTTATTAAGAATAAGTACGCGACAATTATCCCGAAAGGTAAAGGCAACAACCGGAAATACGGTTCATGAATACATTACCAAAGTAAGGATGGAAAAGGCATCTGATCTGTTACTCAATTCAAATTTAAATATTACAGAAATAGCTTTTGAATTAGGGTTCTCTGAACAATCAAACTTTTCCAGATCTTTCTCAAAATATTTTGGATGCAGTCCATCAAAATACAAGGAGCAGCCTGTTTGAAACCTATTTACAATACAAACACAACACTACTGATTTACAATGCATTCGCAATACAGATCAGTTATACAGTAATAATATGATATATTTACTTGTCGTAAATTGATACAAGTTGTCTCAATTAGACATTCCTCATCCCCAAGATATTGGGTTACTTTACAATGAATAAAATTCAAATATTCACTGTACGATAAAACACTAAGGGAATTTAAATAATGAATCAGATGAGAACAACAAAGTCAACAGTTTTAATTTTATCTTTTGTGCTCTTTATGATGGGCATTGGTATAAATAGTTGTTATGCCAAACGAACGAAGTATAATTTCAACCATGGTTGGAAATTACATGTAGGAGATCAGGAAGGGGCAGAGAAAATTGGTTTTGATGACAACAGCTGGAAGCAAGTTACATTACCATATGCATGGAACCAGGATGAAGCTTTTAAGAAAGATATTGTTGACCTGTCCACCTCCATTGTTTGGTATCGCAAAACATTTCAATTACCTGAAACCAACAATCACGACAAGGTGTTTGTTGAATTTGAAGGTGTTCGACAAATGGGTGAAGTATATATCAATGGAAAATACATAGGTTTTCATGAAAACGGAGTGATGGCTTTTGGGTTTGACTTAACACCATTTTTAAGCCCTTATCCTGAAAAAAATGTGATTGCGGTAAAAACCGATAACGATTGGAAATACAAAGAACGTCATACCGGAAGTGGTTTTCAATGGAATGATAAAAACTTTAATGCCAATTACGGAGGTATCCCCAAAAATGTATTTTTACATACTACATCAAATGTTTATCAAACATTACCGTTATATACCTCTCTGGGAACAACTGGCACTTACGTATATGCAACCGATTTTGATATAAAAGCTAAAAAAGCAGTTGTAAATATTGACACCCAGGTAAAAAACGAATCTGAATCGATGGTTGATGTACAGCTAAATATCAAAATTGAAGATTTGGATGGTAATATTGTGAAAACTTTTACCGGAGATGTGTATAGCCTGTCACCTAATGGAATGCGTGAAATTCATGCTGCAGATACGGTAACAAATTTAAACTTTTGGAGCTGGGGATATGGTTATCTGTATAATGTATATTCTGAACTTAAAATTGATGGGAAAGTTGTTGACCAGGTTAAAGTTCGTACCGGATTCCGAAAAACAAAATTTGCCAACGGTATGATCTATCTTAATGATCGGGTTATCATGATGAAAGGTTATGCGCAAAGAACGAGTAATGAGTGGCCATCTGTGGGTATGTCTGTTCCTGCTTGGTTAAGTGATTATGGCAACAGTTTGATTACTGAAGGTAATGGAAATATGGTGCGTTGGATGCATGTTACACCATGGAAACAAGATGTAGAGTCGTTTGACAGGATGGGACTGATTCATGCCATGCCTGCCGGGGATGCAGAAAAAGACGTTACAGGAAGGCGCTGGGAACAAAGAAAAGAGCTGATGCGCGATGCCATTATCTACAATAGAAACAACCCCAGCATCCTGTTTTATGAGTGTGGAAATGAAAGCATCTCAGAAGAGCATATGGCAGAAATGAAAGCGATCCGAAACAAATATGATCCTTATGGAGGTAAAGCCATAGGCAGCAGGGAAATGCTGGATAGCAAAGTTGCAGAATATGGGGGTGAAATGCTTTATATCAATAAAAGTGCCGACATTCCTTTTTGGGCCATGGAATATAGCCGTGATGAGGGTTCCCGGAAATATTGGGACGATTTTACAGCTCCTTATCACAAAAATGGAGAAGGTGGAACTTTTGGTACTAATGTAAATGGCAGTAAAATCAAAGACGCTTCCCCATACAACCACAACCAGGATTCTCATGCCATAGAAGATGTTGTACGTTGGTACGATTACTGGGAAATGCGCCCGGGTACAGGAAAAAGGGTGAGTTCTGGTGGTGCCAACATTATTTTTAGTGATACCAACACACACTACCGTGGAGAGCAAAATTTTAGAAGAAGTGGAGAGGTTGATGCCATGCGCATACCCAAAGATAATTACTGGGCTCATAAAGTAATTTGGGATGGTTGGGTTGATACAGATACTGTTAGGGCCCATATATTAGGTCATTGGAATTATGAAAACAACGTAACCAAGGATATTATTGTTGTATCCACAGCTAATAAAGTGGAGTTGTTTAGAAATGGTAAAAGCCTTGGGAAAGGCCAACAGAGCCACAGGTTCCTATTTACCTTTAAGAATGTGAAATTTGAGAAAGGTACTTTAAAAGCCATAGGTTACAATGCTGAAGGCAAACCAGTTTGTGAGGACATAAATAAAACCGTAGGTGAACCATATTCTCTAAAGCTTACTTCAATCCAAAACCTCAATGGCATGGTGGCCGATGGCCAGGATTTAGCTATTGTTCAGGTTGAAGTGGTTGATGAATCAGGAAATCGCTGTCCAACAGCCTTAAACATGATCAATTTTGAGGTAAAAGGAGCTGGAGAATTTGTGGGTGGTATAGCCCATGGAAAAGATAATTATGTTGGAAATAAGCAATTACCTGTTGAATGTGGCGTAAACAGGATTTTTGTCCGCTCAATTGCCAATAAGGCAGGCAAAATTAGCATTCTGGCCACGTCAGATAATCTTAAAAAAGATAAAATCACAATTGAAACCAAGGGAACAGATACAAGGGCTCTTTCTGGAGTAATGCCAGATGATAACTTGCCATCTTACCTAAAAATGGGACCTACTCCCCAAACTCCTTCTTATGAAATATCCAGAATCCCTTTAAAAATAATTTCAGCAAACGCTTCCTCTAACCAGGATTCTGTTGAGTTATCATACGACGATAATGAATTTACAGAATGGCATAATGATGGGCACTTAAATACCGGGGTTATTGAATATGAACTGGAAAGAGAAGCAAACATTAATCAGGTGGTTGCAAAACTTAAGGGATGGCGAAGAAAAAGTTACCCCATAAGTATTTTTGTAGACAACAAGAAAGTGTTTGAAGGCCAATCTCCCCGCAGCCTTGGATATGTAACTTTTAACTTTAAGCCAACAAAAGGGAAAAAAGTTCGCATTGCTTTAACCGGAGCTGCTACCGATGATGATGCTTTTAACATTGTAGAAATAACCGGAAAAGTTGATCTGGCCGGCGTTGAAAAGGAAGGCTCCAAAGGGGGCAGTTTAAATATTTTAGAAATTGAGTTTTATGAACCCGTAGGAATGTAGCCTCCTGTATACATTCATTGAATTATAAAGCATTTGACTTTTAGGAGTCAAATGCTTTTTTGTTTTACAGATATTATTTACTTTCGTTTGAAACCTTAACTATTACAACATATAAACTCATCATTACATTTATATAAATCCTCAATTCTAAAAAAACTAACACAAACAAACCATGAAAAAGTATTTTTTATTTTTAGGCTTATCCTGTCTTATTTGTACCCTTGGCATTGCCCAAAACAACACCATTCATCGTCCCCAATATGAAACCAGTAACACATCATTATTTGAGATTGACAAAATAGAATTAAAGGATGATACTACCATATTGTATTGCGATGTGTACAACAGAGTTGGAATGTGGGTAAGGATTAGCTCCAACAGTTATTTAAAAGGACACTCGGGTCAGGTATATAAATTGCTATATTCGGAAGGCTTTGAACTGGACAAAGAGGTACCCATGCCCCCCTCCGGGAATATTAGTTTTAAACTATTCATGGAGCCTTTAGGTGTAAATGAAAATACCTTTGATTTTATGGAAGGTGAATATGAAAATGCCTTTAAAGTTTTTGGGATAAAAACATTTAAACCTCAAGCCTGTGATGCTCCTATACACTGCAAATTACAAGGAGAAGTGATAGGCCGCCCCCATAGTAGCCGTTTAGTACTCACCAAAGAACGGGGTGATGAGCGCATTTCAGCAATATATATTCCTATCCGGGATGGGAAATTTGAATACACCTTAAACTGCCAACATATAGAATCTTACGACTTAACTTTTTTTGATGAAATGCTAAACGGGGCATGGAGACCCATAAAATTCTTCTCCGACTCTGATTCTATTTCGTTTAAACTGTTTCCTGGTGAGGAGTTCAACAAAAACATAGTTATTGGAGGAACAACTAACAAGGAATACAGTACGCACTTGTCAAAAGCCGACTCAATATTTAATATTCAACAGGTACAACAGCAGTTTGACAGTTTAATGAAGGCAGGGAAATACAATTCTCCTGAATGTATTGAATTACAAAATGAAATCAACTTGGCAAACGACCGTAAACAAAAGGATAGCTTAGGCATATTATTATCACAAATGTATAATAACGGAGAAGCCTATACCCGGGAAGCAAACGAATTGATTTCTCATTCACAAAAACTAAGTCAACAAATTAAAGATTATGACACGGATTATATCAAAAACAATTCATCAATAATGGCCTATAGTTTATTGGTTAACAAAATACAAGAAGCCCTTGATAATCCGCAAGAAGATCTTAATGACTATATAGATTCATATAACATTTATGCAAAAAAATACCCCAAACACCCATATACCCAAAAGCTGTACAATATAGTTGAGAGCTATACTTCCATTAAAGTTGGAGGTTCGTTTATAGATGTTTCTGCTAAAGACTTCGATGGCAATCCTGTTGTTCTGTCTGAACAAATCAAAGGCAAAGTAGCTTTAGTAGACATGTGGGCCTCATGGTGCGGTCCGTGCCGGAAAAATGCCATAAGCATGATTCCTGTATATGAATCGTATAAAGACAAAGGGTTTACGGTTGTAGGTATTGCCAGGGAAAGGGAAATATCATCAGGAATTAACGCTGCTAAAAAAGATAAATACCCCTGGTTAAATCTAATTGAATTAAACGATTCCGGTAAAATTTGGGAAAAATATGGACTTGGAAATTCAGGAGGAAGCTCATTTTTAATAGATAAAGATGGAACTATCCTGGCAATTCACCCCAGTGCGGATGAACTGAAGAAAATACTTGATGGGCTGTTGAAATAGACGGAATATAAAACGCTTCACAATATTTCTCCATCTAAAAACATAAATCAGATTCGTTTTATAATTACGAAGAGGGTATCAAAACGACACCCTCTTTTCTTTTATTGCATTAACCCACTCGATAAAAACGCAACATACGCAATCCCTCCTTATTACCTGCTATTATCCTTTTGTGTTATTTCATTTAACAACCAGGATTCCAATCAAAAATACACACCTTGTCGCTTTTTGAATACTATTGTCCATTTATGATAGGTTTTATAAAATGACTCTCTATAGTTTTACTACAAAGCAAAGAACATAGTATATAAGACTGATTAATAAAGTGAATTTATGCAGAAAACTGCATATAATAAGTTTAAATCCATTTGTTAATTTATGTTACTTTTTGATAATTTATATTTATATTGAAGATCCGTTTTTTCAATTTACTCGGTCCTAAGTCTATGAAGAACTAAAAAAAACCACTAACAACAGCATATTGTTAAACATTAATCTATTATTTATGAAAAAGAACATTAGTTTTTCCGGATGTAATATCTCTGCAAAAAAGAGAGCATCCGGGATAATGAAATTTATGGCATTGCTTTTTGTCATATCCATGTGTAGCATTGTATCTGCAGCCTCTGAAAAAGGCTCATTAAAAACAGACGGCAGTAGCACCACTACTCAAGAATCTAAAGAAGTAAGGGGAATTGTAACTGATGAATCGGGAGAAGCGATACCCGGAGTAAATGTAATCATCAAAGGCACAACAGAAGGTACAATTACTGACATTAACGGAGAATACCTATTATCGAACGTTCCCAACGATGCCGTTTTGCTTTTTTCTTTTGTAGGAATGGAATCACAGGAAGTCGTAGTTGGAGGGAAAAGCATTCTGAATATTATCCTAAAAAGCAGTGCTATAGGTCTTGACGAAATAGTAGCTATTGGTTACGGAACAGCAAACAGAAAAGAAGTAACAGGATCAATTGCCTCGGTTAAATCGGATAATTTTGCAGATGCCCTGCCTATGGCTCCTGATCAGATTTTACAAGGAAAAGTAGCAGGGGTAAACATTGTACAGGCGAGTGGGTCACCTGGAGCTGCGTCTACAGTAAGAATCAGGGGTAGCAGTTCTATTTCTGCAGGTAATGATCCATTATATGTTGTAGATGGAGTACCCATGCAGTTTGGAAGTGCCAACAACAGCGTTAGTTTAGGAGCATCAGGAGGCACAACTCCCCTATCCAGTGATGTGTCAAATCCTTTAAACATCATCAACCCAAGCGATATTGAGAGTATTGATATTTTAAAGGATGCCTCGGCCACAGCTATATATGGATCCCGGGGTGCAAACGGGGTTATCATTATTACTACAAAAAACAAAGGAAGATCAAACGAATTTGTGTCATACGATGGCTTTATGGGAATATCCTATGTTCCAGAAAACCTTCCGTTTTTATCGGCCAGCGAATACCGAAAATTTGCAGAAGACAACGATTTGGCCTACCCCGATGAAGGTGCCAATACAAACTGGCAAGACCAAATATTCAGGACCGCAATCACCCAAAACCACAACCTTTCGATGGCCGGTGGGTCAGAAAACTCCAACTTCAGGGCCTCGTTTGGATACAGTGATGAAGAAGGTGTGATACTGTCATCCGGATTAACTAAATATACAAGTAGGCTGAATGGGATGCATAAAGCATTAGAGGGCAAGCTTCAAATTGATATAAACATGTCATATTCCCATATTGATGAAGACAAAACGCCAATATCATCTTCAATTGGAAATGAAGGAGGTAATATTTTAAAGGACGGGTTACGATGGGCACCTACCCTACCTGTATATAACGAAGATGGATCTTATTATCAAATTGGAGAATTACGTATCAACCCTGTATCCTGGGTTGAGGTGCTGGATGAAACAAAAACCGATGTTTTCTTAGGTAATATTAGTTTTGGTTATGATATTTTCGATTTCTTAAAATATAATTTAGACCTGGGAGTATCCAATGAATATACCAATCGCTATACTTGTATACCAGATACACATCCTGCCGGAGAAACTGAAGGAGGTAGGGCTTCTATCAGTAAATTCCAGAATTCATCAGTAATTGCTGAAACCAATTTTACGTTTGATAAAGATATATCAGACCACAGTCACATTACTGCTTTAGTAGGGTACTCTTACCAAAGGTTCCAAAACGAAAATACCTATACCCAGGCCAACCAGTTTGTATCTACAGTTACTAAATGGAACTTAATGCAATCGGGTACCATATTGGCAAACACATCTTTTAAAGAAGCCAACAGGCTGGCATCATATTATGGTAGGATTAACTATAAATTGAAAAACAAATACCTGTTAACTTTTACTCTACGACGGGACGGCTCCAGCAAGTTTGGAGGAAACAATAAGTGGGGTACTTTTCCCTCAGCTGCTTTAGCCTGGAATATTGCTGACGAAGAATTCCTGACCGGCACACAGGTAAGCAACTTAAAGCTACGCCTGGGTTTAGGGGTAACCGGTAACCAGGAAATTCCAAACTACCTGTACATGGAACAATTGGGTATAACAGGATCAAGCACCTATTATTTAAACGGATCTGCAGTTCCTGCCGTATTACCAACTAACTATGCCAACGAAGATTTGCAGTGGGAAGAAACCAAGCAGACCAATATCGGTGTTGACTTTGGCTTTTTTGCTGAAAGAATTTCCGGTTCTATTGACTATTACAGCAAAAGAACAACTGACCTGCTGCTAAGTTTTTCAACAGCTGCACCATCTGTTGTTTCAACCCAATGGGCCAATGTTGGTGAAGTTACCAATAAAGGTATTGAAGTGAATTTAAGTGGCGTGGTAGTGGATGGTTCCGATTTTACATGGAGAACAAACATCAACTTTGCCACCAATAAAAACAATGTTGAGTCGCTTTCAAATGAAACGTTCAAGCGTGATGAAATCAGAACAACAAACGGATCTGGTGTAGTAGCCAACAACAACAACATTAAAATCATTATTCCAGGAGAACCTTTGGGTACATTTATTGGCCGGAAATTTACAGGTCTCGACGAAAACGGTATGGAAACCTATTTAGATGGAGATGGAGATGGTACTGCTGATGAAGTAGTGATAGGCCATGTGGATCCTGATTTTACTTTTGGTTTCAATAACAATTTTAAATATAAAAACTTTGATGCTGCTATCAACATCAGGGGCGTTGTTGGAAACGATATATATAACAATACCGAAGCAGAATTTTCATATCCTTCCACTGCTCCTGGTGTTAATGTTTTACGTTCTGCTTTAACCTCAGGTACCAGCATGGATCAAACTTCTGAGTTTTCTTCGCGATGGATACAGGATGGAAGTTACCTGCGTGTGGATAATGTAAGCATTGGGTACACTATTGATGTATCAAAAATTGACTTTATTAAAAAAGCCAGGGTATATGTATCTGGCAAAAACTTACTAGTGATTACAAACTATTCCGGATTTGATCCTGAAGTAAACACCAGGTCTTCAGGTATTGACTATCTGTCATATCCAAGACCAAGAACTTTTATGGTTGGAGCAAGTCTTTCTTTCTAATGAATCATAAATAGTAAGAGCTTAATAAATAATGTAATTTAAAATATAAGTCAATGAAACGAGCCATGAGAAAATTTTCTCTCACAGGAAAAACATTATAGGCGAGTTCCCCGTCTGTACAAACGGACAGGCATCGAATACCTTTGGAAATAAAAATTATAATGAGATGAAAAAAATAGATATAAAAATCAATAACATATTAATAGGAGGATTGACTTTTTTCCTATTAATGATGTCGGGCTGTAGCCTTGAAGAAGACACCTATTCGATATACACACCTGATACATTTTATTCAAACGAAGAACAGGTGCTATCCTCTATGTCGGGCATATACAGAAACTTTACAGATATTGCCAGAATGGGTACCCAATACAGGTGTATGGAGTTATCGGGCGACCAGGTGGTTGTTCATGGAAAAATTCAGGGATGGTGGCAAAATGCCAGTTTCGAAAGTCTGATGCAGCATACCTGGGATGATGGCCATGCGTACATAAGAAGCACTTATGATTTCTTTTTTAACATTGTTGGTCAGGCCAATGCTTTAATTGCCTCATTAGAATCTTCTGGCCTGGATGATAAAGTAACCGGTCCCATTGCTGAATTAGTAACATTAAGAGCTTATTCTTATTTCTATCTAATGGACCTCTTTGGCAACGTACCCATCTTTACCGAAGAAAAAGTGGATCCGTTAAACCTGCCTGAACAAAATACAAGAAAACAGGTTTACGATTTTGTAATAGCTGAAATAGAAAGGGCAATCCCTGACTTGCCGGCAAAATCAGAAACTCCGGATAGCTATTACGGACGAATCACTAAAGAAGCTGCCTACGGCATATTGGCTGTTGTATATTTAAATGCAGAAGTATATACAGGAACTGCAGATTGGGATAATGTAATTAAATACACCGATTTGGTTATTAATTCAGGTTCATATAAGTTGTTGGATGATTACTTTGACAACTTTGTATACAACAATGAAAACAATGAAGAATTTATATTTGGTGGTGTATATACCCCGGACATTACCGGAGGTTTAGGCCATCCATTGGTTCAAAAAGTTTTACCTGGTATTTCTGGCGGACTGTTTGATTTGCCTTATACCCCTCAAAATGGTTTTGCCACCAGGCCATCAGCATACAACATTTATGAAGATGGAGATATAAGGAGAGATATGTTCCTGTATTATGGAGAATTAAAAGATCCAAGAAATGGAAATACGGTTATGGTTGAGGAACTAGTACCTGATGGTAATTCTGTTTTGTATGTTGAAGGAAAATCAACAAAAGGGCCTGTTCCATATGAAATTATTCCGGCTACCGGCATCCGTAACCAACCCATGAATGCAGGTATCAAATGGATAAAGTGGGGTATTGATCCCAATACTCAAGGTGGAAATGCCGGAAACGACATTGCCTACATCCGCTATGCCGACATTTTACTTATGAAAGCGGAGGCTTATGCAAGGAAAAATGATTTCTCATCAGCCTTACCTCTAATCAATACTGTAAGAAGAAGGAGTAATGCCGATGATATGGAATCCGTTACTCTTGAAGATGTTTTTGAGGAAAGGAGCAGGGAATTGGCATTTGAAATGCACCGCAGAAGGGATTTAATACGCTTTAACAAGTTTACTGATGCATGGGAATTTAAAGAAGTATCAGAGTCGTTCAGAAACTTATTCCCAATACCGAATACAGCATTGGATGCCAATGATAAATTAAAACAAAACGAGGGATATTAAGAGGGATTTAAGTTAGATAAAAGCCTGTTGGGAAACTTCAATTGTTTCTCAACAGGCTTTTTTTGATTAAATAAATATTCTAATTTACTTGCTCTTATTCTTTTTAGGCTTTAACTCATCGGGTGTGCCCACGGTATAAAGGTTTACTTTTTGTCGCTCTTTCTTTTCAAACAGTTCCAATACTGTTTCCGGTTTAACCTCATCTTTAGGATTAAATTCCGATGAGTTCATATATTTTGCAATGCTTTGGCGCAATTGAGCTGATGCCGGGCCATTATCCGGATCCAGATTTAAGGTTGATACAACCAACTTCCCTTTTCCTACCCTTACTTCAAACAACTGAGCGAGGCGACGGTTTAAAAACCAGGTATCAATAGGCTGAACCAAGGGTTTTAGCTGTGTTGGGAAACTATCAACGCACATAATTTGGCGGCCATTTAAAATTTCCCACCACTGATAATTCGTATGATAAGATGTTGGAAATTCGGAAAATACAGGATGATCTTCTTTTACCAGAATCCCTGTGGTATGCGGTGGTCGCATTTTAAACCATGAGGTATTCCAGAATACAGGCGTAAAATTGGCCACAACATCTTTTCCATTCTCAACTTTACCCGAGGCATCTAAAAATACCTTTCCGCCCTCTTTTAATTTATCCAGGGCCTTTTTATCAAGGTTGGTGGTGTAGTAAACCTCATCTTCAGATATAGGCGCTTGCCTGGATGGATATACCCAAAAATCCCAGCTATTAGTATAGTTAGCAACAGAAATTTCCAACTTGCATTGAACGGCCTTTTTTATTTCTGTCAATAAAAATTCTATTTCTCCTATACTATTCAACATTCCTGTTTTAATATCTGATGCCTGCAATTTGTCTGAAACCAGCGTATCTCCTTTTATTGTTGTAATGCAATATGATGGTTGTATATTATCAAGATCTGCTGGCCCATAATGGGAAACAGAAACCGGACATTTTAAACTTTCCTGGTTTGTATAAACAAATTTACTTAATTCGGCCAAAGGAACTGTTTGATTGCAGAACCGGCTAATTGCTTCTTTGGTTATATAATCCTTTTCTTCCCAAAACACATTTAACAACCCAATAATTGCCGATCCCTGGCCGGGGAAATCATTTAATCCCAAAAGCTGAAATCCATCCAGGGTGGTTGTTCGTAGCTGGGCCTCTATTTCCGCCTTATAACAAAGAGCCTGCAGTTTTCCTGAAGCCATTAAAAAGTCATGGCCCTGATCGCCCATATGCTTTTCTTCCAGCAGTTCCCTGAACATTTCAAAATTCCCGGCTTTGTATACCCCTGTATATTTTTCTATTTCAGAAAAGTCGGGGAACACACAATATTGCCCCATTTCATGGGTAATGTACGGACGGGATTCATCTGCAATCCTTTCTTCGTAATTAAAAATGGCATTAGGTTGTTTCTTAAACGGTAAACCTCGCGGAACCGAGCGTACAATAAACTGACTCTCCGGGTTTACACTCCAGCTTTTACCAATACAGGCTGCAGTATATATTCTTCTGGGGTCTTTAGTTTTCCACTCCACCAAACTTTTATCTAAAAACGGAACATAGTTTCCATACGGCTCATTGCAATATGCCCACAGCACAAATGAAGGATGGTTTCCATATGCCTTGATAATCCGTTCTGTTTCATTTAATACATACTGGTCTGTTGGTCGCCCGCCGCCTAAAGAAGTGCCATGATTTGGCCAACTTGCCGCCTCGGGTTGTAAGTAAATACCCAGCTTGTCTGCCGCATTAAAGGCAGCCTCGGGGGGACAATGGGAGTGGAACCGGATATGGTTTAACCCACTTTTTTTGCACACCTCAAAAATCCTTGCCCAACTCTCTTCATCTGTGGCTGGATATCCTGTTAACGGGAAGGTATTGCATTCCAGAGTACCCCGCATAAATACGGCCCTACCGTTAATTATTATCTTACCCTCTTTAATGGCCACTTCACGCATACCAAACACCTCCTTCTTTTCATCCAGGACTTTACCACCATCTTTAACAAGCACTTTCATTTGATAAAAATCAGGATTGAATTCATCCCATAATTTCATATCATCACCCATGGCATAGGCAATTTCTATCTTTTCAGTGCCTTTGTTCAACTGCAGTTTTTCACTTAACAAAGGTAAGGACGTGGATTCTCCGGAAACAAGCCGGACCTGCAAAACAACATCTGCCTCCACTACCGATTCCGATATGTTTTTCAGGCTAATAACCGTATGTACCATTTTGTTTTTCACATCAGGATACAGCTGAATATCTTCAACATAAACTTTTGAACCGGATTGAATGTACATATCCCCTACTATTCCATTCCAGTTTCCTTGTGTATGGTCTGAAACGGAATGAGAATCCGGCCCAACGTTTATCGAATCCGTCCTGTTATCAACGCAAATTGTAATGTAATTTGTGCCCGGTTTTGCCACATCGGTTATATTAAATTCATGAGGGGTGGAAAGACTGTTTTGATACCCTACTGGCTCATCATTTACCCAAACACGGGTTTGCCAATGGGGCCTTTCTAAATGGAGAACAACCCTTTTCCCATCCCAGTCTGACGGGATGTTTACCTCTTTACGATACCAGGCTGCACCTTTATAATATTTATTGGGAGTTAGCCAAAAAGGGAATTTTACATCACCTTCTTTTCTAAACTTATCATAGCCTGGATTAAAATAAAAGGAGCTATCATAAATAGTTCCTGTCCATGGCGTTTTTAAACCGGGGGTATCGCCTTTGCCATTGTCTTTCATGGAACCCGGCAAAACAACATTTTCAGGTAACGATTGTGAGTACCACTTCTCCTTTTGGCCTGTATCTGATGGATCGGCAGCAAATTGCCAATTACCCGACAAATCGATTCGTGAAGAAGTTTTATGATTACAAGACACCAAAAATACGGCAATACAAAAGGCAATAAATGATAGTTTCATATACACTATTTTATTAATATCAGGATTTAAGTAGTCTCTGCAAGAAAACTCCTGTTTTATAGAGCCCCCACCACTCACCCCCGTCCTCCCGAATACAAGTTCGGGACAGGCTCTGAAGAGGAAATCTCTCGCTCTGGGTGGGTTAGGAATCTCCCTTCAGGTACTTAATCATGATAGTTGATGTTTACACAATTCTACAAATTCAAAAATAGGATTATCCCTGTAGCTATAAAATGCAAAATCATATGAAATGATGGACTATATTATTAATTCATACTTCTATACTCACTAGGCGAAACACCAACGCTCTTTTTAAACATGCGGGTAAAATGCTGGGGGTATTTAAATCCTAGCTCATAGGCAACTTCGCTCACTGATTTTGTTTCGTCAAGCACCCGGTCTTTGGCAATATTCATCACTTTTAAATGGATGTACTCCAAAGCTGACTTGCCTGTTTCTTTTTTTACTAAATCGCCAAAATAGTTAGCCGATAGATGAAGCGCTTCGGCAAAGTACGATACCGATGGCAATCCTATGGTTTGAGGTTTTTCTGTTTCAAAATAATTATTCAGCTCCCTGTCGAACTGCTCTATAGAACCTTGATTCAGGTGTTCACGCGTAATAAACTGCCTGTCGTAAAACCGGATACAATAATCAAGGAACAACTGAATATTGTTTACAATCAGCTTTTTGCTGTGCTTATCAATAGGCTGGGCAATTTCATATGATATTTTGTCAAAACACTCTAAAACCATTCTCCGCTCGCGCTCTGAAATATGCAAAGCTTCGTTAATATCGTATGAAAAAAAGGTATATTCCGAAATGTGTCTTCCCAAACTTGTTCCATGTATTAAATCCGGATGAAATATTAATGCCCATCCCTTCCTTGTTGTCACTTCAGGGTTTCTGATTAATTCCAATAATTGTCCGGGAGAAATAAACACCAAACTTCCTTCTTCGTAATCGTATTTATTACGTCCATACCTAAGCTCACCGCAGTTTACCTCTTTAAGAAAAACAGCATAAACACCATAATAAAAATGGGTATGTTCAGAGAATTCTGAATCAACCTTTGAAAAATCAATAATACTAACCAAAGGATGTAAAGTTTCCACACCATTTATTTTATTATAATCCGCAACTTTTTCAATTCTGTATATATTTTTCATCGTTTATGTTTTTAGTATCAAAATATAAGTATCAAGTATCAAGATTAGTAGCGAGCGATTAAGCTAAAGCGAAGCGTCCTAAAGGCGTAGCCGTCCTATCAGCTATAAGCTATCAGCCATAACCTAATACAAATATACGCTCTTAATAAGTAGAAAAACAGCCTTTTAAACCGAATCAGTAATAATGGTATGTAAACCTGTAATTTGTATAATAACTGAGTAACGAAAGTGTAAGATATTTGTATCGGTAAAATTTGTAAAAGATATTTCGTTATGACAAAGAGTTTAATTGCGTACTATTCCCGCAAAGGTCAAAATTACGTTAATGGAAATATTGTTGACCTGCCGGTTGGCAACACAGAAGTAATTGCACAAAAAATTCAGTCGCTAACGGGTTCTGACCTATTTAAAATAGACACCATAAAAGAATATCCTGTTGATTATATGGAAACCACTCGGGTAGCTAAAGAGGAGCTCAATGCAAATGCCCGACCTGAATTAATTAACACTGTAGAAAATATGGATGAATACGATGTGGTTTATCTGGGCTATCCAAACTGGTGGGGCACTTTTCCCATGGCTGTATTTACATTTTTACAGTCGTACGATTTGTCAGGTAAAACCATTATTCCGTTTTGCACCCACGAGGGAAGCGGCATGGGAGGTTTAAGCGATATTAAACTATTATGCCCTACTGCAAAACTTGATAACGGCATTGCCATAAAGGGAAGCAGTGTTCATGGGGCCGACAAAGTGGTTAAAAACTGGATTTCGAAACTTTCCTATTAACTAAATTAATTTAATGATAGAAGATATTAAAGCAATAAATAAAAATGATCCGGCAGCAGGAGGTATATTATTTTTACTCTATCCGGGATTTTGGGCAATAACCGTGCACCGGTATATCTCACACCCGCTATATTGGATGGGCAACAAAATCAGGAATCCTTTTCATAAAGGTATATTCAGTTTTTTTGCTTTGCTGTTTGCTCAATTATCCCGTTTTATAACTCAAATAGAAATACATCCCGGGGCAAAAATTGGCAAAGGATTGTTTATAGACCATGGCAACGGGGTGGTGATTGGCGAAACTGCTGTAATTGGAGACAATTGTGTGATTTTTCATGGTGTTACCATTGGGGGAACAGGAAACCATACAGGCAAACGGCATCCAACTATCGGAAACAAGGTGTTTATTGGCACAGGAGCTACAATTCTGGGGCCCGTTACAATAGCTGACAATGTAAAAATTGGAGCGCAGAGTGTAATTGTAATGCATAATGTTCCTGCCAATGCAACGGTAATAGGATCTCCTGCCAGGATTGTAAAACTTAATGGCATTAAAACAGATCTTCCTTTAAAAAGAACTGACTATAAAAAAGACGAGAAAAAAATAACAATGCAGGTTTGGAAAAAAACATATCCTGCTTATAAATGTTGTAATGGATAAAACACCCCAATCGCTCATCCCGGCTCTTTAATACTTTTTATTTACATATTTGTTGTATGAAGTTATTGTGTCAGAAGGTTGAAAACCTGAACTGTACATCATGGAAATCAGCTCCCCGTCTGTCACCGGACAGGTCCTCCTTTAAAAGGAGGAGTACCTCGACGCAGGAGAGGGGAGGTGGTTTTATACCTATGTTATTTGAATTTAAAAAATGGAAATATAAGTATTTAAAACCACCTCCCGGTTCGTACCTCACCGTACTCCTCCTTTGTAAGGAGGAGAGCCAATTTACAGCTTGTAAGCACTATTAAACAATCAATAATAATACATGAAACGAACATGTAAATTTTAATCTTAAAAATTACACACAGGGAAATGATTAAAATTTCCTGAGAGTTCCATGTGGTAAATGAAAGAAAATAATATACACATGAAAGATAGTATCAAAATAATCATATTAGCCATCATCTGTTTTGTATTGGGAACTTCAGAGTTTGTTATTGTTGGCGTATTGGATAAAATAGCATCCAGTGCCCATATATCAATAGCCCAGGCAGGACAGCTAATCTCGGTATTTGCCATTACGGCAGCCGTAGGAACACCCATTGCCATCTTCTTTTTAAAAAATGTTCATCAGCGAAAAATTCTAATCCTGTCGCTTGCCATAATTTTAATTGCCTGTGTCATGATGTTTTTATCGTTAAACTATCAAATATTGCTTTTGGCAAGAATTATTATGGCCCTTGGAGTAGGGGTTTTCAATGTATATTGTTTTACAGTAGCCACCAGTCTGGCGCCGGCAAATAAACGAGCCAGTGCAATAGCTACCGTTACTGTAGGATATAATGCGGCATTAATTGTGGGCTTACCTATTGGAAGAATGGTAACTTCAATATGGGGATGGCAATCTATTTTTGCGTTTACAGCCGTATTTTGTTTATTGGCAATACCTGTTATTTACAAACAAATACCTGCAGCGTTTAATAAATCAGCCTCCGGTAATACCAATCAGTTTTCCATATTGTTAAAACCCAAAATCATATTAAATATTTTGGTATCGTTTTTCTGGATTCTGGGATATGCCATGCTTTATTCCTACATCACCCCATTCCTGACAAGCACAACTGCAATGAACGAAAACATTTTGAGCATTGCTTTATTTGCCTTTGGCGTGGCAACACTTATCGGAAATAAATCAGGCGGGTATTTTGGCGATAAAATTGGCAATTCAAAAACAACACTTTACAGCATGGTATTTCATGTAACTTCGTTGGTATTGTTGTCCGTTTTTACCGATGCCATATACTTTACCATATTTATTTTAATGCTTTGGGCTGTTTCTGCCTGGGCTGTTGGTCCTATACTCCGATTCAATGTGTTAGACCTGAGTCCGGAAGCCCCCCAGTTTATATTAAGCCTGTATAATTCGGTTATACAGCTGGGTTTTGCAACGGGTGCAGCCCTGGGCGGTGCTGAATTTGAGCACTTCTCCCCTATTATACTTAGCTGGACGGCAGCAGCCATGGTTTTTATTGCATTGATTTTTACCCTGGTAAATATTTACAGTTCATCCTTACGAACAATCTTGATTAGGAAGTAGTAACAATTAGTTATTGGCTGTTGGTTATTGGTTATTAGCCAATTCGTATTAAATGATAATTATTACATTTTCCAAAATTATGATTGCCATTCAATCAACAATCTAGCATCTCCGTTAGGCAGAAATTATAAATCAACAAATTAGGAAATAAAAATATGAAAACACGAAAATTAGGAAATCAGGGCTTAGAAGTTTCTGCGCTGGGTTTGGGTTGTATGGGACTCAGCTTTGGCTATGGACCGGCAACAGATACAAAAGAAGCCATTAAATTAATCAGGAAAGCCTACGAACTGGGCATAACCTTTTTTGATACAGCAGAAATATATGGCCCGTACATCAACGAAAGAGTAGTTGGCGAAGCTCTGGCACCTTTCAGAGACGAGGTTGTTATTGCCACCAAATTCGGATTTGATTATGCCGATGGTAAGGCTGTAGGACTGAACAGCAAACCTGCCCATATCAGGGAAGCTGTTGATGGTTGCTTACAACGGTTAAAAATAGATACGATTGACTTGCTTTACCAGCACAGAATTGACCCGGAAGTACCCATTGAAGATGTGGCCGGTACGGTTAAGGATTTGATTAAAGTAGGGAAAGTAAAATATTTTGGTATGTCAGAAGCTGGTGCTACCAATATCAGAAAGGCCCATGCCGTGCAACCTGTTTCTGCATTACAGAGTGAATATTCGTTATGGTGGCGCGAACCGGAAACAAAAACTTTTGCCACGCTCGAAGAACTGGGTATTGGCTTTGTCCCTTTCAGTCCGTTAGGCAAAGGGTTCCTTACCGGTAAAATGGATGAGAAAACAAGTTTTGATGCTACGGATTTCAGAAATGGGATTCCCCGTTTTTCTGTTGAAAACATGAAAGCCAACATGGCCTTGGTGGAGCTGATCAAAGAAATTGCCCAACAAAAGGAAGCTACCCCGGCACAAATTGCCTTGGCCTGGATTCATGCACAAAAACCCTGGATTGTACCTATTCCGGGAACAACAAAACTACACCGACTGGAAGAAAACGCTGGTGCAGATACAATAGAATTAAACAAGAACGATTTAGCAATGATCGAAACCATTCTTGCAAAGGTTAAAATCACCGGACATCGCTATCCGGAAAGCAGCGAAAAGATGGTGGACAAGGACTAAAACTGAAAATTTTGATTTTATACATTAATTGCATAGAAGACCATAGAAATCGCCTTTAGAAATAAATATATTTTGAAGTCGAGATTCCGACATCAGCAACGTAACTTGGGACCCACTTTTCTTTAATTTTGAAAAGACAGAAAGCTGTTTGAACGCAGTGAGTTCTTTCTGTCTCAAAATAAAGAAAATAGTGGGTAAGTGAGTGATGTCGTCGGCGGACTTTTTTGTTTACTTTTTTTGACTGCAGAAAAAAAGTAAAAGCCATTGCGGCTTGAGCAAATAAATGTTTTCTTGATATAAAAAGAGTGTTTTTTCTTAAAAGCGATTTCCCTGCATACAAAGCACATTTCTTCACAATCCGTAAAAATGGTATGCACTCCTGTAATCTGTATAACAATCAATAGCTTGTTTTTAAAGACCTTTGTATTATGAAATTTTAAATATTCAAAATCAGTATTTAATGGAAAATTTTAATTTTTATGTTCCAACAACCGTTCATTTCGGGAAAGGACAAATAGAAAATTTAGCTTCTTCAATCAAACAATTTGGTGGAAGCAAAGTGATGTTGGCGTATGGTGGTGGAAGTATTAAAAAAAATGGCATTTACGATACTGTCACCTCAGAATTAAAAAAAGCAGATATACCTTTTGTTGATTGCGATGGCATAAAACCCAATCCCCCGGTGGCCGACGTAAGAAAAGGAATTCAGATTTACCGTGATAATTCATGTGATTTTATTTTGGCCGTAGGTGGAGGTTCTACTATTGATGCAGCAAAAGCAATGGCTGCCGGAGTATGTTACGATGGTGATGTGATGGACTTAATGGCTGATGGCAAAGGCGAAATAACAGCTGCGGCTCCTTTAGCATCGGTACTAACCATGGCCGGAACAGGAAGTGAATTGGATCTGGGTGGCGTAATTACAGGTGAAGTAAACCACAAGAAGCACACCATTATGCATCCACTCCTGTATCCAAAATTCTCTATCCTTGATCCAACATTTTCTTTCTCAGTACCAGAGAAACATTCTATGGCCGGATCGTTTGATGCCCTGGATCATTTACTGGAATGCTATTTTATTGCCGGTAGTGAATCTACTGATGTGCAAAATATGATGAATGAAGGTTTGATGCGTTCTATCATTAAAAACGCTCCTAAGGTGCTGGCTAATCCTGAAGATTATGATGCCCGTGCTAACATTATGTGGGCAAGCTCCATGGCATTGGCAAGTTTTCAGTTTGCAGTAGGCAAAAAAGGTTCTAACTGGCCTATGCATGCCATGGGTCACGAATTATCGAGCTTATACGATATGACTCATGGTGTAACTTTGGCATTAATAGCACCTTCTTACTTGGCTTATACCCTTGAAAAAGCACCAGAATACACCTGGTTGTTTGCAAACTTTGCACGTAATGTATTTGGTGTAGTACAAGGTGATGATGCGTTGGCTGCAAAAGAAGGTATTGCAAAGGTGAAAGAATTTGCCGATACCATCAATATGCCTAAAAACCTGAAAGAAGCTGGTGTAGAAGAAGGTAAACTGGAATACCTGGCTGAAAAGGCAACCGAATGGGGAAATATTGGTGCATTATGCCCAATAGAAAAAGAAGATGCGCTTGAAATTTACAAAAGGGCATTTCTATAATTAAAGCACAAATTATTGCTTTAATTGCCTGAATACCTAACAACCAGAGTTCGATATAAAATTTCAACCGAACTCTGGTCTATATGTTGTATCCGTTCATTATTACATTTTCGGCTTATTGTTTAGGGGAAAAAATAATATTAGATGTTTTAATTGATTCGGATACAACAATTATAATTTTTTATTGCTTTATCCCTAAGATTTTATTAAACCGATAAAATGATTACCAAAGGTTAAAAACCTCTGATAATCATACATAAACTAATACAATCTAAAAATCAACTATTGTAATTTCCAGTAATCCTGCCATTTGACAACAGGTTTTTCCCCGCTAAAGGTTATAGGTAACCAGATATATCTGCCATCTATATGATATCCCGGATTCCATCTATCTCCCATAAAAATGTATTTATCATTCTGCCCTTGAACAGGCAACACAAAGGTGCTTTGCGAATTGAAAGTTAACTCCCCTCCTTTTCCAACACAGGGATTTCCTATCATTTCCCATGGCCCCCAGATAGTAGATGCCACAGCTGATCTTGCAGGGTTGGGATCCCATCCTGTACATCCGGATGTAATTAAATAATACTTATTATTGTGCTTAAAAATTGCTGGTGCTTCATTATGTCCTCCCGGGAACAAACGGGTATACTTACCAGTATAACCTAAATAATCCTTTGTAAGCTCGGCTATATGAATGGTCAGATTCTCTTCCGAAGAATAAATATGATATGCCTTACCATCATCATCCACAAATAAGGTCATATCTCTCGACATTTGTCCCCCACTAAAATCTCTTCTAACGAACAAACCATCTTCAACAGCTTTCCTCCATTCCGGAGTCCACCATTCTTTAAAATCAGCAATTGTGACATCCATAGTTTGTTGTTCTTCTGTCATATTCACAGGCCATTTACCTGCATTTGGTCTTAAAGCTTTAATAAAAGAATATGGTCCTGCAGGAGATTTACTGGTTGCAATACCTACTTTGGCGGCATCATACACTTGTCCTTTAAGTTCAAGATGAAAAAACATAACAAATTGTTTTGTTTCCTTATTATAAATAACCTTGGGACGCTCGATAGTACATCCTTTGGTAATCGGGCTCGAAGGATTATTCTTTACAACAGGTAATGCAACACCTTCATCCTTCCAGTTGTATAAATCCTCAGACGAATAACATCTTACCCCTATTAATGCAGCGCTGGTATTTGCGCTCTTATGCTCTCCAAACCAATAATAAATACCATCGTAAAACATAATGCCTCCACCATGTGCATTAATATGTTCTCCATTGTTATCGAGCCAAAGCTCTCCTGGATGGAAAGCCTGATATTTAAATTCCTCACATCCAAAAAAGTTTTTTAAAAGATCTATTTTATCCTTCAACGTTTTTGCCTCAATAATTTCAGATATCTTTTGAAATGAAAAATCAAATCGCTTGTTGTTACGACTAAACTTTTTATCTACTACAAAAACATTATTTACCTCAGATGTATTCCTGTCAGAACCAAAATCAAGACTTCCGGAAGAGCCGCCCACAGTGCAAAATACATTATTCTGTAATTGTGTTTTTTCTGGCCACTTATTTCCCCAATCACCCATTTTTAGAATACGATTGTCGATGGAATCGCTTTCTTTTGGATGCTGAACAATAAGGTTATTATAAATCATTGTGTTTTCTACCGGACCTGTAATATGAAAAACCGGAGTAAACCAACCAGCTTGCTTTGTAGGATAATTCCTAATACCATCATTAACACTTATATTATATCTGACAGTGGTATTTAAAGTTCCTATATTCCAAGGCTTACCTAAAGAGTTACCATCATTGCAAACCAACAGAAAACCTCCTGCATTATCATGACTGTAATTATATTGGATAATAGTGTTCCTGCAGTTGTAATCCGCATCAAAACCCTGCCCATCCCATTTTGCGTTATGACCACTCACCTCATTAAACTGAATCAAGGTATTATCACAACTCCAGGGCCAAATGCCTGCAGCTGCTTCATCTGGAGATAAAACATCAGGACAATTCCGCATAACATTGTATTCAATAACAGCACCATCACAAGCAATAGGCACAATACCATCTCCCGGTACCTCTTCAATCATATTTTTTCGAACAATTGTGTTCGTACTATATCTTCCATAATCCCTATCGCTTGGCGCACTCCAAATAATCGCATTACGTTCGCAACGGCGGATAACACAATTCTCTATTAAAAGACTATCATATAATGATGCCTTTTCTTCACCTCCGGAAACGATAAGAATACCTGAACCTCCCCCTTCATTTTTAACCAAACTTCCATTTACATCGTGGATATCCAGAGCATTAAGGGTGATGCTACGTGATATGCCATGGTTTTCAGAAAGCACCTTTATTCCTGTTCTACCAGGCAACCTTGATGTTCCTGTATTAATGATCTCCAGGTTCTGAACCGTAAGGTAATCCGAATTTTTCACCTGAACGGCAAACAAAGAGCTGTCTGGAGCTGATATACAAGGTTTATTCCCGGAACCATAAGCATCAACTACAATTCCACAATCAGAACGCCCCTGAGCAGTAATTTCCAGCCTATCTCCAAATACAGAACCTCTTCGTAACAGAATGCTGTCTCCGGCTTTCAGCTGGATATTGTCAATATTACCGAAACTCTTCCAGGCTTTGCCTTCAGATAATCCGTTGTTTTCGTCACTCCCGTCTATACTATCAAAGTAGTAGTTTGTCCCCTCTTTTTCTTCAGTTGATAAGCCACAACCACACATTAACATGGTTACTAAAATGCTCAATGATATAATCTTAAAGTTCATTACTTATACCTTTTTGTTAAATTCAATTTTTATCATTCTCAAATATTCAAGCAAATTATTGCTTATAGCTAACTTTTGGGTATTTAAATAAAAAATAACTGTACCCTTCTATAGAAATATAGGAAAAGAGAGTTCCTTTTCAAATTAAAACAAGAAGGCCATCCCAAAACAAGTTTTTGAACAACCTCCTATTTCAATTATTAACAATCAGGACTCTATTCTTAAAATCGATTTAAATTCTTACTTATTGTTGACAACAAGATACTATTGTACCTTGTTGTCATTTATAAACACTTAGTGATTACTGTACCACTTTACGAACCCATCCCAAGCTTCCTTTGACTATTAACAGTCTGCTGGATTTTGGAACTGATGTTTTATATATACCTGCCTGTTTATCATCTTTTAAAATCAACTCACCTGTCACCGAATAAACTTCAACAACTTCTTGATTCGGGCTGTCAACTGTAAGAATATTATCCTTTAAGGTTAAAACAACTTTCGACTCCTGTTTACTGATACCTGTATAAACAGATACATTTACTAAACAACTTGCAACAACAGATCCATCAGCTGTTTCAAGGCTTATTGTTGCAGATCCTTGTCCACTAGCAGTAACCATACCATCAACTACACCTGCTACACTTGCGTCAGTTGTTTTCCAAACCAAATCAGCAGTATTTGCATTATCAGGAAAAAACGTTGAAGACAATTGATAACTTTCATCAACCAGTAATTCCAAACTATTGGGAGAAAGGGTAAGTGAATATACACTTTCATCCATCACAGCATTGATTTCATCATCATTTAATGCTCTGTTGTAAATTCTGAATTCATCGAACATACAAGTTGTATACGAATCTGAAGACCATCTTGATTTTACCAGGTAATTATACAAGTTCTCTCCCATATCAGATGGATAAACTGTCGCATTATTATCCTCTAGTATAAGCTCTCCATTCATATACATTTTAAAAGTTGTTCCTTGTTGGCTTAGGGCAAGATTGACCCACTCGCCGGTTGGAATAGAATATCCGCTGGCTGTTACATCATAAGTACCTGCGGCACATGTAATCTTGTACCTTAATCCGGTTGATAACATCATAAATGTGCTTGTAGAGTTACCAAAATCAAAAATACGAGAACCCTTTGTGGTTAAGTTACCCCAGAAAGAGATCGTAAAATCATCCAGATCACTTGTAAGACCACTTGCTAACTGTACATATGATTTATCATCTGCAACAAAATCTACCGCATTATTTTTCACTCCTGTTACACTTGCTGTTGCATTTGGCGTTCCATTGTATCCACCCCAGGAATCATAATATGTTCCACTTGTTTCGTCAAAATTGAAATATGCATATTGCCCGTACTTTGGAGTTATCTGGTAAACAACAGGATCAACAAATTCACCTGCAGTATTAAACGCTGCTACTTTGTAAAAATATATTTGCCCATTAGTCAGTTCCTTATCTGCATAACGGGTTGCATCAATATTATCTGCAATCATCACAAAATTTCCATCTTCACTATCCGAACGATAGATTCGATACAATACATCATATTGAAAATCCCATGTCAAAGCTATTTGTGAATCGCCACTTGAAGCAAACACTCCGGAAATAGCTGTTGGTACTACAATTGTATTAGTTGTTACAGTAACAGGCTCTGAATCTTCAGTTTCGCCAAGATTGTTTACTGATGAAATTTTGTAATAGTAAGTAGTACCTTCTGCTAATTCGGAATCTCTATACGTAAGTCCTGTAAGATAACTACCTATTGTTTCATATGTTCCATCAACAGTTGCAGATCGTTTTAAGTTGTATGATCTGGCTCCATCAACAGCAGACCACGATAGATCAATAATTGATGAAGAAACAACTGTACCACTTAAATCTATTGGAGCCGTAACTTCCGGATCCAATGTTAGAGTAACAATACGCGAATAAATTGATTCTGTATCCTTATAACTAACTGCTTTTACTCTGTACTCAGCTGAATTTGTAATAGGATCGGAATATGTAACATTGCTACCATAGGTATAATCATCTCCCGGAACCAAAGTAGCCAAAGTTGTAAAGTCACTCTCTCCTTCAAGCTTTCTTTCTATAATATAGCTTGTTCCTGTCTCTCCATTATGATCGTACCATTTTAGAATACATGAGCTATAATCATCCGAAAGAGTGTAACTTGGTAAAGGAGGTGCAATATGCCATGTATGGATATACTCTTTCGTCTTGGAAAAACCGACTTTTGATTTGTAATCTGCAAAATATTCTCCTGCAGGAGTCAACTTACCTCCTAATGCGACTGCACGTGCATCTTGCACCCAATTATAAAAAGCGTGACGTTCCAAATACTCACAACGATCAAGTCCATCCAATGCATCTTGAATCCATGCCAACTGTTTTGCAGCATTTTCTGGAGACAATGGCCTTGTTACTTCAGTCGTATTGCCATCTTCATCATAAATAATATTCATATCAGCATCCCTCTGCGGTCCTGAAGCAGTAGGCCATGTTTCACTCGTCCAGTTTGCACCGTTGTTCCACTCTGTAATCCACATCGGGCGTCCTCCATACAAGTTCGTACATACATCTGTAATACTATTATAAAGCCCTTGCCCGGTTTGTCCACTCCAGTACATATGACCAGCCACAAAGTCTACACGATAATTCAAACTGTCGGCCATTTCCAGAAAATCTACCAACCATTGTTTACGGATAGCATCCGGTGCTGGTGATCCAAGTCTCAATCCGGACTTAAACAATTCCGGCCATTGCCTGATAGCTTCTTCTACTGTCATGTTAGCCTGATCGGTATGGGACGGTTCATTATACCCTAATACATGAGATACATTAGTTCTGGAATTAATCACATCAAAGGAAGCCCAGCCTGCATTATGACGCATTGGAACATATTCATAATCTGAATACCCTGTGCTTGCAGATGCTCCCCAATCATAAAACCAGGAAGAATTGGTTATTCCCGGAAGACTTCCACAAATTCCCTTTTTACTAATCCATTCCCAACGGAGTACACGAACAAAAGAAACAAAATCCAAACCTTCAGGCATTACCGGCACCTCTAAGTCGCTATCACTTGCAATATAAACGCGAGAAAAACCTGTTCCATTCTCATTGTTTGCAAAGGTACAAGAATAACCTTTTTTCAATTTGAAAGAACGAACATTATTATCAAAAGAACCCAGTTCAGCAGACCTATAATAATTATTAATCTCAAACTGCATGGATTCTCCAGAAAAATCTGTTCCATTGTATATAGTTAATGCTTGTTGGGCATCTACTTTTCCATTAGGAATAATAACTGTACCCCCACCATAAATTGCAATCCTATCTGTTTCTTCATTAAAATCAGCTCCGTTAATTTTAATATTACTTAAATATTCGGCAATAACTGTGGATGGTTTTACTGCATCTAAATAAAGCCATGAGTCAACAGATTCAAGGTTAATAGAACTTTCTAACAAGGGTTCTGTTGAAGTAAGATGCAACTCTGATGTACCGCTAACTGTAATGTTCATATATTTAGCAGCTGTAATACTAACCTGATCATTGTTTATAGTAAGATCTACCATAACAGGATTCTCCTGAGTAACAAACCTGGCATAAAGAGTTGTATTTTCAGAAACAGAATTAGTAAAATCGAATGGTACAGAATAAGTATTATCGGTATACCAGCCAGCAAATACATAACCATCTTTTGTTGGTTCGTCAGGTTCAACAATAGTGTATGACTCTCCATCTGCAAAGTACTGCTTGGCGATTGAACTACCTCCATCAGTATCAAACACTACGGATAGAGCATTTTCAGCTTCTGTAATATAAAAATCCCAGGCAACATTCCTGTCTGATCCATTGGTGGTTTGCCAAACCATATAATATGTACCATCAACATCGGCCGAGAAAAAGAAACTAAAGGCTGTGTTTGTACTCCACTTAGGTGCAATTAATGTTTGGGAATTTAGCATTGTCCCCGAAGCATCACTAGTAGAGTTAATCCCAAACATAGTAGTAACCGCCCCATTGATGTTTGAGTTAGTACATGAGAATTGATAAATACTGCCAGCTTTTAACTCAATGGGAAATGAAAATACATTATCGTTTGCAGGATGTGTAAATGCGCGCCCTACCCCAAGGTTATCCCTGTATCTATAAGCATAATTGTCATTATCATTAGAGGCATCTACCCAGGTAACAGAACTGCTACATGCCCAACCAAAGTCGCTGGGAACATCTGTAGTTGTGCCAATTCCATTTCCATCCCAACCAGTCATATAGTTGAACTTAAAAACTACAGTATATGTTTTTGTTGAACCATTGCCGGCAGTTACAATAACTGTACCCGAACCAGGAATTGCAGATGCCTGTGTAATATCTATCGTTGCAGCATCATTGGCGGTAGCAGAAACCGTTGGTATAGCAGAATTTGGCGCAAGATCATAAACATAATCCTGAATATTAGCATCAAAACCATCAATATCAGAACTATTTACCAAAAGACTTAACAGACTAGCATCCTGATAGTTTGAAATAGCATCAGTTAAGGAGTCAAGAGCAATGGATACTTGCTCTACTGTAGCTGATACATCATCTACTACAGTTTGGGCGCTGGTAATTTCATCATTAAGATAAGACTGCCCCGTTGGGGTTCCGCCAGTAAGCAATCCTTCAGCCTCTGTAATTAGTGCAGATAATTCTCCTTTAATATCATTCCACCTGGCATAAATAGTGGTACCGGTTGTTACTGATGCTGAGAAATCAAAGGCACTAGTCAATGCTTCATCCGAATACCAACCTTCAAAAATATATCCAGTTTTGATTGGTGTTGACGGTGTACTAACTGTATAAGATTCCCCCTCTAAAAAATACTGGCTCTCTACTTCACTGCCTCCATTGGTATTAAAAACAACCGGAATGGCATTTCCTAATTCTGTTATATTTAACAACCAAATCCCGGCATCGTTCCATGTTCCACTGTTTACATGAACATCCCAGAGAAAGTAACCACTCGTAAAGCCTTCTGGTACAGCCAACCTCAAATCACTGAAGGTACTTACAACATTATTACCGGTAACTGTCAAAGATGTTTCCGAAACAGGATCAGATCCCAAAAGATCTTCTGCCAAACAAAAATTGAATGCTACGCTTCCCGTTGATCCGTTTCGCCTCCAGGCCTTACCTGCAAGACCATATACTTTGCCTTCGGTAACCGTTACAGGATAACCATACTTTGTGTCTGCCAGGGTAATATACAACATTGGATCAGAACCATTATAAACAGGACTACCCAAATTGGTTCGATACCTGTTATCGGAACCATTCAGTGTTCCCCAGGTAACAGAAATGCTACCATCAACCCGCCAACCGGCATCATAAGGAGTGCCGGCTGTATCATCCCAGCCTTCTAGTATATTTTGCGCCTGGGTATTAATAATCCCAATACAAAACATAACAGACATAAAAATCATTGTAGAAAATCTCTTCATGCGTACATAAATTTAAATAGTTAATAACTTGTTGAGGGGCAATATTCCTTAATAAAAATGTATACCTATATAAGTTTGCCTATTGCCGCCTTCAACTTCTGTTTTCTTAAATTATTTCAATAAAGCTTTAAGGGTTTGGCAACTCACTGCAGCGTTGTAGATGTAGATACTATTAAGCGGCTTACCCACTTCTATTGCCTTGAGTTTAAAACTATCTATAGTTATGGATTGACTTAGTAATCCGTTTATATAAATATTTAGTATTCCGTTTTTGCTTGTTAATGATAATTGTACCTTCGAATATTTTACAGGTTCACGCCATTTCCCACCAGTACCTTTATCATATTCTTTCCAGGAATCGGAATTTCCTAAAATATTATTGCTCTGATATTTTTGTCCGCCAACCATTAAATATGGTTTCAAAGTTTCTCCATTAAGTTGATATTCAATATCTCCTGCCTTAATAAGTAAACCTTTATAATTATCCGGCTCCAAAGCAATATCTGCAACTACTGAAAACTCAGTTAATGTTCCAGGAATTTTTATCTTTTTTACATTCTCTTCTTGTTTATATTCCTTTTTATGAACCAGTCCTTTTGTTGTATCAACACTTTTGCTATATAAATCATAATCAGATTTAATAGAAGTACAATACCCTAACGGACGCTTTTTACTCACAATCCAATCATAATAATTTCCATACATCCATACCATACTTAAAGGGCTATCTCCCCTATTGGGAATAATGTAAGGACGTACATTATTTAGTTTTGAATCTCTGGTTAACGTATCTGTTTTTATAATTTCTTTATTCTCTCCAAGTATATATCTTACTATTTCATATACCTTTCCATTCTTACCTTCTACAGGAACTGAGCAATAAATTTCATTGGTATTCTGATCGTCAATGGCCATTCCCCCGCTATAACACTTTTCAATATGGGGTGTTTGATGAAAATGTCCTCCTGCATTGGATAAGAAAACCTTTTTCCATTGATTCCCATCCCAGTAAGCATAATAATAATCGTGAGAAGTTTTATCTCCATTGATAGTTACCATGGCAATAACAGGCTTTTGTTCCTTATCTAATACAACTTGCCACAACCAGTCACGTAATTGGCTTGCATCAACAACAGCATCCGGGTAAGATTTTTGATAATCGACAGTAGCCGCTATATGATGCAAGTCCTCCCCTATTTTTGACAAAACATTTTCTTTAATATCCTTTAATTCGAATGTGTTTATATCGATATAATTCAGGTATATATAATTAGGCATTGTAGGATCAGGGTGCCCTGTTGTATAGGCCATATAGATTTTATCTTTCCCATTACTGGTATATTTGGCATAGGGCCTGGAAGCTGTAGACTGCACAATTTGTTTGGGTCCCCATACAGTTTTCACTGCTCCTTTTTCATCAGGTAATGTAATTTTTGCAATTGTTGGATGCCAGCTAACGCCTCTCCATAATAAGTAAAAATGGTCAGGGTCATCCGATAAAATAAAAGGAGAAGGATATGTAGTATTTTTTTGTGTATGTATCTTATATTCTGTTCCTAATGTGGTAATATCTCCTTTTTTCTCCGAAACCCTGTAGTAAAAACATCTTTCATCAGTATGGCGCGAATAAAAGACCATTACCCGTTCATCCGGAAGTACCAGAAATGTAGGATTATTATGGTCATCCGGCTGGAACCACGACCGAATTAAAACCTCTTCCGTTTCACCTGTTATAAAGTCGTGCTGGGTAGCTTTAATATTTCCATGAATATCGATATAACCAATATAACTTTTGTTAATTGAACCATTTTCATTTTTATAATGTATGGCGCGTGGATCTGCAAACCAACACCATGCGCCTTCTTTTGCAACTTCATATTCTCCTTTTATTTTGTCCTTGGCCATTATTGGCTGAGCAATTGAAAACAAAACAATTACAACATGAATGATTAAAATATATTTCTTCATTATTATGTATTTTCTCTAGTAAAAGGGGACTTAAAATAAATGTAATTCTTTTGCGATGAGATATACACGCTATGCGCCACATCTGCACCTGAAAAAAAATAATAAAATCCCATTGTTTCAGAACGCATAACCAGCATAAAATGCCCCAACAGCTTATGAGATCTTTGAAATACTCCTACAAGCTAACGCAATATGTGCAATAGCATTAATTTAGCTTATCAATAAACTTATACATTTCTGCAGCTGCAATTAAAAAGGCCCCCACTCCAAAATTTGCAGTTGAGTTCTCATCAACCTGCTGACCCGGTATTGCACGTTCTCCGATTGGCTGAACATAACCTAATCGACCATCTTGTTGCAATGCAACATTGGTTAGATATTTCCAGGATTTTTCAATCACACCTGAATATTCGTCTTTATTTAAAAGACCATTATTTATCCCCCACAAATAACCATACGTAAAAAATGCAGTTCCACTTGTTTCTGGTCCCGGGGCATGCTCTGGGTCTAACAGGCTTCTGGTCCAATAACCATCAGGTTGCTGAGCTCCTTTTAAGGCGACGGCCATTTTCTGATATATTTCAATAAATTCTATCTTATGTGCATAAGTCTCTGGCATATCCTGAATAATCTTGGCCAAACCGGCAAATACCCATCCATCTCCCCTGGCCCAAAAATCTTTTTTCCCATTTACCGATTTATGCTTTGGGTAAGTATATTTGGCATCCCTGAAAAACAATCCCGTTTCTTCATCATACATAATTGATTGGGCATACTTAAAATATTCATATAATTTCTCCAGGTATAGTTCATTTTCTGTAACATGATACATTTTTACCATAACCGGCATTACCATATACAAACCATCGGCCCACCACCAATAATCATTTCTAGCTGTACCCATCTGGTATTCCATAACCTCTCTGGCACGGGCTATCATTGAAGAATCTTTTTCTGCAGAAAGGTTAAACAAATCAACATAGGTTTGGAAACAGATTTGCCAGTCGCCAAATAAAACATATTCGGGAGATTCGCCATAACCGGATTTCCATAATTCTTTATTATCAGATGTTGCGCCTTTCCAATTGTTGTGCTGAGCCCACGCAAGTGAATACTCTTTATATTTTTCAAGCCCGGTAACTTCATAGGCAGCTATATTACCGGTATGATAAGCTGCATGATCCCAAAAAGCACGCTTTTTACTCGTATTGTGTGTTTGCCAATAATCATTTACTTTTATGATAACATCTTTAATATCCTGCTTTGTAAAATTATTACAAATTGAATTGTTCTTTTCCCTTTGGGTACATGATAACAATAAGACAGAAACCACTACTAATATCCACTCTTTCATCACTATATTATTTTATTCAACAGCCAGGTACCAATCTGTTTGTACAGATCAGAAACTCACTACAATTGTTATTTTCAGGGGATGATACAATCCATATCCTGGCTCGTATTACCTAAATATTATTTGTTGTAAAAAAGGTGGTTCCAAAACAAAAAAATCAAACGTGCCCAAATGGAACCACCTCTTCTTAATCAACTATAAAAAGTCATAAAATTCTATTATTCAACTTTACTCTCGTCAGCTACTGCATCCTCCCAGTTCTGCCATACCGTAACATCCGCATCATATCCATCATACCCGAAATTTTGAGAAAGGATATCCTTTGAGTTTTGTGTAATTGAACTATTGGGGACAGGCCAGTATAAGTTCTTTTTATTTATTTTATAAGTATAAATACCCCCTGAGTTATTACTGTTAATTGTGATGCCATCATTACCTAGCTGATAAAAATCATTATAATGAATAACACGTTGATACCAGTAACTTCCTCCTACCTGGTCAGTACCTTCTTGCATATCATAGGTATTGATATCATAAGTGTTACCCCATTCATCAGGCTGACCACTTAGTGCTAAACAAAGCGATACACGGCTCAATTCAACATGTCTGAATTCCTCAAGGTATAACTCCCTTGCTCTTTCATCCATTATATCACCAATAGTAAAAGAAGCATCTTCAGGGTATAAGTAACTACACTTAGCCCTTTTTCGAACCTCGTTAACATCTTTGGCTGCTAAGGCCGCATTACCTAAATAATAATTTGCTTCAGCCCGCAGCAAATAGGTCTCTGCCAAACGATAAATATACCAATGCGCAACACTTCCTAAACTGGCACCTGCAAAGTTTGTTGAATTTAACTTACTTTCTGCAACTTCATCCTTTAAATATATTTTATATAACGGGAAGTCAAAGTAAGCGCGGATAGTGTCCGGACAACTGGCTGGAACATCAGCAAATGATTGTCCGTAGTAATTTGATGAAGGATTGTTATATTTAAGAGAATCCATAGGAAACCAGTTTCCTACAGTACTGTTGTGCCTCAAATCACCATCATCAACAGAACCATCCAAATGCCAAACCGATGTGGTTGCAAAATAACTTGGCCTAACATCAGCAATACCCCTGCCAATAGCTCTCAAAAAGTCAAGCTCCTCATTATAGGACCCATGTGTCCTTGAATAATTTTTTACGGCAGATACCCCGTCAGGATCCTTTAACTTACTATCGTTCCAAAATGGGCCATACCTACGCATGGTACTGAAACCTGAAAACGAATCTCCACTACCCATATTAACAGCTCCCAAAAGTACTTCCTTATTGGCCTTTATCAACTTATTTTCAGGTCTGTGCAAATCCCAGATAACATTTCGTGTAATATTCCATGTTTGTGGCTCACCACTGTTGATAAAGCTGCCAAAACCATCTTGCATTAAAGCAAAACCTGATTGATCAATCAAAATATCTGCCTGCTCCTTAGCTTTTTGAAACTGTCCTGTAGCAAGGTAACATTTAATCAATAGTTGACGACATGCACCTTTGTTAACCATTCCATATGTATCCATATCTGCCTGCTCCGGAACCCACTCTACAGCAAACTCCATATCCTTTGTTATCATTTCAAGAATAGCTTCTTTAGAAGTGGATTTAAAGTTAATCTTAGGCACCTCAATCAGTTTAGTTAACAATGGAACATCATTAAACTGAAATGCCAGCATAAGATAACGGAAGGAACGGTGAAAATAGGCTCTTCCAAGATAGGCATTCCGGGTTGCCTCATCCAACCCTTCTACCAAGTCAATATAACTACATACTGTATTAGCATATTTAATTCCGGCATATCCTTCGCTCCAAAACCAACCAACAGATTCCTTTAATTGTGTTGGCGTTAAACGCTCATCCACATTGGTAAACATATTTTTATCATCCGTTTTTCCTCTTACTCCCATATCTGAAAACAACAACTCCGTTTTTAAAGGATCACCTGTAACATAGTAATCGCGGATGTGCTTATCTGATGTTGTTAACGCTGCTTTTAAACCTGATTCTGTTGTATAGGTAGCAGCCGGTTCATAAAATGATAATGGATCCTGATCCAGAAAGCTATCAGAGCAGCCTGTAGCGATAATTGAGCCTAATGCAACCGTTGCGCAAGTTTTTAATGACAATCTTGCTAACTTAAAATTATATATCTTCTTCATTTTAATTTTCTGTTTAAAAAGTTAAGTCTAAACCAAGCGTATAAACACGGGTCATAAGCCCTTTAGTTTCCACATCACCATACTCATATTTATCCTTTTCCCAACTTCCTACGTTACGAATTGTACCAAATACTTTCATGGATTTTACATTCCATCGCGACAATAAGGACTTTGGCAACCTATATCCTAATGAAATGCTCTCTAGTCGTATAAAAGTACGGTTCCTCAACATCCCGGGGCTTTCTGCACCTGTAGGCCCCTTGGCTCCAAGACGTGCATATTTATTGGTAAGATTACCTGGCGTCCAATATTCTTTTTTAGACCTGTTTGCTCCATAGGTTAACAGGTTACTTCCGTTGTCAGCATTCAGATAATTATAGTCCAAATATTTTGATCCCATGTATGAATACATATTAAATGAAAAGTCAATATTCTTTTTAAATGTAAAGCTGTTTCTCATGGACCAATTAATTGGTGAAGTTGTAGTTCCTAAAAACTCTTTATCCTTATCGTTATATACAGGCGTAATGGTACCATCATCATTTACAACATCATCTTTTGTATAATTATTGGCAACCTTAGGATCTCCTGGCAACTGTCCATGTCTTTTAGCTTCTTCAAGTTCATCCGCTTGCCAAATTCCGGTTACACGGTAACTCCATATGGTATTAATATCCTTACCAATAAACCATTTTCCATACTCATCTCTTTCCTGTGTTCCGATAACATTTCCATCATCATCAAGCACATCTTCATACTCATAATACAGGTGTTTGATTTTGTTTTTATTGTATGAAAAGTTAAAAGTAGTATTCCATTCCAGCTTATCGGTTTTGATGTTTTGCGAGTTAATAGTAAACTCGAAACCTTTATTTTGTACTTCACCCAGGTTTGTAGCTATTGATCCAAAACCTGTGAATCCCGGCAATTGCTTCGCCAAAATCATATCTTTAGTAACAATGTTATAAACATCAACATTACCACTTAAACGATTATCAAGAAAACCAAAATCCAACCCTACATTTAAAGCCTCACTCTTTTCCCACTCTAAGTTCGGACTACCTAACCTATCCACAAGAAGATATTGTCCTTCGGTAAGATTCCCTGATGAATTCAGGTATCCATATAGTTTTACGCCATTTCTTAAGTTAGATAGTGATATATATGGGTTAGATAAAGCCCTGTTTCCATTTTTCCCCCAGGAAACCCTCAACTTACCAACCGTCATTGCTTTCCAGTTAAAGAACTTTTCATTTTTAAATGACCACCCCAAAGCCAACGATGGGAATGTGGCATATGGATTATTACGTCCAAATGCTGAATATCCATCCCTACGTACTGATGCCGTTAACATATATCGGTTATCGTATGAATAAAAAAGCCTTCCTAGCAAACCATTTGCAGTATGATGGGTATCGGTTGATGAAAAGGAGCTTTCCTCTTTACCTGCATTCGCTGTATTATGAAAACCCAGGGCATCCGAAGGCTGTATATTGTTGGCATCAATATTATCTGCCCAACTACGAAATTCTTCTGCCTCCTGCACCAAGGTAACATTTACATGATGTACCCCGTCAAACTCATAATCCCAATTGATGGTATTATTTAAGGACCAATCAAACCTTTTGCTTTGTCCCCTGTCAACACCAGTATTTACAGATTCCCAATCAGGATGTTCTGTAGAATGGAACTGACGGTTGTAATAAAACTGGTAACGCGGAGAAGCATTAAAAGTATAAGTTATATTAAAGGGCAACGATATTTTTGTAGAAAAAATACTATTAAAAATAGTGTACCCCTTTTCAAAATCAATATACTTTCTGTCAAAATCATAATTATACCCTTTAAAATAAGGGGCTCCATCCCCCATTGGGTGCACAGCCAGGTTTCCATCACTATCCCTGTAATTAGCATATGGACTATTATTCAGGATTGAACCTACATCTATCGACAAGTCCTCATCTGATCGATCCTGAAAGTTGATATTACTACTAATTTCCAGCCAATTAGTTACTTTACCTGATAATTTTAAATTAGCCCGGATTGCGCTGTATTCATCCCCCCGAACAACACCTTCGTTATTTAAATAACCAACTGACATATAGTAATTCATCTTATCATTGGCACCAGAAATACTGGCATTATAATCTTGATTTACCCCAGTTTGAAATGCATAATCATACCAATCAAATGTTTTGCCTGCCAGATAATTTTCAAGAACCACATCATCAAGATCCAAACGCCTTGCATATAAGCTCAAATCCGATTCCCCTTCAATAGCTGTTAAAGCACCATTATTACGCCAGTCTTCAAGGCTAACCCCTTCGGGCAATCTATCCGGCCTGTCATAATACCCTAACGGAGCAACCGGATTACCTTTACTATCTACTGCCTGATATGCCTCATATCCACCTGTTGTAGCATTAAGACCATATGAGGAAGTCCTGTACCAATCTTCGCGATAGTCCATATACCCTTCTGGTCCCCATACATCGCGATAATCAGCCTTAGTAACAAAACCAATATTAGTTCTAAAGCTCACTACCGGCTTACCCACTTTACCCTTTTTGGTTGTGATTATAATTACACCGTTGGCAGCTTTTGCTCCATATACCGCTGCTGCAGAGGCATCTTTTAGCACATCTATCTGCCCGATATCATCAGGGTTAATTTCTGAAAGTTCCCCGTAAAAAGGCATCCCATCCAATATTAACAAGGGATCAGATAATGATGTTCCGGAAACAGATCTCGCCCCACGTATTTGCATAGAACCACCACCTTTTGCAGAAGTGCTTATTCCTACTTTTAATCCGGGAACACCCCTTAAAAGATCCTGAACTGTATTTGGTGCTTCGGCAGCTACATTATCGGGCTTAATTTGAATAACAGATCCAGTCAGATCCTTTTTTTTCATGGTTCCATACCCAACAACCACAACTTCACCCAGTTCAGTCAGGTCATCCTTTAGCGTTACATTAATCTCTCTTTTTCCATCAGTGGAAATTATTTGTGTTTCAAATCCAATAAAGGAAAACACTAAATTCTTTCCTTGAGGAACAGTGATAGAATAATCACCATTTACATCTGTAATGGTACCTATATTAGTGTTTTCAACCAATATAGAAACTCCAATAACAGACTGTCCCGACACATCCGTAACCTTACCGGTTATTTTGTCACCTTCTTGCGCATATACATTTCCATAAAGAAAATTTATTGTCAAGAAAGATACCATCAACACAAGATATTTATATTGCGTTAATAATGATTTTCTTTTTTCGTTTCTTTTTTTCATTGTAATAGAATTAATTTAAACAGATTCTTAAAATTCTTCTTCATTCCTTTCCTTACTTTTAATAAAGCCTCTTTTTGTCATTTCATTTTTAAACACCCTTTTAACTTTTTTAACATTACAAATGTGACTTTATTATTCCTCAAACGAGTTCAAAGTTTTTTCTATTACGTAGAAATATTATTCAACGCTCTAAGCCCGGTAAACACAAGCATAATGAATATATTTCCAACTTATTGGAATATTATTTCAACCTTATTTTCTATTTACATTGCTTATTTTTAAATTTATTAAGGAATGAATCATTTATCAACTTAGTTAGAAAGAAATTTATCCCATATGAAATTCCAAATATCTGTCATACTAATATTTACGTCTATAATTAACACAAGCCTATCGCAAAACATCACAATAAAAAAATTAGATATACTAGATCAGTTACCCTCTAATTCTGTTGAAAGAATTTTTCAGGATAAAGAAGGATATACTTGGATTGGCTCCAAAGAAGGATTGTGCAGGTACGACGGTTACAGGGTTAAAACATTCAGATCAGATATACATAATCCAGAACTATTATCGAATAACCATATTACCAGTATTGAAGAGGCAGCTTCTGAAAAAATCATTATTGGCACTCAGAGAGGATTAAATATTTTAGACAAAAAAACCTACCACATCACCCCCTTCCCTGATTCAACTCTATTCGACAAAAGCATTAAGGCCCTGCTATATGATAGTGATTCATCTTTATGGGTAAGTTACAACAATGGTTTAAACAGGTACGACAAGAATAACAAATTATTTACAAAATACATGTCACCAGGAAACAGGTATAAACTACCAACCGGGGCTGCCAATATATTTAAAGATTCCTACAATAACGTATGGATTACTGTATGGGGGAAAGGACTTTTTAAGTTTAACCGAAATCTTAATAATTTCATTAAATATCCCCAAATAGGTAAAAGTGACAATCCATTCTGTCTATATCAGGATAATAAAAACAATTATTGGATAGGCACATGGAGAGAAGGACTATATCAATTCTTCCCAAATTCAAACCTTGAAAATCCATATAAAAAAATTCCGTTACCCACATGGATGAACAAATATTATAACACTGCCTTTTATTCTATCATTCAGGATAATAATTTAAACTATTTATGGGTAATGACCCTAAATGGCATAATTACTTACAAATACAACGAAAACGGCAATATTGAACCCATAGATACAAGAGAAATATTTAAATCTTCAAATAATATTTTTAGCGAAATAAAGAAAGATAACAAAGGGGACCTGTGGATTGCATCATTTAGTGAGGGAATTTCAAAAATTTCATTCAAATATCCATTAATAAACAATTTCCCATTAACAAAATTAGAGGATAACGGTAATGTTTCTCCTTCTTTTATCTCCTTATGCGAAGATAATGACAAAGATATTTGGATAAAACAAAACAGAGAAAGTTGTTATATTTATTCAGAAAAATACGATCAAATTAAAAATTTAACTGAGTATCCGGAATTATCCCTTATTCCGGATTTTACCTTTATTAATTACGTGACCTATATATCAAGTTTAAAAGAAATATGGGCTTGTAGTTCAACGAATCCCGTAATATATAAAATCAAAAAAAACAACCATAAAATCACAAAAGTAACATCTGCCAGAATTGATCAGGAACAAGATTTTAATGTTTTCGTAACCTCTATTTATGAGGATCATAATGCAAATATTTGGATTGGATCAAGGAATTCAATATACCTTCAACCTTCAGGTTCTGATAAAATTAAACTTGTAAAAAAGAATATCGGTAATATTTCCTCAATCTCTGTAGATATATATAATAACCTGTGGGTAAGTACAAATAATAATGGATGCTTCAGGTTAGAGCTTCCAAACAAGCTTAACGACTTCACCGCAAAAGAGCTAAACGCCAGGTTTAAGCAATACAACTTATTTGGAAATAAAATAAACTCACTAACTACGGACTATAGTGGTAATTTATGGCTTGCGAACGAAGAGGGACATCTGATTATATACAATATAATTAATAAAACCCATTCGTACGAGACAAGCAATTGCGGATTAGAAGGAGAAACTATCTTAGACTTGATTGTTGACCAATTTAATCAACTTTGGATCATCACCTATAAAAATGTGATAAAATATAATCCTGACAACAAAGCTTCTTATTCCTATAACATTCATAATGGTTTTCTTGTAAACTCACATTATAAAGGAGCTTACTATTTATCTAAAGAATCCGGCAAAATTATATTTGGTGGAAATAAAGGTTATTCTTATATATACCCATCAAATGAACTAAAGCAAGAAACAGAGCAAACTGAAACTATAATTTCAGATATTAAAATACACCATAAATCAATTTTAGGGAGTGAAATTGCGGAAAAATTTAATAGCCAGTCCAAAACATTAACTCTTTCTCCACACGATAAAAATATAGAATTATACTTCTCAACATTGAATTATAATAATCCACAAAAGATTAGATATGCCTATAAACTTGAAGGTGTTGATAATAATTGGGTTGAGTTAAAATCAGATCGTCAATTTGCAATTTATAGTGAATTAAAAAAAGGTGAGTATTTATTTAGAGTAAAATCAACCGATATTTATAATATATGGAGAAACAAAGAAACACAATTAACCATTATAAAGAAACCGGCCTACTACGAAACCAGATTAGCATTTTTCCTATACTTCATCATTCTAACGGGATCAATGGCCCTATTGATATACATCATCAAAAGCAGAATTACTTTCAGAAATAAAATGAATATTTCTGAACTTGAAAAGAAAAAAACAGATGAACTAACGCAAACTAAATTGAAATATTTCACCAATATTTCTCATGATTTATTAACACCATTAACCATAATATCCTGTATCATTGACGATATTGAAATCTCTGATAAACCTCAAAAATTTCAACTATCAACAATGAGATCAAATATTGTGAGACTGAAAAGGTTGCTACAGCAAATATTAGACTTTAAAAGAGTTGAAAACGGAAAAATGCAGCTACATATTAGTAATACAGATATAAGCTCTTTTATTAAAAACATCTGCTATAGTCACTTCGTGCCTTTGTTCGAAAAAAAACATATAAATTTTAATCTCAACTCCCTTTCTAATGAAATCGATGCATATTTTGATGCAGACAAGATTGATAAAGTGATATTTAACTTATTGTCTAACGCATTAAAATTCACTCCTGAACATGGCTCTATTAGTGTAAAACTTGATACAATTGAACAAAACAACATAGAACTTTTAAAAATTGAAATAAGCGATACAGGTATTGGAATCCCCCCTCAGGATATCAAAAATATTTTCACTCGATTTTATACAAATCGAAAAATGAATGCCAGTGATACACATGGAATTGGGCTCTCTTTATGTAAAGATCTTATTGAAATTCATCATGGATCCATCTCTGTAAAGAGTACCGTAAACAAAGGAACTACGTTTAATATTACTATTCCAATAAATAAAGGAAGTTATTCTCCGGCTGAAAGATCTACTGAATCCATAATTGAAATCCAGGAAACTGCTTCTATTACAGAATTCAATGAAAATGAAAGCCCTCAACACACAAACGATATTAATATTCTCATCGTTGAAGATAATATGGAGCTTCTCCTGGTCATGAAGAATATATTATCTAAAACATATAACGTCTATACTGCAATAAATGGAATTGAAGCTCTCGAAATAACAAAAACGAATGAGATACACATCATGATAAGTGATGTAATGATGCCGGAAATGGATGGCTTAGAATTATGCAAAACTATTAAGAACAACATTGAGAGCAGCCACATATCTGTAATTTTATTAACAGCAAAAAACAGCACTCAAGATCGTATTGAATGCTATAATGCAGGTGCTGATGCCTATATTTCTAAACCATTTGAATCAAATATCCTTTTAGCCAGAATTAATAATTTTATCAAACAAAAGCAAAACAAACAAAAGGAGTTTAAGGATAATTTAGAAATTAATATTTCGTCGTTAGAAAATCATGAATTAGACAAACAGTTTCTTAAAAATGCAGTTGATATTATTGAAAAAAAACTATCTGTAATAGATTTTGACAACAATATGTTTGCCAAGGAATTAAATATGTCAAAATCTTCATTATACAGAAAAATAAAGACCCTTACCGGATTGTCACCAATTGAGTTTGCAAGAAATATTAAACTGAAACATGCCTGTATTCTTTTAAAAAACAATACAGCATCAATAACAGATGTTGCTTATGCCGTAGGCTTCTCTGATCCAAAGTATTTCTCCACATGTTTTAAAAATGAGTTTAATATGACTCCAAGCCTATTTCAAAAAGAAAACCTGTAAATTAAAAATTATACCCCCAATAGGACCATATGCAGGTTACGGTGTCTTAATTTTAAAGAGCTGTAGAAATACCATGAAACATTTCCTTATTTCACAATAAAACTATAAAACAAGCTATCTTTGGGCTTTTAGGATATTTTTTCCTGAATGAATCATGTTTTGATAAACCAATTTAAAACAAAAAATATGAACACAAATCCTTTAAGAATCATTCCGCTATCGTTACTGTTGATGAGTACTTTAATGGTAAATGCCATAACTCCTGAGAAAAAGAATGCTGCTACTCAGGAAACAGATTCTGTTTCTTCTGAAAAAATTGTTTACCGATGGGAAGCCAAGGGCAATCCGATTGTTACGCACAAATATACCTGCGACCCTGCTGCTCTTGTATATAACGACACCCTGTTTATTTTTTCCGGTGAAGATGCTGCCGGTGGACAAAAATGGTACAACATTGAAAAATGGTGTTGCTTTGCGACTACTGACATGAAAAATTTCTGGGAATATAAAATGCCTCTCAGAGCTACTGATTTTGCCTGGGGCGAAACCAATGCAGCATGGGCAAGCCAGGTAATAGAACGAAACGGTAAATTTTACTGGTACAACAGTTCGCAGACTACAGGTATTGGCGTTGCAGTAGCTGACCGCCCCGAAGGCCCGTATAAAGATGCGCTGGGACATGCCCTATTGACCAATGAAGATAGTAAAGGGAAAAAACACAGCTGGCGCACCATTGACCCTACCGTATATATTGATGGTAACGATCAGGCCTGGTTGTTATGGGGTAACGGTGCCTGTTGGATTGTAAAACTAAACGAAGATATGGTTTCGTATGATGAAGACTATGGCGTAAAAGAGATTGATATCAAAGGAGAAATGGAATTCCCATTTACAGAAGCTCCCTGGTTACACGAAAAAGACGGTCGTTATTACCTTTCCTTTGCCATTGGGTTTCCGGAACGTATAGCCTATGCGGTAAGTGATAAAGTTGATGGCCCATATGAATACAAAGGAATCATCAATGAAATTGCCGGCAATAGCAATACCAACCACCAATCCATCATTGAGTATAAAGGAAACTGGTATTTCATCTATCACAATGGAGGGATACAAACTGATGGGGGAAGCTTTAGCCGCAGTTTATGTATCGACAAATTAGAATATGACAAAAAAGGCATGTACAAGCCAATCCTAATGACCACCAAAGGGGTTGAAAAGATAAAGTAAAGAGGGCTTGTAAACTCTTTATTCTACAGAGACTCCAGGACACACAGAATAACAATATCTTAAGCTTTGTTATTCTATGTGCTCTTGGAGTTTTTTTGTGGTTATGTTTTTTTTTAATATTGTGATATAATTTTATCAGCATGGGCTTCGAAGAAAACCGGTTTTCAGAACCGTTTACTAACAACTTTGATTATACAAGTTTTAATGAACTTTTCAACTTGTATTACCCCCGTCTTTGTGCTTATGCTTATCAAATTACTAAAAACCCCACTGCCTCAGAAGACATTGTTCAGGAGGTTTTTATCCGGCTTTGGAAAGGCAGAAAGGAACTTAACATTAAAGGCGATATATTTAATTATCTGCTAAAAGCATGCAAGAATGCTTCCCTCAACTTCCTGCGTAGCGAATCATCCCGGCGAAAAACCTTAGAAGAAATTCCTGAAAAAGATTCCATAAATGATATGGATCTGATAGAAGAACAAGAATTGGTTGATTTTGTGCAACAATGTATTGATTTGCTCCCCCAACGAAGCAGACAAGTGTTTTTAATGAGCCGGTTTGAGGGTTTAAAGCAACAGGAAATAGCGGAAAGGCTTGGAACCTCAATTAAAACAATTAAAAACCAGATTTGGAAATCGCTCCAATATTTAAGGACTTGTCTTAAAGAAAAAGATGCTATTTAATTTCTTTAAAAAATTACTTTCCCGATAGGACCATTTTTATTTCGTTGTGTCTTACTTTAAAAGAGCACTAAATGAGTCCTGACAATAAGATAAAAGAACACATAATTGATCATCTAACAGGTGAACAAAATCCATCTGATGAATTAAATGAATGGAAAAATCAATCACCTGAAAACGACAAAACACTTTCTGATTTCCAAAAAATATGGAGAGCAACTGACTTTGTTTCTAATATGCAAAAGTTTGATTCAAAACATGCCTGGAGAAAGGTTGGGGCTACAATCCTAAGGGAACAAAAACGAAAAACCAATTTTCAGAAAGCCATTTATGCTTTTTCCGGAATGGCAGCTTCTCTGATATTGGTATTCAGTCTGACAATTTTTAATCAACCCAATATCAATCATCAGAACCCAATTACATTATCCACAGAAAATGGAAGCAAAGCAGAAATTACCCTGCCCGATGGAACTGAAGTAACTTTAAATTCAGGAAGTTCTATCTCCTATTTATCCAATCTGTCAGATGGCATCAGAGATGTTTCTTTTTCAGGAGAAGCATTTTTTAAGGTTGCTAAAAGTAAAGTCCCATTTGTTGTGCAGACTGCTTCCGGAATGAAACTAAAGGTTCTTGGTACACAGTTCAATCTTTCTACATACGCCGAAAACAACCATATTGAAACTACTTTGCTCGAAGGTAAAGTTGAATTAACCAGTCCTAACGGTAATAATTTAATCCTGGAACCCGGACAGATGGGGTCATATAACCAATCAACCCAGAATTTGGCTTATAAAATAGGAACGCCTTCCCATGAAATAGGTTGGCTTAATAATAAAATATACCTTGACAATACCTCTCTGGAGAGTTTAACCAGTTTACTTGAACGCCAGTTTAATGTTCAGATTCTGTTAGTCCCAACTAAACTGGGTACTGATATACACTATACGGGAGTTTTAGAAGAAAAAACAATTACAGACATATTGGATGCTTTAACCCAATTAAGCGACATTAAATACAAAATAAAAGGAACAGAAATTATTATATCAGCTAAATAATATTGCGGGAGTTTTACCCACTCCCGCAATTGTCATAATCAAAAGTCTAATGCGGTAACATTAGACAATGTCTAATAATTAAAACGTTTCAAATTTATGAAAAAAAAACATGACTTAAAGAACTCTACAAATTGGTTCTTTACAAGGTTTGTACTCAGGGCAAAGCTAACTTGCCTCATCTTACTGATGCTTGGCTGGCATTTAACTGCAAATGCCGGATTCCAAAACCCACAATTAAATCTCAGTTTAAAAGGAAAAACCATCAAAGAAGCTCTCCATGAAATTGAGGAAAAAAGTGAATTCAGATTTATTTATGAAAATGAAAAAATAGACCTGAATAAAAAAATCAATAATGATGTAAGTGAAGGTTCGGTAGAGGACATTCTAAAACAGATCTTCACAAATGAATCAATAGATTTCTCTATTACAGAAAATAATCTGATCCTTATTAAACCTACCCCAAAAACGCAGGATCAAAATACGAATAAAACCATTAAGGGAAAAGTCTCCGATACTACAGGAGCACCCCTTCCGGGAGTAACTGTTATTATTAAAGGGAGTACCAATGGAACAGTAACCGACTATGATGGTAATTATGTGCTTAGTGATGTTCCTTCGGGAGCCATATTGGTATTTTCGTTTATAGGAATGGATACCCAGGAGAAAACTGTAGGAAATAATTTAGTTATAGATGTTGTTCTGCAATCCAACACTATTGGTTTAGAGGAAGTGGTTGCCATTGGATATGGTGTCCAGAAAAAAGCGACTTTATCAGGTTCTGTTACAAACCTGGAGGGAGAAAAACTGGCCGAGTCGCCGGTTACCAATGTGAGCCAGGGCATTGCCGGAAGGCTGCCGGGGGTTGTGGCAACATCCAACGGTGGCGAACCGGGTTACGATGGTACAACTTTAAGAATCAGGGGTGTTAATACTTTTGGTAATGCAGCTCCATTAATTGTGGTTGATGGTGTTCCTGGTCGTTCGTTAGACCGCATTGACCCAAGCACTATTGAAAGTGTGGCTGTTATGAAAGATGCTTCTGCTGCCATTTATGGTGCTCAGGCTGCTAATGGGGTTATATTAATTACAACAAAACGGGGTACAATAGGAAAACCCAGCGTAAAATTTTCGTACAACTACGGAATGGCCAGGCCTACCAAATTGCCTGAGCTGACAAATGCAGCAGAATACGCCACATTGCTGAATGAAATTGATGAGTACAATGGCGCAAACCCAAGGTACACAAATGAAGAAATACAAAAATTTAGTGATGGGTCTGATCCCTGGGGATATCCTGACACCGATTGGTTTGATGAAACATTAAAACCATGGTCGGATCAAACTTATGGCAATGTTTCAATAGATGGTGGTTCTGAATTTGTAAAATACTTTGTTAGCATATCCGAAAAATCACAGGATGGTTTTTATAAGAATAGCGCGTCCAAGTATAACCAGTATGACTTCAAATCAAATCTTGATGTTAAGATTAATAAATACTTAAAACTTTTCATCAATACGACTGGCAGGTTTGAGGACAGAAATTTTCCTGTAAGGTCCGCCGAAAATATTTTCAGGATGATCATGCGTTCCAAGCCTACCATGCCTGCCTATTGGCCCAACGGACTTCCCGGACCTGACATTGAGTTTGGCGACAACCCGGTTGTAATTAGCACCAAACAAACAGGTTATCAACGCGACAAACGGTACATTTTTAATGGTGATTTTGGCGTTGATTTTTCGGTTCCCGGTATTGAGGGCTTAACGGTTAAAGCAACGGCTTCATTGGATAAAACCTTCCGATTTAATAAAGTATGGCAAAAACCATGGTATCTGTATACCTGGGATAGGGAATCGTACGATGAAAACGGCACCCCTCTTTTGGTAAAAGGTCAAAAAGGCTTTACTGACCCTAGGTTATCAGAGTCAATGGAAGACAACCAGAGCATTTTATTAAATGGGATTTTGAATTACAAAAAATCAATTGGAGACCATTCCATAAACCTAATGGCTGGTGCTGAAAAAATTACAGGAAAAGGTGATAGCTTTTCTGCGTACAGGAGATATTTCTTGTCTGATGCTATTGACCAATTATTTGCAGGTGGACAAGAAGAAATTAACAATGATGGATCCGGCTATGAGGAAGCACGATTAAATTATTTTGGAAGGGTAAATTATAGTTTCCAAAATAAATATTTAGCCGAATTCGTATGGAGGTATCAGGGTTCATACATCTTTGAGGAATCGAGCCGGTTCGGATTTTTCCCCGGTGTATCTTTGGGGTATGTGATTTCAGAAGAAAGCTTCTGGAAGCAAAACATTCCACTTATCAATTACGCCAAAATCAGGGCTTCATGGGGAGAAACAGGGAATGACCTGATCTCTGCTTATCAATACCTTGCCACCTACACTTTAAACGGCTTAAACTATTATACCAACGGAGGGGCTACTGCCAATCAGGGATTATACGAAACCCGTATTCCAAACACAGGGGTGACCTGGGAATCTGCTGTTCAAAAAAACATTGGTGTTGACATGCAGTTTTTAGATGGGAAATTTGCGCTCACAGCTGATTATTTTGTAAACACACGCGATGATATTCTTTGGTCACGGGAAGCTACTTTGCCTAGTACTTCAGGAGTTACCATGCCTGCAGAAAATATTGGTAAATGCGAAAATAAAGGCCTCGACTTTTCTTTGGATTATCATAAACGCTCTGGTGAACTCAAATTTGGAGCCGGCATAAACGGGGTATTTTCAAAAAACAAAATTCTTTATTGGGCAGAATCGCCGGGAGCACCCAAATATCAACAGTCCACAGGACGCCCTATTGGTGCCAGCCTTTATTATAATGCAATCGGCGTTTTTAAAGATCAGGCTGCAGTTGATGCCTACCCACATTGGGATGGCGCACGTCCGGGAGATATAATATTTGAAGATTATAACAAAGATGGCGTTATTGATGCCAATGACCGTGTAATGCACGATAAAAGTTCTGCCCCAACCTTTACCGGTGGACTAAACTTTGATGCGCAATACAAAGGGTTTGACTTGTCGGTGTTATTTCAGGGAGCAACAGGAGGTGTGTTTTATTACGATAGTGAGTCAGGGGACTTTGCCAATTATTTTAAGAGTTTCTACGATAAAAGATGGACCAAAGAAAATCCCAACTCAAAACATCCAAGAACTTTTAACCGTACTGGTGAATACTGGAAAAGCAACAGCAACACATACTGGCTGCATAAAACAGATTACATTCGGCTAAAAAACGTAGAGATTGGATATACTATTCCAAAATCAATCACTCAAAAATATTTAATCCAAAATTTCCGTATGTACATAAGTGCGTTTAACTTACTTACATACAGTCCGGACATGAAGGATTTTGATCCGGAGAACACCAGTTCCAGGGGATACAATTATCCATTAAACAAAGTGATCAATTTTGGATTTAATATAACCTTTTAATTGGATCAGAAACAAGTAAAACCGGATTTTGAATTATAAAAACTGTTGAAAGCTTGTTTTACCTGACAATTAAAAATCAAATTTAAACAATAATGAAAAAGTTTATAATATTAATATTTGCAATAAACCTTCTATTTGCCTCGTGTAGCACGGATTTTTTAGAAGTTAAGCCTCAAGACAAATATTCAGATGCTGATGTATGGTCGAATGAAGATCTTGTGGAGGCCTTTGTTAACAACATATACATCGACCTGTACTATGGTTTTCAAACTGTTATGTTGTCCTCACTATGCGATGAATCAATGGAAGTCTGGGGATGGGAATCGGCTCCGATTTTAAACAGCCAGATTACAGATAGTTACCTGGGCATCTTAAACCAGGGTCATTGGACAGGAGCTTTTAATAACTTAGGATGGGACAGAACCTATCAAACCATTCGCGAATGCAACTACTATTTAGATAAAATTCAGGACTCGGAACTTTCCGGAAATGCCATTGATCAACTAACAGGAGAGGTTTACTTTTTAAGGGCTTATCTGTACCACTGGCTACTTAGTTTTTATGGGGGTGTTCCGATTGTTGATAAAGCTTATGATCCTACTACAGATGATTTGACAATTGCCAGAAACACACTGGCCGAAACGGTTGACTTTATTGTTGCAGACTGTAACACTGCTGCAAATCTGCTACCCCTTGATGGTGATAAGGCACGCGCAACTAAAGGAGCTGCATTAACTCTGAAATCTAAAGTCCTACTGTATGCTGCCAGCGACCTGTATAACTCAGAAGGTTCATGGACAGATGGATATGAGCATCCTGAATTAATAAGTTATATTGATGGAGACAGAACTGAGCGCTGGCAAAAAGCCAAAGACGCAGCTTATGCTGTGATGCAACTTGGTATTTACGATTTGTATGGAGGTACCAGTGCAAAATCAGCAGAACAAGCAAGTGACGACTATATTAATATTTTTCTGAATCATGGGAATATTGAAGATATCTTCCTAAGGTATTATGACAATATTAATGATAATAACTGGACCTCTCCAAGTCCGGGTTTATTTAACGGCCCCAATGGCTATCACAACTGGGGAGGAAACACGCCAACGGGTCAGTTGGTAGACTCTTATGAAATGGCTGATGGAACAGCTTTTGACTGGAACAATCCCCTGCATAAAGCAAATCCTTATGCTAATCGCGACCCAAGGTTTTATGCGAGCATTTTATATAACGGAGCACAATGGAGGGAGCGCCCCGATGATACCAGAGGTATAGATCCGGAAGGTATTGTTCAAACAGGATATTACGAAAATGAAGATGGCTCCTATTCACCAGGACTGGATACTCGACAAGGCCCAATAGAAGATTGGAATGGAACGTATACAGGCTACTACTTACGCAAGTTTATTGATCCGGCAATCAACCACCAATATGAAAGACAGAAATTACCCTGGCGCGAAATGCGCTATGCCGAAGTTATATTAAATTATGCCGAAGCATGTTTGGGACTGGATCAGGAAACAGAAGCCAGAACGTATATAAATATGATTAGGGCAAGATCCGGGATGCCAGCCATTCCCGAATCAGAAACAGGTAATAAACTTATCCAGCGATATAGAAATGAACGCAAAATTGAACTGGCATACGAAAATCACAGATACTTTGACATTCGCAGGTGGATGATTGCCACTGAGGTAATAAAAAATGCTGAAGGAGTAGACATTAGATATCCTTATGGGACTAATACACCTAACTATTCAATTATTGAAGTTCAGGATAGAAACTGGAATAATAACAAATCTTTTTTCTTACCAATTCTTTTAGATGAATTGAATAGAAATGATTTATTGATTCAGAATCCGGGGTATTAGACATTTAAATAAATTGGGCATACATTTAATCATGATAAAGTAATCAATTGTATGCCCAATTCTTTTTATTTTAGATATGAAATGGATTTTCAAGGGACATAGAAATATTATAAACTATAGATAACCGAAAAATATTCAATTAAAAATAAAATATGACGACAAAGAGGATATTATTCGCTGGAATAATAATGATGCTTTCAATTGGATTCATCTCTTGTAAGCAACAAGCACAAAGCATAAAGCGAAAGCATTTTTTTAGTAATGACTGGAAATTTCAGTTGGGTAGTATTGATGATGCTCAGTCTGTTGATATGGACCATTCGAACTGGCGAGCACTTGATTTACCACATGACTGGAGTATTGAAGGACAAATTGACCAATCCAACCCTACCAGTAATGACGGGGGTTACTTTCCGGCAGGAATTGGTTGGTACAGAAAAGCTTTTGACGTTCCATCTGAATGGAAGGACATGAAAACAGCCATCTACTTTGAAGGTGTTTATATGAATGCTGAAGTTTTCATCAACGGCAAATCACTTGGAGTCCATCCTTATGGATATACTTCTTTTAAACACGACCTTACTCCATTTCTGCAATTTGGAAAAGAGAATTTAATTGCTGTAAAAGTTGATAATTCGATCCAAAAAAATTGCAGATGGTATAGTGGTTCAGGTATATACCGTCATGTATGGCTTCAGGTAACGGATCCGGTACATCTTGATTCATGGGATATCGCCATTACCAGTCCTGTTGCAACCGAAGAACAAGCTTTGGTGAATATCAAATCTAAAATCCATAACGAAACCAAATTAAAGAAGAAAGCTTTAATAAAGATTTCGATAAAAGATAAATCCAATCAAGTTGTAACCTCAACAAAGAAAAATATCCAATTGTTACCAGACGCTGTTGTGGACTTTGAGCAGGAAATAAATATCGAACATCCCTTATTGTGGTCTCCTGATGTGCCCGATTTATATACTGCTGATATCTCAGTGGAATCAGAAGGAATAGTATTGGATCAATTATCAGAAACTTTTGGCATCAGAACCATATCATTCAGTGCAGAGAAAGGCTTTTTACTAAATGGAAAACCCACCATTTTAAACGGAGGATGTGTTCACCACGACAACGGATGCTTAGGTGCTGCGGCTTATGACAGAGCAGAGGAAAAAAAAGTGGAACTCCTTAAAGAAGCCGGATTTAATGCGGTTAGAACATCACACAATCCACCTTCTGAAGCATTCCTGTCGGCTTGCGACAAGCTGGGATTGCTGGTTATTGATGAAGTGTTTGATGGGTGGAGAACTGCAAAGGCTCCACAAGCACCCATGGATTATTCTCTTCATTTTGACAAATGGTGGAAGAAAGATATAGAAGCCATGGTACTCAGGGATAGAAATCATCCATCAATCATTATGTGGAGTATTGGCAACGAAATAATTGAAAGAAAGAGTCCTGAAGCGGTGGAAACAGCACGTATGCTGGCAACGCATGTACGCAAGATAGATCAAACACGCCCTGTTACATCGGCCATGACATCCTGGGGTGAAGGGTGGAAAATTTTTGATCCGCTAATGGCAGAGCATGATGTTTGTGGATACAACTATATGTTGCACATGGCTAAATCCGATCACCAAAGAGTTCCTTCACGTGTTATTTTCAGCACAGAATCTTATCCCAGAGATGCTTTTTATTATTACAATTTAATCAATAATAACAGCTTTATCCTGGGTGATTTTGTATGGACTGCTATGGATTACCTTGGAGAATCAGGAATAGGGGGATACTATTACCCTGATGAACACGCCGATGAGCATTACAGGAGTGATCGGTACCCATGGCATGGTGCTTATTGCGGGGATATTGATATCACAGGCTGGAGAAAACCAATATCGCATTACAGAAGTATGCTGTATAATGACAATGAAAAACTTTATATGGCCATTAAAGAGCCAAATCCTGAAAATGGAAAAATAAAAGTTACAGCATGGGGCATTTGGCCAACCTGGGAAAGCTGGACATGGCCTGGTATGGAAGGAAAAGAAATTCAGGTAGAGGTGTATTCAAAATATGAATCCGTTAATTTGTACCTGAATAATAAGTTAATACAAAATCTTCCTACTTCAAAAGAGCAAGAATTTAAAGCTGTATTTACCCTACCCTATTCACCTGGAGAACTAAAAGCTGTTGGTGTTAATGATGGAAAAGAGGTTGAATCTACTGTTTTAAAAACAGCGAAAAAAGCAAGCCAAATGAAATTAACTGCAGATCGTGAAGTTCTTCATGCCAACGGACAGGATTTATCATTTGTTACCATAGAGATTTGTGATGAAGATGGAAACTTAGTCCCCTATGCAGAAAACGAATTGAGCTTTTCAATTGAAGGAGAAGGTGAAATTATTGCTGTTGCTAACGCAAACATGAAGGATACTGATCCATATGTTGGGCATACCCGAAAAGCTTGGAAAGGAAGGGCAATGGTAGTGGTTAAAACAAAACATAAAAGTGGAGCCATTAATTTAACTGCAAATTCAACTGGTCTGCTAAAATCTGAATTGAACCTACAATCACAATAAAGATGAATAAAGGTTGTAAGGCCTTACTCAATTCTAAATTAAAACAATAGAGGATATCCTATACCCAAAGGTTATCCTCTTTTTTGTTATTCCCTCCAAAGCATCTATTCCATAAAATTCCCTCTATCCGTTATTTTGGTAGGTAAATCCGTAATCTGTATAAATATCTGGTATAGATAAAATCTAATTTTGTAATTGGAAAATTGTTGATCAGAAACCAACGTAGAATGGTCTGTGTTAAAGTTGCTGAATAATAAAGCATATCACTGGTTATATGACTCAAAACAGAACTCTAATACCGATCTAAAAATCAAAAGATTAAAAGACTTTTTTATCTTATTTACGATTCGTTTTTACCTATATTTTTTTCCTTTTTAGGAATATAATAAGGTCTTCAACAATAAAAGGTTGTAATTTAGAGATAAGAAACAAAATGTTATTAAAGATGCCATCAGAAACGATATCTATTTGTTGTTGTAAATCAAGATCTTTTATCGAAAAAGAAAAAGTTGCACGTATTACTTCTATTTTAAGAAAGGCTGGTAAAAAAGTAAATTTAATAGATGATTTATGTGCCCTGTTTACTAATGATCCTGATAAGGTAAAAGAAATAACACAAGGTACCATTATGGCGTGTCATACCAGAGCTGTAAGTTCACAGTTAAAAGCTCTGGATTTAGAGCCCAATCAAATCATCAATATCAGGTCGCAAACAGCGGAAGAAACGCTTAATGGCTATCAGTTAAATCTGGGAGATTCCTCATTAGCAGACTATAATGAAATTATTAAAGAAATTGAAGATTTGCCACAGGCCATAGGTACTGATGCCTGGTATCCGGTAATTGATAAAAGCCGGTGTACTAATTGTGGGAAATGTAATGATTTCTGTTTGTTTGGTGTTTACACTGTCGAAAACAACGAAGTTCTGGTAACAAATCCTCAAAACTGTAAAAACAACTGTCCGGCATGCGCCAGAATGTGCCCCAGTCTGGCTATCATCTTTCCGAAATATGAGAAATCACCAATAAACGGAGGAACAGAGATTGAAGAATCCTTTTCTGAGGAAGATAAGCAGGCAATGTATCAAAAGCGTCTTCAATATCGCTTGCAACAAAACAGAAACCGTTTTTCCCTGCTAAAAAAAGATCAATAAATGACAATAAACCAATATATAGCCAATATTAAAACTGCTATGCGGGTTCCTCTGGAGTGCTCTCCCCGACTGGTATGGAAATTTGCGTATAATTTTGGATGGCGTAATTTGAAAAATATCAACCAGTTTGAAAAACGACAGGCTAAAGGAGAACCCTTCTTCCCTGCTTTTATCATGATTTCGGTAACAGAAAGCTGTAACCTGACCTGTAGCGGTTGCTGGGTGACTCCGGGAGGTAAGAAAGCACTTACCCCAAAACAAATTGATGGCATCATCACCGAAAGCAAAAAAAAGGGTTCGTATTTTTTTGGAATTTTAGGCGGCGAACCACTGCTATACAAAGGTTTATTTGAAATCATAGAAAAACATTCCGATTGCTATTTTCAGCTCTTTACCAACGGGATGCTAATCACTGAAGAAGTCGCTTTTCGCATGAAAAAGCTGGGCAATATCACGCCCCTCATCAGCATTGAAGGACTAAAAGAAGAAAGCGACCAAAGAAGAGGTAAAAACGATGTTTTTGATAAAACTCTTTCAGGAGTAAGAGCCTGCAAAAAAGCAAAACTCATATTTGGAGCCGCAGCAAGCATCTGCAAGAGCAATTATCCAGATTTGGTAAACAGGGAGTATATTAACCTATTGGCCAAAGAAGGGATTCATTATTTATGGTACTATATTTATCGTCCGGTAGGCCCTCATCCAAACATGGAAAATGCACTTAACGAAGATGAAATTTATGCCTTAAGAAAGTTTATTGTTGAGCAACGAAAAGATGCTCCTTTATTTATTATAGAAACCTATTGGGATGCCTACGGCAATGCGCTTTGCCCTGCCGCTACAGGTATGAGCCATCATATATCTCCGGGAGGTGCTGTGGAATTTTGTCCACCCATACAAATGGCTCGCGAATTTATAAATGAAGACAGTTCAAACCTAGTGGAGGTATTTGAACAGTCTGAGTTTTTAGCTGATTTAAGAAAACAAACCGCACAAAACTCACGGGGCTGCATCATTTTAGAAGATCCTGGCAGGCTGGCTCAACTGTTAGAGAAACACAATACAGTGGATACTACAACAAGGAATACCGTTTTGAAGGAATACAAAAATATGGTTCCTGTAGCAGGACACGATCAACGAGGTAGAGAAATACCTGAGCAAAACGTTTTTTATAAACTCATGAAGAAGAAATATTTCTTTGGTTTTGGTGCTTATGGATAATTGGATTTATGGAAAAAACAAAGTTTAAATATACAGTACCCAACAGTAACAAACTCCGGAGTCAGCTTAGAAACGAAGCCCGGGTGTTTGTGAAAAACCAGTTGCTGAGTCCCCCTTTGTCGATGAATTCATTGATTGCTTTGGCCAATGATTTTATGATTCAAAACCAGGTGGATCATGACATTAAAGGATGGTTGATGGTGGAGATGAATAATGCCATCTGGCTCGATACGGTTGCTTCCATCCCTCATGAAAAAAGAATTCTGCTGTTGCCCAAATGTTTAAGCAATTCAAAGAATTGCAAGGCTGAGATTGATGATTTAGGTTTACTATGCAACTTATGTGGAGGTTGTAATATTCCTGATTTACAAACCAAAGCAGAAGAATTGGGCATGATGAGTTTAGTGGCCGAGGGGTTTACTTCGGTAATTGGCCTGGTTGAAAGCGGGGTAATTGATGCTGTGATTGGGGTGAGTTGCCTTGAATCCCTGGAGAAGGCCTTCCCCTTATTAATCAATCATGCCATACCCGGGCTGGCCATTCCTTTAAATGTTGATGGATGTAAGGATACAACCGTAGATGAGGATTATGTACTTCAGATTATGGAAATGCAAGATGTTCAGGAAGCCCCGCTTTTGGATTACGACCAGTTGAAGTCTACCATAAAAACATGGTTCACTAAAGAAAACCTTGAAAAAGTGCTGACTGCTTCAAACGACCAGACCTCCATGATTACCATAAAATGGATGAGTGAGGAAGGGAAACGCTGGAGACCTTACTTATTAGCGGCTACTTACATGGCGCTAAACGGAAAAAATGAAATTCCGGAAGAAGTACAACTTGCCGCCATTGCCATTGAGTGTTTCCATAAAGCTTCGTTGGTTCATGATGACATAGAGGATGAAGATGCAATCAGGTATGGAAAAGAAACCATCAATGCCGCATACGGGGTTCCCATAGCAATAAACGTTGGTGACATGTATTTAGGCGAAGGCTATCGTTTATTGTCGCAATGTAAACATATGGAGTTATTCAAAGTGGCCTCTGATGCCCATATCGCATTATGCAAGGGACAGGGAATGGAGCTGGAATGGAGTAAAAAACCTACAGCCCTGGATATGGATTTTGTGCTGGATATCTTTTGCCATAAAACAGTCCCCGCGTTTGAGGTTTCCCTGCTAATGGGTGCCATCTGCGTTAATAACAACGAAGAGGTTAAAAAACACCTGAGTGAATATTCAAAAGCTTTGGGTATTGCTTATCAGTTAAAAGATGATATAGAGGATTTTGCAGATAATAATTCATTAAGCATCCGACCCTCATCGGTATTGGCTGCAATATGCGATATTAATCGTGATGAATTGTTTATTCATACCATGTTACACCATACTGACGTCAAAACATTTTTAAGAGCCGATGAGAATACAGACTTATTGAACAAAGCTCTGAAAACGGTTCATAACATGGCCAATGAATACCACAATCAGGCTTTGGGCATCATAGAAAAGATTTCTAATGTTGAATTGAAAAGACTCTTATTCAGAGTAACTCAAAAGATATTAAAATGAAAGGGGGCATTTCTTCAAAGCTATTAAACAGGCTTAACAAAGGTAAGCTTAGCCTTGGTAATGAAGCCAGGGATTGCTTTGTGAAGTTTATTCAATCTCAATTATTGGATGACCAGTCTTTCAAGGACAAATCAGGTATATCCGATTTATATTATACCGGGTTTGGATGGATACTTTGTCTGGTTTTGGGAATCCGGCTCGACACACAAAAGATGTCTGTTTATTTGAAAAAGCATCAGGAAGGAGACCTGGATCTGATTCACTATGCTTCCCTGAAAAGATGTGAGTTAATACTCCAATTGATGGCATCCGGTAAAATCCTTACCTGGCTTAGGTTGATAAAAACTCAACCCATAAAACCATTAAATGAATTTAACCACGTCCCTCATCTGGATATTTATGCACCCTATTCACAATTTATATGGATGCTATTATTGGAAGCTACCGGAAACAGGAAACAAAGCGATGTGGAAATGCAAAAAGTTTTGACCCAATATCAACTACCCCAGGGAGGGTATAAGAACAGCAGTGAAGGAGCGTGTGCCACAACAAATGCCACAACGGCAGCCTTATCGGTACTGGGAGAAACAAATGGATATAAAACAAATAAAGATATAGTTGCTCTAAAATCATTTCAGGATATAAGCGGAGGCTTTTGGGCTGTCAAATCAGCACCTGTACCTGATTTATTATCTACAGCAACCGCTCTGTTTACATTAAGTTGTTACAAGGAGGAACCAACCTATCCTCCATCGGATTTTATTGAAGCTCATTGGACAGAATCCGGCGGTTTTGTACCTACATTAATGGATAATAAAAGTGATGTGGAATATTGTTTTTATGGATTATTGGCGTTGGGATGTGTGTGAAAAGAGCGGAGGGCAGAGGGCGGAGGGCGAAGGGCTGAGAGTTGAGGGCAGAGAGTGGAGAGCCAAGAGCAGAGAGCGGAGAGTTGAGGGCCTTGATTAATGAGATGAAGGAAACTGGGAAAAGGGAAAAAGGAGAAAGGAGAAAGGAAATTGATGATTAATTGAGTTAAAGAAAGAAGTAATTTAAACGAGATATATTTTGAAAGATAGAGTTTCAATCTCGAATGGTTCTCCCGGCATCAGCTGGTGAGCCAAAAAACAAGACACTGTAGTCGGCAAAAGCGGTGTTGGCTAAAGCCTTGAGGCACGAAAGGCAAGTTTCAGCGCTTTCGACGTAGGTACCGTAGTTTTTTTTGTGCGAAGCAGGTGCAGCCGCCGGACTTTTTGTTTCCTTTTTTGACTGTAGAAAAAAGGAAAAGCCCAGCGGCTTGAGCTACGGAATGAGAATGAGAATAAGAATAAGAATAAGAATGAAAAAACGATATAATAAAATAAGTAAGAAAAATGAAATTAAAAAACCACCTCCCCTCTCCTACGTCGAGGTACTCCTCCTTGGTAAGGAGGAGAGTTTATTTGCATAATGCATAGCTATTTAAAACAGAAAATAATCAATAACAGGGAGCTGTATTCATACAGTATTCTTAAATTAATTAAAAAGAGATAACCAATTAGACAATGCAAAAAAGTAAAACAGATACAATGATCGAATATCTTCAGCATGAACTCCTGAAAAGACGTTCTGAGGACGGATTATGGACAGGATTTTTATCATCCAGTGCCATATCTACGGCTGTATCCGTATTTGCTTTATTTATTGAGGACAAGGAAAAACACGCCTCTCTTATTCAAAAAGGTATTCATTGGTTACATAGCCATATGCTCCCTGACGGATCGTGGGGCGACAGTCCGGAAAGTCCGTCGAACATGACAGCTACACTCCTGTCTTATGCAACACTAAGTGCCACCGGAGAAGTACCTGAAAAAACCAGGCAGTACATCTTAAATCATTTCAAGGGTTTAACAGATCAGCATATCATTAAAGGCGTGCTCAGCTATTATGGTAAGGATTTAACCTTTTCTGCCCCAATTTTGGTGATGTGCGCTTTGGCTGGCGTTATTTCTTCATGGAAAGAGATTCCTCAACTCCCCTTCGAGGTTTCAGTATTACCCCAAAAACTATTCAGGTTTTTCAAACTTCCTGTTGTAAGCTATGCTATTCCTGCTTTGATTGCTGTTGGTATTTTAAGGTATAAAAAAGGGAGAAAGAATGCTATCCGACAGTCATTTATTGCCCCATCGTTAAGGATACTTACAAAACTTCAGCCTTCAAACGGTGGTTTTCTTGAGGCCGCACCACTTACCGGTTTCGTAGCGATGTGCATGTGTGGATCAGGTTTCCAGAAACACACAACTACGCAAAAAGCAATTGAATTTCTTACAGATTCTGTTCGTGACGATGGTTCATGGCCTATTGACACCAATCTCTCATCCTGGGTAACAGCACTAAGTGTAAGGGCTTTGGGAAACAGCATAGAGAATCCGGAATATTTGGCAAGTCAAATAAAAAATAACGCCTTTACATACAAACATCATTTTACAGGTGCTCAGGAAGGTGGCTGGGGATGGACCAATTTACCGGGATCAGTTCCGGATGCGGATGATACGGCTGGTGCTTTGGTTGCCTTGCATATTTTAACTAAGGGGAAATTTAATCTTCATATAGAAAAAGGAATTAAATGGTTGCTTAACCTGCAAAACAGTGATGGAGGCATTCCTACCTTTTGTAAAGGATGGGGAAAACTTCCTTTTGACAAAAGTAGTCCGGATATCACGGCGCATACCCTGCTGTCCTTTCATCTCTGGAAAGATGAATTAGATCCTGCCTTAAAAAAGAAATGTATCAGAAGTATGGATCGTATGCTAAACTGGATGAATAAAGAACAGGCTGCGGATGGCTCATGGTATCCCTTATGGTTTGGAGATCAAGATGCAAAAGATGAACGGTCTCCGGTTTATGGAACTGCCATAACTACAGAATACCTGCTGGAAATTGATCACCCACTGTCAAAAGAAATGGCATCCCGGGGAGCTAAATATCTGATAGCAACACAAAATAGTGACGGAGGCTGGGGAGGCGCAAAAGATGTACCCTCAAAAGTTACCTTAACATCAAAAGCTTTAAGCGCTTTAGCAAAACTTAATGATAAAACTGATATTCATGTTATAACCAAGGCCTATGACTATTTGTATTTGAAATATGATAACAATAAACTTTTAAATCCGGAACCCATAGGCCTGTATTTTTCCCGCTTATGGTATTCTGAAGAATTGTATAACATCACTTTTGCATTAAGGGCAATAAAGGATTATAAACTATTGGAAAACAGCAACAAATTAAACACAAAAGAAGCAATACTATTATAACGCAATAAACATCAGACAATAACAACTAAAAATCAGAAAAATGAAACATGGACTAATCTTTTGCTTACTGGTAGTCTCCATCCTGACACATGCACAGGATAATATTCAATGGAGAGGTACAAACCGAACCGGAATTTATAACGAAAAAGGCTTGCTTACATCATGGCCTGCCAACGGCCCTGATTTAGAATGGAAGTATGAAGGATTGGGCGAAGGCCATTCCTCTGTGGCTATTGACAACGATAAAATTTACCTGACAGGATTAAAAGGTGACAAAGGAATTTTATATGTACTTGACCTTAATGGTAAGTTATTAAAACAAAAAGAATATGGTCCGGAATGGTCGGATAGTTATCCCGGCCCAAGAGGAACAGCAACTATTAACGATGGAAAGATATACCTGATTAGTGGTATGGGTGACTTATATTGTTTAAACCAAAACACCCTTGATATTATCTGGAAAAAAAATGTGCTAAAGGAATACAATGCTTCTAATATCCGATGGGGTATTAACGAGGCACCTTTGGTAATTGGTAACAAAGTGATAGCCACCCCTGGCGGCAGCCAAAACAACATGGTAGCACTTGATAAAAATACAGGTAAATTAATTTGGACAAGCGAAGGTGAAGGTGACCAGGCAGCATACTGCTCTCCTCTATATATCAACGATCAGGAAATTCCTCAAATAGTTTCCATTACATCAGGAAACGTTATTGGAATAGATGCCCAAACTGGAAAAAAGCTTTGGTCATTTGAAAAAACTAACCGCTGGTCGGTACATGCCAATACTCCTGTGTACAACAACAACATGATTTTATGTACCAGTGGATATGGCGGAGGTTCTGTTATGTTAAAACTGACAAATGGTGGCAGAGGTGTTGAAAAAGTATGGTCTTCGGAGTTATTGGATAACCGTATGGGTGCCATGGTAAAAGTGGGCAACTATGCCTATGGCTCTGGCGATAAAAACCGTTACTGGTTTTGTGTGGATTGGAATACGGGAGATATCAAATTTCAGCAATCAGGTTTGGCCATGGGAAATATCATAACCAATGGTGAAATGCTATACTGTTATACCGACAGGGGTGAAATGTTACTGGCCAAAGCAACACCTGATAAATTTGATATCGTTAGTCGCTTCAATATTACGCTTGGAACTGCACAACACTGGGCACACCCGGTTATTTACAAAGGCGTTTTATATGTAAGACATGGAGATGCTTTAATGGCTTATAAAGTACAATAGATTGTTAGGCTAAAGTATAAAGAGAAAAGATTTGAGACAAAAGAAAAAAATAATAAGTGGTGTTACACTGCTAACCATACTCATTTATACTGCAGTTATTGTGGGGTGGCATATTATGCCTTCCCGCAACGACTTTTCAATACAGGCTCCGGGTGCAGATAACCGCCCGGAAAACCTGTCCAGATCGGCCAATGATGTAAAAATTGGCGAGTTTTTTATGAAGTATGGCGAACACGATTCTCAATTAACCGGACAATGGACCGGCTTTAGAGGAGGCAATTATAATAACATCGTAAAAACCAATAAAGATCTTCAGGTTTCTGAGCGACCCTTTGCGGAAAAGTGGAGGGTGGAAACTGGCGAAGGTCATGCTGCCCCGGTTATTTACAAGGGTAAGGTTTATTTCCTGGATTATGATGAACAATTGAGTTCCGATGCACTCCGGTGTTTTTCACTCGAATCAGGAAAAGAGCTATGGCGTAGATGGTACCGCGTTCCCATCAAGCGTAATCATGGTTTTTCAAGGACTATTCCGGTTATTCGTGATAATTATATCATTACCATCGGACCAGAAGGACATGTAATGTGTTGCGATCCTCAAACAGGTGATTTAAAATGGACACTCGACATGCAAAAACAATATGAATCCGATGTTCCATTTTGGTATACAGGCCAATGCCCAATGATGGATGAAGATGTTTTGGTTTTGGCTCCTGCCGGAAAAGAGGTTTTAATGACTGGGATAGATTGTTTTACAGGCGAAGTTATTTGGGAAACACCCAATACACCCGGCTTTAAAATGTCGCACTCATCGGTTATGCCTATGACCTTAAACGGACAAAAAACCTATGTATACACCGGTGTTGGTGGTATTTGCGGAGTATCTGCCAATAGCAAATCAAAAGGCCTGCTATTGTGGCACACTAATGAATGGCAACCATCGGTTGTGGCTCCTTCTCCGGTTCAGGTTTCAAACAACCAGTTTTTTATGGTAGCAGGGTACGGAACAGGAGGTGCATTGGTACAGGTAAACAAATCAGGAAATCAATGGAATGCAAAAGTTATAGATCAATACAAACCCAATTCGGGAATATCTTGTGAACAGCAAACCCCTGTTTATTATAAGGATATGCTGATCAGTGTCATGCCCAAAGATGGAGGCAGGCTAAGAGGAAAGTTAGTTTGCTATTCAAAGTCTGATCTGCACACACCATTGTGGAGTTCTGCAGCCGAAGAACGTTTTGGTCTGGGACCTTATATGGTCATTAACAATTATCTGTTTGCTTTTAAAGATGATGGCGAATTGTATGTATATGAGGTTATAAACAAAGGGATGAAACTGATAAAACAACAACGCATCATGGATGGTGTGGATGCATGGGGCCCTATGGCTTATGCTGATGGAATGCTGATTGTAAGAGATGCACACCATGTAGTTTGCTTAAATATATTATGATTTTCTTAATAGATAGGAATAATGGGTAAAACACTAAAGCTAATTATCAACTTATTCATTTTTGTAATGATTGCCGGTTTTATTGCCTATATGGTAACATCGGTCAATGACAATGAAGAAACGCTGACTGAATACAACGCAGAAAATTCATTTAAGAGCAGTTACAAAAAGGCTTTTACTATTGACATTAAGGATACTGTTTCTGCCTTTGAAATGAATGATACCAGCTTATTTATCCTGTCAAAAAGTACCATTAAGATAAACGATAAAAAAGGAAATCATATCAACAGCTTTGCAGTGAAACCCAATGCCAGGGATATTAAAATAAGCCAGAATTTAGTTTTTCTGCTTTATCCTACATTTTTTGATGTGTATTCACTTAGTGGGAATTTAGAATATTCATGGGAAGCTTGTAGTGAACTCTCTGATTACTGTTCTTTTACAATTGCTGATAATTTCGTTTTTGTAACCGATGCTGAAAATAAAAATATATGCAAATACACAAAAGAAGGAAATTTTATGGCGTTCATCCAAAGCCCTCATGGGTTTATTACACCCAGCCATGCCTTTGATATAACAAGTAAAAACGACACAATTTATTGTGTGAATCCGGGAAGACACCTGATAGAATCCTACACGTTAGATGGAGAGTTTTTATCGGCATTTGGAGGATCTGGAATGGAGGCAGGATTTTTTTCAGGCTGCTGTAATCCTGCCTATATAAGCTTAAATGAAAACGGAAACATCTTTACATCAGAGAAAGGAATGCCACGGATATGTTATTATAACTCCAATGGTAAACTCATTGAAGTGGTGCTAAATAGCAGGTTATTGGGTGGAGGCCACCAGGCTTGTGAAATAAAAGCAAACAAAGATACGCTCTATGTAGCTTCTATAAACAAGATTGATATGTATACTAAAGCAGATCGTTAGATAATAGATAATAGACATGAGACTGATTTACAAGGCGCCTAAAAACACTTTTGCGGCTTTGCGTGAAAATTAAAGCATATGAAACCAGATAACAAAAACAAACAAAAAATATCCCGTAAAAAGTTCCTTGAAATGGGAGGATCTTTAATGGCTGCCGGAACGATTTTAGGAACCACGGGTTATCTTATCGGTAACAGAACCAAGAGTTTAAACAACAACAGCAAAGAAAACGCTTTCGCCAAGGAACCGTTATTGAATCAACCCTTTGAATCGCCCTATAAATTAGTCTCTTCATTTAGCACTAAAGGTGAGATAAAAGGGTTTGAGCTATATAAAAACAAAATGTTTGTGGCCGCTTCTAACCATATTCAAATCTATGATTCTTCAGGAAGACTGGAAACCGATTTTGATATTGCCGATAATCTAAGAGATATTGCTGTGGAGAATGATAGCATCTATCTTTTATACCCTAATCGGATTGAAGTATATGGTTTTTCAGGAAAACGGACTAACCAATGGAAAGCCTGTAGCGAAAACTCAGACTACTGTTCTATAGCGGCATCTCCCTATCACCTTTTTGTAACCGATGCCTCCAACAAAAACATATGTCAATACAAGATTGATGGTGGTTTAGAACGCTTTATCGAAAGTCCTAACAGGTTTATTATACCCAGTTACACTTTTGGGATAACTTATGCCAACAATAGCATATACTGTTCAAACCCCGGCCGACATTGCGTAGAACGCTATACGGTAAAAGGACAATATCTTGGCTCATTTGGAGAACCCGGAAATGCTCCCGGAAAATTTTGCGGTTGTTGTAATCCTGTTTATATCGATTACACTTCGGCCGGAGAAATCATTACCTCTGAAAAAGGAAACCCAAGGGTGAGTTGCTATGATAGCGAAGGTAATTTTAGAAATATCCTGTTGGATGTGGATATGATGGGCGGAGGCAATAAAGCCTTCCGGATTAAGGTAAACGAAAATAAAATATTTGTTGCAGGAACTACTATCATATCAACTTTTCAATATGATAAGGTATTGGCTAAAAAATCAGGCTGCTCAGCCTGCAGTATCAATTGCCCTTTAAAAGAAGGAATCAATATATAATTGGATGAAAGGAAAAGGGAACAGGGAGAAGGGAACAAGGAGAAGGGTGATTAATGCAGAATAAACGAATTAGAAATGAGTGACAATATTAAAAATAGCAAAAGCCCGATAGAACGACGTAAGTTCTTTAAGATGGTGGGTTCAGTGATGGCTGGAGGATCTATTCTTGCTGCTTCCGGCTTTTTATTGAACCGAAGCAAAAACCTTCAGGCATCGTATTACTGGCAAATAGATCCTGAAAAATGCACCCAATGCGGAAAATGTGAAACACATTGTGTTTTACCTGTCTCTGCTGTTAAATGTTTTCATGCCAATAAGGTATGTGGATATTGCGACTTATGTGGTGGTTACTACCGTTCTAACGTGAAGGATTTAAACACAGCAGCAGAAAACTTAATGTGCCCAACCGGAGCCATAGAACGCAAATTTGTTGAAGATCCCTATTTTGAATACTCAATTATTGAAGATTTATGCGTGGGCTGTGGAAAGTGCGTTAAAGGGTGTACTTCTTTTGGCAACGGATCTTTATATCTGCAGATAAAAAGGGACTTGTGTACGGATTGCAATGAATGTGCCATAGCTAAAGTATGCCCTTCGCAAGCAATTACACGCGTTCCCATTGAACAAGCATATAAATTAAAAGGATAAAATAAAAAAGGTTAAAGGTAACAAGGTTAAGGGTTAAAAGTGTTATTAAAGCTTAATATCAGCGAAGAGCAAAGGGCATGGAGCAAAGGGTTGAATCCATATAACGATCTCTTATCTCATGTCTTTTATCTTTTGTCTTTATACTTTATACTAATAAAAAAACATGAAACGCATTACATCAATTATATCATCAATATTATTATCTGTTTCAGCCGGAGCTCAAAACAGGTTTCCCAAGCCTGATTTTGAATCTGGCTACCAATACCCAGACATACACTATGCTGTTCCCAACGAACAGCTTTGGATGTATATCGACATTATTTTACTGGTAGCACTCATGAGTTTTGTGGCCTGGTCCATCATAAAAAAGCAAACTCGAAAACCGATTATCTGGGTTTCAGTTATTTCAGTAGCTTATTTTGGATTTTACCGCAGTGGGTGTGTGTGCAGTATTGGGTCTATACAAAATGTGGCTTTGGCAATTGCTGACCATACCTATATTTTACCTATATCGGTATTGCTGTTTTTTATCTTACCCATCATATTTACCTTTTTATTTGGAAGGGTATTTTGTGCTGGCGTATGTCCCTTTGGGGCATTACAGGAACTGGTCAATATTAAAAATTACAGGTTGTCCCGATCGGTTACCGCTATGCTGGGGGTAATACCTTGGATTTACCTGATTTTCGCCGTTCTCTATGCCGTTACCCGCAGCAGCTTTATTATCTGCCGCTTTGATCCGTTTATTGGCATCTTCAGGTTAGGGGGTGATTTTGGGTTAATCCTGTTTGGAGGGTTATTGCTGGTAGCCTCCATATTTACAGGTCGCCCTTTTTGCCGGTTTATTTGTCCCTACGGTGCTTTGCTTAGCTTATTTTCTAAAGTTTCTATCTGGAAAGTACAAATTACCAAACAGGGATGTATCAACTGTGAACTTTGCCACAATGCCTGTCCGGTAGATGCCATACGTTCGCCTTATGAAAACAAGGTAAAAGAACAACGTCTGACTGGCGTTAAAAGGCTGTTACTATACTTTATTGTTCTTCCTTTGTTAATAACTGCCGGTTCTTTAGTTATGCGGTATTACAGTGCTGATTTAAGCAGAGCACACAAAGATGTTCGTTTATACGATATGGCTGTACAGCAGGAAACCTCTCCCCAAGACAGGATAACCCTTGAACTGGAGACATTCTATGCCCAGGGGGGACAGATGGATGTTTTAAAGCAAAAGGTTGACGCCATACAAACGGATTACAAATTATATTCTACCATCGCTGGAGGTTTTATCGGACTTGTTTTTGGTTTATTGCTGATCAATTTATCCCTTAAACGCTCCCGCAAACTATATGAAATAGAACATGCTGATTGTATTGCCTGCGGCAAGTGCTTTAGCTACTGCCCACAAAACACGATTAAATAATAAAACTAAAAGAATCTAAAATGTAAAATAACAAGGATTTGATTTAAGAAGAGAATTCATTCTCAGAATGTCTCTTGTCTTTTGTCTCTTATCTTTTGTCTAATTTTTGAAAATGAAAAAAATAATAGCACGAAACATAGCCATCGTAACTGCGATTTTCATGATAACGCTCTCCATCATGTTAATCACCAATTATTTTCAGGCCAAAGAGGTTTCTCCTCTGCAGACCCAGGTTGTAGAAACCCTAAAGCAATTAAACGATCAAAACGCAGATAATCCAGAGCTGCAAGAACAAATCAGGCAACTGGATTTAATGGCTCGTAAAGCCTATTTCGTAGGCAAGGATCATTTAATGCGCGGTGTTTATTTACTGATAGGAATGCTGGTTGTGTTTCTGGTAAGTGTACGAATCTATTTTACCGGGTATAAAGATATTCCGGATAAGGAAATTGACCTGATTGATGAGTGGGCCATCAAAAGTGAAGCGCGTAAATATGTAAGTATTCTGGCCTCCGGAATAGCCACCGTGGCCATAGCCTTTGTGGTTTTCAGTATGCCTTTTATGCAGACTTCTCAAAATAATAATACAGAAGAAACTGGTCAACAGATTGCACAAAACACCAACCAGGAAACTGCTACCAAAACGGTTACTCCGGAAACAAATACTGAACCTGAACAGGTTTCAGAAGTCACCGGGGAAATAGAAGAAGCTACAGCTGAAGATAAAACTCCTGCACAACCAGAGATGAAAGCTGATGTTGAAAAAACAGAAAGTGAGGACACTCAACCGACAATAAAGGAAGATGCTGAAGAAAAAGTTGAAACTGAGGTTAAAAAGGATGAAAAATCTGCGGAAATAATCTCAACCCACAAAATAACCAGCAATGGTTTTAGGGGGAACCATTCAAATGGCTACTCCGAAGCAACAAACATCCCGGTTAAATGGGATTTGGAAACAGGAACAAACATTGCTTGGAAAACAGCTATTCCATTACCGGGACAAAGTTCACCTGTCATCAGCGGTAACAAGGTATTTATCACAGGAGCCAATGAACAATCAAGGCAATTACTTTGCTACGATTTAATTACTGGAAAGCAACTTTGGTCGCTTGCTGCAGCTAACATTGCGGGATCGCCTTCATCAGTCCCGGAAACTACACCGGATACAGGATTGGCTTCCTCAACCGTTGCAACAAATGGCAATGAGGTTTGTGCCATTTTTGCCACCGGCGATATTATTTGTGCCAATATGCAGGGCAAATTATTATGGTCGAAAAACCTAGGTGTGCCTGATAATCATTATGGTTATGCATCTTCTTTGTTGGCGTATAAAAACCAGGTATTTATTCAGTACGACAACCGGAACATCCATAAGATTATTGCTTTAGACACAAAAACAGGGAATGAGGTATGGAGTAAGGACAGAACGGATAAAATAGCATGGAGTTCTCCTTCAATGGCTACAGTCAATAACGTACCACAGCTGATATTAATGAGCGACCCTTCTATTACAGCTTATAATCCTGAAACCGGGGAACAAATCTGGAGAGTTGAATGCCTGACAGGAGAAGTGGGAGCCAGTGCATGCAGTTACAACAATGTTGTTTTTGGAGCCAGTGAGTATGCCAAAATGGTAGCTATAGATGCCACAAATGGTGCAGTTCTATGGGAGTCGCTGGACTATCTTCCTGAGGCTTCCAGTCCTGTTGCAACCGCCAGCAACGTATATCTCGCCACTTCATATGGTGTGGTGGCTTCATTTGATACCAAAACAGGAGCACTCAAAAAAGAACATGAAACAAATGCAGAGTTTTATTCATCGCCCATGATCGTGGAAGGAAAAATATACCTGTTTGCCAATGATGGTAAAGCACATGTTTTTTCTGCTGATGATGAGTTTAAATTATTGGATTCGTTTGAAACAGGTGAAAAAACCTTCGCTACACCGGCATTTACAGATGGCAGAATGGTTGTTAGAACAGAAAAAAGTATTTACTGTGTAAAGGAAAATTCAAATGAGTAGTTGCCAGTGCGAAAATAACGGAAAGCTGAGTCAGGAGGAATTGATGACTAAAATGGATGCCATTATCGATCGTATTGGCACTTCCAGGGATGTTATCATTCCTTTATTGCAGGAGATACAAAACGAATTCAGCTATTTACCCTCTGAGGCCATAGAACGCATCTATGAAAAAACAGAGATTGACAGGGCTCAGTTAATCAGCGTTTCAACCTTCTATTCCCAGTTTCGACACATTCCGTACGGAAAACACCTGATAAAAGTCTGTACCGGAACAGCTTGTCACGTAAAAGGGGCAAGCAATGTTTACGACTCTTTCAAACGCGAACTGCAAATGGAGGGGGACAGCATCACAACAGAGGATCAACTTTTTTCCATTGAAAAGGTAGCCTGTTTGGGGTGTTGTACCCTGGCGCCTGTAGTGCAGATTGACGATAAAATATATGGCCATGTACTACCCGGAAAAGTGAAGGATGTAATTGACGAGTTTATTGAAGAACAAGATAATCAGACTTCAACAGAATCCCAGCATAAAAAAAATCTGGTCAAAGGTGAAATCCGGTTGGGAATGGGTTCGTGCTGCCAGGCAAGTGGCTCAGCTGATATTTATAAGGAATTAAAGCGTACTTCTGACGAACTGGGTATCGGGGTTAAAATCAAATCGGTGGGCTGTGTTGGGGTTTGCAATAAAGTGCCGCTGATTGATGTGGTACTTGAAAACGGAACTATTAAAAGATATCCTAATGTAAAAGCAGTTGAGATAAAAGAAATTTTACATCATCATTTTAAACCTGCAGGATATCTGAAGCGATTGAAAAACAATATTATCAATCGTGTAGATACTTATCATACCGACACCACTTGGGATAATGTCATTTGGAAACCTGAAAATGAACGTACAGGTTTAATTGATACCTTCCTGGAGTCTCAACATCATATTGCCACAGAAGGCTATGGATTTCTGGCGCCTCTAAACCTTGATGAGTACATCGAGCACGAGGGCTTTAAGGCATTGAAAACAACCCTCTCCTCCTATACACGTGAAAACCTGATACAAGACATTCTGAAAAGCGGTATCAGGGGCCGGGGTGGCGGAGGGTTTGCTTCCGGTAAAAAATGGGAGATTGTGGCAGCGGCTGATGGACAGCAGAAATATGTGATCTGTAACGGAGATGAGGGTGATCCCGGTGCATTTATGGATCGTATGATCCTGGAATCATACCCTTATCGGGTGATTGAAGGGATGATCATTGCCGGGTATGCTGTAGGCGCCACTAAAGGTATCTTTTATATCCGTGCAGAATATCCTTTGGCAGTAAAACGCATCAAAAGGGCACTGGAACTTTGTCGCGAGAAAAACCTTTTGGGAAAACAGATTTTAGGGAGTGATTTCTCTTTTGACATCTCCATATTCGAAGGCGCAGGCGCATTTGTATGTGGTGAAGAAACCGCTTTAATTGCCTCCATCGAAGGCGATAGAGGCTTTCCAAAACAACGCCCCCCCTTCCCCGCTGTAAAAGGTTTAAATGGCTTCCCTACCCTGGTGAATAACGTAGAAACACTAAGTCAGATTTCATTTATAATCAGAAAGGGTGTTGAAAGTTATACTCAGATTGGAACAGAAAACAGCAAAGGAACCAAGGTATTTGCCCTTGCCGGAAAAATTAAAAACGGTGGTTTAATTGAAGTTCCCATGGGAATCTCCCTAAATCAGATTATTGAGAAAATTGGCGGAGGCTTAGAAAACAACGAAAAATTAAAAGCGGTTCAGATTGGAGGTCCATCAGGAGGTTGTATACCGGCTGACTTGTGTGATGTGAAAGTCGACTTTGATGCTTTTAACCAAATGGGTGCCATGATGGGTTCCGGTGGTTTGGTGGTGTTAAGCGAAAAGGACTGTATGGTGGATATGGCCCGTTACTTTTTAGCTTTTACTTCTGAACAAAGCTGTGGAAAGTGCACTTTTTGTCGCGTGGGAACTCAAAGGATGTTGGATATTTTAGATAAACTGTGTAGTGGCCAGGCACAAATGGATGATATTGACAAACTGGAAGAACTGGCCATCAACGTGAAACAATCCTCTTTATGCGGACTTGGAAGAACAGCGCCTAACCCGGTTCTAACCACGCTCAAATATTTTAGAGAAGAGTATGTGGAACATGTAAACGGCATCTGTAAAACAGGAATCTGTAAAGACATGATTGACTTTGTGGTAACCGACGACTGTATCGGGTGTACCAAATGCGCAAAAGCCTGTCCTGTTGATGCCATCCCATACGAGCCATACGAAGTTCATCATATTGATACTGAATTGTGTGTAAAGTGCGGACTATGTATTGATGAATGTAGCTATGATGCGATTATAAAGGTGAAAAAGGGAGAAGGGGACAAGGAAACAAGGTGAAAGGTGAAAGGGTGAAAGGTTAAAGGGAGAAAGGAGAAGGGTGGTTTAAGACAGGATACTTGATACTAAAAAAAAGAAATGCAAATTACAATAGATAATAAAAACATAGAGGTCGCAAACGGAGAAACCATACTGGAGGCGGCTCGCCGAAATGGGATTGATATTCCATCAATGTGTTATGCCAAAGAGGCCGAGCATAAATCATCCTGTATGGTGTGCGCCGTCAAAAATATGCAGAATGGGCAGGTTATTCCATCTTGTACCACCATGCCGGTTGAAGGTATGCAAATTGAATCCAATAGCAAAGAAGTACAGGCTATTCGAACCATGTCCTTTGAACTGTTATTAAGCGATCACCGGGCCGACTGTGAGGCACCTTGTTCCATGGTATGCCCTCATGGTTTAGATGTGGAACAGATGTTGCTGTTTTATGATAACGCAGCATATAAAAAGGCTTGTGAGCTGATTAAAGGAGCTTTTTCTTTGCCTGCCATTAGTTGCGATGATTGTAAAGCGCCCTGCGAAAAAGCATGCAGAAGAGGGAATATTGATCAGGCCGTATCCATCCGGAAAATCATAAAAGAAGTGGTTGAGATGTTTGATGTAACTGAAATAGATGCGGCAGATAACAGAAAAATTGATAAAAAGATGTTTCAGTCCCGTCTAGGGCGTTTTTCTGATCCTGAGAAACAACACTTAAAAGAAACTGTCAACACAAAATCGCGTTGCTTACATTGTGCCTGCGCCGGGAAAACCGACTGCAAATTAAGAGTGTACGCCACCCAGCAAGCCATAAAAAGACCAAAATATAATGTAACCTCCGCATTACCCATTATGGATAAAATCCATGTAAATGGTAATTTATGGTTCGAACAAGCCAAGTGTATTCGTTGTGGTTTATGTGTTTACAACAGCAACAATGGCTTTACATTTAAAGACAGGGGATTTGGTATGCAAGTGTGTATACCGGAAGAAAATTGTAATCATATAGATGAAAAACTGGCTGAGCTTTGTCCTACAGGGGCGCTTTACAGGGTAAACACTCATTAATAAAAAAGAGATGATGAAAATAGAATATATCACCCCGAAGAAGAATGAGTGGGGAGTTGGTTAATTTTTTAATAGTAAAACAAAATCCATGATTAAGAAATTGATATTATACCTGATCACAATTATACTCAGTACAGCCTGTCAATTTGAATCCAGATCTTCTGATGCTGTTGGAGATTTAAATTGGCGACTTTTCAGGGGGAATAGTGGGTTGAGCGGATATACCGATAAATCATTACCAGAAAATCCAGTTCTCCTATGGACGTATAAAGCAGGCATACGAACAGTATCCTCTCCCGTAGTGGAAGAAGGAACTACTTATTGGTGCGATAGAAGGGGTTTAATACATGGTGTTGACATCAATGGCAAACAGGTATTTTCTTATTCGTTAAACACAACAGTGGAGGCAACTCCGTTAATCAAGGATTCCGTATTATACATTGGAAGAATAGATGGTTTTCTGACGGCTATATCCCTGTCGCAAAAGGATACCCTATGGAACTATGAAACACTGGGACAAATTTCGGCGTCGCCCAACGTAGCCACTTTTAAAAACCAGCAAGCCATTGTTACCGGAAGTTACGACAATTACATGTACTGCATTAACCAACAAACCGGTACCCTGATCAATAAGTTTGAATCGGGATATTACCTGAATGGAGCTGCCGCACTTTGGAACAACTATGTATTGTTTGGGGGCTGTGATGCATGGTTGAGAATCATTAATTGCGAAACGGGTGAAGCTACTGATTCCCTGGAGACAGAGGCATACATTCCCTCCTCTCCTGCCATCATGGGAAATTACTGTTATGTTGGCGACTACAGTGGCAATATGTATGAAATATTATTGAACAACGGCAAAATTGAAGGTCACAAAAAGGTAGCCAGTGCCACAAACGACAATGGTTCCTTTATTTCGGTGCCAGCCATCAGTGCTCATGATGTCTATTTTTATCCGGACGACAGGCACCTGCTTTCGGTTAATCGCAGGACTGGAAAAACCAACTGGAAATTTATGATGAAAGGTGATGTGGGCGAAAGTGCTCCGGTAATTTGTAACGATAAAATCATTGCATGCACTAAAACCGGAATCATAACTATTATTGATGAAGAATCCGGAAACCAGATATGGGAATATGATGCAGGTGAACAAATCATTGGCAGCCCTGCTATTATTAAAGATCACTTTATGATATTAACCTCCAAAGGAACCTTATTCTGTTTTGGATCACAAAAGAAATAACTCAATGACAATACTTAACTTATCAAATATTAAAAAACACTTCCAGGACGGTAAAAACCGGGTTAACCAGGTTCTTCGGGGCATTGACTTACAGGTTGACAAAGGGGATTTTGTAGCCGTTAAAGGTGCTTCCGGTTCGGGTAAAACCACCTTATTGTCAATCCTTGGAACGCTGCAACAACCTGACGAAGGCAGTTATTGGCTTGATGGGAATGATGTAACCGGAGCTGATGTTGATAAATTTAAAATCCGGAACGAAAAGATCGGTTTTGTATTTCAGAATCATCGTTTGCTTCCTCAGTATTCTGCCTTGGAAAACATTTTATTACCCATACTGGCCTTTCAGTCAGAAGCAACAAAAGAACAGGTTGATTATGCCCGTGAACTCATGCAAATTACACATATTGATCATGTGGCCAATCAATATCCCCATACGCTTTCAGGGGGCGAATCCAGCCGTGTGGCCGTTTGCAGAGCTTTAATCATGAAGCCTGCCGTATTACTGGCCGACGAACCTACCGGTCAGCTGGATATGGAGAATGCACAGAATGTTATTTCGCTGCTCGCTGAAATAAACCAAACATTAAATACAACCATTATTATGGTCACCCATGCCGATGAAATGGCCCGTGAAGCAAAACGAATCGTGACACTTAAAAACGGAATTTTACAGTGAAAACAAGAGATCTGACACATAAAAATTTAGTTTTCTACCTCCGTTATTTTAAACTGGCAGGCCTTGCTGTACTAATTTCTGTAGCAGTAATTGCAGGCAGCCTGGTAATTGGTGACTCTGTTCGGAGCAGTCTGCTGAACCGGGTTAACGAACGACTTGGAAACATTGAAACCGTTGTTTTTGCACACCAGTCGTTTTTATCCGAGGATTTTTACAAACAACCTGAGTTTGGTTCTTCTGCCAGGGGCATATTGCTGACCAATGGATTTATTTCACACAATGGTTCCTTGCTGCCCGTTATGGTTTGGGGTGTTGATGATATGGATATTGAAAAAGGCATGGCTAAAATTAACCCCGCGCTCAATGATGAATTGAACATACAACCTGGTGATGCCGTGGTTTTACGCCTGCCCGCACAAGGACTGGTTCCTTCTGGTTCCTTATTTGTAACTGAAAACTATACCACAAGTCTGCGCCTGGATTTGTCAGGCATAGCTGATCCTGAACAAGGAGGAAATATAAGTTTGAAAAACGAACAGACCCTTCCCCTGAACATTTTTGTAAACAGAAAGGACCTGGCCGAAGCCATGGAGGTTCAGGGAAAAATAAACCTGGTATTGACCGGTGAGAACATCAAAGACTCCATCATTGAAAACACCTGGGATTACTCTTTTTCAGGTTTAAGCCTTACCCATCAAAGTGATTTTACCAATATCGTTTCCGACAGGGTGTTCCTGCAAAAAGAAGTCATCGAAAACATCGGTAAAAACAATACCAACACCAATCGAATCTTCTCATACCTTGCAAATTCTATTGTTTTTCAAAACTCATCAATTCCTTATTCTTTTGTAAGTGCGGTAGATCAGTACGATAACAAAAAATTAAAAAATGATGAAGTCATACTTTCTGATTACTCGGCCAAACGATTAGGAGCAGGCATTGGCGATTGGCTACATATCAGTTTCTATGTATCTCGCGACTTTAAAACCCTTCAAGCGGATTCTGTGCAACTAAAGGTAAAACAGATTATTCCCCTTGCTGAATTAAGGGCAGATTCTACCTTAAGTGCTAATTTCCCGGGACTATCAGATGTAGAGCGCTGTACAGAGTGGGACAGCGACCTTCCGATAGATATGGATTTAATAACAACTGAGGACGAAGAATACTGGGAATTATACCGCTCTACACCTAAAGCCATTTTACCCTATGAAGCTATTGCCGATAAATGGGGAAATGAATATGGATATGCTACGTCTGTGAGGATTTATGATGCTGATCCTAATGTTCAATCGCTCAGACATGATATGTTTGGCATACAAATTTTCCATCCTCGCGAATCGGCGGTTTACGCAGCCAGGAATGGAGTTGATTTTGCCGGCCTGTTTATGGCTTTGGGATTCTTTATCATCCTTTCAGCCTTGCTTTTGATGGTTATTCCCATCTCTGAAATGATGGTTCAGAGAAAAGGTGAAATTGATTTGTTGAAATCGATGGGCTATACGCCTGAAAAAATCAGAAAGATCATCTGGATGGAATCCACACCGATGGTTTTGTTATCATCATTTACAGGCGTTATTGCCGGCATCCTTTACACCATTGTAATTATGTGGCTACTAGGGAGCTACTGGAAAGGAGCTACACATACCGAAGGTTTTTCTGTTTACCCACACTGGATTACTCTTGTGGCAGGTTTTATAACCGGAATTCTTCTTTCCCTCGCCATATTAAGAAGGGTCATTTCCCGGAATATCCATCAGGAAACCAAAAAAATCAGATCTCATCACATCCTCCTGAATCGTAAAAAAGCCGTGGTAATCATTCTGGCAGTTATCACAATAATCATTGCCATTTACAACTTGTTTATCACTACTTCAGTTGCTTTATTTTCGATTGTTGGCTTGTTATTGATGATCACTTTTGCTTTACTGGGCGATTACCTGATTTGTTCCAAAGGAAAACCTTCAAGTACCGATTTTACAGACCACAACATGATTTTCAGAACGCTTTATGCCCATCGAAAACAGGCTATCTTATCCTATTTTTCGTTGGCCTTTGGAGTATTCATTGTCTTTTCGGTTGGGTTAAACCGTCCGGATTTCTCTAATGCCTCACATCTCAAAAATGCGACCGGGGGTTATTCTCTTTGGTGCGAGAGTAGTATTCCTGTATACCACAATATCAACACTCCTTTAGGCAGGGAAAAACTGAATCTCCGGGATTTGCCGGAAAGTACTTCTATTTTACAGTGTTTAAAATACAGTGCCGACGAAGCCAGTTGCCTGAACCTCAATAAAGTTAGTTCTCCATCGGTTCTGGGAATTGACTTGAAAGAATTGTTAAGCAGTTCGATGAAGGTTCAGAAAAGCATCTTCCCTGACCAGAAAGGAGAGGAATTAATCCAGTTATTAAAATCATCAAATGAAAAGGTTATCCCTGCATTAGTGGATGCTACGGTACTTCAATGGAGCTTGGGAAAATCATTGGGCGACACCATCTATTACACCGGATCCAATGGACAGGAATATGCTATTCAACTGGCAGGAACACTCCCGAATACCATTTTCCAGGGCTATATCTTAATCGATCAATCGCAGTTTTCGAAAATATGGGAAACCACCAGGGGTAGTGAACTGTTCTTAATGCAGGTAGAAGAAAATCAGCTACCCAATGTAAAAACAATGATTTCACAGGCCATGCATGAATATGGAATAAGGGTTACAAGTACCAACGACAGGCTTAAACAATTTAATACGGTAACAGATACCTACTTAACTATATTTTTAACCCTGGGAGGCATTGGTTTATTGCTGGGTATTTTTGGTTTTATCATTGTCATTCGCAAAAACCTGAGCATCCGTCAAAATGAAATTGAGCTGTACCGTACTTTGGGCTTTTTCAACCTTAAAATAAAAGATATTTTATACCGCGAAAACCGGATTGTACCCTTATATGCAATAGTTACAGGACTATTCAGTGCCTTAATAGGGATTGGAACCAACTTTAAAAATGTGCATAGCAATGTTTGGATAACCGCTTTGTTATTTGCCGTTTTATTTATTGTGCTAACCATCCTATTTGTAAAAAGAGTTGTGAAAAATGAAGTGGAGAAAATGTGAAGTGTGCTTTATTACAGGACACCACGCGTGAGGACACGCGCGGCAGCTATAGAAAGAGGGAGAAGGAAAAAAGGATAAAGACAAAAAGGTTAAAGGATAAAGGGAGAAAGGTGGGTGAAGACACGCGCGGCAGCTATAGAAAGAGGCAAAAAGGTTAAAGGTTAAAGGGAAAAAGGTGATTAAACATAGACATAAGGAGAAGGCGGTTTAAGACATTGATACTTGATACTTGATACTTGATACTTGATACTAAAAAAAATGAAAACAATATTTATCATACCCGGAGCAGGAGATTCATTTTACTGTGGAAATTGTTTTCGCGATAATTTGCAAGCTTCAGCATTAAAAAAGATGGGACATGAGGCCATAATCATGCCTCTGTATCTGCCTTTAAAAAATGAGGCTTTTAAAACTGACAGTCCACTGTTTTTCCCGGCTACTACCTATTATGTGGCACAAAAATTCTTTCAGAAAATAACCATGCCCGGGTGGATGAAGCGGTGGCTGGGATCTGATTCCATGCTTAGTTTTGCCTCCTCCATGTCAGAAACCACTTCGGCCAAAGGAATGGAGAAAATGACACTGTCGATGATAGATGGTGATAGTCCTGCTTTCCTAAATGAAGTAAATCAATTGATTAACTGGCTAAAACAGGAGAAACCGGATGTGGTGCACATATCTACCTCTTTGCTCATTGGCATTGCAAAAGCCATAAAACAGAAGATGGATATTCCGGTTGTTTGTTCGCTGTTAGATGAGGAAGTATGGATTGATTCTATGAAAAAATCCTATGCCGACCTCGCCTGGAAAAACATTGGCAAAAACCTGCAATTTGTAGATAAGCTGATAACTACCAGTAACTATTACAAAGCATATGCACAACAAAAAGTGCCTGAGATAGGAAATCTTGAAGTCATCTATCCAGGAATAAATCAGGAACAATACAAACCAGGAAAACCTTTACAAGACCCTGTTATTGGTTTTTTCTATCGCCTGAATCCCAAAAACGGATTGGATATTCTGGCCAAAGCCTATGTTGCCTTAAAAAACAAAAATACCATCCCCAACTTAAAACTTAAAATTGGAGGGGGATTTACAGCACAGGACAAAAAATTCATTGCTAAAGTAAAAGCTATCCTGAATCCATATATAGATGATGTGGAGTTTGTTGACTCCTACTCCATGTCGGATCATATTGGATTTTATCAATCCATATCAGTTCTTTCAGTACCACTTACCTTTAACGAAGGGATTGGCGTATACATCTGCGAGGCCTTTGCCTGTGGTATTCCGGCTGTTGAACCGGCAACAGGCTCCTTCCCCGAAGTAGTAGGCAAAGCTGGAGTTTTGTACGAGCCCAACCACCCTGATAAGTTAGCCGAGGCCTTAGAGAGCTTGCTGGGGGATGAAAATCGCTATCAACAGGCTAAGATAAATGCCTTGGAAAAAGCGTCGACTCTATTTAATGATGCTGTTATGGCAGAAAAGTTACTTAACATTTATAAATCGATATAAAATAAATAAACAAACAAAAAATAGATTACCTATGAAACTAACAAAAATTATTAGAAACACGACCTGTGTATTTGCATGCTGCTGCCTGTTTTTTACTAACACCGATGCACAAAACCAACAAGGATGGCGAGGGCCAAACAGGGATGGCATTTATCCAGACACCGGATTGTTAACAAAATGGGCAGAAACCGGTCCAAAACAACTTTGGGAAACCTTAGATGTGGGCAAAGGTTATTCGAGTCCTGTAATTGTTGACGACTACCTGTACATCACAGGCATGAACGAAGCCGAAGACAAAGAAATATTTTCAGCTTACACCTTAGATGGCAACAAGGAATATACCATTGAATATGGCTCACCCTGGAACAAATCATTTCCTGAAACAAGAACCACCCCTACAATTGTGGGCAATAAAGCATATGTAATCAGCGGAATGGGTGAAGTAGTTTGTATCAATATTAAAAAAGGTGAGATTATTTGGAAAGTTGACGGGGCGGCTCTTTTTGGTGCAAAAATGGGAACATGGGGCGTATCTGAATCACCCTTGGTAATTAACGATAAAGTGATTTTTACAGCTGGAGGAGAAAAATCCTCTATGGTTGCCCTAAATGCAAAAAACGGGGAAACCATATGGAAAAGCAAGGGCTTGGGTGATATTCGTAATTATGCTTCACCCCTGTTAATTGAACACAACGGCATACAACAGATTATTGGCATCACCGGCAATAGTGTTATTGGCGTTAACCCCGATAATGGCGATATTTTATGGACCTATAGCGACTGGGGACATGAGGCCGTAAAAAGGGGCTGGGAGAAAATAGCCCCCAATACACCCCTGTACAAAGACGGTAAGATCTTTGTTTGCAATGGTTACAACCTCAATTCTATCATGTTGCAACTTAGCGAAAATGCAGATACAGTTAGCGTTTTATGGAAAAACGATATATTGGATACGCATCATGGCGGATTTGTGTTGGTTGATAATACAATTTACGGATCGAACTGGCTCAACAATGCCAAAGGAAACTGGGTAGCAGTTGATTGGGAAACAGGAGAAACAAAATACGAAACCGCCTGGGAAGGCAAAGGTAAGGGATCCATCATCAGTGCAGATCATATGCTTTATTGCTACGACGAGAAAAAGGGCTACGTAGGCCTGGCTCCTGCCACACCTGACACTTTTAAGGTAGTTAGTGAGTTTAATATAACAAAAGGCGAAGGACCATTCTGGGCTCACCCGGTTATTCATAATGGGGTTTTATATGTACGCCACGGAAATGCCCTGATGGCCTACGATATTAAGTAGGAGTGTTTGGTTATTAGTTGTTAGCTATTGACTATTGGCTATTTGCTATTAAAAACTTATTATATTCTTTAAAACATGAACCACAGAGCCACCAAGATACGCAGAGCCTCTAATATTCTTTGTGATTCTTTGAATCCTTGGTGCCTTTGTGGTTTTAGTATTGTAAGGCTCAAAGTATAAGACAAGAAATCTTCATTCTCAAAACGAACACAATTGCCAGAATGAAGTTTTCTGGCTGAGACTAAATACTTATTTTTGAAGCGTAATAAATCATAAAACTAGGATTATTATTTATGAAATTTTTAAACAACTACAATCCATATAAATTAATAATCATAAGCCTGTTGGGATCAGCATTTATCGTATATCCCAACATTGCCTGGTTGCCCTGGAAGTTGGGTTACCTGGAAGGTCATGCACGCATAACCCACATTAACTTCTTTATTTTCAGATATATCTATTTCTCAATTTTAATAGGATTATTGGTTCATGTAAACCTAAGAAAAATAACAACCCTGGTTTTTGGCAACCGGTTTTTCCGGAATCTGATGATCTCTACTATTGCTTATCTGATATACCTCTCGGTTTCGTACTCCTTCTGCTCCCATGCTGATTGTTTTGGAAGCATACTGATTTTCCAGTTTATTGTAATGTGCTTTTTATGCTCCTTCGTGGGGCACGTATATTTCATGTACAAGGATCAGCATAAAAAAGACCTGGAGATTGAACAGTTAAAGGTTGAGAACCTTCAGAGTCGTTGCGATGCATTGGCCAACCAAATCAATCCGCATTTTTTCTTCAATTCTTTAAATAGCATAACCGCCCTTGTACGCAAAAAAAATGATACCAACACCTTAGAATTTGTCAATAAGCTATCGGATGTATTCAGGTATATCTTAAAAAGCGAAAAAAAAGGGTTGGTCTCATTGGGTGAAGAGCTACATTTTATTGAATCATTCAGGTATATGCTGGAAGTCCGTTTTGCCAATAAAATTGAATTTAAAATTGACATTAATGATAAGCAAAAAGAATTAAAGCTTCCCAGTCTGTCGCTTTTACCATTAATTGACAACATTGTTGTTCATAACACCATTGATAGTGAAAACAAAATGTTGGTGAGCATACGCATAAACGAAAAAGATGAACTGGAAGTAAGCAACCCTATCCATCCCAAACTATCACCCAATGTTACCAATGGCACAGGTTTAAAGAATCTGGAAAACCGTTTTCAGCTGTTAATGGACAAAAAAGTAATAGTTTTAAACGATGGCATCTCTTTTACAGTGTGTTTACCTTTAAAATATTAGGATATGAAAGTATTAATTGTAGAGGATGAAACCGTTGCTTTTGAAAATCTGGTTGAAATATTAAAAGAAATTGATGAAACCATAGATATTGCTGCCAATACCGAAGGTATCAGCCAAACAATAACATGGCTCAACAGCAATACATCTCCTGATTTAATATTGATGGACATCCACCTGTCTGATGGGAATGCTTTTGATATATTTCAGCACATTACAGTTGAAATCCCAATTATATTTATCACGGCTTATGATGAATATGCCATTGATGCTTTTAAGGTAAACAGCATCGATTACCTTTTAAAACCAATTAAGGTGGAGGATCTGAAAAAGGCGTTGGGAAAATTTAAAAAATGGTCGCGAACTGAGAAAGTACAGTATCTCTCTAATATGTCGGAACTGCACCCCCCGCAGAAATTTATGAAAAAGATGCTCATCCCTCACGAAAACCAACTGATACCGACAAACATTAAAGACATCAGCTTTTTTTACACCAGTGATAAAAATACTTTTGCTTTTTTAAAAAACGGCCAGCAATACCCCTATTCAAAAACACTGGAACAAATTGCATCTACACTAAATCCCAATGAATTTATCAGGGCCAATAAACAATACCTCATTTCACGGGACAGCATTGTTAATATCACCATTTGGTTCGACAACCGCCTACTTTTACAATTAGACATTGATACCCCTGAAAAAATATTTGTAAGTAAAAATAAAGCTGCCGAATTTAAAAACTGGATGGTGAATGAATGATTTCTTTTGCTATTAATTGTAAGTGACGTGCTATAATAGCTAATAAACACTTTTAATCTCTACCAATATAAAACCTTCACCTTAAACAGGTTAATGCTTTTTATAATTTTTATGACCGGATTAGGAAAACAATAGTCATACTAAGAGAAAAATAGTATATCTTGCGCTCCTATTAATAAAGCAAATGTCTTTAAAAACAAAAACTCATAAAGCAATCCTTCTATTGGAGTATTTCTTGATGTTCCTGTATATTTTTTCTGAGCTATAAAGCTTCCGTTCTATTTTATACACCCTTATTTATTTTAATTAACGGCATATATTGATATGCCATGTATTCTTCGTTTATAAAATATTAATGAAAGCTAAATATCAGTGGCTGAATTCATTATTAACAAATAACAAAAATGAATTTGCACAATTTCCTGAAATAAAATGGTTAAATCCCTATTTGGCAGATAATTACATACACCAAAGAAACCATCTTTTAAATAAGATGATTGATGCGCCACTTTTTAAGGCAACAAAACCGTATATCAACCATATTTCAAAAGGATGTCAAATATGCGGTTCAGGAAAATGGAGCTGCTTGTTTATTACAAACAAATGTAATGCAAGCTGCTTTTATTGCCCGGTACCACAAAAAAATGATGAAGTTCCATCAACACAGGGTCTGGATTTTAAAAACCCGCTTGATTATGCACATTACGTCAATAATTTTGGATTTGATGGGGTAAGTTTTAGCGGGGGTGAGCCTCTTTTATATTTCGACCGTACACTTGAATACCTGAAAATATTACGGCAAGAGTGTAAACCAGACTTGTATATCTGGATGTACACCAATGGGATTTTATCCGATAAATCGAAATTTATGGCCCTGGCTAATGAAAACCTGAACGAAATACGCTTTGATATAGGGGCTACTGGTTTCAGTTTAGATAAAATTAAGGCTGCAAAAGGTATTATCCCGGTAATAACCATTGAGATACCCTCCATCCCTGAAGAAAAGGACCGCCTAATTGCCATGATGCCCCAGATGGTAGAAGCAGGTGTGACCAACCTCAATTTACACCATTTAAGGTTGACCCAACATAATGTAAGTAAGCTAATCAAAAGAGATTATAACATCACAAGCGCAGAAAGGCCACTTGTTGTAGAGTCTGAAATTGCGGCACTTGAAATTATTAACGAAGCTCAAAACGCAGGACTGAAAATTGGTATTAATTACTGCTCGTTCCATTACAAGCACCGCTTCCAAAAGGCCGGTTACAGACGCATTATTGCAAAAAAAATATTTCCTGATGCCCAAATTACCGAGAATGGTTATATTCGAACATACAATGTGGATTCTATTGTATATCAGAGCATAAAACTATGTGCCGCGACTGAATGCCTGGATAACAAACATATTGAAATAAACGGAGTAAATTATGGTTATAAGGTTTCATCCTCTTTTACAGAAACCAATCTTTCTGATACTTACCGAAAACAGATTGATGAACTAATAAAAAATGAACCCGAAAACCCTCCAGCAGACATGCTTTTATATAAAATATACCAATTTGAATATATTGAAAGTGGATTGAGAGATTATTAAATCCCGGTTTATGTCAGTTTATGCAGAAAAGGCACGAGGGAGCTCTTGGGCTAACAGATAAAACCAGAAACTCATACTATTTTGACAACAAAATGAGCACTTGGTATAATGCCGATAGATTAATGACTGTGTTAAATGCGAAGCAAATTTAACGCTCGTGTCATTAACAAATCGGTATCACTAATCAATCACATAAATAACACACAAAACTCACACTAAACTCACTAAACAGTGAGTTTGGTGTGAAGAGGATATGGCTATAATATGTGATTCTTCAGAATCATTCACCTATCCATATCTATATAAACCCTTGTTTCAAAAGGCTATTTCATCCATTCAGGCTGATCTGCATCCTTGAGATAATAGTCGAAAAATGATTGTAACCTGTAGGTCCAGTCTTTTTGAGATGATAACTTATGTAAATCATGAGCCTGACCTTTATAATTGATTAACTAATGATTTGTTCCAAATAATAAAATTTTATATTGATTAAAATCACAAAGGCTTTATCTTTTGGAAAAGGGTAAGTAGCTTTTCATTAAACAGCTCTTTTACCAGCTCTTCTTTATCTGCAATAGGTTTAACGGGTATCAGATCAACAACCTCATTGTTATTGAGTTTTGAATGATACATTAGATCCAGTGCTGCCTTTAAACTTTCATAAACGGCATTTTTGCTTTCTTGTGCTGTCAGACCTATCTTTTGCCCTATTTGTTCCATCTCATTCCACTGAAACCAGAAATAAGTGGGTAACATGGCTGAAACAATGGCGTAGGCCTCTAATTTTTCCTCCTCTGTTTCAAAACAAGCACCTGTTACTTCCAGCATTTCAAAAAAATGTTTCCGGGTATCTATACTTATATCTTTTGAAAAACACACAGGATTAAACCCCTTGTTAATAAAGGAGGTTGCATTGGGTATAACACGGATAATATTTGTTGTATTCAGGAGTTGGGAAAGCTGCTTAATGGTAAACTTGGGAGCCAAAGAAACCACTGTAGTTCCATTTGAAACAACTTCGGCTATTTCGCTGCTTACTTCCTTTATTACTGGAGGGTGCAAAGCTATAAAAATAACATCTTGTTCTGATAATGATGATATCGATGGAAAGGTTTCAATATAAGGGTATTCCTGTTTCAGACGATCCAATGTTTCCTGGTTAATATCACATACTTTAACGGAAGTGTTGACAACATTTTTCATTGCCTGAAGAAAAATCCTGGTGATTCTACCTCCCCCTATAAAACCTAATGATGTTCGTTTCATAATTATAAGCCCATTATTTTATATCTAAAAAAATAAAGAACAATAAGTTACGAAAAATACAATGCTGATTAAGGTTTTTCAGGAGATTTTTTTATTGAATCAATTCAACCTTAATTTTTTTATCAGTTTGTTCTGTGATTTTTAAATTTGTACCATCTATAGCGGTCAATATTGCATCGCGAATACTCATCCTACCTTTGATTGCATTTACCTGGATACTTCCTGTTTTGGACAGGTCGGATTCTATAAAGCAGCCAATAGCATGGGCCAGAATCTGTGCTGTTTCATCGAAGCGCTGAGCAGGAATATCATAAGGAATTTCTGTAACAACCTCCAAACATCCACGGCCAACTATTGTATCCATATGATCTGCTGTTCTTTCACTTGAAGCCTCTACAGCTTCGGTTTCTACTGTTTTCTTGTTATTTGAATTAGGGTTACTACAGCTTATGAAAAGCGATGTAATAAATAAAAGGAGAGAGAACAATTTAATATTTTTCATCAGTATAATAATTTGTATCAAGATGCAAGTCTGGTATCAGGATTGATAAATTAAGTTATGAAAAAAGGGAATTCAAAACTTCAATTTCATCATCTCGCATGGTTAGTACTTAATCATGATAATTTCATTCCAATAAATCTATTATTTAATAACCTCATGAAACTCACCATAAAGAACAGTCTTATTCGTTCATAAGTACTTATCCTTATGGCTCGTTTCATATTATACACATTATTAATTGCTATTTAAATCAGACATTATTTAGCAGGATCCATGATGATCTTAACTACATTGCCATCGCTTACTATTTTTTGCGCAAATTCACGAACACGCTCTGGCGTAATATTTTTAATCACAGCCTCATAATCAGTATTCCAGTCTTCACCCCATGCGTTATAGTTTTGCATCAAAGTAAGCCAGACGCCATTATTTTTCATGGCATCCGGACGGGTTTTCAACCAGTACGAAAGGTTCTTGTCTACCTCGGCACGATTGGGCCCGTTTTCGGCCATCTTGCGTAATTCATCGTCAACAATCTGAGCCAACTCATCAGCCATTTCCGGGTTTGTTTTAAACGATACCGACATGGTGTAAGCCTGTACTGGCAAACGGGATAAACTGCCATTTACTGTAACCCCGTACGATCCTCCTTTATCTTCACGGATTGTTTCCAGATACCGGGTTTGCAGACATGAACTCAGCATAGCCATCAGTAGCGTATTTTCCTGATTGTATGCAATATCGCCTGTGTAATTATAAAATACGGTACTCTGTGGCGTTTGCATCGGAACCTCGAAGCGCTTTTTGGTTTCACCCTTGTGGGCTCTCACCATGTCGTCATGCCAGCTTAGCTTTTGCGTTCCAACCGGTAACGAACCAAGGTATTTCTCTACCCAAGGTTGTAGTTGATTAAGATCAATATCTCCAAGGAAATAAAAAGTGTAGTTTCCTGCAGCATCACAAAAAAACTGGTTGTAGATATCATCCATCCTGTCAAAATCAATGGCATCAAGCGTTTTAACTGTTGGTGGCTGGGTTCTGACATTATCTTCCTCGCCATATATAGCCACATTCATTTTTTCCTGAAAAATATAATCAACCGAAGTCTTTGTCAGCTCAATTTTTCTACGACTTGTCTGCATCATCCTATCAAATTTATCGCGACTCATTTTGGGATTGGTAAAATACAGGTAGGTCAGCTGCAGCATAGTCTCCACATCCGACTTGGCAGCACCACCACTGATTCCTGTTGAAAAGCGTGAGATGGTTGGTGTAGCCATGGCAACCTTTGTTCCAATTACCTTTTTTAAGTCAATAACATCAAAATCCCCTAATCCCGACATATTAATCAATGGAATTAAGTTTTGGGTTGTAAAATAATCAGCATCGTCAACCATAGAAAGGCCTCCATCAGCATAAGCACTCATTGACACCTGGCTTGGGCTGTAGTTTGTAGGCTTCACAAAAACTTTAATACCATTGTTAAGCGTCCACTCTGTTGAGCCATAAATCCCTTCTTCAGTTTTAACTACTTTCCCGGGAATAATACTTTCCTCATCAGAAATTAAAGGCTTATCAATAACCTTTATTTCGTAAGGTTTTAATTCTGTACCACGAACTTTGGCCATGATGGACGCCATCTGCTCTGTTGTGGGTACAACAAGGCCAACCTCTTCTGGCACCAATGTTACCAATACGTTATTTGATTGAGATAACAATACAGATAACAGCTCATTGACTTCTTCCAGCTTCATTTGGGACACAAGCAACTGAAGCACTGCCCATTCATGTTTAGCTGAAAGAACAGGCTTATTTTTTGAATAATGGTTGATACATTCCCAAACGTAACTTTCATTATCCCGCCTGGAAGCGTTCTCAAAGCCATACTTAGCAGACCTCAAAATACTGGTTTTGAAAGTTTCTAATTCCGGAGCCGTGAATCCATAACGACGAATGCGTTCCAACTCGGTATAAGCCGCTTCAAAAGCCAAAGGCAGGTTTTCTTTTGCCGATGAAACGTGTAAACCAACTGCTTCGGTAGTGGAACTGACAGGATTATTAACTAATTGTGCACCCCGAAACGGAGCAACTGCCTGAGCCATCTCTGTAAAACGCATATTTGCCATTGAAAGTGCCGCATTGAGCAACAAATCCATTTTATAAACACCAACCCGGTTGTTATACTCCACGGGAAAAGCTTCTCTCTTGATATAAAGGCTCGCACTTGATTCGGTAAATTCAGGATCAGTAATCACCGTCATTAACGGCTCTGTATTTCCGGGTATTGGGATGATTGCTTTAGGTTCGGGATTAGTCGGAGCCGGAATATCTGCCATCATGTTTTTAATTTTTTCCGCTACCTGCTCCACATCAATATCACCTACAATAATGATCGCTTGTAAATCGGGACGATACCACCTGTGATAGTAATCCCTTAGTTGCTGAGAGGAAAATGTTTTCAGGAACTCCTCAGTTCCCAACATATCACGATCCGCATACCGTGTATGATTGTAGAAGACAGGGGCTGCTTTTCGGCTGGCCCGGAATGAAGCATTATTTCGCTGGCGGCGCTCTTCGTTTATAACGCCTCTCTCCTTATCTATCTCTTCATCCTCTAGTGAAATAAAGTGCGACCAATCATGTAGGATCAGCAAAGTTGAATCGATAATTGACTCCCTTTTCAATGGGACTTGTGACAGCATATAATATGTCATCTCCATACCTGTTGCTGCATTTATGTTTGTACCAAACTGTAGCCCAACACTTTCAAGCCAGCTAATCATCGATTTGCCCGGAAAATTTTTAGTTCCGTTAAAAGCCATATGCTCAAGGAAGTGAGCCAGCCCGTCTTGAGAATCTTCTTCCTGAATAGACCCTACATTATGTAGAATATAGAAATCAGCCAAACCTTTCTGGCTTTCATTGTGGCGCAAATAATAGGTCAGTCCATTCTTCAATTTACCAACCTTTACTTCCGGATCAAACGGAAGTGTATCTGCCATATTTAATTGCTGGGCACACATTGATGTAACACCCAGGATCAGGGATACCATCCCTGCTATAATTCGTTTTATAATCATTGCATTTATTTCTTAATATTAACGGGTAGGAATAATGATGCAGGTAATTGTTTTACTGTACCTATCTTGTCCTGTACAGTTACCCTGGCATTTTGGGCTCCGTAGTGAAGAATGAGCTTGTCAATATTCGGGACCGTGTCGTTTACATTACTGATCTCATGCTTGCCTATTGCCGTTATAATATTACCCGGATCCAATTTAGCCCGGGCATCTTCACCCCAAACTGCCGCCACTCGCAATTGGCCATTATCCGGACCTGTCATCACAGGACGGTTATCAACCTTCCAGACAGCACCATCTTCATACACATCAAAGTGGTATCGGTTATTAGGATAGTCAATGGTTATTTTTCCCAGGTCAGTTATTTTAAAGCATAACAGCAGGTAACCAATACCACCGGTCATTACCGGGATACCATTAAACACATACCCACCAATATGCAGGTCGTTTAATTTTCCACGATAGAGCTTGTCCATTCCTGACAAACCGCCAACCATAGAACCGGTAGCACCACGGCCTTCGATTACGTTATTAATAATTCCGGCTCCTGTCCACTGTTCAAAACCTTCAACCGAAGGCAGGCTCACAGAAGCGGTCCCATTACCACTATCAAACAAAGCAGGCACATCGTAAAGTTCATCTTTACCTTGTAGTTTAATATTAAAAAGAGGTACGTTATTCCATAATTTCAGCGTTTCCCAACCCGTAATGGATGACTCCACCTGATTGGAAAGCGTAATTGATTTTTTCTTTGAATCGAATGTAACTACATAGTCAGCCAGAATATTCGCCCCAATAATACCATCCGCATCAAGTGTTGACAATATCACATTGTCGGCACTCATTACAATGGCCTCTTTTTTTGTTATCTCCAGACTTCCCAGGCTGGCATTTGAAATATTGGCAATAAACAAGTTGTCGCCAAGTCCCTGCATGGATTCCTGAGACTGTGCATATTCAAGTTTTTCGGCATTGACCAAACGATCCGACACACAAGTCTTTCCTGCACCGGTATCGAGCATAAACCGATAGGTATTTCCGCCAATAACAACATCAACTACAGGAACCCCATTCTCATCGCTGTATTTCAATTCGGTTTCTATACTATTTTGCGCAATAGAATGCGTAAAACCGATCAGCGATAATATGATGATTAGTAAATTTCTTTTCATAATTCATAAGTCTCTAAATAGATTTGCCTGAGACGCAAATTATACATCAATAAGTATTAATAACAGTATTGTTATTGTTGAACAGCAGCTTGTTCGTCCTGAATTAGCTTGACGTATTTTTCCATCTCTTTTTTAGCCTTTTGAGCAGGGCCATATTTCTTAGATGCCTCGTAAAGTCCTGCTTTTGCACCGTTCATTGTAGCACGCACTGAATACGATGTAAGATCATCACCAGAAGCATTGGTAATTAATTCGTCCAACCAGTTAACTCCAGCTTCTAAAGCTTCCTTATCGTCCATTTCTGCCAGAGATTTGATGAAGAACATAAAATACTGCCCATAAACCTGCGGGGGAAATAGCTGTTCATCTTTGACAACGTGCATCACATCCAACATCTTATTCCAATCGCCTTTGCGCGACAGCATAGAGGTGTTTAACCAAATGGCAGCCATATCTTTCCCAGGACCTTCTGCTTTCTCCAGATAATCAACAAAATCATTGTAACCTGTTGGATCAATAGCTGCCAGGTTTGGCGTTGTGGCATACTCTATAGCCCTGCTTAACATTGCATTAGCCAAAGTAATATCCACTACCATTTTTTGATTTTCGCCAGGAATGGCATAGAACTTTTCAATATGATCACGAACAGTAAGCAAAGTTTTCGACAATGGATCGTTTTCCCACTGCATGATTAGTGACCAAACGGTTGGAGTTGCCAATTGTTCCAGCGTCAAAGTATTCAGAAAATCTTTAGTCACCTTCTCAATTTCGTTTTTCATATCGGCGTCTTTCAGCAACTTAACTAACTGAAGCATGAAAACCGGTTCACGATCTCCTTTATTGTATCGATTGAGCATAGCCTGCAATCCGTTTTTCGGATCAGCAACCAGATTAGCACCATTTATCAGCCATTCCCCATCTCCTGAACCAACCATTTTATGCACCGGCTGCTCTGTTTCCGGATCAATAAAAAACAAAGTGGGCAACACGGTTACTTTCCAGCTTTGAGCCAACGCTTTTCCATCTTCATCCTTATCAACATTAAAACTAACATTAACAAACTTCTCGTTAAATAAAGTACCAACCTTCTCCTGTGTAAAAACCTCTTTAGCCAGCTTTTTACATGGACCACACCAATCAGCATAACAGTCCACAAAAATCAGTTTCTTTTCTTCTTTTGCCTTTTTAACAATCTTCTTCCACGATTTCGTCTCCTCGAAAACAATACCTGTGTTTTGTGAGAAAGCATGAGCTCCCAAAGCCACCAAAAGCGTTATTATGAATAATATTCGTTTCATGCATTTAAATTTTCTTCCAGTATATCGTTTCTGTAATCATTGGCACAGTGCATAGGATTATCTCAAAAGTTTAAAAACTTCCGTTAATTAAGGATTTATACCATAATCATATTTCCTATTGCCAGAAATACTATTGAGATAACCCCATACAACTACCATTATTTAGTCTCTGCAAACATTATTTAATCAACATAAAGTCTGCAAGAGCAGTACCGTAAGAAGATCCATAGTAATCTTTATCGGTAAGATATAACCGAATTCTACGAACCTTTTGTGTTTCCTTATCTTTATTCAGATAGATAATAGTTGTTTCACCATTACTGTCTCCCAGAGGAATATCTTCCGTAAAAGCCGCCTGTTGATACTGACCTCCTTCTGCTGCAATTTCAATCTGAATATAGTTAGGTACCAAAGAACTTGTAACCAAAGCAGACTGAACCACCTTGAAACCTCTAACATCCACCTCTTCCGGAAGGTCGATTTCAATTTGATGCACCAACAATTCAGAACCCATTAGTGGAGTCCAGGCTGTTGCGCTTTGTCCATCAAACAGGTTACTCAAATATGAATCATAGCCAGGTTGATCAGCCGGAGTTACCGAATAACTCCACGATGAAGTGCTTTCAATCAGGTCTACGGATGGTACAGTTGGGTTTCCTTCTTTCACAAACCAATCCGGAGCTTCATAGGAGGCCAAATAGTGTGCATTGTACTGATGAACATCCAATTGCAACTTATCATGAGCCACATTTAATACTGCCAGGCTTCGTTCCTTATCCGACAAAGTAGATTGTGCCGAATAATCTGATGCATAAGTAGCTGTCATATACCTGTTTTTCCCGAGGTAAACCGTTTTCAGATTTGGAAAATAGAGCAAATCCTCCAGCGAAGTCAGATCCTGATCCAGTTCCAAAACCTCTACATCTTCAATAGTGCCGGCATCCAGCTCAGTTACATTCAGATAATTCTGTACCTGCGTTGCAAAATCACTATTAAATGCCAAAACATCCAGGTTTAAGTTAACAACAGGAAACTCTATGCTAAATTCAGGATCATCCAGCGATTCGATCGATCCTGTTCGGTATACATTGACACTTTGGGTTAAGTCAATTCCCGGGATCAACAAGTACTTTTCCCCATCTGGCCAATACTCAGTCCCCAAACTTTCCTTTGTTAGCTGAATGCGTGTTTCTGTAGTTTCATTGGTTTTGTAATAACCGATTTCAACAGCCACAAGGTTGTCTTTCCACGAATCGAAAAACAGCAACAAATTGTCGTTCCCTACTTTAAATTGTTTGATAACCACCCTTGTAAAAGTAGAAAGCTCTTCATGATCGAAAGTAAAAGGGCGTGCATAAACTGTCGATGCCAACGAACTTGCTGTCACCTCAAGATCTTCATCATAGCTGATAGCACTTACCGAAAAACTATATTCGTAGTTTTCCAGTCCAGCAATCACACAACTTGTTGCATCCTTGTCAATAATAGTATCACGGCTTGTGTTATCATCCTGCCATTTAACCAGGATTGCATCTCTGGCAGCATCAATTTTATTTTCCCAGTTAAGCACAACCTCTTCCCAACCGGGAGTACCTTCCAGATAATAAGCTTTAGATAAATATCGGATCGGGCCATCCCCGGTATAATCCGAATAAGTATCCTCCAGGCTTTCGCAAGCTGAAAACAAGCCAACGAATAATGCTGGTAATATAATATATAAAAGATTTTTTCTCATCATCAGTTCTTTTTAGCAAATACTTCAATCTCGTGAAAGCTCACATAACCATCATTATTATGGAAATAGCTTGGCAACCATAAATTCTCATAAGTATCTAGTACTTCAATCCTGAAGTAACGATACTCGTTACCATCAAAATCAAGGGATACTGACAAATAGGCGGGATCAGCAGCCTCCATTGCAGCCAATGTCTGAATATCATAATTATAACCAGTTTCTTTATTTGTATACCACCTGTTTGCAGAGGCTGCATTTGGATCTTCATTATAATAACCAAGCTCTTTCCAGCTTCCGGTTTCTGCTGTGGGATCAGTACTTTCTACATAATCATTACATCCGTAAACCTTCACCTTGCAAGGTGCTTTGGTATAATAATCGTTGTTATAAATAGTCGGGTTCATCATGCGCCCGTGGCTCAAAAGAGCATATAAACGCAATTCCCCAACAATTGATTTTTCCTGAATATCAAGAACAAAATACATCTGATTGCCGTCCAGGTCTTGCATAGCCCTCGGACCTGCAATAAAGGTATATTGTGCCGGTGGCCATCCCAATGTAAAGTTTTCTAAGCGCTGCGAACCTTTGATATCCCCATCAAATAAATACTCTTTACCAAAGCGGACCGGATAAGATGGATTGTCGTCATTTTGATCTTCTATGGACAAACCAAAGGGATCAATCAGCTCAAAACCGGTATTCGGAAGTCTCACGCGAGAAAAAGACTCAACATTCTCCCATGTATTGCTTTGGGCTATCCGTTGATTATAATCTTCAGTAGTAATAATCACAGTGTTATAATCACTCTTCTGCGATTCATCCAAAGAATAGAATCGAGCATCACCACCAGCTTTTATCGGAAATGTTTCTACCAGAATACTATCACGCTCTTTAGTCACCGGATTGGTTCCCATAAAATAAACATTCGCAAAACCACTCACCAACTCAGGCGCTTCATAACTAACAGCAAAACCATCCCAATATGAATAAACCTCTGCGGCATCAAAAAATGAGTACACAGCCGAAGCTAAGGTATTAAAGGTAAGATCTACGGATGACGATGCGTTATCATTTTCATCCAGATAAGATACAAGGACATGGACGTTTTGATGGGGAGCATTAAACCCGGTTAGCATTAATGAATCGTTGGCAAAACTTGCCATCTTTACAATGTTATTGCCATACTGATCGTTATACTCAGCCTTAACGCGGTATATGCGAGGATCATCCAAAGTAAAACGCATAATTGCACCTCCCTCAACCGCATCAAACGAGATGGTATTCTGGTCGACCGTGATGTCGAGATAGCCTTTATCGTCTTTGCTACAGGAATAAAAACCTGCAACAATTAATATTAATAAGAATACTTTTTTCATGTGTCTAAAATTTGCTTTTAATTGCCATTACCTGTCCCGCCTTAGCGGGATGGAACTCACCTGGATAGTCATTTCCCAATATGGCAAATTCGTATCCACGGCTCGTTTCATATCATAAAAGTTAATTTTTACCATTCAGGATTTTGCACAACTCCTGAAATCATCACTTCCTCACTCTTAATGGGGAACAGGTAATCGCGCGGAGACTTAAACTCTGCTTTATCCCATACAACTGATGGTCCCTCAAAGTTGTTAAAATACTCCCGGGCATCTCTCCCCAGCACATTCCATCCCCGAGGTTTTTTATTTAACTCTGTTTGCGCTATTTTCCACCTGCGAAGATCCCAAAATCGGTGCCCTTCAAAGGCAAGTTCAATGGATCTTTCCTGACGGATTATATCCCGCATTCCTTCCTTAGTAGTAATTTTCAAAGGGTTTTTCGAATACTTGGTCCATGAATCTTCTACCGTTGGGATTCCGGCACGCTCACGGATCTTATTTAGCGAGTCAAATATCTTTGCACGATTTGCACCATCAGGTCCCTCATATTCATTCCATGCTTCTGCCTGCATCAAATACAGTTCGGCCAAACGGATGGCTGACTTTGGCAGAACAGAACCCACGGTTGACCACAACTGGTTTGAATAGTTATTTATTGGAACTTCACAGCGCGAGTTTTTTTTCACCCAATAACCGGTCAGGTTTTGTGGGTAATTCGGGTCAATATGATCTTGCTTTATACCCACGGCCTGCCCCCTGTATGTTTCCATCAACAGGTTATAGTAGGTTGATTTTAGCGGACCGCGTTGCCAATAGGTTCCGGGAGCAGCAATATTGGCATAAAAACGGGGCTCCCGGTTTAAGTGAAGCACTAAAACGTCGTTAGCCATATCTACTACGTTTTTATAATAGCTATTGTTCTCCCTTCCCAATGTGTAGCGTCGTTCGTAGTCCCATGTATTATCCTGATCGATTGGCAGGCCATTCTTTGTATAGAAGGTTTCAACCATCTTTATATTTGTACCTATATCGCCATAAATATTCGGATCATAATGAATATTACTGGAACTGGTACCAACTGAGGGCAAAGTATTTCTATACAGCAGATCCGAAGTTGAAACCATCATTATTCCCTCAGTCGACTTATAGTTAGGCGACCAGATTGACAATTCGAGATCCCGCATTGTATTCAGCAATGGAGTAACCGTCTCTTTGTTTCCTGATATTAATTCATATCCGTTTTGTTCACAAAGAGCAATCGCCTCATCAATAGCCTCTGCGGCTGCCTTCCATTTTTCAGCATCATAATCTGGTTTGAATAACTGTTCACCATTACGATTGCGGAAGTCGCGGTAAAATGCATTCCCATTAAACAACGGAGAAGCCTGAAATAAAAGAACTTTTGCTTTTAATGCAACCGCTGCTTCTTTCGAAAAATACTGGTAACGTTCCGGATCTTTCTCCGCCATTAGTTTCAGGTCCGGAATAGCTTCATCCAGCAAAGTAACGATTTCGGCAAAGCAAACATCTATATGAGTTCGCGTACCTCTCATCTCATCCAGGGAAGCCCATACATCTATATTTTCAGAAACCAAAACGATAGGCCCATAACGCTTCACCATCTCAAAATAGTAAAAAGCTTTTACAGCTTTCACTTCTGCAGTCCAGGTTTCCAACTCACCTTCATACAGGTTGTAAACCTCACTAATATGATCCAGAAAGGTATTACAATAGCGAATTGTGTTGTATAGTCCATCAAATCTCCAAAGGTTTCCATAAGGTTCTACCGACGATTGAAGACCATCGCTAATATAAAACATAGAGTGGTACGATACAGCTCTGGCATGCTGGCCTCCCACATACTCGTCTCCTCCCAATATTGCAGGATCTGAATATTCTCCTCCATACAAAACCGACACTCCAGCGTACACATCTTTCATCCATCGCTCAGCTCCATCCCTGGTTTCAAATATGGCAGGGATATCCAGAATATCATCTTCAGGAGTTATATCCAGGTATTTGTTACATGACGGAAATAATAAAAGCATTCCCGCTAAGCCAACTAATATATTTTTTAAGTTCATAATCAAATGTGTTTAGAAACTGATGTTTGCACCCACAGAAAAAGTTTTCTGAATTGGGTAGTTAAATCCGTTGTTACCTAATTCTACATCCCATAATTTGAAACTACTGATGATAAATGGGTTATTTGCACGAGCAAACACCTTCAGCCTTTTCAAATACATTTTATCTGTCAGACGCTCCGGCAGGTTGTAAGCCAACTCCAACGAGGTACAACGCAAGAATTTAACCTCACGCATAAAATAGGTTGAGTAACGTGCCACTTCCTTATTGGCAGATATGTTTTCTTCCCCATTGTGATATATGATATTATTGGTCGACAAACGAGGCCAAAAAGGTTTGGTCTGCATGTTATCCGGTGTCCAGTGATCTTCATATATTTTTGACAATAACGCATGGTCTTGGGTAAACGGGCTAATAGCTGCCGAATTGATAAACATAGAACGTTGACCCGATCCCTGGAAAGCGAAATTAAACTCGAAAGCTTTGTAAGCAACCACTCCGTTGAAACCATAAATAATACGTGGCGTTGTTGGATAACCAATATGCACGGCATCATTAACATCAATAACACCATCGCCATCAACGTCGCGGTAACGGATATCTCCAGGCATCACATCACCTGACTGAACCGGTGCAGCATCAATTTCTTCCTGATCCTGAAACAGCCCTTCGGCAATATAACCTACTTGTTGCGAGATATCGTGACCTACACGTTCTTGCCATACCGGCTTATCCAAAGCCTCTTCAATTTCTTTAAATGTTGCTTTGTTATAAGTCAGGGTTCCATTCAGGATAAACCAGAAATCAGGAGTAATTGCTTTTTGGATTTTCCCCTGAAAGTCAATACCTCTGGACCGTACTTCGCCAATATTATCCAACGGAGATAATCCCAAACCGGCACTGGCAGGCACTACTAATCTCGATGAAAGGATGTTATGACGTATCTCCTGATAGGCATCTATCGTAAAGTCCAGCAATCCATCCTTTAAAGTCGCTTCAAGCCCAAAGTTGGTTTGCTCTGCAATTTCCCAGGTTACCTGCGGGTTTTCATAGGAATTGATATTATACAAATCCTGTGAATTAATTGAGATATCCGACAAATAAACAAACCTTGAACCTGATCCGCCAATTCCGTCATTTCCCACCTTTCCGTAAGAAAGTCTTAGTTTCATAAATGTTAACCAGTTAGATGCCGATTGCATAAACGGTTCTTTTGAAACAACCCAACCTAAACCTGCAGCAGGGAAAAATCCGAAACGGTTATCCTCATCAAAGCGTTCTGATCCATTATAACCAAAACTACCTTCTGCATAATAGCGCTCTTTATAACCATAAGCCATACGCATCGACATTCCCATGTTGCGGGCAGGAAGTGCATCCAACAACGAACTTGGCTGTGAGTTTGTGGATTGTTGCATATTGAACACAGCTGTATAACTTGTGGTATGATCCTTCCATGCTGCGGTATGTAACAACTTGAACTCTCCTGTCAACTGATTCGACCCGGCCGAATTAACCTGCGGATTGGTTAATTTCAATGTCCTGCGACCTTCTTTTACCTGTTGTAAGGTGTGCTCCCCTGTCTGATAGTTGTAATCCAACAGGCGGTACAAATAATCTTCAGTTGAAAACACATTTACATAGTAGCCTTCGTGGTACAAAGATCCATTTGCCCTAATTTCCAAACCCTTAATCAATGCCGATAAGTTTTGAATATATTCCAGGCGGTTTACCGTAGCAAAACGGCTTCTTTCTTTGTAACCTTTCTGAATTTGAGCATACGGGTTACTTGTGTTTAAGGTTAAACCACCAAAACGAATATGCGGCCAGTCGTGGAATTCATCAGCAGGATAAACAGCTGCATAATCAACAGGGTTGGCAGCAAAAGCCATTTGGTAAGCTTGCCTTACATCTGCCATGGGCCCGTGGTATTTATCCTGAGTAGTTGATGAGTTTACAACCAGCTTGGCACTTGGTGTAAGGTCAATATTCAGGTTAATACGCAGAGCTGTTGTGTTGTTTCGGATGTTTACATCATATTGATTTAAACGATCCGTATTCAACATACCGTGATCCATACTGTGGTTCAAAGATGCGTAATATTGAATAATCTTAGATCCACCACGAATATTCATACCCATATGATGGTTAATAGAAACATCTTTAAAAAGTAAATTATACCAGTCGTTTGCAGGATAAACATAAGATGGGAATTTACTACTCCCTGTATTATTGATCTTATCAGCTGTATACAACGGAGTAGCTAATGGGTCGCGACCAGTTAAAGCCTCATTGTAAGCCTTCATATAAGTAACCGGATCAACCACATCAATTTCGCGCGTAGGCATTGAGGCAATCGCTTCGTAACGTACAGAAGTATATACCTGGCCTTCTTTACCTTTTTTTGTAGTAACCAAAATAACCCCGTTTGCTCCACGTGCACCGTACATTGCTGTTGCTGATGCATCCTTCATCACACTGAAGCTTTCGATATCATCCGGATCGATACGGGCCAGATCAAGTTTTGAAACTTCAACGTTATCTAATAAAATCAATGGGTCGATATTTGCATTTTCACCAAATGAAGTGATACCACGAATATAGAATTTCGTATTCATCTCTTCCTCTGTCAATGCTCCCGGGATACCACCTGTTTGCCAGGCTACAAGTCCGGGAATACGGCCTGCAAAACTTGAGGTCAGGTCACTGTTCGATGATTTTAATGATTCCGGTTTTACTGTTGTAATGGCCGAAACCACACTTTCTTTTTTCTGAGTACCAAAAGCAACCACAGTTACTTCATCCACATTCTCTTGTGTCGGTTTCATCCCAACATTCAGCTTGGGTTTTCCATCAACCAGTACTGTTTGCGGTTTAAAACCGATAAAAGAAAACTTCAGTACATCATCTTTTCTAACCAGAATAGCATAACGACCGTTAGTATCAGCAGCAACCCCCTGACCGGTTTGACTAACAATAATGGTTACCCCGGGAAGCGGATTTCCTTTTTCATCGGTTACCCGGCCGGTTAACTTGTACCTCTCATTTTGAACCTGCTCTTGCGGTAGTTCCTCTGCCTTACCTATCAGTATAACATTATCCTTTATCTGATAACTGTAACCATTTTTTACCAGTACCTCATTAAGAACATCCTTAATGGTGGCATTTTTAATGGTAACACTAACTTTTTTATTTTCAGGTATCAGTCCTTGCATATAAGTAACTTTCATACCTGTACGACTCTTCAGGTCGTTTAAGACCGATACAATGGTTTTATTCTCATAGTTGACATTTAATGTTTGTTGTGAATACGCCACTGTGGTCACAAAAAATCCCAGATAAAAGAACAGTAGCAATTGTACCGTTTTTGAATTCTTTAGCCATGAAGTCCCCTTCCATTTCCGCACCGGAAAATGGCCATAATGATAACATTTTTTCATACATTTGTAATTCGAGTTAAATTATAATTACTGTTGCAACAGTTTTTATTTAAAATTTAGCGGTTGGTTTTACCAGAACCTACCGCTTTTTTTTTATTTCTTCATTTTAACTTCTATTTCATTTTTTTGATATTTAAACTCAACAGGACTGATAGCCTGGAGCATATCTAAAACACTAATTAAATTATCGTATCTCGGTACGCTCCCTCTAAATGCCAACCCTCTTGCACTGTCGTCCTCAAAAACAAATTTCACATCATACCAACGCGACAGCCGGTTTAAGAATTCTTCCATGGTTACGTTTTCCAGGGAAAAGAATCCTTCTTTCCATGCTGTAATTTCAGAAACATCAACCGAATTAACTTTTAAATTTCGGGAGTCTTTATCTACAACAGCCTGTTGCCCTGGAATTAACAATACTTTTTTGTCAGAATTTTTTACATTTATTTTTACACTTCCCGACACCAATGTTGATTGCACGGAGCTCTCATCAGGGAATGCTGTGATGTTAAACTTTGTTCCCAAAACGGCCAGTTCCTGGGCTTCTGTTTCTACAATAAACGGCATACTACTATTGTGGGCCACTTCAAAATATGCCTCCCCTTCAAGAAAAACCCTACGCTCTTTACCTTTAAATTTAAGCGGATATTTGAGTTTCGACTCGGCATTTAACCAGATGGAAGACCCATCACTCAGTATAATCTTGTATTCTCCTTTGCGTGGAATAACTATCGTATTATATACTATGGAATCTGCTATTAGGGTATCGACGTTATTTGTTTCCTTATACGAAACCATACCTTTGTCTATGTTAATCACAGCATCTTGATCCTTTACCACATCTTTAACCAGGGGCGACAATTCAATTTTACTACCGTCTGCCAGTTCAAGTGTAGCCTGGTGGCTACCTGGTTCAATATTACCCACATAATTATCCGGCCCGGAATTACGTCCTATAAACAGCGCCGATGTAATGGCCAATATCAACAATACAGAGGCTGCTGAAATACGGTACCAAAGTGTTCGCGTGGCTTTAGACTTGCGATATTCCAACTTCTTCCTTGTTGCAAAATAAGTATCGTCTAATTCCTTATGGAGTCTTTGGCTTAGTTCCCTGTCTTTTTTTAAGGACTCCATATTTTTTAAAAACATATCATTCTTCTGGTTCTTGATTTTCCAATCATCAAGAATCAAAAGCTCTTCGTTTGATAAAGGCTCCTTATTTAAGTATTTATATATTATTTCATCTATTCCCATTCCGGTTCATTATTTAAAATAAAAGGTGTTTTTGAAATAAGTCTCATAAACAGTCCCCCCACTTTTTATATCACTAAGACAATAAAAAAATGCTTTTCAGTGACAACATGTGTGTTTTTTTTTGAAAAAAAATATAAAACGTTATAAATTTCATTCTTCACCCCATATTTATGGCTTTTAACACACTCTTGTAATTATTTTTTTATATTTGTGCCTGTTCGGAGTAGCCGGAAACATTCTTTCATTGTGAATCAGTACATTTATGTCTCGTCAAAAAACAAACGAAATATTAGCCTTATACAGGAAGGACGAGAAGTCGGCTTTTAAACTTCTTTTTGATACATATTATATTCCGTTGGTACTTTTTGCGAATAAGATTATCCACAACGAACACTCATCCGAAGATATTGTACAGGAAACTTTAATTAGTTTTTGACAGAAAAAGAACCTTGCCAATGTTGAAACCAATCTTGATTACTATCTTTTTCGATCGGTTAAGAATAAAACATTAAATTACCTGAAATCGAAAAATTTGCGACAAGAGGTATTTATGTCGACCACTGAAGAATACCCCAAGACCGAATTGTTAAATACCGAAGATGTTGAAGAGTACACAATACTTTATAAAACCATTGAAGAATTACCTCAAGAACGTCGTAAGGTTTTTGAACTTGTTTATATTGAAGGACACAAATACAAAGAGGCCGCCGACATATTGGGCATAAGCATCAACACTGTTCAAACCCAACTTCGCCGTTCCCTTCAGTTTTTACGCGAAAAGCTGACAGGAAATGATCGTAGAGAGTAAAAATCCCCAAACATTAGATGGGACATTGAAATAAGGGAATGCAAAGATAAGCCTTTATTCAATCGAGACAGACCTATGCCATCTTGTCACATTAGTAATATATTAAGGGGGTTGAATGGAAGAATTTTGTTACAACTAAAAAAAGGACTGCTTTCTACATCAGAAAACAATCCTTTAAAATTAATGTTAATTCTGTTTTATTTGATGAATCAGCGCTGAGAGTTCGGCCACCAGTTCATCATCACCTCCTCCAAAACCAGCACCTTTATATCTTATAAATCCATCCTTATCTATAATAAATTTAGCAGGAATACCCTTTATCCCAAATGCTGTTGCTGCATTATTTTCACCAGTCTTCTTGTCTTTTAAATCCATCAAAAGATTAAAACTGTAATTATATTTCTTCAGGTATTTTTGCGCAACTAAAACAGGTTCTTTAGCATTCTCCCAGGTATGAATGAATAAAAACTCTACCTCTTTATCATTTTTAAATTTATTAACAGCCTGTTGCATAGCCGGGAAAGACTTTTTACATGGGCCACACCAGTTTGCCCAAAAATCTAAAACCAGCAACTTACCTTTAAAATCATCCAATGTTTTAACATTGCCATTTACATCTGTTACATAGAAATCAGGTGCTTTTTCTTTTATAATCTTTTTTGATACGTCATGAGCGATTTCTTCATGTAACACTTCTTGGATTCCTGCCAGATAATGATCAAAATCAGAAGCTGGAAATACATTACTAAAAGCCACCTGAAAATCAGTCCTAAGTTTTTCATTTCCTTGACCTGCTCTTACTAAACTATCGAGCATAACAAAGGCTTTATCATACTCCTGATTAAGGCTCAATACATTTGCATATTTAATCAGAAAATCATTACTTTTTTCCTGCTTGTATAAAAATACGGGTTCAATACATTTCAATGCATTTTTATAATCTTTCAACGCTACATACAGGTCGGACGATATCTCCAACAAATCGTAAAATTTATTTAAATCATCTTTGGCAATATCAAATTCCGTTAACTTCTTATCAAAAACTTCTTTCATCCTTTCCGGTTCGGAATCTATAAAGGCAGGACTACAAACATTCAAAATCAATCCTTTCATGTCCTGATCCTCAATCTTGCCAAGATACATGAGAAAATGATCCAAACTCCTGTTTTTGGCGGATCTATCAGCTGCAACAGTATACATATTGCTCAAATTCAGAGTTGGAAACCGATTCAAATACTCTTGAACCAGTTTTTCTACTTCTGCCATATCACCTTCTTTGTAGATTTTCATCACATATTCCGAAGCGGCCGTATATCCATTCGGAAATCTTTTCTTAAGATTATCTGTAATACTATTAACCTTGTTTTGATCTTTTTTAGCCCTGTAGTACGCCAATACTTCCATACCATCCTGCTCCGAACCTTTTAATAATGAATCAACATAATTCTCTATTGCAGTGGTTTCTTTCATACCCATTAACCTATCATAATGGGGCGTTTTTTGCTGGGCATATCCTGCTATTACAACACAAATATTTAACAGTACTATTATTGCTATTGATTTAATTCTTGATTTCATTGTACTTTCTTATTACTTAATTATGCTTATGACTTCATCTTTGGTAGCTGGTGATAAATTAATAAACTCTGGTTCAGCGCTATTTCACACATCCCTTTGAGTAGACACACAGTTTTTATTAATTAAAACCTATTTAGTGCTTGCAAGAAAACTTCTGTTTTATAGTGAACCCCACCGCTAACCCCTCGTCCCCTAAAGGGCATAGCCGTCAGGCTAATGCTTTAAATTAATTATAATCATTTGTATATTAAGGCTGAAAGCCTATAACATCAAAACTTGGGGCATCGCCCCAAGAAACTTAGCGCCTTGCTAATTCAGGCTGTAAGCCTGATACATTAATTATTTGTTTCAGACTTACAGCCTGATATTTACAGCTTGTTATTTTCAAGGGGCGATGCCCCTTGTTGTGATGTATGAGGCTTTCAGCCTCTCCTTAGCCTGACGGCTATGCCCTAAAGGGGAAGCCTCTCGCACTGTGAGGGTTGAGACTCTCCCTTTAGGGAGTTGGAGGGAGAGCGTAGGAATCATGAGTTTTCTTGCAGAAATCACTTAATATCTAAAGGATTTTTACATACCTTCTATTTCACTTTTAAGTTTGGTTACCCTTGGCGACTCTTCTTTGGATATTGAAATATAACTATTAATGTTTTCAAGTGCTTTCTCTTTATCTCCTAGCTTTTTATACAGGCTAGCCAGGCAAAAATACCCTGCCAACACTTCTTTATCAGATTTTTCAATTAGCTCTTCAATATATTTTGCAGCTTTCTCTGCCAAGTCATCAGCCTCTGCAAATTCTGGTCTCACACCAACCTCAAATGCACTTTGTATAATCATAGAAGTTCCCTGGTCCTTATCTGTTTTCATCAGCTCCTCAGCTTGATCGATACTAAACTGAAACCAATTGTCATATTCTTTATGCGACAAGTAATAAGTTTTATATGCATTGGTTTCTAAATAATCCTGATAAGCAGATACATGCACTTTCTTTGTTGCCTCAATGGCACTTTTAAGGTCATTTAAAGAACTCCCGGATGCCACTTCTCCATAATAATTATTTATTGCACCGGCTAACAGCCCATTAATATCTTCTTCACCAATACCGTCAAAGCTTAGATACTCATCCTTATTATCTATGATAAATTGAAAAACCTGGCTACCATATTTAAGAATCCCAGAATAACTGATTATAGTTATAGCATCAACATTAAGCAATTCTTCGGTAGCTGTATTTTTGATAAACGCTTCACCTACTTCTGCCAATTTATCCATTTGATATGCATTAGCAAGAGCTTTCACATAATTGCTTAAAAACGTAACGCTACGTTCCCCTTCATCATACTTTTTATGCAACGCTCTAATCTGCTTACTGGGGTCTGATGCTATTTTTGCCTGTTCTATCAATCCTGGTCCATCAGCTCCCCCAACTTTTGTGTGCAATACTTTACCATCAGCATCCAGGAATAACAATGTTGGATAAGCTTTTACACCATACTTTTTAGCCAGCTCTATTCCTTCACCCTTTTCCATATCCATTTTAACACACACAAAGCGTTGGTTAAAATAGTCCCCCACTTCTTTAAGAGGAAATACATTTTTTGCCAACATCTTACATGGGCCACACCATGAAGTATAGCAATCCATAAAAACCATTTTGTTTTCAGTTTTTGCCTTGCTCAGTGCTTCCGAAAAAGTTGCGTGTGTAAATTCAATTCCCTGGGCAAACAAACCAGCAGTATTTACAAGTATAACAGCTAAAAAAAATATAATCTTCTTCATTTTTTTCTTTTTACTTAAATAATTCTTCCAATTTTTTATCCAGATCTTCACCATGTACCTTTCCTATGATCACACCATCCCTGTCAATTAAAAAAGTAGTTGGCAGGTAAGGGATTGCATATAGGGTTGCCACTCTTGCCGGTCTATATTTTTCGGGAAACTCATCTACGGTTTGTACCCATGTAATTCCATCATCCTTAATCGCTTTTCTCCATTTATCACGATTGGAATCGTTAGATACCCCAATGATTTCAAAACCCATTGGCTTATACTTTTTGTACAACGACATAAGATGAGGAAATGAAGCACGACATGGGCGGCACCACGAAGCCCAAAAATCAACCAACACCACTTTACCTTTATAGGATGAAAGTGAAATATCGTTTCCTTGCGGATCTTTTAATGTGAAATCCGGGGCTGGTTTGCCGGGCAAAGTCCTTTCCTTATTTTCAATATCAGTTTTTGTTTCAGCAAGTACCTCTGATTTCTTCCATCTATCAGAAAATAAATTGTACAAAGCCTTTAACTCATCAAGCGAAACAGCATCATGCATCCAAGGCATCACACTTGCTGCGGCAAAGGTATTGATATGCTTTTTGATAAATTCCAATTGAAGAGCAGTTACCTCTTTTGACAATTCCTCCTGATAAGGCGCCATCTTATCCTTAATTTCCGATTTCTTATCTATATCTTTTTCCTGGCCGTATTGTTCGCTTAAAATCCTAAACACAGCATATTTTTCCTGCTCCAATACTGTTTGGGTTAAACCAGAGGCTACCTGACTTAATGAATCATTATAACTTCCCTCTACATCTACCTTAAAATATCCACGTTCTGATTTGCTTGCATCACCAGTAATTTTGATTACTCCATTTTCAAGTATGGCAACAAAATTCAGACCTGACGGTTTAAGGGTAAACATATAAAATGTTGTATCCTGAAGTTGCCTCTTAAAAGAGAATTTTCCTTTTGCAATGGGTAACGAATCAATTTTTTCAAAATTCATTCTGGATACACTTTTCGAGAGAACGATTGTTCCATCTTCCGCATTTTTTAATTCGCCATGCAACTCCATGGTTGGCACTTTGGTTTCTGAACATGCCCAAAGAGCCAGTAATAATATGATCAAACAATATTTACCGCTTTTCATCTGCTTAAATTTATTTTCAATGGACAGATGGAACTCCCAAATAAATTTAATCATCCGCCTGTTTGTCAATTTGGATAATCAAATTTACATGGTCGTTTCATATGTCTTTATTATTGTTTTTTATTTTTAATGGTAATTATCACTGTTTATTTTTAAACAAATCAGCTAACATTTTATCCATATCATGATCATTACCACCCCCTGAACCAAATCGTCCTAAAATAATTCCATCAGGACCAACCAGTATTTTTGTTGGCAATGTATGAATGTTGTAACCATCACTAATGTCTTTTTCGGGGAATTTGTTTTTCATAGTTTTACGGTCAAATGAGGATCCTCTCAACACATGATGCCAAATGCCAATCTGATCCTTCTCAACGGCTTTTCTCCATGCTGCAGGATTGCTATCATCGTCGGATACACCCAGAATTTCCAGGCCTTTATGGTGATATTTATGGTAAATGTCTATTAAATGAGGATTACCTGCACGACAAGGGCCACACCAACTTGCCCAAAAATCAATCAATACATATTTACCCTTAAAATCGGCTAACTTAATTGGCTTTCCATTAATGTCGGTAGTATTAAAATCCCCTGCCTCAGCACCAGGTATGCCTTTTTTCATATTAGCAATATCACTTGCTAAACGTGTTGCCATCCCAATTTTTAAGTGCTCAGGGTTAAATTGGTCGTAAATAGCTTTAGCTTCATCATACTTCATATCTCCCAACTGGAAAACAAGGGAATATACACTGACATAAGATTTTGGATTATTTTTGATAAACTCCAATGTTGCATTATTTTGTTTATCCCACATGGGTTGGAGTTTCTCTCTGCATACATTGTCTTCATTTTTAATGGCCTCAATTTCTTTGGCACTTGCTTTAGCTTTTTTTGCCGCCAAAAACCTTTCACTAACCTGATCAAAAGCCTTCTGCTCTTCCGTATAGTTTTGTGCAATTTCATTTCTAATCTGGTCTAACCTATAGGCATCATCCTGGGTATTTGAACCACTCAACTTTGATTTCGAAAAGTCATTATAATTCAATTGAAGTGTCATAATTTTAGGTTCAATAAACAGATAAAGCACATTTTCGAGTGTCATCCCTCTTTCTGCTGGATCTTTGATCAAACCAATTTGACCTACAATACCATCCAGTTTATCTTCAATCAGAAATTTTCCATTTGTTACTTTTATGGTATCGATAGCAGGATACTTTGAAAGATAAATTTCTCCATTTTCCATCCCCACTACCTCTCCATTGATTCTATATTTACCTTTTTCCAGTGGCTTTTGGGAGCATGCCATAAAGGATAATAACAATACCCCTATTAAGATTTGTTTCATAGCTAATTATATATTTGAAGAATGATTGCCGAGAGACCAGAAGAATAACCAATCTAACCCGGCAACTAATATTATTTACTCATACGATGGATTTTGTTCTAATACAAAACCTCCTGCTTCAACTGTTTCAAAAGGAATAGGCAGGATAAATTTATCAGAATTGGTAGCAGATGGCTTTACATCAGAAATCTGGAATCCGGTACCAAAACCATCAGCATAATCATATCGAACAAGATCATACCAGGTTTCACCTGTTTCAGCCATAAGCTCAGCTGCTTTTTCCATACGTACTGCCGTTAAAAACTGGTCATAGCTTATTGTTGCCGGATAAGTTTCATAACCATCTTCTCCGGTTGTGGCAGCTCCACGCTGGGTACGTAAGGTATTTAAAGCCTCTAAAGCTTCAGATGTTACGCCAGAACTATTCCGTGCGCTGGCTTCAGCTAAAATAAGGTAAACCTCTGCCAACCGGAGATGATAGATCATTTCATAATCGCCGGCTGAAAAATAAGATGTATATTTTGAAGTCCAGTAACCACCGTAAGATGTATTAACTGTTAGCACTGAAGTAGCCCTTCCGCCATCAAACAATATATTTTGTCCATCAACAACAATTCCTCCTGAAATATCATTAATATATTTTTCTGTAATAGCGCCAAAAAATCCACTGTAAAAATTTCCGATTCCAAGGTTTGAATCCGGATCTCCACTAGATCCAAATAGAATTTCAGGATTATCAAAAAGTGCAGCAGAGGTGTGAGGCTGAAATCCTGCAGCAAAATCTGCTGCTAATGAAAAATGTTCATCACTAATAACCTCTTTAGCCAGGTTTGCGGCTGCAGAATAGTCACCCATATAAAGCAAAACCTTAGATTTCATTCCCTTTGCAAAAATACTATTCACGTACATACTGCCTCTGGGAGAAGGTCCCTGAGCAATACCAACATCCAAATCATCTAAAATACTTTGATATGATTCAGATACTGTTTTGCGAGGATGTGCTTCTGCACTGGTAGACGGGGCTGTTCTAATATCAATACCGTATTTTGAGGTTGTATCATAAAACTGACCATATAAACGCAACACATAAAAATGTCCGACTGCCCTTAGTATTTTGGCTTCTGCCATGATCTCGCCCTTTCTTCCCGGTGTTTCAAAATCATCATCTGACAATTTTTCTAAACTAGCTATTAACCAATTTGCACGGTTAACTACATCATACATACGAGTATAAACACCTAATTGCACAGTGGAACCTGTTACGATAGGGTTATTATTAACCCAACCCATAACCTGCTGGTCAGTATTATTATAGGCTGAAGGCTGAGTATAACCTGACATCATATCTGGAAAAATATAAATCTGAGGATTTCCATTACCACTGCTTAGCTGCCTAAACCCGGAATAAATACCACTAAGAGCGAGCTCTGCTGCAGGTTCCCCATCAATAGCCTCTTCTGCCGGCAAAGAATAAAGAGGTTCATAATCATCAAGCCTTGGAGTTAAATCGCAAGATGCCAATACTGATAAAACCAGGCAAGCTATCATATTGAAAATATATCTTTTTATCATCATAATTCTACATTTATTTGTTTTAGAATGTCACATTTAATCCGATGGTGAAAGTTCTGGTATTAGGATAGGCAGTACCTCCATCTCTTGTCATATCAATTGTAGCTCCTCCCCGTTGTGCATTTACACTCTCCGGATCTAATCCAGGATAATCGGTTATTGTTATTAAATTATTTCCTGTTAATGTTAACCTTGCACTGGATATTGGAAGTTTATCCAATAAATTTTTCGACAAATTATAAGCAATTGATGCAGATCGAAGCCTGATATATGAAGCATCTACAACTGATCTGGAAGTTGGCATATATCCATGTGTTCCTGAACCCAAACGGGCATATGGTGCATCGGTAAAATCTTCTGTCCAGGTTTCTTTCACTATATCCAATGAATTACCTGTTGTATCAAAGTAATACAAGTTATTAATACCTCCATAATTCCTTTCAGATCCTTGTACAAATTGCCAGTTAAAGCTGAAATCGATATTTTTATAGGTAAGTGTATTGTTCCATCCTCCAAAATAATCAGGGTTTATGTCGCCGAGTACCGTACGGTCATCTGCTGTAATTTTACCGTCAGGTACTCCTTGCGGTCCTGAAACATCTTTAAAAATATAATCTCCGGGTGCTAACAGGGTGGATTGATAACTCCCTCCCGCAGCCTGGTTCAAAGCATCTATCTCATCCTGCGATTGGGCTATTTTTATCACGTCATAGCCAACAACTACACCTATAGGATGACCTTCAACTATACCACTACTCCCACCTGATGAAGTAGCACCGCCCTTTAGGGCATCCACCTTATTTTTTACAAATGAGATGTTAAACGTTGAATTCCAGCGAAAGTTTTCAGAACGTATAACATCGCCCCCTAAGGTAATTTCCCATCCCGTATTTGACACATCTGCCACATTGTTTTGCCAATACGACATCCCTGTCTCAGCAGGAATAGGAGTTAACAATATAATGTCGGATGTGTTTTTTTCGAAATAAACCACTTCTCCACTCAAACGGTAATCAAATAAACCAAACTCGATACCCAAGTCCAACTGGTCTGTTGTTTCCCACTTAATACCGGTATTTGGAACACCCGGAACTGCAATACCATTTACTCCGTTATAGAACGAATCGCCATTCTCTAAAGACTGATAATAGGCCAGATAACTAAATGAAGGCAGGTTGTCTTGTCCTGTACGCCCCAAACTAGCTCTCAATTTCAACTGACTGATTACCTCAATATCCTGCAAAAACCCTTCATTATGCACGTTCCATGCAAGTGCCCCTGATGGAAAAAATCCCCATTTATTATCAGGTCCAAACTTGGTAGATCCATCATAACGAGCAGTAAAAGTTGCTAAATATCTGTTATTAAAAACATAATTGAGTCGACCAAAATAAGAGTTTAAACCATTTTCGATGGATTCACTTCCCCAATCTACTACCCTATTTGCCGATTGAATGTTTGTTAAGAATACATCATCCGGAAATCCCAGATATGTTTGCGCTTCCAAATCCAAACGAGTTTGATCCCAGGAAATACCCAATAAAGCATCAAACTTATGAACGCCATTAACCACCTTATTATAATTAAACGTATTTTCAAAACTTAAGCTATAACCGGCATTAAGCTGGTTCGACAGACGCGCCCCTACTTCTGAATAGTAAGCTCCTTGAAATAGGGCTGTTTGAGAAAACGATGGTGAAAATCCTTCGTATTTACTATCATTCAGGCTAAGATTTAAACGGCTACGAAATTTCAAACCTTCTAACAGCTCCAATTCACCATACAACGAACCATACATATTTTTTGAAATAGTCCGGTTAGTATTTCGAGCCTGATCACCTAACGGATTAAGTAAATACCCAACACTTGCTTCAGAACCAGTATACTCTCCATTTTCATCGTATACCGCCAGATCAGGTCGGAAATTTCCATTTTGCAATGAGTAAAGTCCTGATGACTTATTTACTGAGTAGTTATAGTTGATTGAAGTTCCAACCTTAAACCATGGTGTTATACCAGCGTCTAAACTAGAGCTTAAACTATAGCGGTCAAATTCACTTCCTTTAAAAACCCCTTCCTGATCGGAGGCAGAAACGGACACATAATACTTTGTGTTTTTACTTCCCCCGGAAATATTAAAATTATATTCATTCCATAAAGCATTCTTGTTGAGTATTTCTTTTTGCCAATCGGTATTAGCATCTCCAAAATAATCAGGATCATTTACTATAGTATACTCAGTAGGAAAGTATGGCCAGTACATTTCCGGATATTGATTTAAAGTAGCCTGAGCAGCATCCTTAACTAAAGGGATCCATTCGTCACTACTTAAATAATCGAAAGTGTTTATTGGATTTTGAATGGTACTATTCACACTGAAATTTAATTTAGGTGTTTCATTTTGCTTTCCCCTTTTGGTAGTTACCAAAATTACACCGTTAGCAGCACGTGAGCCATAAATCGCAGCTGCCGAGGCATCTTTTAAAACATCTACCCTTTCAATATCGTTGGGGTTAATGGAAAGCAACGGATTGGCTCTTGTACCATAGGTTCCCAATCCAAGTGTTCCAAAATTCGGATTTTGGATAATCGGAATCCCATCAACAACATATAATGGCTGATTATCCCCTTTAATACCACTCAAACCACGAATATGAACCACAGCTCCACTCCCTGGCTCGCCCCCACTGGCAGTTACAAAAACACCTGTCATTTGCCCGGCCAGGGCCTGATCGATTGTTTGAGTTTTAATCTGCTTAATACCATCCGATTTAACTGTAGCTACAGATCCTGTCAGGTCTTTTTTATCTACCTGTCCATAACCAATTACAACCACCTCATCTACCAATTCATGGTCTGCCTCCATAACAATATCAATCACCTTACGACCATTGATGGGTACCTGTTGAGTTTCCATTCCCACAAACGAGAACACCAGCGTTGCTGCATTAGCGGGGATTTCGAGCGAATAGCTTCCATCTACTGCGGTGGCGGTACCCATTGTGGAACCCAATACTACAACAGAAACGCCCGGAATAGGGTCTCCATCCGTATCCACTACGGTTCCCTGCACTTTTTTTTGCTGTTCTCCATCCCCATACTGCCTTTCCTGAACCTTTTTACGGATCACAACAACCTTATCCTTGATTACATAGCTATATCCTTCGGGCACAACCAGGTAATCAAGTATATTTTCGAGCGTAACATCCTCAAATTTCAGATCCACTTCTGACACATCGCTGAAAATATCAGAACGATACAAAAAATTGTACTCACTTTGTTCTTTAATTTCATCAAGTATCTCCTCAATACTTGCATTCTTCAGGTTTACATTAAGCCTGGTGTTTTGCGAATAAACACTGGCCGAAACCTGTAAAATACTGACGGTTAACAACAACATCGTAATCCTCATAACGAACAGCAGTTTTCTAATCCCGGAATCCCGGAATAACATTTCAAGTTTTTTCATACATTTGTAATGTTAATGGTTTAAACTTTGTTTGAACTTAAATTCTAAAAAGGAGACGTTGGCCGACGCCTCCTTTTTTTTGTTTGTAATACTATTTTATCCTAATCTCTTTTCCTTTCATTTCAAAATGAACCTCCTGTGTTTGCTCAATCAGGTGCAGCATCTGTTCCAGGTTCTCGTAACGTTTTATTTCACCGGTAAACTTCAGGTTGCGCTTGCTGTCACCTTCAAAAACCACCTCAATGTCATACCACCGTGAAAGGGTATGCATCATGGTTTCCAGGTTTTCGTTTTTAAAATAGAAGACCCCTTCTTTCCATGCGGTATATTTTTTAACATCTACCTTGCGTACAGAAATATCCCGGCTGTTTTTGTACATATAACTTTGGTAGCCCGGCACCAGGGTTTGTGTCAGTTCCGGATTATCCTTTGAAAACACTTTTACCTTACCCTCAACCAAAGTGGTATAAATAAGCTCATTTTCTTTATAGGAGCACAGGTTGAATTCGGTACCCAGCACCTCAACCACCTGCCCCTGGGTTTGTACCCTGAATGGCATGGATTTATTCTTAGCCACTTCAAAATAGGCCTCTCCTTCCAGTTCTACCTGGCGCACATCGCCAACAAAGGCGGTTGGATACCGCAAACGGCTGTCTGAATTCAGCCACACCTTTGTGCTATCAGATAAAATAACAAAGTACTCGGCGCCCCTGGGAATTTCGAGCGTATTGTATTTTACTTCAGTACCTTTTATGCCCTGGCTTCCTGTATAAGAGATCTGGTTGCCCTGGTTGGATATTTTTGCCCCATCTACTTCACCATGAAAATCGCGCCCATGTACAAGATCAACACTTTCTCCATCATCAAATATTAACCTGGCCTTACTCGATCCCGGGGGGATGGTCATTTCATTTGCCGTTAGCCGTGAATCCTGATGATTTATATTTACAACCAGGTACACCGACAACATGATAAGCACCGTTGCCGCAACCGAAACGCTTATTTTTATCCAGTCAGGTATTTTTTTATCGTTATGGTCTTTTAAACGGGGTTCAATGGAGTTCCATACATTGATAAAATCAAGATCGCGATAATTCTTCACCTCCCCCGTTTTATGATAATGAAGTATTTTTTCGAAAAATTCCTCATGCGAGCTATCTGCATTTAACCAGGTGTTAAACTCCTTTTCCTGGCTATCGGATAGTTTATCATGGATCTTTTTCCAAATTATTACAAAATCTATATTATTTTCCATGCCGGATATAAATTTGTTACTATTTATACCCCTATGACAACAGATTATCATTTGGGGTGACAAGATTTTTAAAAAAAATTATCAATTAGATAAAATTTACGAAAATTGCAGGGGTTTACATGAACCTTTGTGTATAATTTTCAACAGCCACCCAAAATAATAAGAGGCAAAAATCACACAACAGTCCATTTCTTGCAGCTTAGTTAAAAACAGCGGTTCTTATAATAATAGATCGTTAAACAAAAGACAAGAGACAAGAGACTGATTTACAAGATGCTTAATATTAATGCGTTAACAATTAATATTATATCCCATTAACATATACATTATCAATACAATACAAAAATTTAACACAGTAATGTTATAAAAGAGATAAAAGCGAACGAAGTAGTTTTTATAATAAGAATAACAAATTGGTTTTGTCAAGCAAGGCTTCACGAAGCTTTACCCTTGCCCTTTTTAAATGGGTTTTAACCGAATTTACAGATATATTAAGTTCCAGGGCTATTTCATCCTGTTTCAGGCCGTCTTTCAGTTTTAAGCGGAATACGTGTGCCATTTGCTCAGGAAGCTCATCTATTGATTCGGTTATTTTCTTTATAATATCAGGTTCAAAAAGCTCGGCATCATCATCGCTATCTAAAAAAGCATCTATATACAACATATGGTTTTTGTCTTTTACCTTGATACTTTTCAGATAGTTCAGGCAACGGTTTCTAACGGCCTGGTAGAAATAAGATTTTATGGAGGTGGTAATATTTATTTTTCGGGCTTTATCCCATATGTCAATAAAAAGTTCCTGAACCAGATCTTCAGCCTGGGCCTGGTCAAAAATAAACTTTTCTGCATAGCGGACAAGGCTCTCATAATACTCGTTAAAAAGTGATTCGTAAACCACTTTGTTACCTTTCTTAATTTCGTTAAATAATATTTTATCTTCTACCCGCACAAAAATATTTTTGATTGAGGCAAATGTAGAAAAAAACTATTAATTAAAGCACCTCCCTCAATTTTTAACGGGGTAGAATTCTTGTTTGGTACATTTTTAAAGGATCAAACAGACAAACAGCCCTGAGGCAAGGGGGAAGTAGCTATTTCTAAGGATCCGATCTTATTTACAAGAAGCCTATAAAGATCGGATCCTGGGAAATGCTGTTCCTGAAAAAAGATGTATTAGTAGCTAACATTTAAACTAAAGCGCAGCGTCCTAAAGGCGTAGCCGTCCTATCAGCTAATGGCTATTTCTAAGGATCCGATCTTATTTACATGAAGCTTATAAAGAACGGATCCAGAAATGTTGTTCCTGTGCAAAAGTTGTATTAGTAGCTAACATTTAAGCTAAAGCGCAGCGTCCTAAAGGCGTAGCCGTCCTATTAGCTAATGGCTATTTCTA
>NZ_JAPDPI010000130.1 GCF_026013615.1 Plebeiibacterium marinum
ACCATGTGTATTTTAATACCGCTTACTAAAATACCAACACCCAAATCACAATCATTTTACTCCACACGTTCTTTCAAGTGCATTATTTTGCACATAATTGCTATATTTGTATATAATATTACACATTATGAGAGGGATTAAACTATTACCAAAACATAAGAAAGTGTTGTCAGGCCTTGGTGAAAACATAAAATTAGCTCGCTTAAGGCGCAAGCTTACTGCGGAACAGGTTGCTGAACGGGCTGGAATCAGCCGCCGCACGTTGGTTTCCATTGAACAAGGCGCTGAAAGTGTAGCCATTGGCAGTTATGTACAGGTATTGGTGGTATTAGGCCTTTCTGATGATATTTTTCTTGTTGGTAAAGATGATACCCTGGGACGCAAACTCCAGGATGCAGATTTAATCAACCCTAAACGTAATTTGTAATGGCAACAAAAAAAATATTTGTATTTGCATCACAGCACAACCTGTCCCGGAATGAACAAGAACTAATGGCACTGGCTTTTGAAAGCCATTAAAAAAGGCCCCTGCATCTTCGCAAGGGCCTCCATGACCACAACCATACAATAGGTAACCACCCTATCTA
>NZ_JAPDPI010000131.1 GCF_026013615.1 Plebeiibacterium marinum
ATGTGCAAAATAATGCACTTGAAAGAACGTGTGGAGTAAAATGATTGTGATTTGGGTGTTGGTATTTTAGTAAGCGGTATTAAAATACACATGGTCGGAGACATAGTCGTTCACTTAGTCGGTGACATGGTCGTTTTGAAATCTTTCTTCGCTAATTGCAGGTTTAAGAGAGGTTAACTAAAATATAGAGGTATGTTTGCCAAGTGTTATTAATGAACGTCTATAGGTTGGAGCAGAGGTAAATAAATGATGCTGCCTGAAAAGTCGTGACAGCGTAGCGACAATTAGCCAACCATGATATGTTATATGGGTTAAGCGAAATGTAAATAACCAAAAACCATTGATGTAATTTTTTGATGGTAAAACTTCTTTTGGCAACAAAACATTCATCTTATCAATAATTTATATCAATGGTTTTCAGCCTGGGGGTTTGGGGCGATGGTAATGAATGCCCCCAATAAAACCAGATATGCGAAGCATGCCCTAGGCAATATGGGGAGGGACGAGATGAGGTTGGAACGGGAAAAGTTGGTTTATGGGGGG
>NZ_JAPDPI010000132.1 GCF_026013615.1 Plebeiibacterium marinum
TCTGGATGACTGGATAAAGATCGTTGAAAATGTTCCTCATCATGGAAATGAATTCCTGTTACTGATTTGATTAATTCAAATACAGGTTTGGCTGTTCCCCCGGTAAACACATTGGCCAACAAGGGCAGGCCTTTTTCAAATAGAATATTTTTTAGTGACATCGTTTTATGTTTATAGATTTTTTACTTGCGTTTGTCTGCAGCGTTGTCGGGAAATGAAACCACATTCATCATCTCCCTCAAACGGCTCCTTACCCTTGCCCCATACTGCTTTTCAATTTCTGAGGCATTCAAATTCGTTGTCATATGGGTGATCAATCCATCAGAGATAAACAGGTCGTACCTGGATAATAGTATTTCCGATAACGCATTACACTCATTACCAAAATGCTTTAGATTTTCTTCAGCTCCTAAATCATCAAAACAGATCGTTTTGGGAATCTTTGCTCCTGGTTTTATTTCAAAAGATTTCTTGCTATACCGGTGAATCACATCATAGCCATCTTTATGAAATTCAAAGCTGATATCCCT
>NZ_JAPDPI010000133.1 GCF_026013615.1 Plebeiibacterium marinum
AGGGATATCAGCTTTGAATTTCATAAAGATGGCTATGATGTGATTCACCGGTATAGCAAGAAATCTTTTGAAATAAAACCAGGAGCAAAGATTCCGAAAACGATCTGTTTTGATGATTTAGGAGCTGAAGAAAATCTAAAGCATTTTGGCAATGAATGCAATGCGTTATCGGAGATAGTTTTATCCAGATACGACCTGTTTATCTCTGATGGATTGATCACCCATATGACAACCAATTTGAATGCCTCAGAAATTGAAAAGCAGTATGGGGCAAGGGTAAGGAGCCGTTTGAGGGAGATGATGAACGTGGTTTCATTTCCCGACAACGCAGCAGACAAACGCAAGTAAAAAATCTATAAACATAAAACGATGTCACTAAAAAATATTCTATTTGAAAAAGGCCTGCCCTTGTTGGCCAATGTATTTACCGGGGGGACAGCCAAACCTGTATTTGAATTAATCAAATCAGTAACAGGAATTCATTTCCATGATGAGGAACATTTTCAACGATCTTTATCCAGTCATCCAGA
>NZ_JAPDPI010000134.1 GCF_026013615.1 Plebeiibacterium marinum
TTAAATATGGTTTAATCAGAATGGCTCATGCATTAAGTAATCCCATTAACAACAATGATTTAGATGAATGTTATAAAGTTTTGTCATGTACTTAGCCCGTTTTTAGAAAAAATAAGCGCCAAGTTTAACTTATCAAAACCAATAGTTATTGCAGATTCGGGCCTGTTGTCAAAAAATAACTTAATTTCTCTGGAACAAGACAAATACGAATATATCCTGGGAGCTCGGCTAAAGAATGAATCAAAAGCCATCAAACAAAAGATTCTCAACTTGACCTTAAGCGATGGAGAAGTGTATTGCATCAATAAGCCTGATAGGAAACGGCTCATTATTTCCTATTCAAAAAAAAGAGCATCAAAAGATGCATATAACAGGAAAAGAGGATTATCCAGATTGGAGAAAAAAGTAAAATCTGGAAAACTCACAAAATCCAACATTAATAATAGAGGATACAATAAATACCTTACCATGTCTGGTGATGTTTTAATAGAGATTGATTATGAAAAGTTTGA
>NZ_JAPDPI010000135.1 GCF_026013615.1 Plebeiibacterium marinum
GTACTGTGGGAGAGTAGGTCGCCGCCGACTTTTAAAAAAGGACAGTTTTCCAAGTGAAAGCTGTCCTTTTTTCGTTTACAGACAGGGATATGAAATTGGGGCCTGAAGAAGAATCCAGAATCTTTTCCAAAGTTTTAAACTTTGGAAAAGATGGGGATGGGTGAAGATATAAAATACATCCCAACATAGTCAACGTAAAATAATCCAATAAAAAAATCATTATAATATTATTGTGACTTTTTGTGTGGGTAAGTCTTTGTTCTGCTGAGGATTAAGAATGTGGTCTCTAGTGATGGCATAGTGTAAAAGCTTAAAAAAGCACCTATTATTCAAAAAATGCCCAAAAACACCGAAAATTATTCTGAAAATGGCCGAAATCGGCAAAAATTATTCTGAAAAATCGCTTTTGGGGTGCTTTTTCGATACGGCTTCGGGAATTGTTCGGGTAGCGCTCGGGTTTGTTCGGGTGCTGTTCGGGTTGTGTTCGGATAGGGTTCGGTTATG
>NZ_JAPDPI010000136.1 GCF_026013615.1 Plebeiibacterium marinum
GGGAGATACCAAAGTGGCCAACTGGGGCGGACTGTAACTCCGCTGACTTTCGTCTTCGTAGGTTCGAATCCTGCTCTCCCCACAAAACCAGAAACAGATGGTTTTAATAACAGTATTGCCAATGTAGCTCAGCTGGCTAGAGCAGCTGATTTGTAATCAGCAGGTCGTGGGTTCGAGTCCCTCCATTGGCTCTCAAAATAATAACAAGCGGGAGTAGCTCAGCTGATAGAGCATTAGCCTTCCAAGCTAAGGGTCGCGGGTTTGAATCCCGTCTCCCGCTCAAAAAGCCATCAGAACTTTTTCTGATGGCTTTTTTTTATATGCGTACTGTCTAGCCATAAAATTATTGCTTTAGAATAGAATCTTAATTAATGATAAATTTAAGGCTGAAAGCCTTTGTCTTCACAACAAGGGGCATCGCCCCTTGAAAATACCAAGCTGTAAATCTCAGGCTGTAAGTCTGAAACTATCTCCAATAATTATTTTAGACAAAGG
>NZ_JAPDPI010000137.1 GCF_026013615.1 Plebeiibacterium marinum
TTTTACTACTACGGCATGTCCACTGTTGCCAGCAACAATGCCCTGCTCTCTTTGTTGTTGATGAGGTAAAGCTCTCCGTTCACGGCCTGGTAATACTCCACCCCAAGTACCAAAAATACGGGCTGCTCGCTATTGGCAGAAATTCCCGCCTCGATGTCTACCTGCACAGCTGCCTTGGATGCGATTTCCACAGATTCGGAATGAACGACATCTACCTCGTAATCGCCGGTCTCAAAGTTAACGGCTGCCAGGCCTACGGTAAACCTCGCCTGGGTCGCCCCCTCTACTTGCTGCAATTCCAAACTCGGATCCTCAAACTGGATCGCAATGGCTGCCAGGCCCGATACCCTGTCAAAACCAACTGTGTAAGCTGCCTTCATCACTTCATCCAATGAAGTTGCGGCATTGAACTCAAAACCCTGCAACAGGTTCAGATCCCCATCAACAACATTGCGCTCCCCCCTGCCATTGGTAACATCTGCCTGTATAACTTT
>NZ_JAPDPI010000138.1 GCF_026013615.1 Plebeiibacterium marinum
TTTTACTACTACGGCATGTCCACTGTTGCCAGCAACAATGCCCTGCTCTCTTTGTTGTTGATGAGGTAAAGCTCTCCGTTCACGGCCTGGTAATATTCCACCCCAAGTACCAAAAATACGGGCTGCTCGCTATTGGCAGAAATTCCCGCCTCGATGTCTACCTGCACAGCTGCCTTGGATGCGATTTCTACCGATTCGGAATGAACGACATCAACCTCGTAATCACCGGTCTCAAAGTTAACGGCTGCCAAGCCTACGGTAAACCTCGCCTGGGTCGCCCCCTCTACTTGCTGCAATTCCAAACTCGGATCCTCAAACTGGATCGCAATGGCTGCAAGTCCAGATACCCTGTCAAAACCAACTGTATAAGCTGCCTTCATCACCTCATCCAATGAAGTAGCGGCATTGAACTCAAAACCCTGCAACAGGTTCAGATCCCCATCAACAACATTGCGCTCCCCCCTGCCATTGGTAACATCTGCCTGTATAACTTT
>NZ_JAPDPI010000139.1 GCF_026013615.1 Plebeiibacterium marinum
TTCTCAATGACAGGTAAATGTGTTATGAACAGTTTACGTGAACAACTGACTATGTATTTTCAACAAACCGGTGTATATCTTCTCGTTCTGAATTATGATAATGGATCAGTAGAGAGTATGAAATTATTTAAAGAAAAGGAGCATTTTTATACGCAAAGGATTATCTAATATAGAAGTGAAGTAATTATTGAAGTCCGTTTATTTTGTATGGTTTTGGTTTCAAAACCCAATGATTTTCTGTATCTTTACTTTATGTCAAAGGACATTAAAATCAAGTAATTAACATCAATTTATTGGTGAGCTATTAGTGAGTTGATGAAATGACAAAAATATACATTGCTGTATTATAGATAATTACAGGAAAGGGGTATAATCTCTCCACCCCGACTACTTAAAAAACTAAATAAGTTAAAAGCCTGTAAAATGTATGTTTTACAGGCTTTTTTATTTTTTGTTATTTCAATAT
>NZ_JAPDPI010000013.1 GCF_026013615.1 Plebeiibacterium marinum
GGTAGTTTCCACTTCAGAGCCTGTCCCGATCAAACGGGAGGATGTATGGAGGAGTATAACGAGAAAGTACTTTCAGTTTGTAAGTAACCACTCTTAGTTAAAAGAGTTTTCTCACACCCCCTACCAGGGGAAGATTGATTCCCGTGATGTTTATTATTTTTATAGTAATGCATTATGCATCAAGGAAATCAACCATCCACCTGTGGCCGGACAGATGGGTGGTTTTAAAATATTTGCTATTTTTATGTTTCTTTGTGTTGTCTCTTTTGTAACATACACAACTTATAATGGCAGTAAAAAGTACAGGAACAAAGATTCCATCATCAATACAAAAATTCTTACTTCATCTGCACCCGGTTAAAATTGATTCCAGGGCAACAAATTTTACTCACACTTTTGGCTTAGGGGGTATATCTGCATTGCTTTTTGTTTTACTCTGTTTCACCGGACTTATATTAAGGTTTTCGTATATTCCTACTGTTGAGCATGCTTACGAATCAATCCTGGCACTTCAAAGCAACACCATTTTTGGTCAGTTCATCCGCAACCTGCACCATTTATCCGCCAAGCTGTTGGTTATAGCATCATTTTTACATTTAATCAGGGTTTTATACACACAATCTATATATAAAAAACGGGCAGAAAACTGGGTTTATGGTTTGCTGATGATGTTTTTAGTTGTTGCATCAAGTTTTACCGGATATCTTTTACCCTGGGATCAGCTGGCCTACTGGGCTGTAACCGTAATTACACAGATTATTGAATATATTCCGGGTGTTGGGCATCATATTGCAAACCTGGTAAGGGGTAGCGAAACCGTTGATGGAAATACCTTGCTCAATTTTTATTCGTTACATACAGGGATATTTCCCATCCTTTTTATTTTTTTAATGTGTATGCATTTTTGGCTGGTACGAAAAGCAGGAGGTGTTGCTCTTCCTAAAACCAAAGAAAAAAATAAGGTAGATGTGATCTCTCACCTGGTTTGGAAAGAAGTAATGGTAGCCAGTCTGGTTTTGGCAGGCATATTTTTGGTAGCTGTATTTTACCATGCCCCATTGCTCCACCAGGCCAATCCGCTAAAAAGTCCAAATCCGAGCAAAGCGCCATGGTATTTTCTGGGAGCACAAGAGCTGCTACTGCATGTGCATCCTGTTTTTAGCGCAGTAATTATTCCAATAACAATGGGATTCTTTTTCCTTTACTTGCCATATTTTAATTTTTTAAAACCAAACACAGGGGTTTGGTTCAACTCAGCTTTGGGCAAAAAAATCACCATTCAGTCCGGTATATTTTCATTTGTATACACATTTGTGTTAATCTATATTCTCGATCATTTTTTACACTTTGACCTTTGGTTTAAATCATGGCCATCGTGGATAGCTACAGGATTAATACCCTTTTCCCTATACATGGGTCCTGCACTCGGTTTCCTTTCATTTTGGGATAAAAAACACAAGGCCAACAAAACTGAATTGATGATGGCATCGGTTACCATATTATTTGCTTCCTACATTTGTATGTTACTTATATCTCTCTTACTTAGAGGCAAAGGGATGCTGCTGATTTTTTAATTATTGAAGAACAATGAAGTTTAACAGACGAACATTTATAAAACGGTTATTCATAGCTGCGGCTTCTATTGAAACTTTCTTTTTGATAAAAGGAAGCATCAGCAAAACACATCTCGAAAAAGATAAAAAGGAATTATTCAATGCCGGGAAAGCCGACTCTTTTGAAAAAAATAAGCCATACCCGTTTTTAACAGGTCAGTTTTTCCTTAGGAGGTTTGATGACGGGGGATTTATTGCCATGTCGATAAAATGTACCCATTTGGGATGCATAGTACAATCCAACATAAAAACCGGCGGGTTTAACTGTCCCTGCCACGCATCACAATTCAACAGGTTTGGCGAAGTATTATCTTCTCCCGCCACCCGTCCGTTAGATTATTTTCCTATCACCATAAAAAATGGTGATATACTGGTTGATACCAGCAAACCAACCAAAAGAAAGTCGTTTTCAAAATCGCAATTAACTTACGTATAATGGAGAATCGTAAAAAAATTGAAAGAATCAGCTTTACGGCAATGGCTGTTACCATATTAACCGTGCCTCTATATCTTTTAATCCATACCTACGGTCAATCCAGCGATACTACATTGGATTCAGCCCAATATGTAGGACGCCAAGCATGTATTGAATGCCATCTAAATGAATATACCCAATGGACTGGATCGGATCACGACCTGGCCATGCAACCTGCCAACGACTCAACCGTATTGGGTAATTTCAACAACCAAACCATTGAATACAACGGCATGACACATAAACTTTTTAGGAAGGATGATAAATTCTTTGTGTATACTGATGGTGAAAATGGTGAAATGGAAGAATTTGAAGTTAAGTACACTTTTGGCTATTATCCGTTGCAGCAATATCTGGTTGAATTTGACAAGGGACGCCTGCAAACCCTTCCGCTAACATGGAATTCAAAGGACAATGCATGGTACCATATGGCCAATGAAATTTATAAAGATGAAATCATCGAACACAACAACTGGCTTCACTGGACCAACCAGGCTCAAAACTGGAATAGCATGTGTGCCGATTGCCACTCCACAAACCTGGTAAAAGGTTACGATGTTGACCATGATTCGTACAACACCACCTGGAACGAAATTGATGTAAGCTGCGAAGCCTGTCATGGCCCGGCCTCAAAACACCTTGAATGGGCAGCTAAAGCTGAATACGCACGTAACGAACACAACAACTATGGACTGGTGGTACAAACCAGCAATATTGACAACAAACAGTACACTGATTTGTGTGTTCGCTGCCATACCCGACGTGGTACCGTTTCTGATTTTAAACACAGTGCTGATATATACAACCATACTATTCCAAACCTCCCTACAGGTGAAAACTATCACATTGATGGCCAGATTTTAGATGAGGATTATGTTTATGGGTCTTTTACCCAGAGCAAGATGTTTATGCAAAACGTTCAGTGCAACGATTGCCACGATGTACACAGCACCAGGCGCCACTTTGAAGATAACCGACTTTGTACTCAATGTCACAGGGCAGATGATTATGATACTTACAACCACCATTTCCATAAAAAATTTGGGGAACAAGGCAATGCGGTAATTGCTGATGATGGCGTTAAGTTTGCAGTGGGCGAAGGAACCCGTTGTATCAATTGCCATATGCCGGCTCAGTTTTATATGGGGGTAGACTACCGTAACGACCATAGCATAAGAATTCCCCGTCCGGATTTAACCAAAGAACTTGGAACACCTAATGCCTGTAACCAATGCCATGCAGATAAATCGACCCAATGGGCTATTGATTACGTAAACAAATGGCATGGCGTGGGCAGACCGTACCAATACGGATTGGCCTTTAAAGAAGCACAAACAGGAAGCCCCAAAGGATTTGATGACCTGGTAAACATATATAAAGACGAGGTGTACCCCGAGATAGTCAGAGCCATTGCCGTACATTACCTTGGTGTGTATTACCAATCACAGTCGAAAGATATTTTATACACAGCCATAAACAATTTTAACGGACACATCCGTTATAATGCCTTGCAAAGTCTGGTTGTTAATGATCAAAAGTCGCTCAATAAAGTGTTAGAAATGCTTAGCGACAATACAAAAGCCATCAGAATTGAGTGTGCCACAAAACTAAATACCCTACAGCCCGATCAGATTCCGGTCAAATACAAAAAAGCGTATGCAAAGGCTCAAAATGAATATCTGGAAACATTAAGGTACAGTGCAGATTTCCCTACCGGAAAATTCAACCTGGCCAACTATTATTACAACACAAACCAAATTGACAAAGCAGAAGAGTTTTTTAAAAGGGCGTTAAAACAAGACGATCAGCTCCATACCATTAAAATCAACCTGGCTTTATTATATAATTCAAAAGGAGAACATAAAAAAACAGATTTATTATTTAAAGATTACCTGAAACATATGCCTGAAGATGGCAACACTATGTTTAGCTACTCGCTCTTTTTATCGGAACAAAAACGATATGACGAGTCAATGGAATATTTGCTAAAAGCACATAAATTATCGCCCAAAAATTCCAGAATTGCCTATAACATAGCCATGATGTATGATTTTGAAAACAATAAAACAGAAGCCATAAAATTCTTAAAAACGGCTATCGACAACTCCCCTAACGACCCCGGATTTTATGTAGCCCTGCTACAACTCCATGTAAAATACCAACAAACTGCAAAATCAAAAACAGTAGCACGTACTATCCTGGAAAAATTCCCGGATATAAGTGACAAAGAGCAGATTGAGGCAATAGCGAACAGAAAGTAGCGTGAGTGGTGATTGATGAGCAGATAGCTACTAGCTGCCAGCCATAAGCTACCACCATTGACCTTTGACTAATTGACTATTGACCATTGACCAATAACCAACCCCTTCCCTAAAGGCGAAGCCGTCCTAAAAGCTAAAGCGAAGCGTCCTATTAGCTATTCGCTATCAGCTATCTATTACAAAAGGTAAGGAACCGATCTTATTTCCGTTTTTGATTATAAAGATCGGATCCTATAATATTATGCAATTGATAGATATTTTCCCATAGACCATTGACTAATAACCATTGACAATTGACCATTGACATAGTGACTAATATCCAATAACCAACCCTTTCCCTAAAGGCAAAGCCGTCCTAAAAGCTAAAGCGAAGCGTCCTATTTACTATTCGCTATCAGCTCTCTATACAAAAGGTAAGGAACCGATCTTATTTCCGTTTTTGATTATAAAGATCGGATCCTATAATGTTATACAATTGATAGATATTTTCCCATAGACCATCGGCTCCCCTACCTCTAAAAAACCATTAGCTACTCGCTACCAGCTATAAGCAACCACCATTGACTAATGACCATTGACTAACAACTAATGACTAATATCCAATAACCAATCCTTTTCCCTAAAGGCGAAGCCGTCCTATTAGCTAAAGCGAAGCGTCCTATTAGCTAAAGCGAAGCGTCCTATTAGCTATTCGCTATCAGCTAATTCACCTTTAACCTTTCATTAACTTTTCTTTCTCAGCCTTTTTTGCTTTCTTTAGCCACCCGAATTAGCTTCAAACACAATAATACATCAAAAAATATGTTTGAACTAAGGACATGAAAATTTTAGTACCATAATTGAATAAAAATGACAAGAGTTAAGCTTCTATTTATCCTGGTTGCACTAATTATCATAAATACAGTATCAGCACAGGATTCTCACACTTTAGTAACTATTGGAGATAATAACTATAGTATTGAAGAGTTTGATTTTATTTATGGAAAAAACAACAGTTACACCGAAGAACCAAAATCAAAAAAGGAATATATCGACCTGTTTGTCAACTATAAGTTAAAAGTACATGAGGCCATGGCCCAGGGGTTTGACACCTTAGATTCATTTGTTAAGGAATTTAACTATTACAAGGCAGAACTGGCCAAACCTTATTTATCGGACAAGTCGGTAACAGAGGAACTAAAAAAAGAAGCCTATCAACGTCTAACCCAGGAAGTGAATGCCAGTCATATTTTAATCCGCACAGAAAAATCGGCTTCTCCCGAAGACACATTAAGAGCATACAACAAAATCAAATCCATACAAGAACGAATTAATAAGGGTGAGGACTTTAATAAGTTGGCTGCAGAATTTTCTGAAGACCCATCTGCAAAACAAAACCAGGGTAAGCTTGGATTTTTTGGTGGATTTATGATGGTTTACCCTTTTGAATCGGCTGCATACAATACAGCTGTTGGTGAAGTTTCGGATATTGTAAAAACATCCTTTGGCTACCATTTAATTAAAGTACACGAAAAAAGGGATAACAGGGGGGAATTAAAAACAGCACACATCATGATGATGTTCAGACCTGATGCCCCAGAAAGTGTTATTGCAGAAAAGAAAGCCAGGATTGATTCCATTTACCAGCAAATAGTAAAAGGAGACGACTTTGGAACCCTGGCACAAAACTTCTCTGAAGACAAAAACAGTGCACGCAACAACGGGGAATTGCCATGGTTTGGTACCGGAAGGATGATCCCTGAATTTAGCGAACCAGCCTATAAACTGGATTCAATCGGGGCTATTTCAAAAGTAATCCGCACTCCATACGGCTTCCATATTATCAAACTTTTAGAAAAAAGAGGCATTAAAAGTTTTGAGGAAATGGAAGATGAAATCACAAATAAAATTTCAAGAGATGAAAGGGCTTTCAAGGAAAAGAAAGTAGTTATCGACCGTTTGAAAAAAGAATATAACTACCAGGAAAACAAAGAGCTTATCAATCAGCTAAAAGAAAACGCTTCCATTGAAGCAGATCCGGTTTTTTACAAAAGCCTTGAAGAATTAACCGGCAGCATTGCATCATTTGCTTCACAAGAGGTAAATACGGGTTCGTTAAAAGAGTTTTTACAGTCGAACCGCCAGTTTACTAAAAAGCGAAAAGCGGCCTTAATAGAGCAACTGGTAAACGACTTTATTGAAAAATCTATCCTTGACTACGAAAAAAGCCAGCTGGAAAATAAATACCCGGAATACAAATTTTTATTAAACGAATATCATGATGGTCTGCTGATATTTGAAATTAGTCAAAAAGAAATCTGGAATAAAGCCAGCCAGGATAGTGCTGGAATTGAAAACTATTTCAACAGCCACAAATCAGATTATTTTTATCCGGAAAAATTGATTGGAAAGGCCTTCTTTATCAAAGACAAAAAAGATATTAAAACAGTAAAAAGTCATTTGACAGCTACACCTGAAATATCTGTGGACTCATTAAAACAAATTATCGGAACAGATAAAATCAAATGTATCAATGGTGAATTTGAAAAAGGGGAATACGTGGCTATCGACAAGCAGGTTTGGAACATCAAAAAATCAGAAGGCAAAACAGATGAAGCCTACCCTTATGTATATGCCATAGGCGAAACAACTGCTAAAAAACAAAAAGCACTTGACGAAACTAAGGGACAGGTTATTAGCGATTACCAGACTGAAATTGAAAACCAATGGATAAACCAGCTTAAAGAAAAATTCAATCCGGTTGTCAACACTAAAGCCTTAAAGTATTCGCAAAAAACAATAAAAAGTAAACCTTAAAATGAGATTAGCATCTTTTACAGGAATATTGATAGTTTACATACTCACTTCGTGTAATACCATTTCAAACCACGAAACATCGGCTCCTGTTGCCGAAGTGGATGGACAGATATTAACGATAGACGAGCTACAAAAAGCTATTCCCAAAAACTTAAGCAAAAATGACAGTCTGGCTTTTACCCAGAACTATATTTCGAGATGGGTAAAAGAAACTCTGTTGCTCAGGAAAGCAGAACTGAATTTATCTCCTGAAGAAAAAGATGTGAATCAGATTTTAAAGGATTACAGGGCATCACTTTTAATTAATAAATACCAGCAAAAACTCTTATTGGCAAAACATTCCCCTCTGATTACTCACAACGAAATAGAGGATTATTACAACCAGATGAGTGAAAATTTTATTTTAAACGAAGATGTTATTCAAGGTATCTTTATAAAGATTCCCCTGAATGCACCCAAACTATCAGAACTTAAAAAATGGTATAAGTCTGATAAACCGGAAGATTTAGTTGCACTGGAGGAATATTGCTATCAAAATGCTCAAAATTTTGATAACTTTTTAGACAAATGGGTATCGGTAAAAACCATTTCCGATTTGATGCCCTCCCCTATTCCCAATAATCCAAACTTTTTAAAGTACAATAAATTTTACGAAACTTCCGATTCGCTGTCTCATTACATGGTTTCGTTCCGCGATTACCACAAAACAGATGAAGTAGCTCCTATACAGTATGTTTCAGATAAAATTAAAGCTATATTGCTAAACAAAAAACGCATCGAATTCATCCAAAATCTTGAAGAAGAGTTATACCAGGAAGGTTTGAAGCAAAAAGTTATAAAATTCTATTAAATTTGCGCAAAAAATTACCTTATGCAAAAAATATATTTCTCACTGATCATTTCAATAATAACCATCTTTTCATTTGAAACAACTTTGATTGCACAAAAAAATGTAATTGACGAGGTTATTGCCGTTGTTGGCGACAATGCCATCTTAAAATCGGACATTGAATACCAGTACCAACAAGCCATCATGCAAGGTATGTCGGCTAAAGGCGACTTGAAATGTCAGCTTTTTGAACAACAGTTAATTCAAAAAATGATGCTAAACCAGGCCGTACTGGATAGTGTTGAAGTAAATGAGAATTCGGTTATTAACGAGGTGGATCGCAAAATGAATATGTTCATTGACCGTGCCGGAGGAAAAGATAAGCTTGAAGAATGGTTTAAAAAATCGATCATTCAAATTAAAAAGGAGCAAATGCAGGTAGTGCGCGACCAGATGTTAACCAATTCAATGCAACAAAACATCACCAGCGGTATTGAGCCAACACCTTCGCAGGTTAGGGCCTACTACAGAAAAACAGACCCGGACAGTTTGCCTATGGTACCTGTACAATACGAAATTCAAAAAATTGCTATTTACCCTAAAATTGACCAAAAGGAAATTGACAGGGTAAAATCAAAGCTGCGTGATTTTCAGCGCCAGGTGGCCGAAGGCAGAGACTTTGGTACATTAGCGGTTCTTTATTCTGAAGACCCGGGTAGCGCCAGTCGTGGAGGTGAAATGGGATGGGCAACACGTTCGACCTACGTACCTGAGTTTGCTAACGTAGCATTTAATATCCAGGAAAAAAACAAGGTTTCTAAAATTGTGGAAACAGAATTTGGTTATCATATCATCCAGTTGCTGGATAAAAAAGGAGAAAGGATCAACGTGCGCCATATCCTGTTAAAACCAAAAGTATCGGCTGATGCCAACACCAAGGCTATAAGCAGGCTGGATTCAATCAAAACCTTAATTAACGACGAGAAATTAAGTTTTGAAGATGCCGCTTATTATTTTTCGATGGATAAGGATACCAAAACCAACGGAGGGTTGATGGTGAACCAACGCACACAATCGTCTCAATTCGAACTGGAAGTGTTAGCTGCCATGCGCCAACCAGCACTGGCAAAAGAGCTTCAAAAACTTGAAGAGGGAGAGATTTCAGAGCCGTTTAACATTAAGGATGAAAAGGGAAAAGATGTTTTCATCATCATTAAGCAAAAAAGAAAAATTCCCCCTCACCGCGCCAATATGAGCAACGATTATCAGTTGATTACCGATATCATGACTCAGAAAAAACAAGAAGATGCCATACACGAATGGATTAAGGAGAAACAATTAGATACTTATATCACCATCAGGGAAGAATGGTCAGGATGTAATTTTGAGTATAAAAACTGGATAAAGTAAATTATTTTATATAATTTAGGAGGGCTTAACGTGAAGATTGGAAGATGGTTACTTCGGGGCGGAAAATATATTTCTACATCATTTCTTTGTTGATAATAAACACCTCTTGTATACGGGAGGCTTATTACATTACCGGAAATGCTGTGGTTATTGATGATGAAACCCTGGCGCCTGTTTCCAATTCTTCAATTGTTTCGCAATGCTTCTATCAGGAAAATATCGACAAAAGCTCCTTTGATATCCAACATTCAAAAACAGACAGTCTGGGTAGTTTTTCTCTTGAATTTAATAAGGGATATAAAATTAGCATGGTTATTGATGCTGAGGATTACATGAAAAATATAATTCAGTACAACCCAAGAAGGGATCAATTGCCAGATACCATCTATCTTAAAAGAAGAGTTAGTTTTGAAACCTCTGCAGCCAAAGCCCCAAAGGCAAATTTGTTAGAAAAAAAACTCGGGCAATAACATACTATTTCTTTATTTGCTTTTTACTGCTATTTTTGCCAAAAATATTTATTCAATTTGTTGTTTTTAATGATACGCACTTTTAAGAGCACATTACCATACTTTTTATGCTTATTTTTTATAAGCGCTCTTCATGGTCAAAAAAAGATCAATGTTAAACATGCCGATTTTTTAAAGGGCAACAAAGCCATATTTGGGAAAGACGTTAATGTTCTTATCGGAAACGTTAAGTTTACCCATGAAACAGCAACCATGTTCTGTGATACTGCATATCTGTATGAAAAAGAAAACAAGTTAAACGCAGTTGGTAATATCCATATCATTCAGAACGACACACTACACCTGTACGGAAAAAAACTAAATTATTACGGCAATACCGGACTTGCCGAAGTAAGAGAAAACGTAAAGCTGGTTAACAAAGACGTAACCTTAACCACCGAATACCTGGACTACGACAGAAAAAACAACATTGCATATTATTACAACAATGGTAAAATTGTAAACAAGGATAATATTTTAACCAGTAAAAAAGGTTATTATTACCCGAATACCAATACCGCTTTTTATAAAGACAGTGTTGTGGTAACCAACCCTAAATACACCATGTTTTCAGATACCTTAACTTACCACACCGTAACAAAGGTAGCCAGCATTGAAGGTCCCACGTTTATTATAAGCGAAGAAAATACTATTTATGCTGAATCTGGTTTTTACGATACCCAAAACGATGTTGCCCTTTTACAGCACAATGCATACGTTGACGGCAAACAGCTTTTAAAAGGAGATTCGATACATTACGACAGGAAAAACGGCATTGGAGAGGTATTTAACAACATGGAACTACATGACACAGCAAACCATGTGATTATAGCAGGAAACTACGGTTTTTACAATGAACTAACCCAGGATGCCTTAACTACTGAAGATGCTCTTTTAATGCAGATTTATAACAACGATACCTTATTTTTACATGCAGACACCCTGGAAGCTGTTCCCTTAGAAAACCCTGAAGAAAAACTGATTAAAGCATACAGAAAAGTACAATACTACCGTAGCGACATGCAAGGCAGGTGCGACTCCATGGTATTTGATTCGAGGGATACAACCAACTCGTTTTATCATGAACCCATTATGTGGTCGTTGGGGAACCAGCTCACTGCCGATGAAATTAAAATGTATACCAAAAACGAAGTAATGGATAAGGTGGATTTAATAAACCGCGCCTTTATCATTTCGGAAGAAGATTCTGGCCGATACAACCAGATTAAAGGGAAAAGCATGACTGGTTTCGTTAAGGACAACGAGATATATAAAATTGATGTTGATGGCAATGCCCAGTCAATATACTACCCCATGGATAAAGAGAACGCCATTGGTGTTAACAAGGCTGAATGCAGCAATATGATTATCTACCTGAAAGAAAGAATGGTTAGTAAAATCAACATGCAGGTATCCCCAACAGGAAAAATGTCGCCTATCATATTGGTTCCCGACGAAGAACTCAGACTTCAGGGCTTTTACTGGCTGGAAATGTTCCGCCCCAAAAACAAAAAAGAAATCTTTACATGGAAAGAACTCCCGGAAATTGACCGGGGCGAAGACAGGTCGGAATATAATTTAGATGAAACCTATTCTGAGTTTGAAAACTAGGGGCTTATAGCGGATAGCTTTTAGCTTATAGCGGATAGCGAATAGCGGATAGCTTATGGCGGATCAAGCCAATAAGCAACAACTAATAGCCAAACATAAAAAAAGCTGCTATGATTTTTACACCATAACAGCTTCTTTTCTCTTTAGCCCCGGCTGGTACTAATATTCATCTTCGTTAAAGAAAAAATCATCCTTGCTAGGATAATCAGGCCATATATCTTCAATACTCTCATAGATATCTCCCTCGTCCTCAATCTCCTGAAGATTTTCGATAACTTCCAATGGTGCTCCTGAACGAATCGCAAAATCGATCAATTCATCTTTTGAAGCTGGCCAGGGTGCATCCTCTAATTTTGATGCCAATTCTAGTGTCCAATACATACCCTGAAATTTTAAATATTAATGTTTGTTAAATATTGATTCTGTTATTTTCTGCGAATATAAAAAAAAACTTAAAACTCACAACTCAGGAATCCAAGGAATTTCATTTACTTCAAAATGTTTTGACAAATAACGAGACAATACAAACAAATAGTCCGATAACCGGTTGATATATTTTATTACCCAGGGATGTACTTCTGAATATTCTGCCATGGTTAAAATCCTTCTTTCTGCCCTTCTGCATACCGTTCTGCTAATATGGCAATAACTTATACATGGATCCCCACCTGGAAGTACAAAATATTTCAACGGAGGGAGTGCTGCTTCCATCCGGTCCATTTCTTCTTCCAGCTGCTGTATTTCAGATTCATCATAGTTCATTTTCTCTCTTAAATCAGCCACATTGGAGTCTGTAGCCAGATAGGCGCCTATCTCAAACAGCTTCTTCTGTATATCAATTAACCTGTCCTTACTGCCACTATCAATCTCATAAGAACGGATCATCCCAATACATGTATTTAACTCATCAACGGTACCATATGCCTCAAGCCTCACATCATTTTTAGGTATGCGGGTACCTCCTATCAAACTGGTTCTCCCTCTGTCGCCAGTTTTTGTATATACAATACTCTTTGCCATCAAATATTATTTTATTCTCTAATTCCGGTTATTTAATGACTAACAATCTTAATGTTTAATAGTTCTAAAGGGAAAAAGGGAGAAGGGTGCTAATTGGTCATTGGTCATTATGTCATTGGTCATTAGACATTAATGTCATTCATAATTGGTTATTGGTTATTGTTAATTGATCATTGGTCATTGGTCATTGTTAATTGATCATTGATAATTGATCCCCCTCTACGGCCATCTAACCATATAATGCTGTTTTTTTACTTCTTTATTCAATATGGTTATTCCAAAACGAAACAAATCAAAAGAAATAGATACTTGCGGGTGGGCTACAACTTCTTTCCATGCCTGAGCCATATCGCGCGACCAATAAATATCATCGAAAATAAAAATGGCAGACTTTGAAGCTTTTTCCAGGCACAGGCTAAAATAATCAAGGGTTGCCTGATAATCATGATGCCCATCAAAATACACCATATCTACTGATTGACATTGCCTTAAAACAATAGGGAGTTCATCATTAAACGATCCACTAATCGGGGTAATATTATGTGCTCCTGCCTTTTTAAAAAGTTCTCCTGCCAAAACAGATATATTCGGACAACCTTCAATGGTAAAAACCTTCGATGCAGAATCAGGCATTGCAAGATAAAGTGTGCCAACCCCCAGGGAGGTCCCAAGCTCAATAATATTTTGGGGCTTAAACATAGCAACTAATCGAGAAATTAGCTCCCCCTGACGTTTGGGTGTAGCGTTATATTTAAGAATATCTTTAACCTTTCTGTCGTTATGCAAAAACTTTTTTGAGCCAGCACCCAAATCTGTAACTTTAACCAAAGTATGGTCATGCGCCAATTCTTCTCGTATTTCATTGATTACCTCAAAATGATAATATGAATGCTTTTCATAAAACAAATGACGAACCAAATCGAAAGCAAAGGGCGGGTGGATCCGGTGCCCTCTCCTATAACGCGCCTTGAATATATACTTTATGTAGGCCTTAACCTGAAACCAATTCATTGATATAATTTTGTGGGCAAAGATAAATAAAACATAAGCACAACAAATTAACCTTGCAATTCTGGTATCATAAATTTCTTTATCACCTTACAAGCAGAATCATAACCCACATCAATTAGCTCATCCACCTTAGAATAGTCCCAGGTTGGAAATTTTCGTATAGCCCTTGATTCAATATAAAAATCGCAATAAGTTCTGCTATGCCAGGTGTTTTGTGCAATAGCCAGGTTAAAAACCCGGTCTCCCACCTGCTTTACCGATTCAACGTTTTCTTCCCTGTTAACCGGCATCACGTTTGAGCCAACAATAGTATTACAATCACTAACCAGTGCTTCGGCCGGAAGGTTATGAAACAAACCACCATCAACATAACTACTGCCATTAATTGGTACAGGTGTAAACAAAACAGGAACACTTGCGCTGGCGATTACCCAATCGAGCAAACCTGTTCCTTTATTTACTATTTCACCTTTCCCCGAATTCAAATTAGAAACGCAAACCCAGTATGGTTTTTTAAGCCTCTCAAATTCATTGTACCCAATATATTTAAATAGTATTTCTTTAACTCCCGCCAGACTCAACAATCCGGCATGGAACCATTCTACTTTAAACCACTTGTAAATCTTTTCCGTTTTTAAAACCGAAGCAATTTCATCTGCATTAAAACCGGCTGCATACATCACACCCACTATAGCCCCCATACTGGTTCCGGCAATTTTATCCGGTACCATATCAAATTCCTCAAGAGCTTTAAGCACGCCAATATGTGCGATTCCCCTGGCACCACCACCACTTAGAGCAATGCCAATTTCTGTATCTGTTCTCATTTATTTAATTAATTTCTCCATTCAACAATATGACCTTCTGTTTGTAATGAAAGCTGCGAAGGTATCACTTCCTTAATGGTATTAAAAAGAACTTCCATTAGCTGATTTTTAACAAAATTGCGTGAATAAACCATACTCACTTCCCTTAACGGGTCACTTGCTCCTATATTTTTTACCTGTGCCTTTTTGTTGTTCAGCACCTGATCGGTCAATGCAAGTTCCGGCAATAAGGTATACCCACCTTCATCCTCCACCAATCTTTTAATCGTTTCGAGCGAACCACTTTCATAATTCACTGAAACCCGTTCCTTTAACTGGTCATGGTATGAACACAAATTAACAACCTGGCTTCTAAAACAATGTCCATGACTAAGCAACCATAATCCTTCACCAGCAATTTCTTCGGGTTCTACCCTTGCTTTTTGCGCCAAAAGATGCGAATTATTCACATATAAAAACATGCGCTCATAAAACAATTGCTTTTCAAAAATCCCGGCTTCTTTTATGGGGGTTACCAGTATGCCTATATCCAACTGATCCTTCTGAAGCATCCTGATAATATCTTCAGACAAAAGCTCTGAAATATTTAATTTTACTTCAGGATACCTTTTTGTAAACGCCCCAAGAAACAAGGGCAGTAAATAGGGCGCTAAAGAAGGTATGATACCCATATTTAGTTCTCCCGAAAGATCTTGCTTGTGCTCCTTGATCAAGCTATATATCCTGTTATTCTCAGCCAACACTCTCCTTGCTTGCTCTATTACTTTTTGTCCAATTTGGGTTGGAATAATGGGTTGCTTTGTCCTGTCAAATATGACAATATCCAGTTCCTCTTCAAGCTTTTTTATTTGCATGCTCAGGGTGGGTTGCGAAACAAAACACTTTTCACTTGCCGTAACAAAATGCCGATAGGTATCAACTGCAACAACGTATTCTAATTGAGTAATTGTTATCATTTTTTTCTGACTATACACATGTATCGTAAAGATAATCAATTATTATAAATCATATCTATACATACATAAAAACAATTGATTTGATTTATATATCAAAGAAAACAATCTTTGTATCAACAAATAAAAACAATAACAATAAAAACTTACAGACATGAAAAATTTAATAGGACTTGATCAAAACAAAGTAAAAGTATTATCCGGCAAATTAAACACACTACTTGCCAATTATCAATTATTTTATCAAAACCTCAGGGGATTTCATTGGAATATTAAGGGTCGTGATTTTTTTGAATTACACGCCAAATTTGAAGAATACTACGATGATGCCGTTATAAAAATTGACGAAATAGCAGAAAGGATTTTAACACTGGAAACAGAGCCATTACATACTTTCAGCGATTATCTTGAAAAATCCTCCATAGAGGAAACAAAGGGTATTTCCAATGGCATACAGGCAGTGGAAGTTGTTGTCAATAATTTTTCGACGCTTATAAGTATTGAAAGAGAAATTTTAGCGCTGGCAGGTGATGCTAATGACGAAGGAACCGTTTCTTTGATGAGTGATTATATATCGGAAACTGAAAAAACCCTTTGGATGCTTAATTCATATTTAAAGTAAATAAGATTACACAATATTCAACCCCAGGGATGCAAAGGACTCGTAGAAACGCAAAGACAATATAAATCTCAGTGTTTATTGGAGTTCCCAGTGTCCCTGGGGTTAAACTTTTTACTTACAATACGCAATCTGACTACTGAAACAGGCGTATTTTTCTCTAATGATTGATTAAGCCCTCTTCACCTTTACAATACCTTTACGGTAAGCTTCAAGCAACCTGTTTAACCCTTCAATTTGTTTACGGAGTTCATTTCCTATATCTGTATCTCCAACAGAAATACGATAAGTGGCATGTTCAATCATATTCCTTGTTGACACGATATCAATCTCATCTTCTATAGCTTTACGTTTCGACTCAAAGGGCTTATGCTCAGCAAGAATCAAGCTATAGGAATCGTACATTAAAGTATAACCAGCTATCCCGGTTACTTTTTGATAAGGCTTTGACATCCCTCCATCTATCACAAAAAGCTTTCCTTCGGCCTTTACCGGGCTTTCTCCTTTTGTAACCTTCACGGGAACATGCCCGTTTACAATGTGCGAAGATTCAGGATCCAGACCAAACTCCTCCAGAATCCGGCAACAGGTATCTTTATCATCACGAAGCTTATAATACATATTGCTTTCTTCTTTTTGGGCTTCCTTATCGTTTAAAAAATATCTTTCAAACGTAGCCATCTTCTTTTTTCCAAAGAGAGGTGAGTCTGCCCCACTCCACAAATACCACAAATAATCGCGGTCCTTGCTCATCCTTTCAGGATGCTCACGGTTAAAATAAGCACGTCGCGAAATCAGGTCAAACTGATCGCACAAGGCCTTGCCTTTATAAATTTTTCCATTGAGCTCCACTCCTTTAAAATCCCCTTTTTCATCCAAAGGGATACACCCATGGTACAATAAGTTTGAGTTATACGACAAATAGGTGGCACCCTTTGAGAAAAGCGTTTTAATATGGCGCTGCAGCTTTTCACTATTCAAAAATGAAAAGCGCAATTTTTCAGCCAGCTCCTGCTCCTCTTCTGTTAGCCTAAACGGATCAGACGGATCGATAGTTGGAAACAACTTGTCGGTTAATTCCAGCTCCCTGCCCCCGATCACAATGGTACCTTTTTCGTAATCTACCTTATCCAACAGCAAGCGATCATCCATTCCCAATTTGGGATTTCGCTTTATTATCTCAGCAGCCAGTTTCATTTCCAGAACAGCAATAGCTTTATGCATCCTGCTGGTCAGCTTGATATGTGTTGAGCCTATATTTTCAGGTGGTGTATTTACCGGAATAAAGGCCTCGCAAGGATCTCCTTTATAGGCCTTCATGGCAAATGTTGCTAAAGGCATCAGGTTAATACCATAAGCATCTTCCAGGGTATCCAGATTATTATATCTTGCACTCAAACGGATTACGGCAGCTATGCTGGCCCGTATACCACTGGCAGCAGCCATCCAAACAATATCGTGGTTACCCCATTGTATATCTACCGAATGATGATTTTCTATCAAATCCATAACCTTATCGGCATAAGGGCCCCGATCAAAAATATCACCAATAATATGTAATCGGTCAATAAGCAGGCGCTGGATAAATTTACTGATGGCCACGATAAAATGGTTGGCACGGTCTACATCAATAATAGACTGTATGATCTTGTCGAAATATAATTCCTTTTTTTCATTGGGCTCATTCAAAAGTTCATCTATTACATAGGCAAAATCTACCGGCATAGCCTTTCGCACTTTTGAGCGCGTATATTTATCTGCTGCCACACGGGCTACAGCAATAAGCCTGCGCAAAGTAATGGCATACCAGTTTTCCAGATCCTCTTCCTCTTTGGTTATAATTTCTAATTTTTCCTCAGGATAATAGATTAGCGTAGCCAACTGATTTTTTGTTTTCTCGCTCAAGGTATACTGATATACTGCATCAATCTTTTTGCGCACCATGCCTGATGCATTGCGCAACACATGACTGAATGTTTCATATTCACCATGTATATCTGTAAGGAAATGCTCGGTTCCCTTTGGCAGGTTCAATATAGATTCCAGATTGATTATTTCGGTACACGCAGCCTGCACCGTAGGAAATTTTTCTGCAAGAAGATTTAAATATTTCAATTCATCTTCACTATAGTCTTTTTTTAACAGCTCTTCTCTTTCGTAATCCAATACCATAATTTGATTTTTGATACTTAGTCTCTGCAAGCACTACTTATACAACAATTTTTATAACAACGAATACTAAATAAAGGTTGTTCTAATAGCTCTTGTTATTTACTAAATGCTGCGTAAAGATAATAAGGTTTTAGTTTTACTCAGGTATTAAGGTTTTATAATCAGTGTTTTTTCATCTCAAAATATAAAACTATTTTTGCGCCATTAACATTATTACACCAATTAATCATGAGCACATTATCCAATACAGTAATTGGCACACCTTTATCCCCATCTGCAACAAAAGTAATTATGTTGGGTTCGGGTGAACTAGGGAAAGAGGTTGTTATCGAATTCCAGCGATATGGCGTTGAAGTAATTGCCATCGACAAATACGAGAACGCCCCTGCCATGCAAGTGGCACACCGCAGCTATATAGTATCCATGCTTGATGGAGAATCATTGGCTAAAATAATCAGGGAAGAAAAACCGGATTATATTATTCCGGAAGTTGAAGCTATTGCAACAGATACTTTACTTGAATTGGAGAAAGAAGGTTTTAACGTAATTCCTACTGCCAATGCCACAAAACTAACCATGAACAGGGAAGGTATCAGGACATTAGCAGCTGAAGATTTAGGTTTAAAAACTTCACCATATAAATTTGCAGGAACAAAAGAAGAATTTGAAGCTGCCATTACCGAAGTGGGATGTCCCTGCGTGGTTAAGCCTATCATGAGTTCTTCGGGGAAAGGCCAAAGCGTGGTTAAAAGCAAGGCTGATATTGATTACGCATGGAACTATGCTCTGGAAGGTGCCCGCGGAAACAGCGACAGGGTTATCGTGGAAGGTTTTGTGGATTTTGATTATGAAATCACTTTACTGACCATCAGCCATGCCGGCGGAGTTTCTTTCTGTGCACCTATTGGCCACAGACAAGAGGGTGGCGACTATCAGGAATCGTGGCAACCTCAGGCCATGAGCGATAAAGCCTTAAAAGATGCTCAATACATTGCCGAAAAAGTAGTTAAAGCCTTAGGTGGAAGAGGTTTGTTTGGCGTAGAATTCTTTATCAAAGGTGATACGGTGTACTTCAGTGAACTATCTCCTCGTCCGCATGATACAGGAATGGTAACTATGATTTCCCAGGATTTAAGCGAATTTGCGTTACACGTAAGGGCTATCCTTGGATTACCAATTCCCAATATCGTTCAGCACTCCCCTGCTGCCAGTAGTGTAATCATGGTTGAAGGAAACTCAACCCAGGTAAAATTCAGCGGCTTAGAAGAAGCCCTGGCAGAACCGGATACGCAGGTAAGACTTTTTGGAAAACCTGAAGTACAGGGAGAAAGACGAATGGGTGTTTGTTTGGCTCGCGGTGCTTCTGTTGAAGAAGCCAGAGACAAAGCAAATAAAGCAAGTGCTGCAATTAAAGTGACTTTATAACAACAATAGTTCGTTAGTTTTTAGTCATTGGTCATTAGTTTATTTGTCAACAGCCTAGATTTCTGCATCTTATATAAAAATCTTTATTAATGTTAAATTTCTAAACATTAAACACGTACAAAAACTTAACGAATTAATGTAACAAACTATTGTAAAAAAAAATCCTCCAACAATTGATTATTTATTTATTTATTGGGGGATTTTTTATCACATCATCACTCCTTCCTTTAAACTCTGTGTTGCAACATTACATACAATCTGTTATTTTTGAGGTTCGATTTTTTTGAAGTATGTCGGAATTAGCAACAAGGGATATAACATATTTACCCGGGGTTGGCCCCAAAAAGGCAGACCTGCTGCGTAATGAATTAAAAATTCAATCGTATGAGGATTTGCTATACCACTTCCCATACAAATATATCGACAGGAGCAGAACCTACAAAATCAGGGAAATAAGCACTACCTCATCCCATATTCAGCTTAGGGGCAAAGTAGTAGGACTAAACACCGTTGGCTCAGGAAAATCGCAACGTCTGGTTGCAAAGTTTGCAGATGACTCAGGTGTTATTGAGCTGGTATGGTTTAAATTCTTAAAGCAAATCAAATCCAGTCTCGACCCCAATGTTGAATACGTTATTTTTGGGAAACCCAGCAAATTCAACAGTTCATACAACATTGTACACCCTGAAATGGAAAAGGTAGATCCCGCAAAACCAAAGATTGTATCCGGGTTACAGGCTTTTTACCACACTACCGAAAAAATGAAAAACAATTACCTGAGTTCAAAGGGGATTCAGAAAATGCAACAAAATATCTTTTTGTCGTTTCAGGGGTTGATTTCAGAAACACTGCCTGCCTATATTATCCAGCAATATAAGCTGATGATATTAGATCATGCGCTAAGGACAGTACACTTTCCAAAAAACAGCCAGGAATTACAACAAGCACAGTTCCGATTAAAGTTTGAGGAGCTCTTTTATATTCAACTGAACATCTTACGCCTGAAAAATCAGAGATCCAGAAACATAAAAGGCCATATTTTTTCAACTGTAGGGGATTTTTTCAATCACTTTTTTTACAATAACCTCCCTTTTGAATTAACCGGAGCCCAAAAAAGGGTGATACGGGAAATAAGAAATGATGTGGGCACAGGAAGACAATTGAACAGGCTATTGCAGGGTGATGTGGGCAGCGGAAAAACCATGGTGGCTTTAATGGTAATGCTCATTGCTTTAGACAATAGCTATCAGGCCTGTTTGATGGCTCCTACCGAAATACTGGCTACCCAGCATTTTGAATCCATAACCCAGATGCTGAACGGGATGGATCTAAACGTTCGCCTGCTTACCGGATCAACCAGAAAGAAACAACGCGATATCATCCATTCCGAACTACAATCAGGTGAATTGCAGATTTTAATAGGTACCCATGCTTTACTTGAAGATGTGGTGCAGTTTAACAACCTGGGTATGGTAATTATTGATGAACAACACAGGTTCGGGGTGGCTCAAAGAGCTAAACTCTGGAAGAAAAACGATATACCTCCCCATGTTTTGGTCATGACTGCAACACCAATCCCCAGAACTTTGGCCATGACGGTATACGGAGATTTGGATGTGTCGGTAATTGATGAACTCCCTCCGGGACGAAAACCCATCGAAACCAAACACTATTTTCATAACCGTCGGAATAATCTGAATAAATTTATTAAAACCGAAATAGTAAAAGGCCGTCAAGTATATGTGGTATATCCCTTGATTGAAGAATCGGAAAAGATGGACTTTAAAAACCTGGCAGAAGGTTTTGAATACATGCAAACAGCATTCCCTGAATACAAAACCACTATGGTGCATGGAAAAATGAAACCTGCAGAAAAAGATGCTGCCATGCAGGAATTTGCCAGAGGTGAGGCTCAGATACTGGTAGCTACTACTGTAATTGAAGTTGGCGTTAATGTGCCCAATGCATCCGTGATGATTATTGAAAGTGCTGAACGCTTTGGGCTTTCGCAACTCCACCAGCTGCGTGGTCGTGTTGGCCGGGGAGCCGAACAAAGCTACTGCATATTAATGACCGGCCACAAATTAGGCGAAGACACCCGGAAACGCATGAACATTATGGTGGATTCAAATGATGGTTTTGAAATTGCCGAAGCCGATATGAAACTCCGTGGACCTGGTGATTTGGAAGGAACCCAGCAAAGCGGCTTGCCATTTGAGCTTAAAATTGCCAACATTACCAGGGACTCCCAATTATTGCAACATGCCCGCAATGTGGCCAATGCCATACTTGAAAAGGATCCCAACCTTGAACAACCGGAAAACCAGATACTCAACCGCCAGCTCACAAAACTTGCCCGTCAGAAGATGAACTGGAGCATGATTAGTTAGTGTTGGCAAGAAAAGTTCGGGAAACGTTCGGGTAGCGTTCGGGTTTGTTCGGGTGGTGTTCGGATAGGCATCGGCTATGGTACCCGAACACAGCCCAAAGACATATGCAAAATTATCCAAAATCGCACCAAGCTTGCTTTGTAACTATTACGGACAATTCTTTCCTAAAACTCTCCCTGTAGCAAGTGTTTTTTAAAATGACCCCCTTGCTTTTTCGATTTAACCCATTTATGGAAATGAACTTTCTTTAATTTTATCATGTGTTTCAATAATATATATGATAGTGTGGTTAACGCATTGAAATTTTAAAAAGATGAAGAATCTAATTTATTTTATGGGACTTATCATCACCCTGATGTCTTGTTCAAAAGATGATAGTAAAAAAGTGAATCTGCTGAAATTATGGTATTCAAAACCCGCAACTGCATGGGAAGAAGCCTTGCCCCTTGGCAATGGACGATTAGGGGCAATGGTTTTTGGAACCGTTGAAAAAGAACACCTGCAATTAAATGAAGAAACTGTATGGGCCGGAGAACCCGGAAATAACCTACCCAAAGGGTTCAGGGATGTTTTACCCCGGGTTAGAGAACTTATCTTTGCGGGAAGGTATAAGGAAGCTGAGGAATTAACAATGACAGTAACTCCCCGACATGCCCCGGAGTGGAATAACTATGGCATGCCATACCAAACTGTAGGAGATTTATTCATTGAATTTCCGCATCAACAAAATTACAGCAATTATTATAGAGAGTTGGATATAAGCAATGCTATAAGCAAAACTTCGTACCAAGTAGATGGGACAACATTTAATCGTGAATATTTTATTTCTGCGCCGGAACAGGTTATGGTTGTTCGCTTAACCGCTAGTAAAAAAGGGCAAATTTCCTGTACCCTCAAAATGGATTCCCCACATTCTAAACATAAAGTATCTACTTTAAATAAGCAATTGATTTTAACAGGAAATGGAGAAAATGTAAAGAACAAAAAAGGGAAAATTCGTTTTTACACTTCTGTAAAACCTGTTCTTTCCGGTGGTGAACTGATACAGGGTGAAGACCACTTAAATATCAAAAATGCTGACACTGTTACGGTTTTTTTATCTATTGGTACAAATTTTAAAAACTACAAGGATATTAGTGGCGATGAAACAAAAGTATCTGAAGGGTATTTAGCTAATGCTATTAATGAGCCATACGGAGCGCTAAAAAGCAACCATATTAAGGATTACAAACAATACTTTGATAGAGTGGAACTTGATCTTGGAATAACCGACTCCATAAAAAAACCGATAGATCAGCGAATTGTAGATTTCAACAAAGGCTATGATCCTCAATTGGTTTCACTTTACTTTCAGTTTGGGCGTTATTTATTAATATCATCTTCCCGTCCGGGTACACAACCTGCCAATCTCCAAGGCATCTGGAACCACAAGAACAATCCTCCCTGGGATAGTAAATATACTGTAAACATTAACACTGAAATGAATTACTGGCCAGCGGAAGTGACTAATTTATCAGAGATGCACCAACCCCTGTTTTCAATGTTAAAGGATTTGTCAGTCACGGGACAGGAAACAGCGAAAGAAATGTATGGCGCCAGGGGCTGGGCAATGCATCATAATACGGACATATGGCGAATTACCGGACCTGTAGATGGTGCTTTTTATGGTATGTGGCCAATGGGAGGAGCTTGGTTAACCCAGCACTTGTGGTATCATTATTTATATTCAGGTGACAAATCATTTTTAAAGGAAATTTACCCAATATTAAAAGGAGCGGCATTGTATTATGCAGATGTTTTACAGCAAGAACCTGAAAATGGATGGATGGTAGTGTCCCCCTGTATGTCACCGGAAAACAAACATCCGCACCAAACCTCAATGGCTGCAGGAAATACAATGGATAACCAGTTAGTTTTTGATGTTTTTTCGAATTTGATGGCAGCTTCTGATATATTAGATACAGATAAGGATTTTGCCAGGGAAGTAAAAGCACTATTTGATAAATTACCCCCCATGCAGATTGGAAAGCATAGCCAGTTGCAAGAGTGGCTTCAGGATTGGGACCGCACTGACGATCATCACCGCCATGTATCTCATTTATACGGATTGTTTCCTGGAAGCCAAATTTCACCATTCTCCAACCCTGAATTATTCCAGTCAGCAAAAAATTCCCTGATATACCGGGGCGACAAATCTACGGGATGGTCAATGGGATGGAAAGTAAATTTGTGGGCCAGGTTGCTGGATGGAAACAGGGCTTTCAAACTCATAAAAGATCAGCTATCACCTGCTCCAATTGAAAAAAAAGGGGAGCATGGAGGTACTTACCCTAATTTGTTTGATGCCCACCCCCCATTCCAAATTGATGGAAATTTTGGATGCACTTCCGGTATTGCTGAGATGTTGCTACAATCATACGATGGCGATATTTATTTACTTCCGGCACTACCTGACGAATGGGAAAAAGGCTCTGTAAAGGGATTAAAAACTATAGGAGGTTTTACTATTGATATGATTTGGGACGATTGGCAGGTGAAACAGCTTGTTGTACATTCCTCTGTTGGCGGAAATTGCAGACTCAGAATAATAAATAATTTAGAGGGAACTGTAGCTCTAAATAAAGTAAAGGATGAAATGGACAATCCTAATCCTTTGTTTTCAAAAACAAGAATAAAGACCCCGATTATAAGCAAAAAAGCCTCTTTTCAATCGTTAGAATTACCTCACACTAATTTGGTTGAATTTGATACTGAAAAAGGCCAGAACTATGTATTTAGGGCGTTATAAAACTCAGTATCAATCTTTTAAACTTTAAGACCGACATTATAGGTCAGAATGTTATTCTAATAATATATAATGCCAATATTTTTAAAAAAACAGCCCCGATATTTAGAGGTAAAGCCAGATCATTAAAGGCTTACCTCTGATGTCGGGCTTCTTTTTTAAACAAAACACATACTACCTCAATATCAGCCAGAGTAAAATCATCTTTCCTTTTATCCAATTCACCTCCATCAAACAACAAAAAAGGTTATCAAAGAAATAACACTCTTTGATAACCTTTAGCAAACAAATACTATAAACTTACTTTAAAAAAACTATTATTATAAACCCTCAATATGGATACCTAAGAGCAGATCCATTAAGCTTCATCAAATAGTTATGCCGAAATTCAAATACTAAAATAACGCTTTACATACCTTATTATTAACCTTGACAATATATAAACCGTGTAAATCAAGCTGCTTAGTATAGCTTGAATTATTTGTCCTATCCAAATAAATCAAATTGCCACATAAAGAATAAACAGCTATAACTGATTCTCCTTTTAAATTATCAATATGAAGCACTGAATCATAAATACTGACAAACACCTGAGCCTCATCAGAATCACTTACCGACAGACTCACATCGTTACTAACTTCTTCTGATAGCTCACTCAAGCTACCATATTCATTTGCTGCACACACACTGTATGTATAACTCACCCCTGGTTCTGCATCAAGATCGGTATAAGAAGGTTCTGTTGTAAATCCAATAACCTCTTCATTACGATAAACTACATAACAAATAGCATAATCCGACAAATTCCAATCTAAATCATTATTATTTACCGACAATCCAGTAGGTTTTTCTACCGGTTCAAAATACATTCTGGGATTCCAGTTATCACTACCACACAAAACATTATCATAGGTATAGTTAGCTGCTTCTTCCTGAGATAATACAGCCTGTAAACCGGAAACTGTTTCGCCACCTTCTCCTTCACTTTCGGTATAAGTAGTTTTTCTATTCGACAAATCAATGGCGTTTCCTTCTGAATCCAAACTATTATACTCTGCAAATAATTTAGGTATCACTCCCATATTAGTCCAACCTTCAACAGCTGGTAAAATATTCATCTTTGTATTAAGATATACTGCAATTGGTTCATTATGCCAGGGACGCCCTAATTTCAAATTTCCGTCTGCTGCTGCTTCATTTCCATCAATAGTACAGCTATTAAAAACATATCCATATTTAGTTCCATTGTTATGAGCTGGTGCCACAATTACTGATCCACTGCGTACATTATACAAAGTACATTCATCTATAAACACATCCCCTGAACCGTATATATAATCTACAGCACCCTCAATATAACAATTGTAGGCGTAATGTCTATCATTTAAACCATTGGTTGTATACCAAGTATCCTGGAAAGATTTAAAATTACAATTATTAAAAGTAAATCTATCATTATTGGATCGCATAGCCAAAGCCATTGGTCCATTCTGGTAATCAACACCATAATCATTAACAAATGATATATTTTCAGCATAAAAGTCGCCTGCAGAAACAACTACAACTGCACAATCACTCATTCCCCAAAGTTCTTTTCTGAAATCCCAACCACTATCCGTTTCACTTGCACTACAGCATATTGCAAAAGAAATAATGGTATTTTCTTTATCCTGACCTATTAAATACATATATGGTTTATCCTCAGGAATGCGAACTAATTCATTGTATGTTCCTTTTTTAATAAATATCAGCCAAGGAGATGTTTGGTTTGAAGGAGCTGCATCAATGGCCTCCTGAACCGTGATATAATCCCCGCTTCCATCTTTTGCCACAACTGCGTCATACAGCCTGGCAATTGGCTGTGGCCGGTTCATAGTACTAAAAGATAAAGTAAGGCCACTAAAGGAGTTACCCGATTTATCTGTCAATGCCCCATCCGGTACCGTAAAAGTATATTCTGTGTCATACTCAAGTTTGGTATAGCTGAATGTTACCGTTTTTGAGCCAAAACTTGGGGAAAGAACCGTTGAGCCAAGTGTACAGTTACCTGCACCAGCCATCACCGGCTCATCAAAAGTCAGCACAATGGAACCATTGGCCGAAGCATTGGTGGCTCCCTCTGTAGGTACTGTCGATATTAGTGTGGGTGCTGTTTGGTCGTTTACAACAACTTGATCTGCAAACACAAAAACATTTGTAATAGCAGTTCCGTCAACATCTGTAGCGTTCCCTATTTCGGCACTTGATGTGTCGGCAATCCATCTCACGTACACCTTTGCCTGTCCCTCTGCATCTTCAGGTAGCGTAACATTTAAATCAGCCCATGACGCCCCCCAAACTGCTGAAAGGTCTGCATTTCCCAATTGGGTAAAGTTTGTCCCGTCTAACGAATATTGAATGGTCATTACCGAGTATCCGTGGTACGATCCAGAAAGCATAGAGTTAACCTGTATGTTTTCATATCCCACGGTGGAGAACGAGGCTTGATAGGCCCGTGGCGTTGCAAATTCAGATGTAGATGCCCAAAACTGAGCACATGCATAACCTGGCGAGAATGAACTGGAAGTGCGGGCCAGCCAGCCGGTTGTAGATCCATCATTTTTCACAACTGAAAACATACCTGTATTGTCCGTTGCAGAAAAATAATCAGCAGACCTGTCACTTGTTGGGTCTTTTTCGGAAAAATCCCATCCCACAATAAATGGGACTTCATCAAAATTTGCTATATAAGCTTTGTCCTCATTTACTAATACAGTGCGAATCAAATCAGTAGTGTTATCTTCCCAGTTTAAAAAGTTGGCTACAACATTTGGCTCTGCAGTCACCGTAACAATTGTTCCTGCCTCATACCTACCTCCCGTAGGTTCAGGGCTTAATGAAACTTTTCCCCAATCACAACCATTAACCTCTACATTAAACGCATAGGTTGTTTTTGCATTAAAGACAGCTTTTACACTTACATCTCCATTAATTGTGAAAATGTATGGATTTTCAGAAGATAATACAGCTCCAGTATTACCATCCTGCCACTCAACAAACTCATATCCAAAATTATTGGTTGCCGTTAATGTAACCTCATCCCCTTCATTATATGTACCTGACGTTGGTGCAACCTCCCCTGCTGCTTCTTCCGATAAAGAAACAGTCAGCTCTGCTGCAGCTGTCAACTGTTTTAACCAACGAGGATCCCCAATGATACCGCCGGTTGTACTTGCAGTAGCTATAGGCGATGAAGACAATATTGTAAAATCTCCTGCATCAGCATTTGCAAAACCTATTTCGGTCAAACCTAATGTTTCAAGGGAATTATCAGTAATAGAAGATGATGTGGCACTTGTTATATTATAACTCCCGTAATTAACCACAAGGTTGTTTTCGGCAGATAGGTTACCCCCGGTAGCAACAATTATATTGGGTAATGTAGTCGCTCCTGGTTCTGCAATAATATTATCGGTAAAGATATAATTTGAATTTGAGCTATAAAGATTGCGAACATTACATATAGCACGGCTATTATCCTTACCCCACTTAAATACTGTATTATTAGTAAATGTAAAAGTGAAATCATTACTGCTGTCTGTGGTTTGTGGATAGAAGAAACTTTCTCCGTTTAAGTAGTTATATAGTGTGGTATTAGTAACGCTTATAGAATTAACAATATGCTTTGTATAAATAAAGTTCCAACCATTATTGCCACAATCTTTTATTATACATTGATCAAATGTTATAGCGCCTATACTAAAACCTTCATTCCCGGTCCTTAAAAAACAACGGTTTACATTTTGAATCGTCACATTAGTAAATGCAAGTTCTGTAATATCCCCAATATTACCACTCATAAAATAATCTGATCCCCGGTCAATAGTAACCCCCTCAAACCTTAATCCACAGTTTGTAAGTGCATCGCCCATTGAAATCTGTTGGGTTATTGTTACATCGCCATCACCTGCGGCTTTTAGCGTTAAAACCTTATCGCTTTGAAAATTTATTCCTGAAGAATATGTGCCCGCTTCTAAAAGCAGGACATCGCCATCCATTGCATTTCCCATTGCTGCCTCTATTGTGGCAGGACTAACATTTATGGATGCCGCATAACTTTGGATTACTGCAAGCATTAATCCCCAAAATAAAATGTAAACTTTTTTCATAAATAAATCATTTAGTTGAATAAAAACTTTTGTTTTCACACCAAATGTAAATCGCAAAAATTGGCGATAGGTATTTCATTTTACAATTACAATAGGGCTATATTGCAACTAACTATATACATGAACATTAACCAACATAAAACACCATTAACAAGTTTAAAACATTGCGATTTTGCACCCCAATTATGACTTATAATTGCATAGAAATGCTTGTATATATATTTTAAGGATTTGCTTGTATATAAAAAAAAAGAGCAGCTCAACAGAACTACTCTTTACAAACTATAACAAATACTATAAACTTACTTTTTATGTAAGTGCAGAATATTACTTAAACTGCACGTTATTTTCAGGAGTACCAATAACCTTCACATACTTTTGGGGATTAGATACATTTTTGAAGTCAAAATACACCTTACCTGTTGACTCACCTTTAACAACAATGCTATGCTGATCAATGTCAGCCACCTCGCTATTATTAAACTTTATACTTTCACTATTCTGAACAATAATGGATTCAGGCTTTTTTACATCGAGGCTTAAGCCCTCTATTTCTATTCCTTTTGCATACCTTAGTAAAACACCTTCGTTCGACACTATTTTACTGTTTTTAATTTTAATATTCTGAACCGGCATTTCAGGAATCCCATTGATTGTGATTGCCTTTTCAACATCATAACATTCAATATCCTCAAAAACAAAATTTCTAAAACAAGGAGTTTCTTCCGTAACCGGTTCTGTGGTGACTCCTATAATATTTCCGTTTTCATCTTCTTTAATTTTTCCACCATAATACAGGTTAAAACGAATTGCATCCGAGGGTATGTTCGTCATGCGGACACCTTTTACATAAATATTTTCAACAACACCTCCCCTGCCTCGTGTACTCTTAAAGCGCAGACCGCAATCAGTTCCCAGGAAAGTACAATTTTCAACATACATATTTTTCACTCCTCCAGACATTTCGCTGCCAATAACAAAACCTCCGTGCCCATGATAAACAACACAATTACGTACAATAATATACTCGGTAGGAACACCGATATCACGACCTTGCTTATCTTTTCCTGATTTTATACAAATAGCATCGTCACCCACATCAAAAGTACAGTTCTCCACAATCCCATATTTACATGATTCTAAATCTATTCCATCACCATTTTGAGCAAACCAGGGATTACGTACATTAATATTCCTGACCGTAATATTTTTACACTGCAAGGGATGGATATTCCACGACGGGGAGTTTTGAAAAGTAGGACCATCCAACAATACATTTTCACATTGAGTCAGGTTTATCAATTGAGGCCTGAAAAAATCTTTATAGGGTTGAAGAGCATCTACATTGTCATAATCCACTTTTCCCGAGCGCACTAATTGCTCCCCGTTGTAATAAGATTCTGAGGGGTACCATGTTTTTTCGTTATAAACAAAACCCCCTCCGGCAACAACTTCTTTCCATTGCCCTTCAGTTAGCTTACCTTTTTTTATTTGTCTCCAGGCACCTCCTGCTCCATCAATAACACCCTTTCCGGTAATGGCAATATTCTTTAGGCTTTTACCTGACACCGGGTTTTGGCATCTGGGATTTTTTTTCCCTTCATAAAAATTATCCAAAAGCGGATATAGATTTCGGTCGCCACTAAACTGCAACAAAGCACCATCTTCCACATGAAGATTAACATTATCTTTTAACACTATTGGACCTGTTAACCAAACGCCCTTTGGTATCAATACAACTCCACCATTGTTTTTTGAGCATAAATCTATGGCATCGTTAATCACTTCTGTGTTCAAAAACTTCCCATTTGAAACAGCCCCATAGTTTACAATATTAAAAGTGTCTGCCTTAAATACCGGAACGATTACCTCAGGCATTTCAAAAGGTAAATCCATTGCTAAGGCTTTCTGTTCCGACTTTTTTACATCAGCACACGAAATGCATCCTACCAGGCTAATCATTATTAAAAGCCTGTATATATTATCTGATAACTTCTTCATTTTCTATATTATTTTGTCACTCTAAACCAATCCACATCAATCCAACCACTATCTTTATGATAATTATGCCTGTTTACAAACACCCCCATCTTAGCACCAATCCACTGACCTTCACGCGCCTTAAAAGGCTGTCCTATATCTGTAAACTTTTTACCGTTAAAACTATAGCTAAACTGACAGTCGTTTTCGCCCTGCATCGTAACTCTTAAATAAACAGGCTTATTGTTTTTAATGGTTACTTTTTCGTTTATGATCTCCGCTTTGCCTTTATCGGCACCCTTACAAAATCCCTGAGACAGAACAATTCCATCTTTAGTATCCTCTATAGCCACAACACCATAATCACGTCCCATAATTACAAACCCGGCACGTTCCCCATCATTCTCTGGATTTGGATGAAATGTCATTTTAACTGTAGCAGTAAATTCAGGTGCAGGAATCTTTTGTAGAAATAAATTCGGAACGTCCCATAAGCTCTTATAGTCTTCAGGAGTTAAAACCGAATAAAGTCTCATGTTACCATTAGTGGCATCATTAAAAATCCAGAATGGAGAGCTGTTGCCATGCCATTGCCATTGGTATCCGGTTTTAGTATCGTTAAACTCATCGCTTTCAGCAGGTGTCATTATTGAATATGTTTTACCTACGTTTGGTTTTTTGTAGGTAAGAACAGGATCTCCACAACCATCTTTATCTTTATCAATACCCATTACCGGCCATCCATTTTTCCATGTCATGGGTTGTAAGTGTACAATACGGCCAACAGCACCAACATCCTGAAAGTGAATAAACCAATCTTCGCCTGATGGTGTATCTACCCAACCACCCTGGTGCGGACCGTTAATCGCGGTTTTACCCTGGGCTAATACAATTTTGTCTTCGTAAGGACCGTAAACATTTTTAGATCGCATTACAATTTGCCATCCTGTTGGCACGCCTCCTCCCGGGGCAAAGATGTAGTAATAACCATCTTTTTTATAAAATTTAGGTCCTTCAATAGTTGGATGTTTTCCATGCCCGTCAAAAACTATAACACTCTCGGTTATGGCTTTTGTAGCTTCCTTATTTAACTCACAAACCGATAATACACTTTTAAAAGAAGCCCGGCTTCCTGCTACACCATGAACAAGGTAAACACGACCATCTTCGTCCCATAAAGGACATGCATCAATTAAACCTTTCCCTTCTTTCACTAAAGTTAGAGAAGACCAGGGGCCGGCAGGATCTTTTGCCTTTGTCATGTAAATACCATAATCAGGATCTCCATAAAAAATATAGAATTCATTGTTATGGTAGCGAATTGAGGGAGCCCAAACGCCATTGCCATGCTGAGGTTTTGAAAACACGTCAGCAGGGGGTAAACCATTAGGAATTGCGGCACCAATCAGTTCCCAGTTCACCAAATCTTTAGAGTGTAAGATCTGTAATCCTGGAATACAATTAAAACTTGACGAGGTCATGTAATAATCATCGCCAGCCCTGCAAACATCCGGATCAGAGTAATCTGTATACAAAATCGGATTTTTATAGGTACCATCGCCCTGATCGGCTACCCATACTTCAGAAACATAATTTGATTTTTCCTGAGCTAACACATTAGCTACTCCCACAAATATCATCAACGACAATAGTGATAATACTCTTGATTTCATTTTTAAATTCATATGTTTAATTTTTCTTTCATTACTCTTCCACTTTCCAATCAGGATTATTCTCTACCAATAAGCAGGTCATAATCAACGGCCCGATAGCCTTTCCATCATTTGACCTGATTTTTTCTTTTATGTAATATTCATAAGAACCATCTCTCACCGGATTATCAGCAGGCCCTAATCCTGCTCCTGCACAACAATCGGTTATTTCCAGGTTTCCATTTTGATCTACCTGTACAAGATTTTTAAAAATACCCTGATAGGCTTTTTTTGCAAAAACCAGATATCTGTCGCTTAACAATCCGTTTTGAATCCCCTTAAACATGCCATAGGCAAACATACATGATGCTGTGGCTTCCTGATAGTTCCCCTCTCTGTCCGGACAATCCATCACCTGCCACCACAAGCCGTGATCCTCCTGTTGAAACTGTATGATTGCATCTGTCAGGTCCTGAAACATTAAAACCAACTCGCTATAATCGCCATGACTCTTAGGGATGTAATCCAATACATCCACCAAAGCCATATAAAGCCAGCCTACGCCCCTTCCCCAAAAATTTTCAGACAACCCTGTATCCGAATCTGCCCAATACACTTTCTTAGACGCATCCCAACCATGATAATAAAGTCCTGTTGGTCCATCCTTTAAATATTTTTTTACCAGCAACAATTGGCTTGTTATATCATTAAAATCCAAAGAATCTCCATACATGGTTGCATATTGGGCGTAAAAAGGAAGCCCCATATAAAGACCATCTAACCACATTTGATTGGTGTAAACCTTTTTGTGCCAGAAACCTCCCTCCTCAATTCGGGGCTGATCAGTTACCTGGTCCCTAAGTATTTGTATTGCACCACGATATCGCTCGTCGTTTGTTTTAGCATAGAGGGGAAAAAGAATTTTGCCTGAGTTAATATCATCCAGCTTAAAGCTTTCTTTTTTGTAACCTGAGATATTCCCTGTGGAATCAATTAAAACATCAGCATAAGTATCTTTTACATACTTATAATATTTAGGGTCGCCATTTTGCTCAGATACTTTAACAAGTGCCTGACAAACCAACCCCTCAACATATCCCCAACGAGGTTTACTCCGGAAATCCGTCATCCATGCCTTGGGGTTATTCTGCATAACAGCTTCTGCCAGTTGAACAGAATAACTTATTGGGCTCTTGTCTTTCTTTTTACCCGATTCACACTGTACAAATAATAAAATCAAACAGCTTGCGATTATACGTATCATATATCAAATTTTGTTTTTATCCTTACTTCTTGGCATCAGTAATATCTGACACTAAACTATTTATATAAACCTCAATATTATCATACGCTGTACTTAAATTCCTTCCTTTGTGATCTTTTAGGTTAGGATCAAGTCCGTTATCAGTTTCCCATTGATCAGGCATACCGTCATTATCAGTATCCACCAAAGGCGTTCCAGCATCCAGATCAGGCCAGGCACTCCACTCATCACCTGCTCCTTCCGGTTTGGTATCATCCTGACTATCTATAATCCCTAATCTAGGATAATTGGTACTTTTCCAGTTTACATCCGAACCGGGAAAATCGGTACCATATCCATTGTGTTCGTTAAGTCCCTTATAGGCAGCCGTACCGTTTGTTACTTCATTTACAATACGATTATCAACCGCATCGCGCACCAGTGAACTTCCGGCATAAGCCAATACTTTTTCGTAAGCCGTTTCTGCATCATGCGTAGTAATAGCATCTGTTTCAACTTCAGTATACAGCCTCAAAAGTGCTTCTGTACCTTCAGTAAATCCATCCTTTTGATATATGTTAATACCAGTCCAGTTATTTCCAGTAACCCCACTGTTATATGGAAAAACGTTTCCGGAAATATAATAACGTCCCCAGACTCCAATTATTTCTTCAAAATAACCACCTGTGCCACTAATATCAATCTGCATAATACGACTGGCAACTTTATCAGCCGTGGCTGGTCCTGGTTTATAATAATTATTAACAATATTTATATGCATGGCCTCTCCGCCATAACAACCATTGCCATTCCAATTATAAAAAACATTATTACGAACATCAACCCTGTCGGTACCTGCATGTACAGCTCCTGGTCCAAACCTGGGTGTACGGCTATCATGATGAGCCATTAAGTTATGGTGAAACGAAGCATTCACTCCTCCCCAAATAGCCCCATAACCATGAGGGCCTTTAGAGTGTTTTGAAAGTCGCAAGCTTTCGGAAATAATAGACCATTGAAGCGTGAAGTTTTCATTATCGTAAAAAGAACAACATTCATCAGTACACCAGCTTACAGAACAATGGTCGATGATAATATTGTTTCGTTGACGCCCTCCCAAAGCATCGGCACCATCAGCCACTCCAGCTTCGAATACTTTCTTGTCACCCATCCTGAAACGTATAAAACGAATAATCACCTCATTTGCACTAACTGAAACAGGAAAATCAGCCAAAGTGATACCATCACCCGGTGCAGTTTGGCCTGCAATAGTAATATTATCATTATCAATTGACAGGGAAGATTGTAAATGAATGGTTCCTGAAGTATCAAAAACTACAATTCGGGCCCCTTCCTGATTAATAGCATAACGCAAAGTACCCGGAGAATTTGTATCCTCAAGAGAGGTTACCTTATAAACATTTCCTCCCCGGCCACCAATAGTGTTCATTCCTCCACCTTCAGCTCCCGGAAAAGCATATGGATCTTCCACCACGGCGTTATTGTTTCCTCCTTTAGTATCATCATCAGATTCTGATGTAACCGGACTCTTGGCCCATTTTTCATCCTTTTCACATCCTAACGAAATTAGCATGCTAAACGTAAAAATAACCAAGTAATACAAAGTATTTTTCATTTTTTATTAGTTATAGATAACAGCGGACTCGTAAAAAAAGATATAGAATTATCTTAACCCTAAACCTATGCCCTAAATAATGAGGGAGAATTACAAGCAACTCTCCCCCAAACAAATATTTACTATTTAATTAAACCATCTTTTATCTCCTGCCACTCCTGTACCAGCAAAACCGGCATCTTCCTGAATATGGAAATCTCCATTAACCGGATCAACAAACAATCCCTCCATACTTAGAGGTAATTCGGTAATTCCCGTTAACGGACGGTCTTTGATTAATAAATCATTGGTTTTGTAACTACCTGTATAATATATGGTAATATTACTATAAGTACCATAGGTATCGTTCAATTCCACGCCTCCGTTTGGCCCGCTGAAAATACAATCCTCAATAGTGACATTGGCAGGATTATTATTATCAAATCGCCAGAAATGGCTCATCGACCTGTTAATATTGCATAAAGTAATATTGCTAAATGTAATATCTGTAGAAACGCGAATATCTGCAAAACGAGTACTAATTTCGGTTAATGTACAATTGGTAACATCAATAGATCCAATTACGGATCCTGAGCCCACGTTTAGCATACCCCATCCACCGGTTTCTGAAATCATACAGTTATTTACAACAATACTATTTGCTGATCCTCCACTACGCAACCTTACAATTGAGTTGATTTCAGACACGTTACATCCATTTATTCTGATGTCAAAAGCGCTTTTATCACTACTATCAATATCAATGAGGAAGTTACCATCTGAAGTTGTTGACAGGTATTGAAGATTGATATTGTTGACAGCACTTTCTACTGTAAAATAAGCATTTTGCAGAGATGTTTTCACACCACTGACATCCTCTGAACCAACAAAGGCAATATTATTCACACCTGTAGGAATTATAATTTTTCCGCCAATATCATAAGATTGACCGGCAGCAAATTCCACATTAATATTAGTATTCCCACCTGCAACAAGATCCTGCAATGCTGCAGTAATAGCCTCTGCATTATCTGTATCCAAAACCTGGTATAAATAACCATCAGCAATACCGCTTGTTACCACATTAAGCGTACCCCGTACCTTATCTGCATTAAACATTTGAGCAATATAGTTTGTACCCATACTCAGTCCCTCAATCAGTATATTCCCAGCTGCCTTTTGATCATCAGTTAACTCAAAATTACTAACCAACTCATTATTAATATCAAACAAACTCAAATTTGTTACCCTATCCGAAACCGTCCATGATAAAGCTATTGATGTTGAAGTAGGTGTATATCCTGTAAATATTTGCTCGGCCGGAGTTTCAAAGTATAGTTCACACCAGTTTGATTCCTTTCCACTTGTTTCATCCACACTTTTCATCCTTACGGAATACCCAGTTGTTCCATCCAGATCAATAATTGTTTCCCTGAATTCGTTTTTTGTGATAGTTGATGAAGACGAAAATGGTGTTAAAGTATCTGCCCCCATTTCAACTATCCTTACTATATCCAGAAATTCCAGACTATCCTCACTAAATTCAAAAACATATTTGGTAGCAGATACAGACTGCGTGAATTTCAACTCCACAGCTGTAGATTCAATGCCCGAGACCTCAAAAAGTAAAGATTTAAAAAGTCTGTCATGCCCCTCTTCTACCTCCCAGTTGTTGTAATCATCCTCACAACTAATCCAAATAACCGAGAGAAGAGAAATACTTAGTATATATATTAATTTCTTCATTTTAATAAACAAATTGATTAAACAAAACATCATTAATAACCATAAGAGTTTGTCAATTTCCCTTTTGATTCATAAATATCTTCGTAATAGATGGCATAAAAATGCCTGTAGTTACAAATGTTATTTCCCATTGAGTATTGCGACAGGCTGGTTGCAATTTCATCACCATGGCTTAATGTACCAAGGAAACTTGAGTAGTCGTAATGTGCATACATTCCTGTACCTGCCAATAGTGTTTTTACAGGCCAATCAATGTAATATGTGCTGGTTCCCTCTTCGGGCTTAGCTGCTCTTTTAGGAAACCAGTCCACTGACTCATAATCGGCACCAGGACTAGCCCCCAACTCCTCATAGTAATTTATAGAAGAAGGATCAATATACTCATCATCAGCATATCTATAATATACGGTTTCAGGAAAATCAGAAGGTTGATATGTTTTATCAAATATTTGTACCTGTTGTGTATGATCCAGCATCAGGCATATGGCTTTTTTCATATCCTCAATCTTATCATACAATAATCCCCATCGTACTAAATCCTGTTTGCGGATAGACTCACAACCAAACTCCCACGCACGTTCGTTTACTATAGCCTCAAAGAAATCGGCATCGTATTGTTGAATTTTTGAAGACCCTGCACCAAAAGCTCTTTCACGCACTTTTTCCAAAGCCTGGCGAGCAGACATTTTTGCTGTTGCATTCACGTTATCCGATCCGTTTAAAGCATACTCAGCTTCGGCAAACATTAAATAAATATCAGAATAACGCATTAATATCCAGTTGATACCTGTAGCAATACGGCTATTAGCTGTTTTATGCAAGGCCAAATAAGCATCTGAAGTCCAGTATATGCGCCATTTGGCAAAAGTTACACCTAGCGGGTTGTTTGATAATTCCTCAATATTATCTTTTGAGTAATTCCTCCATGTCAGAGTAACATCCCGACGGGTATCTTCACGATCGAATGAATAAAAATAATAAGCTGTTGAAGTCACATAAGAACCTCCAAAACCACGGGCTCCATATTTTGTATTAGAAGCCACACTGTATCCCATCAATGAGCCAATATCACCATTGTTACCCATACCAAATGCCACTTCAAACAAGTTTTCATTTGATGCATTTTGTTGCTGGGCACAAACCGTTTTCCATATATTTTCATAATCAGGATCCAACTGATGAGGATTATCATCACTACCAATTACCTCTGCACATTGTTGAGCCGCTATGGCATAATACTCTCTCCAGTTTTGAACACGACCAACAAAATAACCACCACTTTCAGGAATAGTTGGATGATGCTCAATGGTTGTACTTTCAAATAAATTACCATCACGCAATGACCAACCTCCGGCAAACAAGGCTACTTTTGCCAATAATCCTTTAACATATCCTTTCGATATACGCTCTGAGGTTCCGTATTCGGTATTATCTCCTAACCATGGCACATAATCTACTGCTTCTTGCAAATCAGCTACCAGATATTTATAAATAGTATCGCGATCGGTTTTACTCATATACACATTTGAAAGGTCAGATTTGGATGACTCTGTTTTAAATGGAACATCGCCCCAATATCGCACTAACTCAAAATACACCATAGCACGTAGTGTTAATGCCTCTCCTAACATTGGTTTCATTTGAGATGCTGCGCTCTCTAAAATGGGTGAGTTTCTGAATCCATCAACTGCTGTAGATGCCAGTTCGGCCATTTCGAATAGAGATTGCCAGCGTGTTGTTCTGTTGTACTGATCATCGTAATAATTACCGGCACCTTCATCCCTTGAGGTGGAGTTATAAGTAGTATTATTAAACTCACGATTTGATTCTATATCGGTAACTCCCTGCCAGTTTACAGACAGCTTTTGTCCGTAAATATAAGTATCGGTCATTTTACCATAAAGTCCCATAACAGCAGCCTCGGCCATTGATGCTGTTTGATATACCGTTTCGGAACTTAATTTTGAAGGAGAACTTGTTTCCAGAAAATCATCTTCGCAAGAAACTACTCCCAAAGTTAAAATTATTGATAAGTAATATATTATTCGTTTCATTTTACTAACACTTAAAAAGTTACATTAATACCAAACAATAGTGTTTTTGCTTTTGGATAAGCAGAGTAATCTACTCCCGGAGTCAAAGGTGTTGAGCGGCGGGTATCTACTTCCGGATCTTGTCCTGTATATTTTGTCCAACACTTTAAATTGTTTGCAGTTACATATACACGTAGTTTTTTCATCAAAACCTTTTCTGATATGCTTTTAGGTAAAGTATACCCCAAAGTCAGGTTACTCAGTCGTAAAAACGAACCATCTTCAATAGCCCAATCGGTTAAAACAGTTGAATTAGCCCTGGGATGCCAGATCCGTGCATCTTTATTTAACTCTTTTAGCAATTCAGGATTGGCATTTTCTCCAAACATGATGTTATATCCTGTTGCAGGATCGATGGTTGTAAAACGATTATCCAAACTCATTACCGACAATAGATTCTGATATCTTTTTGATCCGCTAAATGAGGTAAAGTCAATTTTATTTGCGTTATAAATATCATTTCCATACGACCAATTAAACTGTGCGCCAAAGTCGAATCCTTTATAACTGGCATTCATTGAAAATCCACCGGTATGTTTTGGTTGGGCATGTCCGATGACTTTCCTATCCTCATCCGGAGAGATTTCGGTACCCTCACCACTTAACTTTTTAAGTTTCATATGTCCGGGACCAAAATAATCACCCGAATTGGTAAACACCGATGAAGCATCTACAACACCTTCTTTCAGATCCCATTTGTTAGTAGTTTCATTAAAAGTAAAATCATCAAAAGTGTACATACCATCAGAAACATAACCATACATTTCACCAACCGGCTGACCAACCACAGCACGAAAATCATCGCTACCTAAATTAAGTCCCCATCCCGAAGATGCTATTAACTCATCTGAACCATCCAGCTCTTCAATTTTATTCCTGTTAAATGAAATATTAAAACTGGCCGAAAGTTTAAAATCTCTATTATCAACAATATATCCTGTAGCTGCTATTTCAATACCCCGGTTAGAAGTACTTCCTACATTTTGATACTGCTTATCATATCCTGAATTCGAAGGTAATGCCACACCCAGGATCAAATCCTTCACTTCGGTTTTGTAGGCATCAATATTAACCGACAATCTTTGATCAAAAAATCCTAAATCCAGACCAATATTAGAAGAAATGGTTGTTTCCCAGGTTAAGTCCTCATTTTTTAATACCGACGAAGTAACCAAAGCACTTTGCGCCTCATCGTTAATATAATACAGGTTTCTGTAATTATCCTCAAAACTATACTCTTGTCGCCAGTAAGAACCCACGCGGGCATTACCTACTGCACCATAACTCAAACGAAGTTTTGCATTTGACATCCAGTCTTTAACACCATCCATAAAAGCTTCATCCGACAGTCTCCAGGCAAAGGCTGCTCCCGGAAAATAACCCCAACGATTATTCGGTGCGAACACGTTTTTACCATCGGCGCGTAGCGTTAAAGTAAGAAGGTAACGATCGTACAAGTTATAGTTTAAACGACCAAAATAAGAATTGGTACGAGATGGTTCATTTATGGTAGTATAGGTAGGAGATGCTGTACCATAATTCCACATTGCCAGTACATCATCGGCCGAAAAATCGGAAGGGAAAAATTTAGACATCACTTCCATATCTTTTCTCTCGGAACTATACAATTCCTGCCCTGCCAACAACTTGAATTTATGCACCTTATTATTTAAGTCAAAATCATATGTCAATGTATTTTGAACAGAATACCTAAAGCCTTTTTGATCGGTTCGCTTAGCTACCGGCTGGCCACCATTAGAACTGGCTTCGCCTGTTTTTTTAAGCCAGATATTATCGGTATAATTTTTCTCATAATCGTAAGATCCTTTTGTTGTATACCTTAAACCTTTAATAATGTCCCACGATAAACTTGCATTGTAAGTTTGTCTGAACTTATTTTGCTCCTTATATTCATTAACCGTATTAAAAATAGGATCATTAAGCGAGCTCAAAGCCTCTGCCGAAGTCACATCTTCATTCCCTACCAACTGATCTTCGGATAAATACGACAAACTACGAACCGGGGCATACTTAACTCCATCACGTAGTTTTTTCCCACTTGATACACTAGGCCCTTCTATGGTAGTATTAGATAATCTTGAGGTTAAATTAAATGAAAGTTTTCTGCCAATCTTTTTGCTTAACTTCAATGTTACGTAATCTCTTTTATAGGCAGAATTTAACATGATAAAATCCTCATCATCACGCGTATAATTAAGATTATACTTAAAATCCTTATCTCCGCCATTTAAGCTGACACTAAGATTTTTTTGCACACCTGTATTTCCATACAACTGATCTTGCCAATCAATTCCTTCTACCCCTTTGTATATATCGATATCTTCCCACAAACCATAACTATTGGTAAATGCAGAATTGGTACTGGTACTTGGATCGAGTTCCCTTTGATAATAAACAAACTCATAGGGAGACAAAACATCATTTAAATTATATGCCTTTTTAATTCCCACATATGAATTAATGTTTATTTCTGTTTTCCCTTCCTTACCTGATTTAGTTGTAATTAAAATTACACCATTAGCACCCTGAGCACCATAAATAGCTGTTGAAGAGGCATCTTTTAACACATCAATAGTCTCAATATCACCAGGAGGTATATCTCCAATGCTACTAACCTGGAAGCCATCAACTATATATAAAGGTGAATTATCCTGGGTAATAGATCCCCCACCACGCACACGGATTTTCACTTCTGCATCAGGCGAACCTTCTGTTACGGTAACATTAACCCCGGCCAAACGACCTGAGATAGCCTGCATGGCAGATGTAGCCGGTATATCACTCAACGCCTCAGCGCTAACTGAGGCCACCGAACCAGTAAGGTCTCTTCGCTTTGTTGTTCCATAACCTACAGCAACAACTTCCTCTAAACCAATAAACTCATCTTTCAACACTGTATTAATTACTTTCCTTCTATCCACACTAATTTCCTGCGTTTTCATACCAATAAAAGAAAATACGAGTATTCCGTCAACAGGAACATCATTTAAAATATATTGGCCGTTTACATCAGTAATAGTACCGGTATTTAACCCTTTTACAGCAATTGTAACACCCGGAATTACCATACCATTTTCATCAGAAACTTTCCCTGTAACCGTAATTTTCTCTCCTCCTTGAGAAAACATGATTGAGGAATACATAAGAATTGAAATCAAAACCAGAAATTTCAATTGTTGATTCTTCCACAAGTCAAAGAATCTCTTTGACAGATAATTTTTCATAAATTTTTGATTTTAAATTAATAATATTTGAATTACAAAACTTCTTTTCTTGTTAAATATCCCATCTCATTCATCCAGGCTTCACATAAGTCTGTCCATAAGTTTGTGGACCCCGGATTGTTGCGCAGAGCAATTGAATGCTTTCCTTTAGAAAAAACATGCAAACAAGATGGTATGCCTGCAGCTTGTAAGGCCTGATAGTAACGCAGGCTGTTCATTGGGTTTACTACCGGATCATCAGAAGCACAGGCTATAAAAGCAGGAGGCGTATGAACTCCGACATTCAGCTCTCCTGAGAATAAAGATTTCATTTTCTCATCTGGATTTTCTCCCAGCAATGCCTTTCTGCTCCCCTTATGAGCATCTTGCTGCATGCTGATGGCTCCTGATATTGAAATCTGAAAATCAGGAACAAAAGTGAAACGATCAATAGAATCACCGGCACAGGAATAATCATTTGTTAAAGTGGATAAATTGGATACCAAACCACCACCTGCAGAACATCCCATCGCACCAATCCTTTCCGGATCCATATTCCATAAGGCAGCATGAGAACGAACCAGTTTCATTGCTCTCTGAGCATCAGTCAAAGGACCAAACGCACTATCGGTTAAATCCGGGGAAACGGGCAAACGATATAATACAACAAAAGCATTAACCCCAAAGGTATTAAACCACTTTGCCAACTGGATGCCGGCAATATTATAAGCTTCTTTACGATAACCTCCCGGAGGGAAAATCAATACGGCCGAACCTGTATTTTCTTCTTTGGAAGTAAAATAACAATACATGCCCGGAACATCAATCTGCGTTATTCTTTCACGCTCTTCTATTCGGGGCAATTCCATTCCCCTGGAATTTGGCATATTATACTCGCCCCATAGCGGCATATACTCCTGTGAGTAAATACTTCCACTGAACCATAATATAACACTACCTAATATCATTAACTTTATATGTTCCATCGCGTTTTTTAAATTACTGTAACAAAACTATTTAATATCTATCCAGACATAGGATGGCACATTGCAATATGTAGGTAGTCATTTTGCAATAAGGGTATATTTGTATAAATTTCAGATAGGAGGTGATTTTGCAGAACAATTGATCTGCAGTCGATTTCAACCCATAAACAGGGGGTATTTCACAACATAGGAAGGGTTGTTTTACAATAATACAGACAATCATTTATGTTTGATTAATAACTCTTATTTTTATAAAAAATACCGTTGAAATTTTAAATAATATTGAGATGAAAAAACTGAGTACATACTCTATTGTTCTTTTTGTTTGCATCATATCTTTTGTCAAAACAAGCGGCCAGGTTGTTTCTACCCTTAATCATTATTTGGTTGAAGACGGGCTTCCCCATAATTTAATTAATGATATTATTCAGGATAAAAAAGGTTTTATATGGATTAGTACGTTTAATGGTTTATGCAAGTATGATGGTTATGCATTTCACCAGTACACACCTCATGCTTACGACTCAACAATCTTAAAAACCAACAGAATAGGCAGGCTAACTGAAGACAGTCTGGGCAGAATATGGATGGAATCAAAAGCTTTTGGTCCTATTATTAATTGCTTTGACCCGGAAACTGAAAAGTTTTGGGACAAAAAAACGGATAAGGATAAACTGACCGAGAACTTTAATTTATCACGTATAGTTCCTACAAAATCGGATATGGTTTGGCTACTTTCCGACTCTGCAGGATGTATTTGTGTTTCAGGTAAAGATTACTTAGTAAGTTATTTTAATTCGTCTCAAAATAATTTAAATGCAACAGGCGTATACAATGTACACCAGGATCTGCAAAATAATACGTGGTTATTGACAAACAACGGGATTACCACGTTCCCAAAGAATAATTTTAAAACCCCTGCTCACTTTTTTGACAAAGAACCAGGAAAAAACACCCCTTTTTACGAGTATCTGGAGTTTGATGATGAAATATGGTTTGGAGGTATTTCCGGAATTATTGCCAAATACTCCAAATCGAATAAATCATTCAGCATACAAAAGCTGCCTATTGATGGAAATATAATTAAACTAATCCCATTAAATAACTTTAGCGTATTAGCAGTAACAAACAACAAAGGTTTTTGTACGATACATCGGTATTCAAGGAACACTAAAGTTTATAATTCTGCAACTTATCCTCATTTGAATATAAGGCATCTACATCCTTTAACAATTACAAACGACTATCAGTTTTGGTATTACAACAGCTCAAAACCTGGCATTAACCTTTTTAATTTTAATGATAACAGCAATACATTTTTTCCCGCCAAAAGATCAGACAATTCTAATTCTTCCAAACAATCAACTCCTTATGTTCTAACAAATAGTAAAGGACAGATCTGGGTACAAGCTCTTGATGGAGGCTTTTCTTTATATAATCAGGAATCAAATACGCTTGTTCCTTTAAAATCGGAATACAAAGAACCAGAAATGGCCTTTTCAAATGATTTCAGAGTTGCCTTGTTTGACAAACAGGACAATTTATGGTTTAATAGCTATGCCGCAGGATTGGGAAAAATAGTTTTTAGTAAAAACAATTTTGAAACCCTAAAAATAAAAAGCCAAATCAGCAGTAACATCAGGGCCATATACCAACTAAAGAACAATTACATTCTTGTTGCCAATAAAGACAACCAAATATTAGTTTTTGATAAAGACTTAAACTTTACCGGACAGCTATCATCTAATGGTAAACTGGCTGATAATTCAAATTGGGGAAAACCGGCTTACAATTTTTTTGAAGATTCAAAGGGAAATCTATGGATTGCCACAAGAGGGGATGGAGTATATAAGTTAACGCCCAATAAAAAATTATTTAATTATTCGGTTTCTCATTTCAAGCACAATCCGAATAATATCCATAGCCTTAGCAATGACCAGGTATACTCAATATTTGAAGATAGCAATAAACGTATATGGATTGGGACTCTCGACGGGCTTCATCTTGCCTTAAACAATAAAGATTCCATCCAGTTTATTAATATTCATAATAAGTTTAAAATAAAAGATATTGGCAAAAGAAGAATCAGGTGTGTAAATGAAACCCCTTCAGGATTGCTGTGCTCAGGATCCATGAATGGTTTATTAATTTTTAATCCAGACTCTCTTAATAGTAAAAATTTAAGCTGGAAAACTTATAATAAACAGATATTACCAAACAAAGGATTAGGAAGTAATGATGTTATTGATTTATGTGTATCAAAATCTAAAAAGGTATTTATTGCCACAGCTTATGGAGGCATAACACGTATTGACTCTGTTGATAACTTTGGGTATCCTGTAGTCTTTAAAACTTACACAAAGAAAGACGGTTTGCCTTCAAATAATATCCTCTCGTTAGTTGAGGATTTAAATGGGAAATTATGGATTACCATGGACTTTCAGATATGCAGGTTTGACCCTAACAAGGAGCACATTGAAGTATTTCCGGAAATAAAAACCAAGATTCACGGCAGAAACTTTTCTGAAGCCACAAGGTATTGTCTCAATTCCGGAGAACTGCTTTTTGGCTATAGCAACGGAGTTATTCATTTTTTTCCCGACCAAATTAAAACAAACAATTATTCGCCATATATTTCATTATTGAGTATTCGGAAATTCAACAAAAGGGGGTCATCCCAAAATCAAATCACAACTTTAAATGGTGTCGACAACGGCCACCCCGTTGTGTTTTCCCATCAGGAAAACTTTTTTCATATTGACTATGCAGCACTGGATTACGACAACCCTTCAAACATAAAGTATGCATACAAATTAGAGGGTTTTGATAACTACTGGAATTATGTAGATAAACAAAGAACGGCTATTTATACAAATGTTCCTAAAGGAGACTACCTTTTCAAGGTCAAATCTACCAATAGCCAGGGTGTGTGGTCGAATAACCAAAGGGAATTACCCATTACCATTTTACCTTCATTTTGGGAAACAAACTGGGCGTATGCTCTTTATATTTCCATCATGTTAATTATTCTATTAACCACCAATTACACATTAATAACCATTTACAAACTCAAATCAAATATTAATGTGGAGAGAAAAATGTCTCGTTTAAGACAAAAATTCTTTACGGATATCTCTCATGAAATACGAACCCCTTTAACCATGATTACAGGTCCTATTGATTACCTGATTAATGATCCCCGCACACCTAAAAACGTAAAAAACCAATTGAGTTACGTAGCCCAAAGCTCATCGCGCATGTTACGACTTGTAAACCAAATTCTTGATTTCAGAAAAGTACAGGAGATGAAATTGAAAGTATCTGAAATTGAAATCGGAACCTTTGTCAAGGAAATATATAATGATTTTATTGAAATTGCCCATGAACAGGATATTTCTTTTAATTTTGAAAACCACGCTGAAGGTGTAAAAATTTGGGCAGACCATAAAAGCCTTGAAAAAATCGTGATGAACCTTCTTTCCAATGCTTTTAAATATACTCCGCAGGGAAAATCAATTACAGTCAGCATTTTTTCTGATGAAAAAACTGCAACCATAAATGTTAGTGATCAGGGCATTGGTATTTCAAAAGATGTTATTAACAAGCTATTTACCCGTTTTGTTTCTTTTAGCGAAGATGAAAATAAACCGAGCACGGGGATTGGCCTATCCATAGTTAAAGAGGAAGCAGACAAGCACAAAGCCAGGGTAACAGTAAATAGTCAACCAGGTAAAGGAAGCGTATTTTCGGTACAGTTTAAAACCGGGAAAAACCACTTTCCTGACGATATAGAATTTATAAATACTAATCCTGCTGATCAAAGCAACCCCGAAGTATCAAAAAATCAAATAACCACAAAAATAAAGATCCCCAATAGCAGTAAAGTTAAGGTGCTGATTGTTGAAGATGACCATGAACTAAGGTCTTTCATTAAAAACATTTTGGAACAAGACTATGAAATATTAACCGCTGAAGACGGGTTTGCAGGTTTTAACATTGCTGTTGAGCATTGTCCTGATTTTATTATCAGCGACATTATGATGCCCAAAATAAATGGTATCGATCTGCTTAAAAAACTCAGGGACGATATTAGAACCAGTCATATCCCAATCATACTATTAACGGCAAAAGCAAATATCGAAAGCAAACTGGAAGGCTTAACCTATGGAGCTGATGATTATATAACCAAGCCCTTTAGTGTTCCTTATTTTAAAGCAAGGATTGAAAATTTGTTAAACCAACGAAAGAGGTTACATGAAATATTTACCCGGGGAGACAATGCCGAATTTAAAGAGTTTAAACCCAAGCCCTTCCTGATTACAAACCAGGACGAGGCTATAATGGAAAAAATAATACATATCATTGAGCAAAACATGGACAACGGTGAGTTTTCTGTTGAGGATTTAGCCTCTCATATTGGTTTAAACAGAACAACTATGTTTTACAAAATAAAAGGTTTAACCGGTTTTTCACCTGTAGAATTTGTAAGAGATTTTCGCCTGAAACGAGCTGCTCAAATGATTACCGACAGTCAGCTGCTTATTAAAGAAATAGCTTTTATGACAGGATTCCAGGACCTGAAGTATTTTGGAAAATGCTTTAAAAAGAAATACGAAATGACTCCAATGGAATACAGGAAAAGTAACTTGAAATAGCATAGCAACTATTTCAAGTTAAAGTATATTCGTTAGTCCATCTCAACTTCAAATCTAAAGATATTGTTAATTGAATATTGCTCTGCTTGCTTTGGGGTTAACTGGTGCGACCATTTAACCCGTTTCGCAACATTGGCACCCGGACCTTTGCTGTTATATTCAGCATAAAAAGAAGTTTTCTCCCTATTGGGTTGTCCCCAATTATGCCAGCCTTCCGGTACAATATGAGCCCCCATTTCACAATCGATAAAAACTACATTGGCATAATCTCGCCATGGCCGTCCAAGGTACACCTTATCCACTCCCTCTTCAGCGCTTAGTTTACAGTCTTTAAAAACATAGCCATATTTGTGATCCTTTGTAGTGCTTGCGGCTGTTATATATGAATTTCGTTTACTATGGAGCGTACAGTTTTCAAATACAGCAATGGCTGCACCAAAAATAAAATCAGTTGTCCCATCAATAAAACAGTTTGTAAACAATTGGCGACTATTTTTCCCTGCTGCGTATAATGTGTCTTGATTTCCCAATAGATTACAGTCTTTAATTTCAAACAAATCACCTTCTACATGTAAGGCTACAGCTTGTCCTACTTCACCTGCCCCATTTTCAATTGTTAAATTAACCATCTTAATATTATCACCTGACACTTTCACGGTATAGCTATTAAAAGTTCCAATACCAGGCATTCCTGCATGGTCAGAGTATGTAATTATCGTATTTTCCTTACTTTCTCCTACCAGTTTAATATTTGTCAGAAATGAATCTATAAAAACCTTTTCATGATAAATTCCATCCTTAATAAAAATCACCTGTTCATAATCCCTAAAAGCTTTACAGTGATTCAAAGCCTCCTGGATTGTAGTATAATCCCCGCTTCCATCAATTGCAACAACAACTTTATCCTGCCCTGACACTGTTACACTTAACAGAAAAGCCAGCATAATTATTCCAAAAACTTTATTTAATATCAATTTCATAATTCCTACTTCATTACTTTGTTCATAAAATCCACCATATAATCCACTGTTTCATCTATAAATGGATGAAACAACCAGAATGTATGCATACGGACTTTAAACTTTACCACATCGTTATATATTCCCCATTCATTTAACATACCAATTAACTCATCCTGACCTGCATGAAATCTGGGATAACCACTATTGATAAACAACATTGGAACTGAGTTTTCATTAGCCCAGTATATGGGAGATACTTCTTTCCAACGTTCCGGAACATCTTTAAATTGCCCGCCTATCCATTGTACGTCCGGAGAATCATCACGCCTTTCTTTGTTTAACGAAAGAGGAGCCATAAAATTCAACACTCCGTCAATATCAATAATTGCCTGTACAGAACTTGAGTTGGATTCATTTCCCATAGTCCCTTCAAATTTCTCTACGCCATTGGTTAATCCCACTAATGAAGCCAGGTGACCTCCGGCTGATGTGCCGGAAATAGCGATTCTTTCAGGATCGATATTATATTTATCGGCATTAGCACGCATCCATCGTATTGCAGATTTTATATTATGAACAGCAGCAGGATAAGGCGCTTCCAAAGCCAATTGGTATTCAACAGCAATGGCCACAAAACCTCTTTTGGCAATCATCTGTGCCATTGGCACCAATAGTGACTTGTTGCCCGATTTCCAGCCACCTCCGTGAATAAGAATGATGGCAGGGTATTTTCCTTCCTTTTCCGGTCGAAATATATCTACATGCAGATCGCGTTTACCATACTCTGTTTTTTTTAGCGTTGTATAGATCACATCTCTTTCTCCATCAACACCTTTAGGTAACTCATCCTCTGCTGCCAATAAATAGGGGTAATGTTTTTGATATTTGCGTAACTGGTTTGCAACGGTATAACTGGTATCAACCGGAAAAGCCGGCGCTTTTGTTTGCGCACTCACCATTGAGGCAAAAAATAAAAAATATATTATTACAGTCGTTGTTTTTAAACTCATAGTAATTTATTTTAATTGTGTTCGGATCCAATCTAAAATGTAATGACGCGTGGTTAGCGAAATCCAATGTTCATTTACGGGAGTAACTAACGATTCTTTTTTAGTGTTTAGGGTATTATATACAATATAACTTGTTGTTGGAGGACAAACATTATCATTATACCCCCATGTCATAAATACTGGAACTCTAATTTTTCGGGCGAAATTTACAACATCAAAATACTGCAAGGTTTTCAGTTTTTCAGGTGTGTCCATACCATCAAACTTTGTAAATAAATGAGGATACCCTCCTGCTTTACCAATTTTATACCTGGCCATATCGCTTAAAGCCGGATGATTTGCTGCACAAGCTGTAATTCGGGAGTCAAGACCTGCAGTTATCAGAGCCAATGCTCCTCCCTGACTTCCGCCTTGTGCTATCAGGTTTTTGCCGTCCCATTCAGGTAATGTTGTTAAATAATCAAGAACCCTGACACATGACAAGTAAACTTTCTTCATGTAATAATTATCCCTGTTATCCAATCCGTTAACCAGATAGCTATTATGCTTATTACCAAATGCGCTACTAATCTCATTATAATCTTTACGCTCAAGATCTGGCCTGATACCATGAATCTCCATATCAAAGCGAATAAATCCGCTTTCTGCATAAAAAATATCTTTTAAAGGATTCATCGGTTTAATACCAGCTCCCGGTGGAGAGAAAACAACTGGGAATTTACCTTCTTTTTTAGGAATAGTTAAATAGCCATAAACATATCGTCCTTTTTCATAGGCCTGTATTTTAACCAAATAGCAATCTATTTTATCGCTTGAATATTCTGGAACAAAAGTACGTTCCACTTTCATTGTACATGCTGCAGCTTCTTCTTTTGCATCTTCCCAGAAGGAATCAAAATCTGAAGGCATTTTGGTATAAGCGATTAACTTTTCCGGGTCAAATCCTATCTTAATGTGATGTTTATATTCTTTTCCGTTCAGGGTTATCTTCAAATTCAAATCCATAAAACCAGGATACTTTAAAGTCCCCATGTTAATCGAAGCTACTCCATTTTTGATTTTTACAGATCCTGATTTGTCAGCCTCCATCATATCCGGAGCTATACTGTAATTTACGGTAAGTGTATCTTGTAGTATTCCATAATGGTAAACAGCAACTGAAATTTTTGCCTTTTCATTGGTTTTGTACAACCAATTGGAATGATCCGGAGTTGTTACCCACAACACATCACTTCTGTGAGGATAATTTTCAGCAGATATTTTTGTGTATACACCAAATAAAAAAGCAATTACGAGTAGAATATTTATTCTGTACATTATCATAAAAGTTTTAATATATTTTCATACAAAGTTATAGAGTATTTACTATAAACACGGGGCTAAATCATCCCAAAGAAAGGGTCATTTAACAAACCTCCATAGTCAATAGTAAAATACCCCTTTCTTTTCTGCAAAACACAACCGCCTATATACCAATCTACAATCTACTTTTGTTAATCAGTTGCAGCAAGAAAACTCCTGTTTTATAGTGACTCCCATCGCTCACCCCGAACCCCTAAAGGGGAAATCCCTCGCTCTATGCGGGTTGATGGTTCTCCCATTAGAGCCTTTCCCGAACTTGTATTCGGGAAAGTAAGAGAGTGTATGGAGGGAAGAAGTTGAACTTTTCTTGCCAACACTAACAAGTAACAAGTCATATTAATAACAATAAAAACAAAAAGAAAATGAAGACCTTTCGTCCATTTTTACTAATCATCTTATTGGCATGTACTTTTTTTCCATCTTATGCCATAAACAATTCCGAATCTTATATTACCGTTTCTTTAGATGGAACAGGTAACTTTTCGAGCATACAGGAAGCTATTAATTCTATCAAAAACAATCAGGAAAAACGAACTGTAATATTTATTAAAAATGGGTTGTACGATACTGAAAAAATCTTAATCCCAGAGGATAAAACGAATATTACTTTTCGGGGAGAAAGTCGTGATAAAACAATTATTAGTTACCATATTTATGATTGCAAAGGTGGGTTTAACAATAAATGTCCTGCAGAGGATGCAGCCAAGTGGACCGGACAAGCCATTAGAACTTCAGCATCTATAACCATTCAAGGAGACGGATTTCAGGCAGAAAATATTACTTTCCAAAACACAGCAGGAGCTGTTGGTCAGGCTTTGGCCATATTTATAACCTCCGACAAAAATGTTTTTTACAATTGCGCTTTTCTTAGTTATCAGGATACGATGCTATTAGGAAAAGACCAAACCAGAAGCTACTTTAAAAACTGCTTGATTTTAGGCAGGACAGACTATATCTATGGCTCTGGAATTGGTTTCTTCGATTCGTGTGAAATCCGAAGTTACGGTGGTGGATGGATAACAGCTCCAAGTACACCTAAAAAACAAAACTATGGCTTTGTATTTTATAAATGTAAACTCACATTCGCAAACAACAGCCCTAGACCTAAAGATGACAATCAGTTAATCAGTTTAGGGAGGCCGTGGCATAATTACCCCAAAGTTGCCTGGATAAAATGTGAAATGGGAGAAAAAATAAATCCTGTAGGATGGCCTACTTTATGGCATATGGAATATGCCCCAACAAGTAAGGACTTGCATTTATACGAATACAAAAATACAGGTGTGAGCTCAGATATTTCCCAAAGGGCTACATGGGCCGGATTACGGGAACTTATGCCTGATGAAGCAAAGCTTTACTCAATAAAAAATGTTTTAAAAGGCAATGATAACTGGATAGCAAAATTACAAAAACGATAAAATCTCATGATGAAAAAAATTATTCTCAGCTTAATAGCTTTAATAACGTGTTATAACCTCTTTTCACAAAAAGAATTAACACTATGGTACGATACCCCGTCTAAAGCATGGACAGACGCTTTGCCATTGGGAAATGGAAGGTTGGGAGCTATGGTATATGGAATTCCGTCAAAAGATACCATTCAAATTAACGAAGACACTTTTTGGTCAGGCAGCCCCTACCAAAATGTTAATCCCAACGCAAAAAAAAGTCTGAAAACAATTCAGAAACATATTGAAAACGGCAACTATATTGAAGCTCAAAAAATAGCCCTTAAAGATATTATTGCTGACAGAAAAACAACTTCTCACGGTCAGGTTTATCAATCAATTGGCAACCTTGTTTTAGATTTTCCCGGCCATGAAAACTTTACAGATTTTCACAGGGAACTAGACCTAAAAACAGCCATAGCAAAAACAACCTATAAAGTCAATGGTGTTTTGTATAAACGTGAAGTTTTTACATCCTTTCCTGATCAGCTGATAATTATCCGTATAACGTCAGACAAAAAGGGGGCAATCAGCTTTAACACCTCTTTTGCAGGCCCTTTAAAAAAACACATGGTATCAGTGGATACTTCAGCTCCTGATAATCAAAACGAATTGCTTGAAGTAAATGGCAAATGCGCAAGAGAAAAAGAAGAGAACATCTTAAACCTGTTAAACTTTAATGCTCAAATTAAAGTAAAATCGCAAGGTGGTTCACAGGCAATAAACTCCAATAGCATATTAGTTAAAAATGCAGATGAAGCAACCATTTATATATCTGTTGCGACAAACTTTAAAAACTATCAGGATATTTCAGGTAATGCCAGAAATAAAGCCAGGAAATATTTGACAGACTATGCTAAAGATTACGAACAGGCAAAATCCGACCATATATCCACATATCAAAAACAATTTAACAGGGTTAAATTTGATTTAGGCCAATCAGCACAAACCATAAAACCAACAGATGTAAGAATACAGGAGTTTTCAACCAGCTATGATCCCGATTTAGTATCTACATACTTTCAGTTTGGCCGATACCTGTTAATAAGCTCATCGCAACCGGGAACACAACCGGCAAACCTGCAAGGAATCTGGAATCCCAATTCGGGCCAATATCCGGCATGGGATAGTAAATACACAACGAATATCAATGTTGAGATGAACTATTGGCCTGCAGAAATAACCAATTTAAGTGAATGCCATGAACCTTTTATCCAAATGGTTAAAGATGTAAGTATTACAGGCAAACAATCGGCATCAGAGATGTATGATTGCAGGGGATGGACACTTCATCACAATACAGATTTATGGAGAATGACCGGAGCTGTTGATAAAACTGCAGGTGTGTGGCCTACCTGTAATGCTTGGTTCTGTGCCCATTTATGGGAAAAATATCTCTTTTCAGGAGACCAAGCCTATTTAGAAGATATATATCCTATTTTAAAAAGTGCCAGCGAATTTTATCAGGATTACCTGATTAAGGATAAAAACACAGGCTATCTGGTTGCATCCCCATCCATTTCCCCTGAACACACACCGGGCTTGCATTTTTATGAAGAGATAAGAGCTGATGGCAGCAGCCATAGAGAAAGGTGCAGTGTTTTTGCTGGTATTACCATGGACAATCAAATGATTTTTGATTTATTATCCAATACAATTGATGCCGCCCATTTATTAAATATTGATACTGAATTTACAGCTCAGCTAGATAAAATCAGGTCTCAACTTCCTCCTATGCAAATTGGAAAACATACCCAATTACAAGAATGGATTGAAGATTGGGATCGGAAAAATGATAAACACCGTCATATATCACATTTATGGGGTGTATATCCCGGAAGACAGGTTTCCGCATTTAAAACTCCTGAACTTTTTGAAGCATCAAAAAATACTTTAATCGGGAAAGGCGATGCCAGCAGGGGCTGGTCTATGGGATGGAAAGTTGTACTCTGGGCCCGTTTTCTGGATGGAGATCACGCATATAAACTAATACAGAACCAATTAAATTTAAAACCTGCAAATGCTACCATAAAAGATCCTGATGGAGGAACTTACTGCAATATGTTTGATGCCCACCCTCCTTTCCAAATCGATGGAAACTTTGGATGTACAGCAGGTATTGCTGAAATGCTTATCCAAAGCCACGATGGTGCACTTAGCCTGTTGCCTGCCCTACCTGAGGTATGGGAAAAGGGAATGGTTTCGGGATTAAGAGCCCGCGGAGGATTTGAAATTGAAAATATGGAATGGAAAAACAATAAAATACATACCGTAACAATTAAATCAAAACTCGGTGGAAACCTTAGATTAAGAACCTACAATAAAATTGAAGGTAAAGGCATCAGCCTGGCCAAAGGTGATAACAAAAATGACTTCTATAGATTTCAACCCATAGAAACACCTGTTATTTCATCGCAAGCAGAACTAAAAGGAACAAGCATCAAGCCAGTTTACGAATATGACATACAAACCAGCAAAGGAAAATCATACACCTTTAAGCTAGCTGAAGATCTTTTGTAAAGGCATTGTGTATAACGTGCTGAAAGCACAACTTATCCTGGCCCCATGCAACGCATGGGGCTAGGTAAAGAGGTAATCAACGTCCTGTAGGGACAACTCATTCATTTTTGAATTGTGTTTTCAGCACGAGTTAAATGAGTTTTAAAATGCATATTGCAGGTTTAACAAAACAAAACCCTGCCCGGCATAAAAACCAAACAGGGTTACTTGCTTCATGGGAACTTTATAAAGTTGTAAATCAACTTCCACTTCCTACTATTAACTTTCCTCTCCCACATCGTTTTCGATATCATTTTTCAATTGGTTCCTTTTACGCGTATCAACCGATCTGGCCGTTATCATGGTTTCTGATACCAATTGATTCAGATTTTGATTTAATTGTGTAAGTTCATCGCTTGGTGTCGACTGACTTAGTAAATCAACCAGAGTAAAAAGAGAACGTAAATTTTTATCCAATTCTTTTCTGGTATCCACCAGCTTCGGTTTTTCATGAAGTTCATAAATCAAACTCTCCTGCATAACGGTTTCAAATATTTCCTGTTGACTCTCCATTTCCTCAAACCATACAGTGGCACTACATGTTTCCAACTCCGGCATACAATCTTTACGTATTTCATAAATTACACTAATTTCGGCACTACTCTGCTTTTTATAGCCAAGTTTTGATATGTATTTTGCATGTTTATTAATAACCAGCATAAGTTTTTCTCCGGAAGCACGTACTGTTTCGTTAATGCTCATACAACAAGCTTTTATAAAATGCCTAAAAGCGTGAAAACTTTGATTACGGTTAGAATTCGCCTTGGCCTTTTTCTTAGTAAAAGGATCTATAAATTCCCTTTCAAAAGCATTCTGCATCACTTCATGCTGCTTTTTAACTTTATTATAAAAAGGAAGTAAAGTAGGCGTAATGTTCTCTTCGTTTCCGAATAAAGATAAGGCATGTTTACAAAATGAAAACATAGTACCATTATCAATAATTGAATAATTCATATTAGTCATCATAATTCAAACATTTAATGGTTAGTAATTTTTTTGATCCGTATTAAAAATGAGAGTCGCAATTGCATTAAAATAATGGCAACTATACGTGATGATCCACGCATACAAAAAAGTAATTAAATGCAATAGTTGTATTGATCCCGACTTCAACAATCTATGATTTTTACAGCAAAGAACTGTTGAGCCATATGTTATTACAATAAGTGTAAAGAATTATAGTATACTGTATTTCTGTTATAGGTTAAGTGTAATAACTTACTTAGTCCTGTTCAAGTTTTGTGCCAAAACCTTTTTAAATATTTATTTTTTTATGCTTTTATGTACAAACATGCAAATATTCTATAAAATACATGATTTTGGCCGTTTAATATGAATCTCGTCAATGGAAATGCATCATTCTGACCGTTAAAATCATCCAGATTAAAAAGAAATACCGCTATTTAACAGATACAAAGGATCTCGTTGAGGGAAATGTATCATTTTGACCATTATAAATGGCTTCGTCATGTGAAATTAGGGTAAAAAAAACATCAAAATGGTTTATATCATTTGATATATACCCTATAAATGGAAAAAAATGATGTTCCCCAGGGCTATTTTTGCATAAAAACGGTTATTTGGGGCGATTTCCAATAGCGAGACTCGATTTTTTCTATCAAAAACATACATTTTCACAAAAAACATACGTTTTTTGTGGTTTAAATAGCACATTGTTAACTGAACTATAAGGAATTAACCATTTGACACATCGATTTTAAATGGTTGTATATGATTCTGATGATTTAAAAGGTCGATTGTTAATAGAACTGTATGTTTTTAAGGTTTACAAGACCGATTCTCATGCAAAATATAACATTTTGATGGATAAAAAGGGGATCCGCCTCCTTCCTATTGGGCAAATAATGGGAGTATATATATTGAGTCGCTTTAGGGATTGGTTGTGCTTCATGCGGGAAAAGCGACCTGCAAATAAATACCATCATCTGAATCATTGGATGTATGTAACGAATTCGTTACTTTTGTACCATGAGAGAAATTGACATTACAGAAAAATGCTTGGATTTCATCGATTCACAAGAACAAAGATTGTCTGATAAATTCTTTCAACTGATTGAAATTATTGGAGAAGTAAAGATTGTTCATACTACTTTTGTTAAAAAGTTGACAAATACGAGGTTTTATGAATTGAGGATTAAAGCTGGAAACGAATATCGCGTATTGATTTTTGCAATTGACCATCTGAATTTTTCTGAATGTACAAATGCAGTTTGCTTGAATGGATTTATTAAAAAGTCGAATAAGGACTATGTTAAAGCGGTTAAGGAAGCTGAGAAAATTTTAGAGGAATATTTAAAAAACAAGGAATTATGAAGACAATGAAAGCAAAGGACTTATTAGCAAAACGCTATGGAAAAGAAGGTTCGGAAAATAGAGAGAAATTCCGAGAAGAAGCATATTCCTACTATTTCGGAGAAATTATAAGGAATCGAAGAAAAGAACTTCACATGAGCCAAGAAAAACTGGCAGAGGTAGTTGGGAAAAAGCGTCCTTATATTTCTCGGATTGAAAATGGAGAAGATGTGAGAATTTCTAATCTATTATTAGTTGCAAATGCTTTAGATTTATCAATTCAATTGACACCAAAATAATAAAGCACGAAAGCAAAATCGTAGACTGCCGATAGGCTAGTAGCCTATCGGAGAGCCTCTCACACCTCTGGTCGTAAGGGTAGCTACGCTATTCTTCTGCATAAATTGATATACCTTATCAATTTAATTGAACATATACGATTATTCCAGGCAAGCCTAAGGGACACCTCGTAACAAACAAACAATGATATTGATAAAACGAGAAAATTATAGGATTGACAATTATTACATTGATGTGATTAAGGATAAAATGGCAGCAGAGACATGTAAAACTAATTTGAGCCCTCAATTAATGTTTAAACAAAGTTTTACAGGCATTACTTTAAAAACATTTGTTGGCAATTGGACTAAAAATGGATTTTGGATTTCAAAGTTTAGAATGCAGCTAATGCAATTAAGACCAGATATAATTGCGAAATTTAAATTCGGTGATAAATCAGAAAATAATATGCTTTCAATACGATATTCGATTGGCTTTTCTAGTCTTTTTATCGGATTAATGTGGATTACTATGTTTGCTTTGCCTTTTTCAGCATTTGGATTAACTGGATACTTGATTGGCTTAGCTGTAATGATTGGAGGTTATGCTGTATTGTCGATAATTGAACTAGAAAATTTGCAAGAGACAATTATGGAGAAAATAATGAGTAATGTTGCTCACAAATCTATTGAAACAAATGAGTAAAAAGGTATTATTATTTCTTTCCAATGGGTTCGAAGAATATGAAGCTGGAGTATTCACTAATGTAATTGGTTGGAGTAGAGAGTTAGGAAAAGAGCCTGTAGATATGATATCCACATCACTTAGACCTGAGATTAAATGCAAATGGAATTTAATAGTTCGCCCCGAGATTGAATTTGACAAAATAAACCTCGATGATTATGATGCATTAGCAATTCCAGGTGGATTTAAAAATTCAGGATATTATGATGATGTCTTTGATGAGAGATTTCAAAATGTGATACGTAAGTTTGATAAAGACAAAAAAATAATTGCAGCAGTTTGTGCAGCTGCAGTACCTGTTGCAAAATCTGGTGTTTTAAAAGGTAGAATGGGAACTACATACGATTTAACGGATATTTATGGAAGAGATTATCTCGCTGATTTCGGTGTGAATGTTCAAGATAAACATATAGTAATTGATGAAAATATTATTACATCAACAGGCCCTGCAACAGGATTAGATGTTGCATTTAAATTGTTGGAAATGTTAACTTCAATACAAAACGTAGATGATGTAAAAAAATATATGAGATTTTCACATAAATAACAAAAGGCCAGACGCCGATCAAGCAGACCGCCGATAGGCAAATAGCCTATCATAAAGCCCCTCACCACCTTTTCCCGGGCTAAGCTTCAGGACAGGCTCTTCATTTACATTCATCTTTATTAAATTTGATGAATAATGCAGCTTAATTGAACAAACACCCCTATATTTAATTTCACTTTAAAGATAATTTCCAGAAATATCTGGTTTAGTAGTTATCTGCAAGACTTAAATCGTTCACCTAATAAGTATATACATGATATTTACCTCCATACATATCGATCCCCTGTTTTCAAAATTTGTTATCCTGTCATGCATTATTATCGTAGTAGGTTTCTTGCTTCGCCTTTTTAAACAACCCTCAATGATCACCTATATTATAGTAGGTGTGTTGGTAGGCCCATGGGGATTAAGCTTTATAACCGATGAAGCCCTCATATCGAACCTGGGCTCATTGGGACTGGTGCTCCTGCTTTTTTTTATCGGAATGGAAATCCACCTCCCAAAACTTATCGACAATTGGAAAGTATCAGTTGTTGGAACTTTTATGCAAGTAATTATAAGTCTGCTGGTAATATGGCTTATGAGCTTTTATTTTGGATGGAGCACAAACCAGATTATTATGATTGGGTTTGTTATCAGTTTAAGTAGTACGGCTGTTATTGTTAAAGTGCTACAGGAAAGAGAAGAACTCAACACCAAAGCAGGCCAATATGCACTGGGTATTTTAATAGCCCAGGATATTTTAATTGTACCCATGCTTATTATCCTTGGCTATCTGGGGGGGCATAGGCCGGAAAAATCAGAACTGATCAAACAAATAATAGGCGGTATTTTAATCGTTGGCATGATCATCTACATCCTGAAAAAGAAAGAAATCAGGCTCCCCTTTCAGGTGGCCATATTCAAAGACCACGAGATGCAGGTTTTTATAGCATTTAGTTTATGCTTTGGCTTTTCTGCCCTATCGGCATACTTCCACCTTTCAGCTGCACTGGGTGCGTTTATTGCCGGCATCCTGATATCCTCCACAAAATCTACCAAATGGGTTCACGACAGCCTCTCTGCTTTTAAGGTATTGTTTGTAGCCCTCTTTTTTGTTTCTGTAGGGATGATTATTGACTTAAACTTCCTGAAAGAAAACCTGCTTACCGTTGTTTCTCTGATATTGGTAGTATTTATATTAAATAGCATTATAAACACTATTATTATAAAAGTGTTTTGTAAAGATTGGAAAACCAGCCTTTATGTTAGTGCTTTATTATCCCAAATTGGGGAATTCAGCTTTATCATTGGGGCAACAGGGTACCAATCGGGCATTATACAGGATTATGCCTACCAACTTATCATCAGCACTATTGCCCTTACCTTGTTATTGAGTCCTTTATGGATTAGTTTGACAAGGAAAATAACGGATTATAACAATTCCAGTGCTAATTAATAATTGACATCATAAAACGTGAACGTACACGAATTGGGTTTCCGTAAAATTCCGCCCAAATAATTAAAGAAATTTTTCTTTATAAACACCAATCTATCAACACTTAACATGATTTTTTTCAGTTTTGACATTTATTCAAAAAAAAATTTTTGTCCTTTTTTACAAATTGCAATCTCTACTTTACACTAAACATCAAGGTTTTGCAATGTCGAAGTAGCAATTTTATTTATTTATACCAATTACAAATAGCAAAACTCACTTTTACATACTACCTTATTAATTACATTTGTTCTGATTTTTTCCCTTAAATATCATGTCGGAAGTTAGATTAGTAGAGCATACAGGTTACATAGAAGAGGTTTGTCCAAATCAAATTAAAGTTCGGATTATCAGCGAATCAGCATGTGCATCGTGCCACGCAAAAGGTGCTTGTACTGCAGCTGACATGAAAGAAAAGATAATTGATGCATACAGTAAGGACCCCTCAAAATATCAGGCCGGTCAAAAGGTTATCATACAAGGTGAAAAATCCCTTGGCCTTAAAGCTTCCTTGCTAGCTTACATTTTCCCTTTTATACTAGTTTTTATCGCACTGTTCATTACCTATGAACTTACCCAAAATGAAGGAATTGCAGGAATTTCTTCACTGGCTGTTCTTGTGCCATATTTTATAGTAATAAAAATGGTATCGCCAAGGCTGAAAAAGTCGTTTTCGTTTAAAATAAAAGAATAAAATTAGCTTAGAATAAAATCAAATAATAATGAATGTAGTAGTAATAACAGTTTTAACACTTGCCATTTTGGGTACCATTGCGGCCCTGGTGCTATATTTTGTGGCACAAAAGTTTAAAGTGTTCGAAGACCCAAGAATTGACCAGGTTGAGGAAGTACTTCCTGCAGCCAACTGTGGTGGTTGTGGTTTTCCAGGTTGTAGGGCTTTTGCCGAAGCTATGGTTAAAAGCGACGACATTTCAGAGCTTAACTGTCCCGTAGGTGGCGCAGATACCATGAATGCCGCAGCCGGTATTTTAGGCAAAGAAATTGCGGCCAGCGACCCGATGATTGCAGTTGTTAAATGTAATGGAACCTGCGACAACCGTCCTAAAACCAACTTTTACGATGGTGCAACTTCATGTGCCGTTGCAGCCTCTCTTTATGCTGGGGATACTGGTTGTAGCTATGGCTGTTTAGGATGTGGCGATTGCGTTGAGGCTTGTACTTTTGATGCCATTGAAATGGATGAAAAAACCGGCCTGCCTGTTATCAAGGACAACTGCGTGGCTTGTGGTGCCTGTGTGGATGCCTGCCCTAAAAACATCATCGAACTCAGAAAACGTGGTCCTAAAGATCGCAGGGTTTTTGTTTCGTGTGTAAACAAGGACAAAGGTGGTGTGGCTAAAAAGGCATGTTCAGCAGCCTGTATCGGATGTAAAAAATGTATGAAAGAATGTCCGTTTGATGCCATTACCGTTGAAAACAACATTGCATACATCGACTTCAACAAATGTAAATTGTGCCGCAAGTGCGTTGCCGTTTGTCCTACAAATGCCATCCACGAAGTTAACTTTCCACCTAAGAAAGTAAAACCTGCTGCAGAAAAGCCTTCGGCACCCAAAGCAGAAACAGCTAAAGCTGAAGCAAAAACTAGTGAAAACATAACATCTTCGGATGATAAAAATAAGGAGGAATAAATCGTGCTAAAGACATTTTCTCTTGGAGGTATCCATCCTCCTGAAAACAAATTTTCGGCTGGTAAACAAATTGAAGTGATGCCGGTCCCTGCACAGGTGGCTATTCCTATCGCTCAACATATTGGGGCACCTGCCACACCTGTAGTACAAAAAGGAGATACCGTAAAAGTTGGAACTTTGATCGCAAAATCTTCAGGTTTTGTATCAACCAACATCCATTCTTCGGTTTCGGGAACTGTATTTAAGATTGACGACATTGTTGATGCAAGTGGCTACAAAAAAGCCGCCATCATTATCAATGTAGAAGGTGACGAATGGGAAGAATCTATCGACAGATCCGCTGATTTAGTGAAAGAAATAACAGCCTCTCCGGAAGAGATCATCAAAAAAGTTGGTGAAGCAGGAATTGTAGGACTCGGCGGGGCTACATTCCCATCGCATGTAAAACTATCCGTTCCTCCGGGAAAAACCTGTGATGTATTGATTTTAAATGCGGTTGAATGTGAACCTTACCTTACTGCCGACCACCAGATCATGCTGGAAAAAGGTGAAGAGATAATGGTAGGTACCCAAATATTGATGAAGTCTTTAAAAGTTGACAAGGCAATCATTGGTATTGAAAACAATAAACCAGATGCCATCAAGCACCTGACAGAACTGGCATCATCGTATCCCGGCATTACTGTTGAACCTTTAAAAGTTCAGTATCCTCAGGGAGGTGAAAAGCAATTGATAGATGCCTGTATCAAACGTCAGATCCCATCAGGAAAACTTCCTATCGAGGTTGGAGCTGTGGTTCAAAATGTGGGTACTACAGTTGCGGTTTACGAAGCGGTTCAAAAAAACAAACCTCTTTTTGAGCGGGTAGTTACGGTTACCGGTAAATCGGTTTCCAAACCGTCTAACTTTTTAGCAAGGATCGGAACTCCTATCAACAACCTGATTGAGGCTGCCGGAGGTTTACCAGAAGATACAGGTAAGATTATTGGCGGGGGACCAATGATGGGGAAAGCCCTTACCTCAACCGAAATTCCTGTTACCAAAGGTAGCTCAGGGATTTTAATCATGAAAAATGAGGAAGCCAAACGTAAGAAAATGCAAAACTGTATCAAATGCAGTAAATGTATTTCGGCTTGTGCCATGGGACTGGAGCCTTATTTATTGATGACTCTTTCGGACAAACAGGTTTGGGACAGAGCTGAAGAGGAAAAGATTATGGATTGTATTGAGTGTGGTTCATGTAGTTACACCTGTCCTTCACAGCGCCCTCTTTTAGACTATATCCGTTTAGGAAAGGGAAAAGTAGGACAGATCATGCGTAGTCGCACCAAATAATTTCAAATAAGAATTTAGACAAATATTAAGATATGAGCACATTAACTATTTCACCTTCACCGCACGTACACAGTGGCGACAGCGTGAAAAAAAATATGTATGGAGTGGTGATTGCCATGATTCCGGCATTGCTTTTCTCTGTATACAACTTTGGAATTGGGACTCTGTCTGTTGTTATCACTTCTGTTCTGGCCTGTGTGTTTTTTGAATACGTAATTCAAAAGTACCTGCTAAAGGGAGAAGTTACCATAACAGATGGTTCGGCAATAATTACTGGTATTTTATTAGGATTTAACTTGCCTTCGGTAATTCCTTTATGGATTATCGTTATTGGGGCGTTGGTTTCCATCGGAATTGGTAAAATGTCATTTGGCGGTTTGGGAAACAATCCTTTTAACCCGGCATTGGTAGGAAGGGTATTCTTATTGATCTCCTTCCCTGTTCAGATGACCTCATGGGTTAAACCGGGCGTATTGCCTATGTCGTTTGCCGACATCACCTCTGGTGCTACGCCATTGGGATTAATGAAAGAAGCTATTAAAACAGGACAAACACCAGCGCAGATATTAGAAACACTACCTAGCTATTCGGATATGCTTTGGGGATTTACTTCCGGTAGTGCCGGTGAGATGGCGGGAGCTGCCATTTTATTGGGGCTGGTATTTATGTTGGTTCGTAAAATTATTACCTGGCATATTCCTGTAGCGGTATTAGGAAGTGTGTATATTTTCTCTGCGCTACTTCATCTAGCAGATGCTGCCATTTACGCTCCTCCAACATTCCACTTGTTATCAGGAGGTGTTTTATTGGGAGCAGTATTTATGGCTACCGACTATTCCAGTTCTCCTATGAGTAATAAAGGAGGGATTATTTTTGGTATCGGCATTGGGGTTATCACCGTTGCCATCCGTGTATTCGGGGCATATCCAGAAGGAATATCATTCGCTATTTTAATTATGAATGCCTTTGTTCCTTTAATTGATAAGTATGTAAAACCAAAACGTTTTGGTGAAAAACCTGCTGTAGCAAAATAAATGTAAATCATGGCAAAAACAGAATCAACATTAGTAAACATGGTACTTGCATTGCTTATTATTACAGCAGTTGCAGGTGGATCGCTAGGCATGGTTTACAAGGTAACCAAAGAGCCTATTGCAGCGGCCAAGCTGGCCAAACAAAAAAAAGCCATTGAACAGGTAGTTCCGGGCTTTGATAACAATCCTACCGACGAAGCTTACGAACTGACTTCGAAAGAAGGGTTTGCACTTAAAGTATTCCCTTGTAAAAAAGGAGAAGAGCTTTTAGGGGTAGCTATTTCAACAAAAACCGAAAAGGGTTTTAGCGGAGAGATTAAAGTTATGGTTGGTATGAAACCTGACGGAACCATTATCAATTACTCGGTTCTTGAACACAAAGAAACTCCGGGACTGGGATCTAAAATGCAGGCCTGGTTCAGAATGGATAAAGGAAACCAATCTGTTTTGGGCAAAAATCCTAAAACTACAAAAATGGTGGTAAGCAAAGATGGCGGACAAGTTGATGCTATTACGGCTGCAACTATTAGCTCAAGGGCGTTTTTAGATGCCATTATGGTTGCTTACAACACATATATGGATAACACCGATGCCCATAGCTCTGCAACAACAAAATCGAAAGGAGGCCAGTCATGAATCAATGGAAAAACTTTTCAAAGGGCTTCTTTAAAGAGAATGCCGTTTTTACCTTGTTATTAGGTATGTGTCCTACGCTTGGTGTTACCTCATCAGCAATTAACGGACTTGGAATGGGATTAGCAACTACATTTGTACTTATCATGAGTAACATTGTGGTATCATTAGTTAAGGATTTAATTCCTGACAAAGTTCGTATCCCTGCATTTATTGTAATCATTGCATCCTTTGTAACTGTTGTTGAGTTATCAATGCAAGCCTACTTGCCTGCATTGTTTGAGTCGTTAGGGTTATTTATCCCTCTTATTGTAGTAAACTGTGTGGTATTGGGACGTGCAGAAGCTTTTGCTTCAAAAAACGGGTTCCTTTCTTCAATGATAGATGGCGCAGGCATGGGATTGGGATTTGCAATGGCCCTTACCATTTTAGGTGGTGTGCGTGAATTTTTAGGAAGCGGTAAAATATTTGGCATCACAATTTATCCGGAACAATACGGAATGTTGGTTTTTGTATTGGCTCCTGGTGCATTTATCGCTTTAGGATATTTAATTGCTATTATTAACAAATTAAAAAAAGCCTAAGAAATGGAATACGTATTAATATTTATATCGGCCATATTTGTTAATAACATTGTATTGGCACAGTTCCTTGGAATTTGTCCGTTCCTTGGTGTTTCTAAAAAGATTTCTACAGGTATTGGTATGACAGGGGCGGTTACTTTTGTAATGGTAATTGCCACTATAGTTACTTACTTGCTTCAAAAATATGTTTTGGATGTATTTAACGTTGGTTATTTACAAACCATTTCATTTATATTGGTAATTGCATCATTAGTACAGTTGGTTGAAATTATATTAAAAAAGGTAAGCCCTCCTCTTTATCAGGCTCTTGGAGTGTTTTTACCTCTGATTACAACAAACTGTGCCATTTTAGGGGTTGCCATTATGACCATACAAAAAGATCTTAACCTATTACAAGCTGTAGCTTTTTCAACAGCTACTGCCATAGGTTTTGGTTTGGCATTGATCATTTTTGCCGGAATCCGCGAACAACTTGAACTGATTGATTTGCCCAAAGGAATGAAAGGTACGCCAATTGCTTTATTGGTTGCCGGCATCCTTGCCCTTGCATTTATGGGATTTGCCGGTTTGGTTTAAACCAGGAGACTTATTGAATTGAGATAAAAATCATTATGGTTTTGAGAAGCTGCGCTAGAAATAGTGCAGCTTTTTTTATATAGGGGCAGACATGTAAATCAAACTCCTCGGCTATTAGCACTGAATTGTATTCAATGCAATAAGCGAACTGTCACCAATACCTAAATGCCAGATTACAAATCCTTAGCTCGTATTATAAAAAGCAACAACTCTTTACACAAAAAAAATCACTAGATTTACATGGCAGCTATTGCACTGATTTTAAATCAGTGCCAATGGATTTTTTTTAAAGATTGAATATTATTAAACATCATTGTATACAAAGACATAACCTATAGGGATGCAGCAACGGTGCAAAGAATGTTCTCAAAAAGTGTAAAAACCATCCAAAAACGTAACCTTAACAATAATGCCTGTTAATAATATTCTTAAATAATCTCATTTTTATTAGTTTTGCACCTTAACGATGTAATTTTTAAAAATGGCAGAAAACAAGAATCAAGACCTTAAGAACTTAGGCGAATTTGGATTGATTGATCTCCTTACTAAGAATATAGAAATAAAAAACAGCAGTACTAAAATGGGCGTTGGCGACGATGCGGCTGTTCTTGACTATAAGAATAAACAGGTTGTGGTAACAACCGACCTGCTTTTACAGGGCATTCATTTTGATTTGGTTTATACCCCCCTAAAACATTTGGGATATAAGGCCGTAATGGTTAACCTAAGCGATGTATTTGCTATGAACGCCACTCCAAAACAAATCACGGTTTCAATTGGGGTTAGTTCTAAAATGAACACTGTAGCACTGGAAACACTATATGAAGGAATTAAGCTGGCTTGCGACAAACATGGTGTTGACCTGGTGGGTGGCGACACCTCTTCTTCCCTTACAGGATTAACCATCAGTATTACGGCTATTGGTGAGGGTGATGAAAATGACATTGTTTACCGCAAAGGGGCCAAACCCAACGACTTGATTTGTGTATCAGGGGATTTGGGTGGAGCTTATATGGGACTGCAACTTCTTGAAAGGGAAAAACGCGTTCATGAAGGCAACGCCAAAGTGCAACCTGATTTATCAGGCTACGATTACATTTTGGAACGCCAGCTAAAACCTGAAGCAAGGGGCGATGTAATTGCATTTTTAAAAGAAATAGGCGTTAAACCGACTTCAATGATCGACATATCGGATGGCTTATCTTCTGAAATAAAACATATTTGCAAAAACTCAGGAACGGGTTGCAGAATATACGAAAACAAGATCCCTATCGATCATACAACCTCTTTAATGGCAGAAGAAATAAATATGAACCCTACCGTGGCTGCGCTCAATGGTGGCGAGGATTACGAACTTCTTTTTACCATTTCGATGGATGATTACGAAAAGTTTTCGAAAGAAACTGACTTAAAAATATACACCATTGGCCATATTACAGAAGAAAGCAAAGGATGCTACCTGGTAACCAATGCCGACCAGGAAATAGAATTACAGGCACAAGGGTGGAATGCATTAACAGGGAACAATGAGCAATGAACAATGAGCCATCTGCAGTGAGCAATGAGCAATGAACAATCAGAACCTTAATTATGAGTAAAAATATAGCATTTAAAAAGGCTTTTGCGTTTTCTGTATTGATTTACAGAATTTGTAAAAAACTAAAAGAAAACAATAAAGAATTTGATATATCAAGACAATTACTAAGAAGTGGAACTTCTATAGGTGCTAATCTAGCTGAATCAAATGGAGCAATTTCTAAGGCAGACTTCTCTAATAAAGTAAGTATTGCCTATAAAGAAGGATTAGAAACAAAATATTGGCTTGAACTAACAAAAGAAATAGAACTAATAAATGAAGATGATTTTATTATAGCATATAACTCGGTAGATGAAATATGTAAAATTTTATTTAGCATCATTAAATCCACCAGAATAAATAATAATATTAATAATTGATCATTGTTAATTGATAATTGAAAAAATGTTCGAATATATAAAAGGTCATATCATAGAATCGAGTCCGGCTCATTGCATTGTGGAAAACAATGGGATGGGATATTTTATTAATATTTCATTAAACACCTATACCAAGCTTCAAAACCAAAAAGAAATCCAATTGTTTCTTTATGAGCAGATTCGTGAGGATGCCCACAACCTGTATGGGTTTTATGAAAAAACGGAACGGAATATATTTGTTCACCTGATTTCGGTGAGTGGCATTGGAGCCAATACTGCCCGGATGATGCTGTCATCCATGTCGCCGGGAGAAATCCATGATGCCATTACATCAGGTAATGTAAACCTGCTAAAAGGGATTAAAGGTATTGGGGCAAAAACCGCGCAACGGGTTATTGTGGATTTAACAGACAAACTGGGAAAAGAACCTGTTGATCAAAAAATATTTGTTGAACCAAACAATACATTAAAAGAAGAGGCGTTATCTGCTTTAGTAATGTTAGGATTTGTGAAGAATAGTGCCCAAAAAGTTGTTGACAAAATTCTGTCGGCAGAACCGGGAATCAAGGTTGAAGAGGTAATAAAAAAAGCGCTGAAAATGTTGTAGTTTACCCCTATACAAATCCTGTTTTACCCATAATAACCATTAAAACAATTAAAACTTGAGAAAAGTTTTCAAATATAAATTAGCAAGTATATCCATACTAATTTCTTTAGTATTTATAACCAATTACAACCTATCGGCAGGTAATAGTCTCCCGCCGCTTTTGCAGGAACCGGACTCCCTGAGTCAGGAAACCAGGTTCCCGATTATAAACAACAACTCAAACAACCCTTTTCTTAAACCGGAGCAAAAAAGCGCTTTTAAGTTTCCGGAATCAGAAAATTTAAGATATACCACAAAATATAATCCTCAAACAGGAGAAGTCTCTTTTTTCAGGAAAGTGGGCAATATTGATGTGAGGCTTCCATATACCATGACCCTTGAAGAGTACATGGACGAAGATGTGAGAAACTCAATGCTTGCCTACTGGGAAGGAAGGGCCAGGACTGTAGACTCAGATGATAAATTCAGCATTTTCAACCCTTCTATAAAGCTGGGGGGCGAGCTCGATAATTTACTAGGTGGGAACTTAATTAACATTAAACCACAAGGTAGGGCTGAGTTGAGAATTGGTGTCAACCAAACAAAAATCGACAACCCCACCCTTCAGGAAGACTTGAGGAAAACTACCACATTTGATTTTGAAGAAAAGATTCAGATGAACATCCAGGGTAGTATTGGCGACAAATTAAAAATGGGCATCAATTATAATACAGAGGCCACTTTTGAATTTGAAAACGAAATGAAGCTGGAGTATGAGGGAAAAGAGGATGACATTATCCAATCGATTGAGGCCGGTAATGTTTCACTATCACTACCTGGTACCCTTATTACCGGAAGCCAGAGTTTGTTTGGTATAAAAACCGACCTTCAGTTTGGTAAACTGAGCGTAAGTGCCATTGCTTCGCAGCAAAAGGGCGAAACCACGGTTATGGACGTACAGGGAGGGGCACAACAACAGGAATACGAACTCCCTATTAATGAATACGATAAAAACAGACACTTCTTCTTATCAAACTATTTCAGGGATTTGTATGATGATGCACAAAAAAATTATCCTATCCTGTCAAGAATAAGCATCAAAAAAGTAGAAGTCTGGATCACCAACCGTGCCGGTAACTTTGATGATGCCAGGAACATTATCGGTTTTATGGATATTGGTGAGACTCAGGAAAATATTTACAATAATACACTTTGGCAGGATTCTAAACCCGGGGCTCGCTTTGAAGAGCGAAACCCATCAAACAATACCAACAACCTGTATAACCAGATGAACACAACCTATTCTGCCATCAGGGACATCAACCAGGTTACCCAAACACTTCAGGGACTTTCGGGCAGTGGTTTTACAAACGGGCAGGATTACGAAAAAATAGAAAATGCCAGGTTACTATCGGCATCCGAATATACCTTGAACAGCCGATTGGGTTTTATCTCTTTAAACAGTTCTTTAAATAGTGATGAAGTTTTGGCTGTGGCATTTGAGTACGATTACAACGGACAGACATACACTGTGGGGGAATTTACAAACTCAGGTAATGATGCATCCACCTCTTTGTTTCTAAAGTTACTTAAAAGCACCAACCTCACTCCTTCTGTTAAGCCTACATGGGACCTGATGATGAAAAACATCTATTCCATTGGTGCATACCAGGTTAACCGCGAAGATTTTGTGTTTGACATTGCCTATGTTGATGATTCAACAGGTGCATATATCAATTACCTGCCCGAAACAGAACTGTTTGCCGATAGAAAAGACAGCATACCGCTATTATTAAGGTTAATGAATCTGGACAGGTTAAACAATGCCCTGGATCCAATTCCGGATGGTGTATTTGACTATATCGAAAGCCAGACTATCTATCCTCAAAATGGTAGGATCATTTTCCCGGTTCTTGAACCTTTCGGATCTCACCTTGAAGAGGTTATAAATAGTTCCACATCTATTTCGTCGGTGGACAAACAGGAACTTATTGATAAATATGTATACCAGGCTTTATATGATTCTACCCAAACACTGGCAACACAAAGCTCAGAAAAAAACAAGTTCTGGTTACGGGGAACATACAAATCAAGCACCAGCAGTGAAATTGCATTGAATGCTCAAAATATCCCTCAAGGGTCGGTAATTGTTACCGCCGGGGGTATTAAACTAACCGAAAATGTTGACTATACCGTTGACTACTCCTTTGGTACAGTAAAAATTATTAATCAGGGATTGTTGGAAAGCGGTACCCCGATAAAAATTTCATTGGAGAGCCAAAGTTTATTTAACCTTCAAACAAAAACTTTACTTGGTACCCATTTAAACTATCAGTTCAACGATAATTTTAATATTGGTGCCACTATTGAATATTTACGCGAACAGCCACTAACGCAAAAGGTAAACATTGGCGACGAACCAATTGCCAATACCATTTACGGTTTCAACACTTCTTATTATACAGAGACCCAGTGGCTAACCAACGTTCTGAATAAATTGCCAGGATTACAGGTAAAGGAGCCTTCAAGCATAACATTCGAAGGTGAATACGCGCAAATATTACCGGGACACCCCGATGTAATTGAATCTGAAGGACAGTCGTATATTGATGATTTTGAAGGAACAGAAACCTCTATTGACATGCGAAACTGGACTGCCTGGAGTTTAGCCAGTGCGCCACAGGGACAAAACGAATTGATTCCTAATGCAGATGCTATAAATGATGTTATTTCAGGATACGACAGGGCAAAAATTGCCTGGTACACAATCGATCCATTATTTTCGAGAAACAACCAATACACTCCAAACCATATTACAAACGACCTGGATGAACAGTCGAACCACTTTGTAAGGGAGATTTATGAAAAAGAGATATGGCCTGAAAAAGAAGCGGAATATGGCCAGCCTACAAATATATCTGTATTAAACGTAGCATATTACCCTAACGAAAAAGGGCCCTATAACTACAATACGGATATGGATCAGGATGGACAGTTAAACAATCCAGAATCTCGTTGGGCAGGTATCCAACGCCGCGTGGAAACCAACGACTTTGAGGCCGCCAATGTAGAATTCATTGAATTCTGGATGATGGATCCCTATGTTTATGAACAAAATTCGGACAACAGGGGGGAACTGTATTTTAACCTGGGTAATGTTTCTGAAGATATTTTAAATGACTCCAGGAAGTTCTTTGAGCAGGGAATGCCAGGCCCCGATGAACCGTTTGATGTGGATCAGACTGCATGGGGCTATGTACCAACAAAACAAAGTTTAGTAAACGCCTTTAGCAACGAAGCTGCCACAAGAATAATGCAGGATATAGGTTTCGACGGTCTTACCAGCGAACAGGAATCTACATTCCACCAAAGCTATATGGATGCTGTGGAAAATATGTACAATACCGGACAACTAACAGACGAAGCTTATCAAAACATTATTAGTGACCCCTCATCGGATGACTACCATTATTTCAGGGGAAGTGACTTCGACAGTGAGAAAACCGGGATTTTGGACAGGTATAAAAATTTCAACGGTCCTGAAGGAAACTCTGTTCCTTCAGAATATTCACCCGAGAGTTATTCTACGGCAGCTATTTCACTTCCTGATATGGAAGACATCAACAAGGATAACACATTGAGCGAAAACGAAAGCTATTTTCAATATAAAGTAAGCCTTGCTCCTGAAAACATGGTTGTGGGTAAAAATTACATTACAGACAAGCGTGTGGCTACCGTTAACCTAAAAAACAACCAACAAGAAGAAGTAACCTGGTATCAGTTCCGCATTCCTGTTTCGGTACCGGAAGAAACCATCGGTAATATTTCCGACCTTCGTTCCATAAGGTTTATGAGGATGTTCATGCAAGGTTTTAATGATACCACTATATTACGTTTTGCAAGCTTGGATCTGGTTAGAAGTGAATGGAGGAAATACACCAACGACCTTACTGAAAGAGATGAATTTTTAAACGAAAGCCAAAGTGAAAACGCACAGTTCACAACCGGAGCTGTAAATATTGAGGAAAATGCTGACAGGTCACCAATTAACTATGTACTTCCTCCGGGAATTGACAGGGTTATCGATCCGGCAAACCCTCAAATCAGACAATTAAACGAGCAGTCCATAACCATTAAAGTTACCGACCTGCCTAAAAACGACAGGCGGGCCATTTACAAAACTGTAAATATGGATATTCTCCAGTATGGCAGGTTAAAAATGGAGGTTCATGCCGAAGAACTGGTGGGTGAGGAAAACTCTATTGGTGACAATAAAGTCAGGGCTTTTATACGCTTGGGTTCCGATTTAAAAGATAACTATTACGAATATGAAGTCCCACTGGAAATGACCCAGCACGGGGCTACCGATGCAGAAGATGTTTGGCCGGAGAACAACCAATTTGATTTTCCTTTGAGTGTGTTCCAAACGGCTAAACTAAACAGGAACCAGAGCAACACCTCAAGTTCAGATGTATACATGATGCAGGATGGACAAAACTGGGCTAAGATCAAGGGTAATCCGAACCTTGGAAATATCCGGACTATAATGATTGGGGTCAGGAGTACTGTGGCAGAAAAACCTGTTTCGTTTGAAACATGGTTTAACGAGCTTCGACTAACAAACTTTGACGAACGCGGAGGCTGGGCTGCCAATGCTCGTATGAATATTAAATTATCAGACTTAGGAAACATATCACTTGCAGGAAATACTTCATCGGTAGGATTTGGTAGTGTAGACCAAAGTGTATCAGAAAGGAGTCAGGAAGACTTTTATCAGTACGACATGGCTACTAATCTGGAGCTGGGTAAATTCCTGGGTGCCAATTCACGCTTGTCTGTGCCATTTTATTATGCCCAGTCAAAAGAGGTAACAACACCTGAGTATTACCCATTGGATCCGGATATTAAATTAGATGTGGTACTTGACAATGCTAAAACGTCTGCCGAACGCGACAGCATTAAAAAGCTTTCGCAGGATGTTGTAAAACGTAAAAGTGTAAACTTTACCAATGTAAGGTTGAAACCCAAAAATAACAAAGCAAAAATATACGATGTATCAAACCTGTCGGCAACTTATGCCTACAACGAAACCACATCGCGCGATGTAAATACTGAAAAGGCCATCGACAAAGACTTTAAGGCTGTATTGGCATACAATTTTAATAACAAACCAAAAAACTACCAGCCGTTTAAACAAAGCAAAGCATTAAAAGGAAAAGCGTTTAAAATAATAAAGGACTTTAACTTTTATTTGATGCCGACCCAGATTTCGTACAGAACAGAAATGCTTCGGGATTACAAGCAAACTGAGCTACGGAACGTAAATAACCCGGAATACAAAATCCCGGTTACGGTAAGCAAAGACTTTAACTGGAACAGGTACTTTGATTTAAGGTTTAACTTTACCAAATCATTAAAATTTGACTTTAGCTCGGCAACAAACGCCCGCATAGATGAGCCCGATGGAATTGTAGACAGAGACGAGTACAAAGATGAATATGAACTATGGAGAGACTCGGTGCTTACAAATATTTATAATGGTGGGCGAACAACAAATTATCAGCATAATTTTAATGCTAATTACAACCTGCCAATTAATAAGCTGCCTTATTTAAACTGGGTAAACTCTAACATAAGGTATTCTGGACGATACAATTGGCAAACAGCACCTCAATCTACCGATGAAAGTATAAAATGGGGTAACACTATTACCAACGGCAATAACATTCAGGGATCTGTTAACCTGAACATGAATACGCTCTACAACCAGTCTAAGTACTTAAAAGAGCTAAGCAGAAAGTATTCAGGAACTAACAAACAGAAAAAAACAAATCAAAAAAAGACGGTAAGGTATAACGATGATGGGATTGATTTAGTAAAAGGCCAGTCATACATCATCAACCACAAGCTAAAAACCAATAATGTCAGGGTTAGGATGTTTGACCAAAACGGAAGGACCGCCAGGGGAAAAGTTGTGCCTGTTAATGAAACAAAGGCAGAGTTTATTCCGGAAGCCGATTATAAAAATGCCAGGGTAATGGTAACAGGTACTGTTGTTGAAAAAACAACTATCCTGGGAACTATTTTGGATTACTCAGCCATGCTTGCTACCGGGATTAAAAATGCCAGTTTAAGTTATACGGAGTCGAACTCAACCACATTACCTGGATACCTCCCTACTTCCAAGTTTATGGGAACCGATAACTATAACGGATTTAATGCGCCAGGTTATAACTTTATAGCAGGTTTCCAGGACAGGCAATTTGCAAGAAAAGCTGCCCAGAAGGGTTGGATTACGGTAGATACAATCAACCAACCCTATTTGATGACACATATGGAAGACTTAACCTTAAAAGTCACCATACAACCCATTAACGGTCTTCGTATTGATTTGAATACCAACAGAAGGTTTGCCAACAATATGGATGAATACTATTATAAAAGTGGTAGCTCCTTTGAGGCATACAACACCCGAGAAAGCGGAAACTTTTCAATGACTTATAATATCATCCGCACGGCATTTAAAGATGTTAGTAAAAAGGGAACATATGAGTCGGAAACTTACAATACGTTCCTTCAAAACAGGTCGAAAATTGCCCAACGACTGGAAAATAAAAAGCTGGCAGCCCGGCCAGGTTATATTACAGAAGCTACAGCCCTTGATGAAAACAACCCTAATCCAAACGGTTATGGGTTAAATTCTCAGGATGTACTTATACCGGCCTTTTTGGCAGCCTATAGCGGAACCAATACAGATAATATTTTCACAGACCTGTTTCCTTCGGTATTAAAAATGCAGCCGAACTGGAGATTAACGTACAATGGTTTATCAAAAATAAAACTGTTCAAAAAATATATCAGGTCATTTGATGTAAACCATACCTACAAATCATCATACCGGGTTAGTTCATATACCTCAAATATTGATTATGATGAGGATGCAAGTGGCATCAGCTGGATCAGGGATGTGCAAGAGAACTTTATTTCAGAGTACCAGGTGAATTCGGTTACGCTGGAAGAATCGTTCCGACCATTAATTGGGTTTAACATTACATGGAAAAACAGTTTAATCACCAAGTTTGAGATTGACAAATCGAGGGGCTTAAACCTTAGTTTAACCAGTAACCAATTAATTGAAAATTATGATGACAAATTCACCGTAGGTTTAGGTTACAGGTTTGATAAAATGGATATGATACTTGGAAGCGGAAGAGGTGCCAAGAAAATGTCGAGCGATTTAAACCTTAGGTTTGATTTATCGGTAAAAGACAACATTGCATTAATCAGGAGAATTGAAGAAGGGACCAGCCAGCTTACATCAGGAAGCAAAATAACAACAATCAAGTTTACTGCCGACTATGTATTAAGCGACCGGTTTAACATGCAACTCTTTTACGACAGGGCAGTTAACAAGCCATATATTTCAACCTCATATCCTACCACTACCAGTAACTTTGGAGTAAGTTTTAGTTTTTCACTGACCCAGTAGTGTGTTAATACTGGTTAAATAAGGACTGTATATAACCAAAACAAATAACTTTGTGCCTCATTTGATATACTAATGAGGCATTTTTTTTCGCATACATATATATTGGCCATCATTGCCTGCTTGCTTTGGTCCACTGCTTTTGCAGGCATAAAAATTGGTCTGGAATACACTACTCCATTACAATTTGCCGGAATACGGTTCTTTATCGCCGGGTTAATGATCATCCCGCTGGTTAAAGACAGGAAACAACTTATTACATCCTTAAAAAAATACCCGCTCAAAGTTTTAAGGGTATCCATATACCAAACCATAGTTTTATACAGCTTATTTTATTGGGGAGTGAGCATGGTTCCCGGAGCCATTGCTGCTATTATTATCGGTTCCCAACCCTTGTTTGCCGCACTTGTTTCCAATGCGATGCAAAAAAACGACCGTTTAAGCTTAAAAAAACTGGCCACTATATCGCTGGGTATCCTGGGCATCATTTTAATTGCCTACCACAAGGGATGGGAAAGCAACGATGGGGTTGATCAACTATGGGGAATAGCTATTTTGATATTTGCCAATATTGCAAGCGGGATTGGCAACGTATATGTTGCCAGGTTAAAGGGGATTATTTCACCTGTGGCACTTAACTCAATGCAAATGTCGTTTGGGGGAATGGTTGTTTTCATCATCTCATTGTTTATAGAACCCTTTGCAGGTTTCTCACATCCCCTGCCCTACTTTTTATCACTGGGATGGTTAAGTTTTATTTCTGCGGCTGCATTTACCATATGGTTCCTGTTGCTCCAACGCCCCGGGGTTTTAGTATCCGACTTAAATATATGGAAGTTTATCATTCCCATATTTGGTGCTATTCTGAGTTGGATTATTATTCCGGGCGAGTCACCAGAGCTTATTCCTATTGTAGGCATGATTATCATAGGAACATCCCTGATTCTTTACGGTTTGGTAAACAAAAGGAGCAGGTAAGCTAACAGCTGTGCAAAGTTTTATTAATAAAAAAGTAGAATTTTGTTCCCTTTTGGCTCTCAGATTCCACCAGAACCTCACCACCGAACAAATCAACAAGGTTGCGAACAATACTAAGTCCCAAGCCCATGCCATCATATAACTTATCTATGTTCTGTGCTTTTTGAAAAGGTTCAAAAATAATTTTTAAATCCTTTTCCTCAATACCAATACCAGTATCCTCAACAATAAATACAATTGGCGTAAAGTTGGTATCTTTTTTTCCATTCAGGTTAAAACCAATTTCTTTAAGCCCCTCAACAGTAGCAGATTTTACAGTCAACTTAACGTATCCTTCTGAAGTATATTTAAAGGCATTTCGCAACAGGTTAGAAATTATCTGCTTAAGCCTATATCTGTCTGTACAAAAATCCATATCCCCGGTATTCAGCTCGTAGAACTGCATAAACCGGACATCCTTGCTTTTCTCTTCAAATATCAACTCTTCTTTTATCTCTTTTACAAGCTGGGGGATATTTGTTTTTTGCTTGACCAGTTTAATATTACCGGTTTCTATTCTCGAAATATCGATTATATCATTGATCAGGGCCAGGAGCGACTCACTACTTTGGTTAATCAGTTTTAGAAAGTGCCTTTGCTGGCTTGTCTCAAATTCATCAGAAATCAACAGGTTTGAAAACCCGATAATGGCATTCATTGGGGTTCTGATTTCATGAGAAAGATTGGCCAGAAAAGAAGTCTTTAGCTGATCTGATTCCTCAGCCTTAACCTTTGCCTTTTCCAGATCGGCAGTCCTCAAATCAACAATTTCTTCCAGATAGTTTCTGTGGATCTCTAATTCGGTTTTCTGATTTAGTATTTTATTTTTCGACTCTTCCAACTCCACGTTGGCATTGGTCAAGGCCTCTGTTTTTTCATTAACCTTAGCAACCAGCAAGCTGTTTTGAGTTTTATGCCAAAGAGCCCGTATCCTGATTAATAAAACTATGGCCCCTACAATAACTAAAACTAAAAGTATTTGAAAAAATGTGGTATCAATAAACTTTGCTTTCACTTTTATGGTTAATGTAGCCACATTGGCACACTCTACCCCATCATTGTTAGTGCCTTTCAACTTTAGAGTAAAAGTCCCTTTCTTCAGGTTATTGTAGGTCATGGACTCATGAGCATAGCCCTCTTTCCAATCCTTATCAAAACCCTCCAGTTTCCACTTTATCCTGTTATCAAAACTTGTGGAATAATTGAGTACCGAAGGATAAAACTTTACTTCGGAATCCCCTTTTACTGTAATTATAGAATCTGTATCATACCTCACATCGTCCAATAATTCTTCGGCATATAATGCAGACAAATTATCCTCTACATAAGAACTTATAAAAACAGCCGGTTGATATTGGTTTTTATATATTTTTTCGGGGTTAAACTCAATAAAACCATTAATCCCTCCAAACAAAATATTTCCATCTGATGCTTTACAATAAGCAAGCTCATTAAACTCCGAACAATATGTACCATCCGTTTGGTCATAGAACTTTACCGACCTGTCCTCCAGGGTAACCCGGCATATTCCCTGGTTTGTACTAAGCCAAAAGCTCCCCGCCCCATCATCAACAATGGCATAGACATAGCTTTCCATAAAACCATAGGACAATTCTGTAGAGATAGATCCGGATTTCTTATCATATATTAATAATCCGCTGCCATAGGTTGCTATCCACACTTTATCATCACCTTCCAACGCCAGGTCCATTATAATGCATGGCTTATTTAAAACACCAAGCAACTTCTTTACATCCACATAACCATAAACCGATGAAGAAATATTAAAATACATCAAATCCCCACTCCTGCTACTTATCCATAACACCCCATCTTTTTCTGAAATCGTGATATCCGTAAACCGGTGTAAAAAGCCTGATTCTTCCTTGTCCAGAGGGAAAACTTTATATTGCTCAGTGTTAATATTGCACCTGATAATACCGGCTTCACTCATCAACCAAAGTATCCCATCCGAATCAATATCCAATGCCGTAACAAAATTGAGCTTTGATGGATCACAATCCGGATGCTCAAAAGAGATCACCTTGCTCATCTTATTTTTCAGGCTATACACCACCACTCCCTTTTGTGAGGTAAACCATAAGTTTGATTCTGTATCTTCCTTCACCTGAAAAACCACTCTATCCTGTATCCATTCTGCCCTTTTAAAAAGAGAATCTGAATTTGCTTTATAATATGTGCCTCTCCCTCCTCTTACCCAATACCCGGATTGGGAATCTTTATACAAAGTAAAGATTGATGACACTTGATTATTGGTCAGGTTTTCAATATCATATTGCTTAAACTTTGATAAGTAATAGTCATATTTTGACAATCCATTCTGAGTGGCTATCCACAAAATTGAATTATCCTGGCACATTACCATATCATTAACAAAATTGCTAATAATAGAGTTTCCATTTGAATTACGCGTATGGTTTACTACCGATTTTTTTGACTCATTGTAATAAAACACCCCATTCTCCTCTGTACCAATCCAGTACCCACCCTTGTTATCATATGTAAAACAATTAAACAACACATCTTTGCTTTCTGCTTTATAAACCTTCTCTAACTTATTGTTTTGCCAATTATACACATATAAAGCATTTTCGGAAGTAAACGCAATATGATCGTTATCCAACTCTTTTATTGAGGTCACTACCAGGGAATTTCCTTTAGCATCCTGTGTAAATGATTTTCCGGTAAAATAATATGTTGTGATATATTCTCCTTTTTGACTAAACTGTAGCAATCCGTTTGATGAAGTAACCCAAATAAAGTTTTTTGATTTTTCTATTCTGATAATACTGGTTGGAAAGGGTATTGAGGTATCAAAAACTTCTTCAATTTTTTCAAAACGACTTGTTTTAGGGTAAAAATAATACAGCCCCTGTGTGTTGGTGCCAACTAAAAACTTATGGGCGCTTACCTGACCAATTGCATTAATCGACACCATGCTACTTGGATTGTCAGCATCCGGGTATATATAAAAATGAACACTGTCTCTTCTGGTAATATCAAACCGGTTTATGCCACCAACGGAAGTTCCAATCCAAAATGCATATTCATTTTCATCTTCAATGATGCACTTAATGGTATTATCGCTTAACAGACTGGAATATGAATTTTTTTTACTAAAACTATCAAAATAAATACCATCCGCCCTCATGAGTCCATCAGACGATCCGACCCAGATATACCCTTTGCTGTCTTGCAATACAGTCTGGATAGTTGAATGTGACAGACCTTCACTGCGGGTGTAGTTTTCAAAACCTCCCAAATCGGACTGCCCTGTTAAACACCATGAATTCAACAGTACATACAACAAGGTAAAAATTATTCTGATTCCGCTCTCTGATCTCCCCATTATCCTTAAATTGACAATTGGCAAATATAACCTATAAAACTCTATATTTCAAATATCTATTTCCACTATGGTAATCCCGCTACCTCCGTGCTGTATATGTTCGTCCCTGAAACTTTTTACATGTGGCATGGTATTTAGCATTTCTCTGAGCATTTGTCTTAAAATACCATTTCCCTTACCATGCAAAATTTTCACGGTTTCAACCTCACACATCACCGCATCATCAATATGAGCGGTTACGTTGTGTATGGCTTCGTCGGCCCTTTGGCCACGCACATCAATATCTGGTTTAAAAGTCAGCTTTCTGTTCCTTACCTTTTCGGCCAGGTTAGCTCCCAGGCTCTGCTTATTCATACCGCGTAATGCTTGCTTAACCTGCTTATTGCTAATTTTCTCAAGCCGCGTAACCTTTACATTGGTCAACATCTGGCCAAAGGCTACCAAAGCGTTTTTCCCATTGAGTTCCATCACTTCTCCCGGCAATGCCTGGCCCTCCAATCTAACTTTATCCCCCTTACGGATTACTCCATCATTCTTAACTTTGGTTGTCTTAACTGGTTCTTTCCGAATAGCTGTATCATTATCCTTAAATGATTCTGATGATTCAGCATCTTCATTAACTACTTTTTCACCCTTCTTTTTCTGACGATTTTTTATTCGTTCTATCTCTCTTTCAATCTTCTGTTTTTGTTTATCGTCCTGATGCTCCAACCGGCCTTTAAACTTGGTGAGTGATTCCCTGGCCTGTTTGGTTCTTTCTTTTTCAGCCTGGCTTTCTTTGATTTCGCGGATAGTACGCTCAATCTTTTTATTGGCAGTAGCCATTAATTCTTCGGCCTCTTTCCTGGCTTTTTCAATAATAGCATTCCGCTCCTTCTTCATATTTTCCAACTGCCCCAGGTACTTGTCGTACACATCTTCCAGTTGCTTATCTTTTCTTCGGATATTATCCCGTTTCTTTTCCCAATAACGCTTATCTCGGGCAATTTCCCTCAGGTGCTTATCAAAATTGATATGATCTTCCCCTATTTGCATCTTGGCCTCATCCAGCAATCCTTCAGGAAGTCCTATTTTACGGGCTATTTCAAATGCAAACGAACTCCCCGGCTGTCCGATTAACAGTTTAAACAGAGGTTTTATCTGATGCGTATCAAACTGCATTGCCCCATTTTCTATCCCTTGAACTCCTGATGCATAGTGTTTTAAATTTGTATAGTGAGTGGTAATTACACCATGGAGCTGCATATTATTAAATTCCTTCAGCACCGATTCAGCAATAGCTCCACCCAGTGCAGGTTCGGTACCGGTTCCAAACTCATCTATTAATACCAGGGTTTCAGGGGTTCCGTTTTTTAAGAAGTACTTCATGTTCAGCAAATGCGAACTATAGGTACTCAAATCGTTTTCAATGGACTGCTGGTCGCCTATATCGATAAATATATTCCGGTAAACACCCATGGTACTTCGCTCGTCCATAGGGACTAACAATCCACACTGGAACATATATTGCAACAGACCTACGGTTTGCAGACAAACCGATTTACCCCCTGCATTGGGCCCTGAAATCAAAACAATGCGTTGCTCTTTGTTAAGCGCAATATCCAACGGCACCACCTCTTTGCCTTCTGCCGAATGTTGAAGGTACAACAAGGGGTGTGTAGCCTGTTCCCAGTTCACGGTAGCATGGTTTACCATATCGGGCAGACAGGCATTGATTCTCAAAGCAAACTTTGCCTTTGCCCGTATAAAATCCATGATACCTAAAAACTCGTAGGAGTATATTAAATCATCAATATACGGACGGATGCTATCTGAAAAGGCGAGTAGTATTCTCGCCATCTCTCTTTTTTCGGCATACTGCAACTCCCTGATCTCATTATTGATCTCCACAATCTCAGTAGGTTCAATAAAGCTGGTTTTCCCTGTAGCCGACTCATCATGGATAATACCATTTAGCTTGCGTTTATTTCCTGCAGGTACCGGTATCACAGCTCTTCCGTCCCTGATGGCCACATTGGTGTCGGCTTCCACCAAACCTTCCTGACGTGCTTTGTTAAGGATAGCAGCCATTCTTCGCGAAACACTCCCCTGTTTTTTAACCATCTCATTCCTTATCCTGGCTAACTCGGGCGAAGCTGTGTCCTTAATTTTCCCAAACTTGTTCAAAATCCCATCTATCCGCTCAAAAATATAAGGGTACACCATAACCTTTGATGCTATTTCCCTTAAAAAAGGATAGGTATTGGACTCCTCCTTGTTTTTAAAGAAACGTACAATATCTTTTACTGAAGACAACGACCTACGCATGTCGAAAAGTTCACGCTCTTCTAAAAACAACCCCTCTACCCTAATTCTCTGTAAAGGCCCCCTCACATCAATATAATAACTGGTTGGAAATGATGATTCTTCCACACATATCTGCTTAAACTCATTGGTTTGGTTCACCCAACGATTAATAACATCATGCAAGGTTACAAAGCGCATTTCGTCAACTCTTTCTTTACCCAAAGAACTCAGGCATTGCTCCTTTACCAATTCCCGCACCCTGTTAAAGCGGATCTTCTCTTCAAAAAACTCAGGATATATCAAGATTCTAATAATTTACTTGTTCAAAAATTAAATGACAAAATTAGTAAAAATACAAGTCATTGCTTTATGTTTTGATGGCACATAAATGCAGATCAAAAAAATTTACACATTTTTTACTTTTCTTATGAAATGATATTACGTAACTTGAGGTAAATAAATAAGCTGTTTATGTTCACTCCCGATCCGCAGAAAGTACTTATCGTTGAAGACTCCCCGACAAACATTTTGGTGTTATGCGATTGCTTAAGCGAATACAATTGCCTGGTGGCTAATTCAGGAGAAGAAGCCTTAAAAATAGCACGTGGTGACAACAAGCCCGACCTTGTTCTTTTGGATATTATTATGGAAGGCATGAATGGCTATGATGTATGCACTCTTCTTAAAACCGACAGCTCTACCAGCGATATTCCAGTTATTTTTATAACCGGAGAAACAGATCCACAAAGCCTGGTAAAAGGATTTGGCGTAGGGGCAGTTGATTTTATTACCAAACCTTTTAATTTTGACGAACTCAAAGTCAGGGTTTCCACACAACTCAAATATAAAAAATCGCTCGACGACAATACGCGATACCTAAAATCAATTGAAGATATTTACGATACAATTACCGACAGCATGTACTATGCGCAACGGATACAAAATGCAACCCTTCCACATAAAACCTTTTTGGATACTTTAATGGAGGATTATTTTGTAATTTACAAACCCCGCGATATTGTAAGTGGTGACTTCTATATAGTTAATAAAGTAAACAACAAGCTACTTTTGGTTGCTGCAGACTGTACAGGACACGGTGTTCCGGGTGCCTTAATGAGCATGATGAGCATGGCCTTTATCAAGGAAATTATCAACGTTGAAAAAATATCAGATCCCGACATTATCCTGAACCAATTAAGGGAAACCATCATATCTACGTTTTCCAGTCCGGGAAGTGATGAAATTTCTGACGGACTGGATGCATCACTTGTTTTAATTAATGATAAAGACAACACCCTTAAATATGCTGGTGCAAACCTGCCCATCTACTTAGTACGAAACAACGAACTCATTGAAATAAAAGGGAACAGGATGCCCGTAGGCTCCTATCCCAGGCAATCACCTTTTACATGCCATACCATCAACCTGCAGAACAACGATTGCATTTACCTGTTCTCAGATGGCTATGCCGACCAGTTTGGCGGTGCCAACAACCGAAAAATGATGCATGGACTATACAAATCTAAAATACTTGAATTCAGCAAGCTACCAATGCAAGACCAAAAAGAAAAATTGCAGTATTTTTTTAACCAATGGATAGGTTATAACGAACAAGTTGATGATATTCTATTGATGGGATATAGGTATAATTGCTAGTCTCAGAACTCATTTAAACAATCATTAACATTATTAAATTCAATCAGTTAATGTCAGGTCATTTATAATATTTATCTTTGCGCTCCTTTTGAAATAAAAGAAAAATATTTATAAATGATTACAGTATCTAATCTACGAATTCAGTTCGGCAAACGAACTCTTTTTCAAGATGTAAACCTAAAATTTACACAAGGAAACTGCTACGGTATTATTGGTGCCAACGGAGCAGGTAAGTCTACTTTATTACGAATCCTGAGCGGCGAATTGGACTCTACCAGTGGAGCCGTAACATTTGGTCCAAACGAACGCTTGTCTGTTCTGAAACAGGATCACCACGAATTTGACGATTTTACAGTTTTAGATACTGTAATGATGGGACATGCTCCCCTTTGGAATATCATGCAGGAGAAAAATGCGCTTTATGCAAAGCCTGACTTCTCTGATGAAGATGGGGTTAAAGTTTCTGAACTTGAAGAAAAATTTGCCGAAATGGATGGCTGGAACGCAGAAAGTGATGCTGCCAACCTGTTGAGTGGCCTGGGTATTAAAGAGGATTTGCATTATATGCAGATGAGCACACTCAGCGGTAAACAAAAAGTAAAAATATTATTGGCCCGTGCATTGTTTGGCAAACCCGAAAACCTGCTTTTGGATGAGCCTACTAACGACCTGGATTTAGATTCAGTAACCTGGTTAGAACAGTATTTATCAAATGTGGAGAATACGGTTTTGGTAGTATCGCACGACCGCCACTTCCTTGACTCAATTTGTACCCACACTGTTGATATTGATTTTGGAAAAGTCCAGCTATTCTCAGGAAACTACAGCTTTTGGTACGAATCAAGCCAGCTAGCACTGCGCCAGCAACAACAGCAAAACAAAAAGGCAGAAGAGAAAAAGAAAGAACTGCAGGAGTTTATTGCCCGTTTTAGCGCCAATGTAGCCAAAAGCAAACAAACAACCAGTCGTAAAAAAATGCTCGAAAAACTGAATGTTGAGGATATACAGCCCTCTACAAGAAAGTATCCAGCCATTATATTTACTCCGGAAAGAGACCCGGGCAATACTATTTTGGAAGTCCGCAATTTAAGCGCCTCAATTGAAGGAGAAACCTTATTTAAAGATGTTTCTTTCAATGTGGAAAAAAACGACAAGATTGTATTCCTATCTAAAGACCCAAGGGCCATGACGGCTTTTTTTGAGATCATCAACGGACACAAAAAACCAGATACCGGCGAATTCAGATGGGGACAGACCATCACCACAGCCTATCTGCCCTTAGAGAACTCAGAGTTTTTTAATAACGAATTAAGTATTTCGGACTGGCTTTGCCAGTTTACAGATGATACAACAGAAGTCTTTATCCGTGGTTATTTGGGCAAAATGCTTTTTTCGGGCGAAGAGATTTACAAAAAATGCAAGGTATTATCCGGAGGAGAAAAAATGCGCTGCATGATTGCCCGCATGATGCTCAAAAATGCCAATACCATGATACTGGATACGCCAACAAACCACCTCGACCTGGAATCTATCCAGGCGTTTAACGAAAGGTTATCGCAATTTAAAGGTATCGTAATGTTCTCAAGTCACGACCACGAGTTTATTCAAACAGTAAGCAACCGTGTTATTGAACTTACTCCAACTGGCATCATAGATAAACAAACAGAATACGACGACTACATTTCGGATGAAGCCCTAATGGCGCAACGGGATGGAATGTATGTGTAAAAAATAAGCTAAAGAAGAAAAGCTTGATAAAAAAGTAATTTCTCGCAAATTTCGCTAAGCATAAAAGCGTTTTTTGCGAGAAACTCTTTTAACCTTCCTCTCCAAAGGATTTGTTATCCAGCTCAATTACTTCCAAATCCTTAATTTCTCCTTTATCCAGCACAAACCTTATTGCTGTGCGAACAGCATGAAATCCGGAACGCCCGGCAGCCCCGGGATTAATATGCAGGCAATTTAACTTGTCGTCGTAAATTACTTTTAATATATGCGAGTGACCGGCTATAAAAAGCTTTGGCGGATTCTTAAACAACCCCGCTTTAACCCTTCCATCATACCTGCCCGGATAGCCTCCAATATGCGTAATCCACACATCAACCCCATCGCATTCAAAGCGAAGATGCTCTTTTAAGATACGCCTGATTACAGCATCATCAATATTACCATAAACAGCGCGGGTCGGCTTAAAATCCTGCATGGCATCCAAAACTTTCATATCACCAATATCACCGGCATGCCATATCTCATTACAATTGGCAAACAGCTCTTTAAAACGCGGATCAAAATATGAATGCGTATCAGAAATAAGTCCTATGCGAGTCATGCTATTTTATTTTGCCCGAAAATAGCGTAATTTTATAAATAAATAAGGTTAACAAACAACAGTATCAAGACACATTTCTTGCTCTTGATACTTAAATCGTGATACTTGAAAATTTCTTTTATGAAAAAATTAATATTGGTTCGCCACGCTAAAACAGAACAACTTTACGATTATAGCAAATCAGACTTCGACAGGAAACTTCTTCCCCGGGGACACAAGGATGCTGCTACCATTGCCAATCAACTTAAAAACAAAGAGATTATACCAGATCTTTTTATTACCAGCAAAGCAAAAAGAGCAAAACAAACAGCAGAAATCTATGCAGAGACATTAGGCTACAACCCAAGCGCTATTAAAAAAGAACAATTTATCTATGATGGTTACACAACCTCTGAAATGATAAAATACCTATCTCAGTTTAATTCCGGTTCTGATACAATTATAATCTTTGGCCACAACCCGGATATTGCCGGCTTTACTGTAAACCTGATTTCCGATGACCTTTGGCATTTTCCAACAAGTTGTACTACCGTTATAAATTTCAACATTGATAGTTGGAAAGATATTGAGGTACGTAGCGGAAAAGTAGAATTGTATATTTATCCCAAAATGTTTAAGTAGATTGTTTTTTAATTGTCAGTGTTTGTGACTGGTTAAATGCCTTTTCCTAATTGCAACAATGCAAACAAGCAATCTCAGGGCGTAAGTATAAACCATCTGTAGTTCCTTATGCCCTGGGCAGACAAACTCACCTACAACCAATGAACAATAACCAATGTCCAATGACGAATAACTAATGTCTAACAACTAATGACTAACAACTAACGACCAACTTAGCTAATCACTCCCGAACCAATCAGCTCATCCTCAACATACCAAGACGCAAACTGCCCTGCAGTGATCCCCCTTTGTGGTTCATCAAACACTACAAACATACCTTCTTTTCTTCTATGAATTACGCCATTTTGCAACGGCTGGCGATACCTGATCCGGATACTTAAACGCTTGCTCTCGCCTACTTGCATTTCCAAATCCGGGCGTACCCAATGCAGCTCATCTGCATTTACCTTTAAAACCTGACGAAACAAGCCCGGGTTTTTCTTACCCATACCAACATAAATCTGGTTGTAGTCGATGTTGGTACCTATAATAAACAACGGCTCCGGGAATCCTCCGATATTCAAACCCTTACGTTGCCCTACAGTATAAAAATGAGCTCCCCCGTGTTCTCCTACCCTTTTTCCATATTTCGGATGAAACATATAGGGTTTTGACAATTCTTCCAGCACATCATCCGTTGGATTATCAAACGCCTGCTTCCAATCCCTGCCATACAGCTCACAATCTTTATCTATAAGAAACACCTTCCCTTTTTTCGACTCCAGCTTTTGTTGTAAAAAAACGGGTAAATCAACCTTTCCTACAAAACAGATTCCCTGCGAATCCTTTTTATGCGCAGTTACCAGGTTCAATTCATTGGCAATCCTGCGGACTTCAGGTTTAATAATATCGCCAATGGGAAACAGTGCCTTCGACAACTGTTGTTGCGATAACTGGCACAAGAAATAACTCTGGTCTTTATTGCCATCACTACCTGCCAACAAGCGATGGTATTCTTTACCATCTTTAATAATGGTATCTTTTCGACAATAGTGCCCTGTTGCCACGTAATCCGCCCCCAATTCAAATGCTTTATCCATAAAAACATCGAACTTAATTTCGCGATTACACAGCACATCCGGATTTGGAGTACGTCCTTTCTCATATTCACTAAACATGTAATCCACCACACGGGCACGGTATTGTTCACTCAAATCAATAAAATGAAAAGGGATATCCAGTTTTTTAGCTACCGCCATGGCATCAAAACGATCTTCCAACCACGGACAATCAGCCTCAAGCACCCCTGTTGTATCGTGCCAGTTTTTCATAAACAAGCCTATTACCTCATACCCCTGCTCTTTTAAAACATAGGCAGCAACACTTGAATCTACTCCACCCGATAAACCGACAACAACTTTTTTCTTTTGCATATTGACTCTCTAAAAAAATTAGCCCACAAAGATACATTATTTACAATAAAAAAAAGCACCTAATCACAAGGGTTTATTATACAAGCTTTTAATACATAAAAAACAATTATTGCAAAAATTATCCTCCTTTTTATGAACATTAATTATATGGTTAACGTATATCATTTCACATATTGTATGATAAGATATTTGAGAGATTAGACTGTTTCACATATTACTCAATGCCAACCCATTGACACCTTTATCAACACTCTAATCGTTCAAATATCTGATACTAGTAAAAATTAACAACGTTTTATAATATAAATTCATCCCAAAATCAAAAACATTTAAAATGAAATTATACTTAATTACCTTATGCGCTTTAATAGCCACCGCCACTATAAGTGCCCAAAAACCTTGGACTTCAAGAGATTCATCCACCGTAGAAAAATTAAAAAAGACCATTACCCTTTCTGAAGCAAAAGTGCAAAAAGCCCAGGTAAAGGTTGATTATGCCGATTCTCTTATACAAGTTGGATCATCTCAACTTGCAGAGGGTAAAAGTCTGAAAAAGCAATTAAAGACAGAAACAAAATCGCTGACAAAACAATATGCAGTTGATAAAAAACCTTTGTTGAAAATTTCAAAATCGAAGAACAGGGATGAAGCTGCCGAGGCCAAAGCTGAAATAAAAGCCATAGACGCAAAATTTAAGATCGATTCAAAGGAGCTATCAAACAAAACCAAGGCAAACGATAAGTTAATAAGCACTGGTGAAAGAAACCTGGGTAAAGGAAAAGGTTATATCAAAACCTACGAACGAAGCCTAAAAGATGCCCAGGCTGATTTACAATATGCTCAGGAAGAATTAGACTGGAAATTAGAAGATCTGAATTTTGATGAAGAACCTGAATCTGAAAAGAAAGGAAAAAAGAAAAAGAAATAACAGTCAAACTCGGATAAGTAAAAATGCCCGTTCCTCTCTGAGGCGGGTATTTTTTTTAATAGTATACAGAAACACTATCAGAAGTATAACAAGTAAATATGCCAATTGCGTTTTTGAGGTTGCCTGCCAATGGAGATGGTAAAATCAGGTTATCATTATTGGCATCTTTGGCGTTCTCTATAGATTGTTGGTATTTAAAATTATCCTGTGTCAATCTTCTCAATACTACATCCAAATACTCTGTCCTACCCTTATCGTCTTTAAACGAATAGTCAAAAAAGATAGTATCCAACTCTTCTTCACCACTATAATCCAACAACTTAACAATCCGATATACACTATCACTATCGTAGGAATCTATACTAACCATAAAAAAATTATGGAGCTTGTTTGGTGATAAAAGAAAATCAAACTGTACTCCTCCATCACTACTTTTAAAATTATTAATTTTGATATCCTCTGGCACTGTAGTTTCTCCTTTTATCGTATCCTGATCCTCTGATATAAGAGTGAGGTATACTTTATCTTTTTTAGGAACAAACCTCAAATAACTACCATAATTATAGATATAGCCAGATTCTGTATCTGAATAAAGACTGTGATAAAGCTCAATATTGTCAATAAACGCATCAAAGCTATGCGAATAGTCCAGGATATAATCTTCATTTAATGGCTGCAACTTTGTTGCTGTTAACTTATACAAATTATTAGGTTCAAGATAACACTCTACAAAATAACCTGCATCCATTTTCAAATTATTATATGGTAATATTTGTTCCTCAATACACCCATAACCAACAATCATCAAGCAAATAATTAAATACAATATCTTTTTCATACAAAAAAAATTATTTTGAAGATAAAAACCTCCATTTTCTGTTCAACAGGTTATAGCACATAGGTTAAAGTTACGTATGGCATAAAAGGAAAAATAACTCTCGACTTTAACCTGAACCTGATGAAATAATCATCTTTATTTTCAGGTGCCACATATACAAATGTTGAATTTTGTTGGTTATACACATTATAAGCCCCTGCATTCAGTTTTATAACACTATGCTTTAAACTCTTAATATATTCAAAATTTACATCTAACCTGTGATTAGCCGGTAACCTGTAGTTATACCTTGTTTTATAAACCGGAATATACTCCATGGAACCTTTGCTAATATCCTTTGCAACAGCCACTCCTTCCGGAACGGTTGCAGTCACCCCTGAACGATAGGTCCAAAGTGCATTAACCTTTACCTTTTCACTGATGCTGCCTGATAAATTTACCAGCATATTATGGCGAACATCATATTGGGGATTAAAATATTCACCCTGATTAATATCTGCAAATTGGTTTCTTATCTCCGAATAAGTATAATTCACCCGAGAGTAAATTTTACTTGTATTACAGGCAACATCCAACTCAATCCCTCTGGCATTTCCCGTGCCACTAATCATTTTATCGATACTTTGGTTAATATCAATTCTATTATAAGCATCAAAATCCTTAATCCTGCGCATTTTTTTATGGAACAGGGCGGCCTTCATCTTTACATTCCTACTCATTCTGATTTTTGTACCCAAAGAAAACTGATCACAACTTGCCGGCATGTTTTGCCCAACAGGAACCCATACATCAACAGGACTCTGCACAGTTAACACATTCATCCGCTCTTCAAACTGGCGTGTATTTGCATAATCCAACCACCATGAAACATTAGGATTAACTGAAGAAAGCTTGAACCGGGGAGATAAAAAAAACTCCGTATTTTCACCAAAATATACCAACGCGTTTATTCCGGCCTTCAAAATATAGCTATCTCCCATAAAACAGACCCCTTCAACAAAGGGATACAAAATTTCATTAGTAAGATTTTGGTTAGCAACATTTTCACTTTCCTGATTATACTTATAGTTCTTTTGCACGTATCCAACTCCGGACACCAACTGTAGTTCATCAGATATATTGGTATTTAACCGGGTCAGAATACTAAGCTGGTCTGTTTGGGTATCCGTTTTTGAATCCACCTCCGACAAAACACCCACCATAGACTCATTTTTGTTGAAACCAACCACTGTACTAATCCTGGTTTGTTTTGTCAATATCCCATCCAACTTTATATTACTACTAAACGAGCCCCATTTTAAATCATAACTAAAACTATTGCCAACAGATATGGGCAACTGATCATTTGTCACCAATCCAAAAGCCGAAACTTTCCATTTGCTATTTATTGGAAAATCATAAGATATGGTAAAATCAGAAAACGAATAAGAAGGAATAGATTCTTCGCCTGAAGAATTATACAAATCAGCTATAAGCTGAAAGTAAGATTTACGGAATGACATATTTAACAATGACTTTTTTTTCTTGTCGGGACTAAACCTTGTTTTAACAGATGACGACAAAAAACCAACATTTAGCTCCCCGTAAAAACTATTATCAGTATATTTTGAGGGGCTCATATCAATATACGAAGACAAGGAACCATTATATTGAGCAGGAAAGCCTGATTTAAAAAATTTTGAATTGCTCAAAACAAAAGGATCGAAAATTGACAAGATACCTCCTATATGCTGAGGATCGGACACCGCTACCCCATTAACCAAATAAGCATTCTGCGAGCTATTCCCTCCCCGGACATAAATCCCCTCATCAAGCATGCTCAATGAGGTTACCCCAGGCAATGTTGATAAATACTTTACTATGTCTTTTTCACCAAGAAACGAAGGAATCTGGTTCATCTTTTCAAGGCTGGATTGGCTATAATCATTACTGGAAGAGCTGGAAACATTTATTTCTTCTATAGAAAAATCTTTTGTCTGAAGTACAACCGTATCATTTTTAAAATTAACAACCGGAAGAAAGAAACTTTGGTAGTTCAAATGGTGAAACTCCAGTATATCCCCCAAGCTTGCAACAATCTGGAATTTCCCCAAACTATCAGTGACAGTACCAGTGTTATTGGCAACATTTATAATTTGAACATTATTTACAGGCACACCAGTATTGGTTAATACCGTCCCCATCTTTTGACTTATTAAAACAACCGGACTACATAAAAATAGTATACAGACAAATAATATCTTATTCAACCTTACAGAGTTTACAACAAAAAAAATCAGCAACCCAAAAATAAGAGTTGCTGATTATTATTAAAAATTAAATTTACTCAGAAATCTTTTTATATCCCAATTTGTATTTTGTAGCAACCGACATATTGATTGGCAACTCATCGCTTTCAATACCATTCTCAAAAGGAGCTAACTGCAACAACCCTTTAATTTCCTGCGGATAACCTCCTTCATTATAGTCGCCATATTCAGCAAAGAAACAGCTTCCATGTCCTGCCCAAATAAGTTCCTGAATAGCATTGCTGCTATTAAACACACTAAATAGCGGATTTGCAGCAGTAATGGTATGGTTCATAAAATTCTTCATGGTATAATCATACTTCACTTTTAATAGTGCCGTATAATCTTCAGGATAAGTATATTTTTCAACTACCATACCCAAGTCTGCATCATATACATCTGTTCTGTAAGCCAAACCTAAAGCTGCAAATAGTTCATCATATCCTTTGTCTGCAAGCTGTTTTGAATTAACCTGCAACTCAGTAGCATTGCCTTCTGAATCGTACAACACTTTAATAACATCGATAGCTTCATTAACAGGAGAACTGACTGTGGTTAATTTACCATTAGTGTAATTCATTTTTAGGATTTGCTCTTCAACTCCTTCATTATAATACACAATACCATCAATCTTATCATCCAACACTACAATCTTATATAAATTCTCCAATTCGTGACTCACGGTATAATTGGCACCTTCATATTCATAAGCCAAAGTAGCTCTCTGAATTTCATCACCTGGTTCGTAGATATTGTATTCTTTGTACAATATTTTATAGGTACCTGCTATATTATCCGGATTGTAAATTTCATCCGGAGAGATGGCAATATAATCTTTTAACAACGAACCTGAAACCTCATCTACATCTGTAGTGTATTCGATAGCTTTATATCCATATCTGTACCTACCATTATAGATCTCACCTTCTTTGTATGATTGATAATCAACACTTACTCCCCCCTCTTCATTGACACTAAATGCTGTATAATCATACATCTCAAACCAACCCATACCTTGTTTCAAAGCATATATTACCCCATTTATTTCTTTAAGCATATATTTCTTATGCATCTCTGCCACTTGCCATTTTCTAACATAATACCTGTATCCACTCTCCCATTCCTCTGTAACATCATTATATTCATCATAATACTCTCGATCATAGAAACGATAACGATAATTCTCTTTGCTTATTACACAATACTCATAACTATCAAAAAAATCATTTGCTGTACCTTCATAACCACTTATTCCATCAGGAAAAAGCTCACTAAAAGCCACTTCTGCTAAAATAATTTCTTCATTAGATTCTGTATCAATGATAATTTCTTCATCTAATTCCATATAGTCAGGGTAAGAATCCCATTCATCTCCAGCAGGTACCGCCTTACTTTTTGTAGCAAACTCAATCAGGCTCTGACTCTCAATTTCACCCTCAGCATTATATACACGGCTTAATGTAGCATTTTTAGTGGCTTTATTGAGTACAGTAGTGTAATAATTAATATCTGTTAACTGGTTCAAATCATTGTATACAAAGTCAGCCACCTTAATATCGCCGTTGGCAATGGTTTCCAATAAATACTCACCATTTAAATCGCCCAACTTAATTCCCTGAACATCTTCTTCGTAAAACAGAACATATTCATATGAAGTTCCATCAGTTAGCGTTAATTTTAAAATGGCAGTCTCCGAATCGTATTCAACATTTTGAATTCCGGTTCCATCAGCACCATCAGTTCCAGCTTCTCCTTGTTCACCCTGAGCTTTAACACCAGTATCTGTATCGCCAATCCACCAATTTCCATTAGCTCCGATAGATGGCATGTCGGCTTCTGCCTTTACGCCAAGATCTTCTCCATTTACCCACCAGTTTCCGTTATCACCAACAGCAGGCACAATACTTTGTGGGGTTGCCGTTGTAATACTTGATCCGTTTGCAAACGTAAGCACCATGTTTTCCCCTTCAAAACCAACACTTGTAATAGCAGTTTGGCTATTGAGCAAAGCCTTTAGCTCTGCAATTTCCTGTTCCAATGCAGCAACATCTGCATCATCATCACTTTTCTCACAAGCCGTAAACGCAATTAGCACAATTGCGAACAGCCAATAGGTTAAATTTCTCATTTTAATAATAAAATTAATTGTTTAAATGGTAGGTAATACGTACACAATGTTTAATAGTTACCAATTATAGACTAACAAATGTCGAAATAACAAAACACTTTTCATCAACACACTCATAATTTGCATGTTATTGAGAGATTTTTCTCGTTATTTTTTTAAATATTATTATCTAACTGCTTTTCATCACTAAATATTTTTGACCAAAACAGCCTTTGCCTCATCATACTTAGCTACCGACTCCAAAAACTCCACAAAATCGTTATATTTTTCTTTAGGATATTCGCCCTTATAAATTTTAAACTCTCTTTTGTAAACAATATTTCTTCCTTCAGCCACTGCAGAACAAGCATACAACCCAAACTCCGATTTTAACTCAACAGGCTTTGGCAAGGCCTCCATTTTATAACCTTCCGGCATAATATAGTTTATGGTATCATTTTCGCTATAAGGTCGCGACAACAACATTGGTGATTTCCTGTTTCGGGAATACGGAGGCAAACTACTGGATTTGTTTAACGAATTCAGTGAAAAAAACATACGATCCCCCATGATACTGCCAAAAGCAGGGATTGATAATTTGACTTCCTTTTCAACCCAAGGCTTACGCTCCTTATAAGCTGTAACATTATAGTCAAGCAAATCAAAATGGGGAAGGTTAACCGAATTAATTACAGCCTTTCTCCGATCTGTTTCATCTAAGATTGTTAATGCAAAACTTTCAGGAAACAAAGCCCCCCTGAATATCTGGTGCATCTCAAGTTCAGATGCTTCTTTCACATTAATTTTAACATGGGCACGTGTGTTGATATTATTATCATTAACAGTATAAGATGGAGTCTTTAACAACTCCCCCCCAGTATCCTTAATCACCAAAGCATACCTATCATCAGTTGACGAACCCATATAGCCACAAGGATAATGAGAATTGGTACATTCCAACCACAGGGTATCACTTTCCAAAATCACACACGACACAATATGGTTGAAGCTATTTTCAACAAATTCAGTCTTTGTCCTTTGGTGATTACCTGCATAAATAAGGCAATAATGGGCATCATATCCCAACTTACACAGTAACGATGTTACATAATTTGACAATGCTTTACAATCTCCATACGACAGTCTGTCCACAGTTTCTGCATCAAAGGGTTGCCACCCGCCAATACCTTCCTTAATACTTACATACCTGTTTTTTTGCTGAGAATATTGGTAGGCAATGGCAATCTTATCATAATCACTCATCCCTTCTTTAAACATTTGCCTAACCTCGTCCACTGTTTCCACGGGGATATTATCCTTACCCTGGTTTAAACGTCCAACATATTGCCCATAGTCATTCCACGATTCAAAACTCCCTTTATAATTATCGATTATAAATTTTGCGGGCGCCATATGAACCGTAGGTATCCACCCCTCAAACTTACCCGCCAGCACTTCTTCCTGTGGAGCTTCAAAACCTTTTATTTCCCAACTCACCTCCTTTATCCCATCATTTACAACCTCCTTTGCCTGGGTTTCCACATTAAATTCCTCATAACGATATTTAAACACTTCTGGAGCAGTTATTTTATAACTAAGCCTTTCTACCGAAGTATTATAGCCATTAAACGCACTCCATCCGCGTAAATAAAATGTTGAATTAAATTTATGCTGAAAAGAATATGCCACTGTATATGGATAGGTATTATACTTTGGATCAATCACTTTCACCCGATTATCTTCATATAATGAATTGCCCGATACGGCAGAAAAATCCCTGATTTCACTCAAAGGAATAGATTTGACTTTCTTCCCTTCAGCATCATAAACAGTTGCCGAAATATCAGTAATGGAACTCAGCTTGTCATAAGCCTCTTCAAACAAGGCTTTGTCTTTTCCACTCTCCTTTAATATGGTAACAACATATTTTTCGTGGTATACAACTTTTGAAAGTGAGACTACCTCAACTACAGTGTTTTTCTCCCGGACAACCGCATCCGCTCCGGTTAATAATTCTTTCGGGATGGAAGACACCGGGTACATTGGAGCTTTTTTAGCCCAAAGCCCAACCGTGCAAAAAAGAAAGCACAGTAAAATTTTATAATGAAGCTGCATCCTGACTCTTTTTAATGATTACCGGTTCTGCATGTTTTTCGATCACTAAAGCATATAGATGTTTCAGATAGGCATATTCTTCAGATGTAAATATTGCCTTATCAATTTTCATCACATAGGTAACACTCAATTTGTTTCCTAATACGCTATAGTTTATCAAGACTGAACCTGATTTCTCAGGCAGTAAAATCCTGGTAGGTTTTGGCACGGCATCAAAACCATATCCATCCGGAATGGTTAAATTAAACATAACCAACTTCTCTCGTTTATAAGCAAAATCGACCGGATATTTACGCTCTTCCATTTTAAATGGATTACTTTCCACCTTATCAAACACAAATGGGTTAATCATTATCATTTCACCCACTTGCTGTGTAAGGTTACTGACTTTTATTGTATAATCCTCTGAAACCGGTTTATAGATGGAATCCAGATTGGTTAAAGTACAATCCTTAACCCTCAACCCGGGATGCTCATATTCAAACGCTTCCAAAAATTCATCCTCACTTGCATATTTTTTATACTGTTTCCTGAAATCGTAAGCCGAATATTCAAAACGTTTACATTTCAGGGTACCCTCGGCTTCAAGATTTTCATTTAATTTCAGATCATAAAGAGAAGAACTCTTGTCTTTTTTATCTGTTTTCAAGTCAATCCAGGTACCACTTTCATTATTAATCAATCTCCCGGTTTTATTCAAACAACGCAATGGCAGCATATCGGCAGGCATCAATTTCTCTGTAGCATCCAAAAGATACTCCTTATCTCCTATTTTTGCCCGGATAAACATGTAATTTAGTTTCTCCAGACTGGGATAAAACTGATGCAACCTACCATTTTCACGGGTACTTATGGCTACGGGCAAGGCATAAACATCCAATTTCTGCAATAACTGATAAAGCATCATATTAATTTCAGCAGAATTAGCCTTTTTATCCTTATACACACCCCCCAAATGGGACTCAGTTGAAAAAAGGGATTCCACTTCATTCCATTCTACCTGTTTTATTGCTTCATAGGCCGCAATCATTTTATCGTAAGGATCTGAATATTTGGCTTCAATCTCTTTTTTAACAGCATTTAACCCGCCAACACCATTGGTAAGTGCACCGCCAAAGTAGGAATTGGACCTCAACCTCTTATTTACAGCTTCCCATGAAGTGGTAAAGCCTTTGAAATAACCTGGAAAACTAACTCTTAAAATATCAAATTCAAACTTAGAAATATAGTTTTCTTTTGAATCCATAAAAGATTCTGTTTTGAAAGCAGGTACATTTTTCGCTACATAAGCATTATCGCCTTGGGGCATTACAGGAAAGTACCCTCTGGATCTTTTCCTAAATTCCACTTCAGGGGTATTTTCCAACACCAGTTCGCAATATCTAACCGGAATCTCGCGCTGGAATGCAAATTCAGAAGGCAATAGCAATTGTGTAGTTTCAATATCGTATATACTCCCTACCTTTATATTAGGCAAAGCAACTTTCATACGATAATAATCTTCTGTTATTTTTAATTTATAAATGGATTCATTTCTCAACCTCTCCTCAACTACTTCTCCATTTTCAAGGTTATATACCTTTCCTCTGACCTGCATGTCTTCTTTTCCGGGGAAGGAAAACTCAGAAAGAGAAACACCCGATTTCTTTAATATTTTAACTCGGGTAATTGTGGTAAACCTGTAATCATTCCCATTAAAAAATCCGTACTTACACAAAACAACAGCTGCAGCACTTGTGTCCGGCTCATAAACTGTCATTTTTAAATCTTCAATATCTACTTTGCCAAATTTGATAGGTGCTTTTGCCGAAGAGAATTGAGTAGAGATGAAAAAAAAGAAGCAAAATGCAACCAAAGAAAATGTTTTAGTCATAATGTATTTTTATCCAGGGTTTAAAACTTTATACAAAATAAACATTTAAACCAACACGCCCAAAATACAAATGTACTATTTAGTCAAGTTCAACACCCCATTCATCAAAAGCCATAGCTATATTGACAATATAAATAACCTAAGAAGTACTATTAACTGAGACATCAGAGACCATATAACGCGAAAAAGGCCATGTTTGGGGAAACAACGGCCTTTTCATTCTCAACTAACACAACACACAACATTCATTTGTTTAAATAACACACAACACTAACAAATGAATAGTTAATACTTTACGATTAATCAATTAATCATTTGACAAGATAGATATAAAAGTAAGAAAAATCAATTTTTTTTAAAAATTTTCAATTTTCAATCCTCATGATTCATAAAACCCTGACTTTTCAGTACATCCAGTAAAACCTTACTAAACGCTACATTATCCTGTTTTTTATACCTCACATCAGTAAATACCTGAGCCAATGATTCTTTACCATTCTCTTTTACAAAACCAATATTCTCCGGCAATTGCTCTTTTTCCTGATACAGATCTTTAATATCCTCATCCGAATAATCTTTATATTCTTCATAATGAACAATTCCCTCTAACGGCAATCTATCTGCCAGCTCTGGAGATTCATCCGGGTAACCAATGGTTACTGTTGTAACAGGAACAACACCTTTTGGTAATTTAAGCACCTCTATAATTTTATCAGCAGTATAAATTGTGGTACCCAGGTAACAAATCCCCAACCCCTTACTTTCGGCAGCAACACAAACATTTTGGGCAGCAAGCAGAGCATCTATTGCCCCTGTTACAAACGACAAAAAGTTATCATACCCGGGTTTGGCATTACTCAATTCACACCATTTATTAAACCTGTTATAATCAGCGCAGAAGGTTAAAACAACCGGAGCATTTTTTATCATAGGCTGATTAAAATGACAAGGTGCCAATTGGGCTTTGTTGTCATCATCTTCAGTTACCACTACACTATAAACCTGCATATTTCCTGTTGTAGAGGCACGCATACCGGCATTCAATATTTCTTCCAGTGTTTCTTTTGATATTTTTTCAGAAGTGTACTTTCTAATTGATCTGTGATTTAATATAGTATCTATCATTTCTCTTATTGTTTTTAATCATTTCACAAATATATTAAAAAACAAAAAGGCCTTCCATAAAGAAAGACCCCTTTGCATCATCACCAACAAAATATAAAATTTATATACTTTTTTCTTATTTACAGTATAGATAAAGACTTTAGTTCGTCCAACAATTTCTGCCTGTTATCTTCCTCCATAGTGCACAAAGGCCCTCTAAAAACCTCCTTCATAAAGCCCATTTCGGCCAATGCTGTTTTTACCGGGATTGGGTTCGATTCAATAAAACACAGATCCATTAATTTCTGATATTTATAAAACAAATCTTTGGTTGTTGCAACATCTCCATTTATTGAAGCGTCCATTAATTTATGAAAATCAACGGGAATAATATTTGCAACAACAGAGATACAGCCGTCTGCTCCTAACATATTTGCAGAAGCACTAAGAAAATCATCGCCACTGTACACTAAAAATCCTTTGGGTGCACTAGCTATAATTTCGGTAAAGTATGATATAATTCCGGCAGCTTCTTTTACTGCCACAATGTTTTCAAAATCCTGAGCCAGTTTAACCACAGTTTCTGGTGTTAATCCCGCTCCTGTTCTCGATGGTACGTTATACAATACAATTGGTATATCAACGGCCTCCGCAACAGCTTTAAAATGTTCGTAAATACCCTTTTGCGTAGGTTTATTATAATAAGGTACAACAACCAAGGCTGCATCAGCGCCCAATTCTTTTGCTTTTTGAGTCTTCTCTATAGCTGTTTGGGTACAATTACTTCCACTGCCTGCAATCACAGGGATTTTACCATTGATAAGTTTTACCGCACGGGCAACAAGCGCTTCATCCTCTTCATCTGTTAATGTTGGCGTTTCGCCTGTTGTTCCACAAACAACAATCCCATCAGTATTGTTATTCAAATGAAAATCAATAAGTTTATCAAATGCATCCCAATCTATCTCTCCCGATTCATGAAAGGGGGTAACAATCGCAACTATTGATCCTTTAAGTGTAAATGCCATGGTACTATTATTCTTAAAAATCGTTTTTACTTGATATTTTTCCGAACAAATTTCTTGTTTTTTAATATCGTTTACAAATATATACCCCATTAAATTAAAGGAAAAATTTTACCCTTAAAAAAAACCATTTTATAACAACTTGTTAATTATTTAACATTTTGTATTTTTGTAAAAACTAATGTAAGATGATAACAATTCCGCAAGCAGTTGAAATGGTGATTAAAGTAAAGCCTTTTTTATCGGAGGCTTTATTAGATGGATTAATAAACATATCGGCCCTGGCCCGAAAGATTAAGCCTGAAATTGAGAAGATTATCTTAAAGGAGGCCAAACACGGAGCTATTGTAATGGCATTAAATCGCTTATCACCCCAGGTAAACTTTTCAATAAACAAAAGTATTGATAAGATGAAAACCATGTTGGGCGACATCATTGTACGGTCTGATTTATCGGATTATACTTTCAGAAACAGCAAAACACTGGTAAAGGGACATATGAAAGTTATTGAATCCATAGCTGATAATCCAAATATATTTTACACACTGGTAAGAGGCGTACACGAGTCTAACCTTGTAATAACCAGCTACTATTCAGACCTGGTAGAACAATACTTTAAAAAAGAAGAACTTATTCATAAAACCCAGAACCTCTCGGCAATAACTGTCAAACTCCATGAAAGCAACTCCGAAATTCCCGGCTTTTATTATTATATCCTTAAATCGGTAGCCTGGGAAGGGATCAACATTACTGAAGTGATTTCAACGACCAATGAGTTTACCATCTTAGTAAACGATGAAGATGTTGACAGGGCTTTTTCTGAACTAAAGAAAATGAAACGGCCGGGAAAATTATATAGTATATAAATAGGAGACATGAGAGGTGAGCACCATATAAATAAAAACAAAATCGGGTCAAAACATCTTTTAAGTGGAAAAAATATTATTTTATCAAGTAATTATATATTTTAGCCATTAATTACATGTTATTTTGTAACTCAAATAAAAAATTATCGTTACATGATGATATAGGATAAAGAAAAACGAAAACTATCATTAATTATATTGTAATCTATTAGTTATGAAAAAAGCATTGATCATTGTTGCAACAGTAGTATTTTTCGTTGCATTGGGCTTAACTTCCTGCAAATCCACTCAGGACTGCCCAGCGTACAGTAAAATAAGTATTGAGCAAAATTCTGAAAAAGCATAGCAATATCATTAATTTATTGCATAAAGGAGCAAGTCACCGTGATTTGCTCCTTTTTTTATTCTCACCAAAACCCCTGCCAATAACCTTTTTACATTTTTTAATACTGAATTAATAAAATCATCACCTGTTTTTTTGACCAATTGTTAATGATTTTATACTTTTGTACCTCATTTTTAATGGAGTTGTAAATTTTATTTCTAAAAAACCTATAAAATGTCAAAAATTAAAATTGGTATTAACGGATTTGGCCGTATCGGTCGTTTCGTATTTCGTCAGGCTGTTGCCAAAGGAACTATTGAAGTTGTAGCTATCAACGACCTTATTGACGTTGATTACATGGCTTACATGTTAAAGTATGACTCTACTCACGGTATTTTTGATGGTACTGTTGAAGTTAAAGACGGTAAGCTTATCGTAAACGGTGCTGAAATCCGTGTTACAGCTGAGAGAAATCCTGCTGACATTAACTGGGGTGCTGTTGAAGCTGAGTACGTTGTTGAGTCTACTGGTTTATTCTTAACTAAAGAGTCTGCTCAAGGTCACATCGACGCTGGTGCTAAAAAAGTAGTTATGTCTGCTCCTTCAAAAGACGATACTCCAATGTTCGTTATGGGTGTAAACAACACTTCATACACTAACGACATGAACTTTGTTTCAAACGCTTCTTGTACTACTAACTGTCTTGCTCCTATCGCAAAAGTATTAAACGACAAGTTTGGTATTGTTGAAGGTTTAATGACTACTGTTCACGCTACTACTGCTACACAAAAGACTGTTGATGGTCCTTCTGCTAAAGACTGGAGAGGTGGACGTGGTGCTGGTCAGAACATCATTCCTTCTTCTACTGGTGCTGCTAAAGCTGTAGGTAAAGTTATTCCTGAATTGAATGGAAAACTTACAGGTATGGCTTTCCGTGTTCCAACTCCAGACGTATCTGTTGTTGACTTAACTGCACGTTTAGCTACAGAAACTACTTACGAAGCTATTTGTGCTGCAATGAAAGAAGCTTCTGAAGGTGATTTAGCTGGTGTATTAGGATACACTGAAGATGCTGTTGTTTCTAACGACTTCATTGGTGATTCTCGTACTTCTATCTTTGATGCAGGTGCTGGTATCCAGTTATCTCCAACTTTCGTTAAAGTTGTATCTTGGTATGACAACGAAATGGGTTACTCAACAAAAGTTTGTGAACTTATCGAGTACATGGATTCTGTAAAGTAATTTATAGATGATATAAAATAAAAAAGGCTCGCCAGTGGCGAGCCTTTTTTTTACTATCTCGTTTATTGACAATAGTTCGTTATTTTTTTATAAGTGTAAGATTATGAGATATTTAATAAAATCAACTTAAGTTAGGTAAAGATTTAATTTTAAGCATCTTGCAAATAAGTCTCTTATCTAAAATCTAAAATCTAACGATCTGTTATATTGAAAAACTAATAATGAATTCCTTTTACCTGTGGATTCTTTAAGGTTCCTTTTACACAAAAAACAATATCGTCACCTTCTGTTGGCAATTGAAACCCAAGCATATTTTCAATGCTCTTTAGTCCTTCTTTCAGCTCCGGCTTGATATCAGACACCCTGAGAACCATATTTTTTATTTCTCCGCTTTCGATAGAGGATTCCGAAAAATTTATATCCACATCTAAATTTGCATTAAACACAGGCATAACCAACTCGGTATTTGCCACCTGCAATTTTCCATCTTTTAAAGTTGAGTTTACAACAAAATGATCTATTGCAATATCATCCGCACTAATGCCTACCATCGATCCCTGCTTGTTTATCATTTGCCTGGCATCTTCTTCATATTCAATCTTTAACCCCTCCAACTGCATATACAAATCAAACTCAGGCAATTCATCTTTACTAATCTCCCCCTTTTCATCAAAGGCAATATTTCCAGAGAACTTATGCTCTGTATTTTCCAATATAATCTTACCCTGGGTAGGATTTTCCCATGACACCTCACCTTTTGAACTCGCAGTGGAATTAAAAACTACTTGCCTGGGTATAAAGTTTTCTTTGCAATCACCATCAAATTTAAGCAGGGCACCACTCACCATAGCCATCTGATCCGATTCCATATCCAACTGTTTTAATTCGAGAGTATGCGTGCCCGGATTAAACACCATATGCACATCCATCTCATTTAAGGTATTGTATGCATTTGTAAGCCCATCTATTTTAAATCCACCCATATTTTCTGCATGAAAAACCACATCTGATAAATTCATCTGAACCTCTTGGGGTGTTTCCGGAAAATGCCGCTCCAGCTCTTGTAACGTAAATGACTTTAAAGCACCATCAAAATTTAATTTTGCATTACCTGTTTCAAAAACTACCAGATCTTTATCGTTTAAAATAAGGGGCCGGTCAAAATTCAGCTTAAACCAGGTAACCTCTTCCAGCTTGTGGTTTTCAGACAGCTCCATTGCCTCACTATACTTCATATTTACCCTTAATTTTTCCGATTTAAGCGTTATATCGCCAGACTTGTCCGAAACTATTAAATTAGTAAATGTAAATTCAGAAAACAATGGGTTTACTTGTACTTTTTCGTAGGAGATATCAAAGGGGAGCTGCTGGTTTTGAATACTAAACTGTATCCTTTGATCAAGTTTGGCTGCAGATTTATTGCCATATATCCAATTACCTGCAAATAACAGTACCCCTAAAAACAGGATACCAATAATCAATATTTTTACTTTCATTGTTAGTTTGTTAAAAAGTTCCATTAAAACTAGGAATAATTTTTTAACATTTTTCAACAAACCGATAAAATTAACGTTTAACTGAGTTCCATTAAAAGTCTCTTACTGACTTCAATAACTTTCGGGTCCTCTTTTCTCCAAATTCACGGTTCTTATTTGGCACAATCAGGTCATTCAGCTTATAGGATAAAGAGATTTCATGATTATTGCGGTTAATGGATTTTTCCCCTATTGCAAAATCGAATGCGTACCCAACTCCTAAATCTTTAGTGATCTGGACATGAAAAACATTAGAAAGCCAACCACTCTCGCTCCACAAAATTCCATACCATAATAAATCCCTGTACATAGCCTGCATCCCCAGGTTTACTTCCGAAAAATCCGATGCCGACCGGTACCACACAGAAGGTTTAGCCACTAAACTCCTATTTATCTGAAACATATAACCAGATACCACATGAAAATACTTTTTGCCAACAACCTGATCAAATCCATTATCAGCATCAGCTTGTTTGATATTGGCCCAATGTGCAACCGACAACCCCGCAAAAAAACTTTGGGAGTACAAAAAAGCACCACACCCTGCAGTTATACCAGTTGTATTCCTGCTACCGGCTGAAAAATTAGGATCATTTTCATGGGTTAAGGCCAATTTACTGTATCCTATCTGATAGTTGTTCAGATTGGTATTTAATCCCAACGACAAAAAAGTCAACTCTGATATTTTCAACAAATAGGCATACGACACATTTGCAGAGTAAAGCTTATTTACACCATAACTTTCCAATTCAAACCCACCTCCTACTGACATCATTGTGTTGTTCACCGGTGCATGAACAGCCAGATGGTAGCTGGTTGGAGCCCCTTCGATTCCCATCCACTGTTTACGCGCCATAACATTTACCGACATGGTATTTAGCGTGCCTGAATATGCAGGGTTTATAAAATACTGAGTATGCATATAACGGGATGTGGAATTGCCAAACTGCCCAAAAAGGGAAACATGACAAAAGACTATCAGTCCCCAAAACACCCAAAGCACCTTATCGTTAATTACAGCCTTCCTCATAATTATTTATTGATATAGATGAAACCTGAAAAATCTTTTTTATATGCTGGTACCTTTAACACATAATAATACGTACCATTAGCACATATTTTCCCTGTACTACCTCCTTCATTACCCATTCCATCCCAGTCATTTTTATATTCAGTATTGAGATACACCAATTCGCCCAAAGGATTAAATATTCTTATTTGCATCGTCAATCCCTCTAAATCCGGAATGCTAAAAACATCATTCAACCCATCCCCATTGGGAGAAATCCCCTGAGGAATAAAAATATCATTTTCAACCAGCGACTCTACCCGGAAAAACACCCATGCCTCAGAACAATCTCCGTTTTCGTCACAAACCTGATACTGCAACGAGTCCACCCCACGGAAATATTCGTCAAAATATGCCTGTATATTATTATCAACACCTATTTCACTCACCCCATTGTTAATATCTCTCAGAATATATATTTCCATTGTGCCATCAAATAAAAACTCATCATTGTCCAATACAGGAATAACGAACTCCTGACCGCGCAACATTTTTGCAGAATCAGGATATGCTTCAGGGATAAAGTCAATATTTTCGATATTTACATCAACAGTTGCTTCATCACACTCTCCATTTTTCCCGCACACCTTGTACCGAAACTCATCCGTCCCCTCATATCCAATCTCTGCCTTATACCATATCTTAAAATCATCCAACACCTTAATTTCTGCATGTTCAGGTTTTTGAATAACTGTAAGTTCTTTCACGCCACCCAACAAGCCATAATCATTATTGAGCACATTAACTTCTTCTTCTCTTCCCTCACCTATTAACAAATAATCATCGTTAGCCACCACCGTCATAGTCTTTTGGGCATCCATAGCTAATGAAAACCAATTAACCTGTCCGAATGAAGCCATGCTTATCCCCACAAACAGCACTTGAAGTGTCCAGTATTTTATATTTAATTTTCTCATCATTTATTCTTTCTCTAAAAATTCAATACCAAATCATACCGCTATATCTGGATTTTTTATTCTTCCGGGCCTCAGAACATGGAATGGCATGGTGCTTCAGGTTATTGCATATGGTATATCTCAACACCAGCTGATAGGCGCTACCATATTCCAATTGTGCCCTTGTTAGTCCGAGCTGATACTCCAAACCCAGACTTATTCTTTGATAGTTCACACCCATTGTAGCTGCCATCCCCAAACTTTTACCAAAATTATCATCCATGGTTCTTCTGTATGCTACCAGTCCCCATAAGGCATACATCGGATTGGGAGTTGGGAAAGTTCCTTTTAAGGACAGGTCTACCCGTTTATCTGTTTCGCTATTTCCCCTGACCATAACCATGGGTTCAAGGAACACGTCCCTGTCCACCACTTTATACATACCGCTTAAAAACAAATGCCAGTCCATGGGCAATCCAGGTTCTCCATCTCCCTTATATAATGGATTTGTTTGGTTTAGCATATTGGTTACTGAAAAACCGATGTGGTAATCATCGTACATAAATATCACGCCTGCATTTGAATTATACCCCCATCCCGAGGAAATTCCACCATGAATCAGGGGATCGATAATGGTTGTATTGTTTTGAAAATTACTTTCATCAATACTACTCTGTTCCACCGAAAAAGCCAGTCCAAACGCCAATTTAGAGATATGCCTTCTGGATTTTCCCAAAAGCACTTCGTATGATAGGGATTGGTGCAAACCAAATTCCTTCATATTCCCATTCCTGTCGTTATAAACATAGGTTCCAAACCCTAAACTCTTACTTAGCGGCCCCTGGGCATTAAAAATTTGTGTTGTTGGAGAATCTTCCATCCCCAACCACTGGTTTTGATAAAACAGCCCAAATGAATAGCAATCTTTATCACTCCCTGCATTGGCCGGGTTCATCAGGAACATATCATACATATATAAATTGGAGATGTAGTACTTTTGAGCCTGCACCACAACCCCTATTCCAATAATTATATGTAATATGACCATCTTCTTCATAATCCCTTCCTAACAAACACCATCAATTTCTTTTCAATGTAACATGCCCCTTAATAGACCTATAAAATGGCAAACCATCAATAACATACCAGTAATCATCTGTTGGCACATTTTGTCCCAAATATTTTCCATCCCACCCCTTTTCAGAGGCTTTATATTTGATCAGCAACTTGCCATACCTGTCAAAAATTCTAATATAACTATCTACCAACTTGTCTTTTCCTGTAATTTCCCACGTATCATTTACGCCATCACCATTAGGGGTAAAAAACTCAGGAATTTCAATTTCCAGGTTATTGTTCAGCACCACCTGGGCAACAGCCATACATCCATTATCATCAACAACTTCTATTTCATGAAGCCCGTTTTTTAAGTTCTTGAAAACATTCTCTTTTTGAGGAAAGTCCCCGTCTATGGAATACTCATACGGCTCTGTTCCTCCTTCTCCAATCACAATTACCTGGGCATACATGGCTGTATCGATATATGCAATTACGGGGGTTTCGTTAAAAACTACCCGGGCAGTATCCCTGAATACAAAACACCCATCAGACACCTCTACCCAATATTCTCCGGGAGTTACAACTTCTTTTATTTGTTCATACCACCCATCATTCCATAAATACGACTCAAAACCATACCCGGCATCCATCTCAAAAATTTCATTTTCACATACTGAGGTATCTGAACACAACTCCATTTTTGGGGCTATCTTATATTTAAGAGTCTGGCTATCGAACCCATTGCAACCATATTGATCAGTTACAACAACCACATTAACGGTATCCAGCAAATCTGCCTCAATCCCGGGAGATGTGGCTCCATTATGCCATAAATAAGAAGCATAGTCACCACCTGCATCCAACTGCCACTGAGCCAAAGGACAGATGATCATGTCCGGCCCCAGATCCACTTTCGGCACATCCCGCCATACAACAGATGCCATTGATCGGGCCTGACATCCCATGGCATTGGTAACTACCAACGAATATTCACCCTCAGTTACTGATATTGAGGATGATTTTTCGCCCGTACTCCATAAATACGAGTAGCCATTTCCTTCCGGCCCTGCCAGCTCACCCTCTTCCCCGGCACAAACAGAATCATTTACCATGGTAAAACCCTCAAACCCATCAATTACTACCTCTACATCTTTCGAATTATGACATCCATATTCATCCCAAACATCGAGAACCACTATACCCGTTTCGTTGATGGTTATGCTATTAGTATTTAAGCCGGAATCTCCGTTCCACTGATACAAATAATTATGCCCCTCATCACTTATGGTTAACTCTGTTGGTTCACATGAAATCGTGTCGCCAGCTATATTTATCTCAGGAAGGGGTACTACATTCACATCTACCTGATCCTGAACAACACAGCCATTTTTATCTGTTACATTCAATATATACGTTCCGGGCTGGCTTACTTCAAGTGCTTTACTGGTCTCTATCAACTCCATTACTCCCTCATCAATAAAATACCAGGTATAAGTGAGTGCATCCTCAACAGGGTTTTCAATTATAACCTTTTCGTTTGCACAAACCTTTACTTCATGCTCCATTTCAAGTAAGGTAGCAGGAGCTCCATCAACTGTTACGATATCTGAAGCAGCACAACCATACTCATCCACAACGGTAACTTTATAATTACCGGGCTCATAAACAACTAGCGAGGCATCATGCCAATTGTTATACCTGTAGTTTTCATTCGACTGCCAGTAAAGATAATCCAGAGCCGCACCTGTAGAAGATGAATAACTATCTATTGAAATCCTTCCTTCCTCTCCGGCACAAAGAATATTTAGTCCCCCATCCATTGCAACCTCAGGCAATTGGCGCTCTACCACTTCTGTCTCCTGCATATTACTACACCCCAACAATGTTGTTTCCACCCGATATACGCCAGCCTGATTTATATTTGTAAGAAGAGATTGATTATTATATTCCGGCAGGTAAACACCATTGCGGTACCATTGATAAGTATCATAGCCCTCCGTTGCCACTATTTCAACAGACTCTCCTATACACAGGTTGGTAGCAGCTTTCAATAAAGGGGGTGCAATATTGTATACCGTGATCATTGTTTTATCCGAAACATAACACCCATTTATATCCAAAGCCTCAACATAATAAGTTCCGCTATTTGATTCATCTATTTTGTTATTAATATATTGATATTCATTCTCCGGAGTAATTGAAACAAATGCACCGGGATTAGTGGCCGGTTCAAAACTCCAGTTATAGTTGGTATAATTTGGATCTGCTGTCAGGCTCAACGAAACTCCTTCACATTCGTTTTTATCCGGTCCCAGATCCAATCCCAAGGGTTCAATATACTTTATCACAGCCACAGCCCTTCCTGTACAACCGTTATTATCCGCAACTTCTAACCAATAATCAGAGGCTGTGTTGTACCGGGCAGTTTGTGTGGTTTCTCCATTGCTCCATAAATATGAAGCATAACCTGTTGGTCCGTTTATTTCCACTTCAGTCCCTTTGCAGGCAATCTCTTCTTCCAATGCGATTTCCGGTAGTGGATGAACCGTAATATTGACCTCCTGGCTCACCTCACATCCTTCTGTGGTCCAACCCGTAACACCATACAATCCACTCACCTGAGGAATAATCCAATTTTGGGTTTCAATGGTATTTAGCACTTCACCTCCAAACGTCCACTCATAGGTTACAAAATCAGTCACATTTTTTACTGCTTCCCCCTGGCACACTTCAGTCCTGTCCAACATCACAGAAGGAGCACCTTCTACCTTTATTGATATTTCATCGTCACTTATGCACCCCATTGCATCGGTTACTGTAACTCCTATATTAATCTGTCCTGCTTCGCCTGTAACAACCTGGGTTTCCCAATCCGTATCGCCATTGCTCCATGCATATTTGGCATAGCCCTCTTTAACAGAAAGCATCAATATATCATTGGCACAAACCGATATATCACCAGCCAACAAGTCAGGTTCCGGAATCCTTGTTACTTCTGTGTGACCTTCAGCCCTGCACCCAAACTCATCAACTGCAGTTACACTATAAATACCTGGTTCAACTACCTTTAAAGTAGCAGAACGCCAATCACTATATCTCACGGCCTCATTACTGTTCCAGTACAAATAATCCAGTGATCCATCCTCACTTTTGAAGTCCTCCACACTCAAAATAGTTTCTACCCCGTTACACAAGCCCAACAACTCCGGTAGTTGAACTATTGGTAACTCATGTTCTTCCACCTCTATCTCGTTACTTATCACACAAGCACCATCTATAGCTTCCACACGATATATTCCTTCGGTGTTGATACCCGACAATTGCGATAGGTTGGCATAGGCTGTTTGTTCTTCGCCATCTAAAAACCACCTGTACGAATCATATCCTTCCGTTGCCATCAGATTAATATTCCCACCTTTGCACAAAGCCTTTGTGGAGCGCAACTCAGGAGGTGCGGATGAATAGAAGGTCACATTTACCTCATCGCTTACCCAACAACCATTATTATCAATTGCCTGTACCTTATAGGTTCCGTTATGATGGGTTGTGCCCGATATAATCTGGTATGTATTGGCAGGATCCGGATCCAACGGGTTGGTTGTACCCGGATCAACAGATGGTGAGAAACTCCATGTCCATGAGCTATGATAACCATCGCCATTCAGCAGCACATCATTTCCAACGCACTCATCCCTGTCAGGCCCCAAATCAATCCCAACAGGTTTTATATAACTAAGTGATGATGATGAACGTGCCTTACAACCATTATTATCGGTTACTTCGAGCCAATAAGACGAAGCCGTATTTAATTCATTATTTTGCGTTGTTACTCCATTGCTCCATATATAACCGGCAAACCCGGAAGGCCCTTCTATCACTACTGCTTCTCCCTCACAGGCCGATTGGGGTTCAAGCGAAAATGACGGCTGTTCATGGACAGTTACCTCCATAACCGCATTTGCCTGGCAACCATTCTCATCCCAAACCCGGAGACTATAACTCCCTGTTTTGTCTGCCAACAGTTGATCAGAGTTTAAACCCGGAGTATTGTTCCACTGATAGGTTAATCCACTATCAACAGAGTTTGCATATAATGTAGTTGATCCGCAGACTACAGGATCTCCTTCTATAGCAACTCGCGGCAATGGGTTTTCATTAACAATAACCTGATCGCTGGATTTACAACCATTAATATCTGTTACACTCAAAATATAGTTTCCCGGTCCTGTAATTTCCAGATCCGAGTTACTCCCCACTTCTGTTTCACCCAATGGGGTTGTTTTATACCACCTGTAGTCTAATGCACCGTTTACAGGATTCTCCAATACGATGCTACTATTCGTACAGAAACTTTGGGGTTGACCCAGGTCAAACACTTCGGGTAAAAATGAAGAAACCACTATTTCATCCGAAGCCACACAGCCATAAGTATCTACCACGGTAACACTATAACTTCCGGCCTCAGCCACCTCATATGATGCCGTTTGCCAATCGCCAAACCTTAAAGTATCATGATCGCCCCAGTATAAATAATCCAGCCCTGCCCCATTATTGGATACAAAGCTTTCCACTTGCAACTCTTTAGGAAATCCGTCACACACAGCAAAATTTTCAGGCAGCTGTACTGATGGATTACCATGATTTATAACATTAATCTCTGAAGATTTACGACAGGCACCATAGGTTGCTTCTACCCGGTATAATCCGGCATCTGCCACATCTGCCATCTGGTTCAGGTTATCAGATGCAGCAATATGGCTGCCATCCTGATACCATGTATAACTATCGTATCCCTCTGTTGCAATTATATCAACAACTTCTCCTTCACAGAGGTTCTCGGTTATGGTTAACGTAGGTGCTTCTGCAGCATAAAGCGTTATAATCACCTCATCCGAAACAGAACATCCGTTTATATCAGAGGCCGTAACATAGTAAGTTCCACTATGAGAAAGTCGGGCATTTGAGATGATATATTCGCTTTCAACAGATGGATTCAACCCAGAAACAGTTCCGCGTGTTGAAGAAGATTCAAAAGACCAGGAATAATCACTGAATGATTTATCGCCTGAAATCATAACATCTATACCAACACATTCATTTCTATCCGGGCCTAAATCAAGAGATGCCGGCTTATAAAAAGTTACTGACCCATCAGACCGGGCTGCACAACCTTTTTCATCCGTAACCTCAAGCCAAAAATCTGTTGTTTCCGACAATTCGATACTCTCAGAATTATCCCCCGTACTCCACATATAAGTGGCGTATCCGGAAGGTGCTGAAATGGTCTTTGTTTCACCCTCACAAGCCATCGCATCACCCAATACAATGGCTGGCAACGGGTATACCGTTATATTTATATCCCGGGTTGTAGAGCAGCCATCTGCATTCCAACCGGTAAGTGTATAAACACCTGATTCCTGAGGCACTATCCAATTCTGAGAAGTATTTGTATTGACCACAGTATCCTTAAACACCCATTCATAACGATCAAAACTGGTTGTATTTACAATAGAAGTCCCCAGGCAAACCTCTGTTTTATCCAGGTTTATCTGAGGTATTTCTGACACTTCAATATTTACATCATCCTGATTAGTACATCCTAAAACATCCGATACTGTAACATTTAACGAGATATTCCCTGGCTCACCTGTCTGTACTGAGGTTTGACTGCCTGTATCGCCATTGCTCCATGTATATACCGAATAGGAATTATCCACTGCAAAACTCAGCTCCTCTCCCTGACACACTGTAGTATCATTCCCTAAATCAACTTCAGGAAGATGAAATTCCACATCAAGACTATCTGTTAAAAAACAACCTCCATTTTTAACCTCTGCCACAACATAATACAATCCCGATTGCTCAACAGAAAACACCCTGTCGGAGGACAATAGTTCATTTCCCGTTTCTAACGAATACCAGTTATAATTGAGCATTCCATCCCTGGCCCTTAGGGTAATCTGATTACCCACACACTCATCTTGCTCACCATCCAGCCAAAATGCATTGTACGATGAAAAATACCCAAAACTAGTACACCCGGATTCTTCACCGGAACCATTTTCATCTAAAACACACAAATGAAATACCCCGGTGGAATTTTTTATGATATACGGTACCCCTGTTGTTAACTCATCCAGGTTAACCGCACAACAAACCCATGCATCCTGACCAGTATCCTGACCAGGAACTGTTTGCCAGCTATTTATATGCTTTTTTAGGTTTAATTTATTCCCTTGGTTATCAAACAACTCAAACGAAGCTTTATCCTTGCGCTTTACAATTATATTGACCCAAAACTCCCGGTTGAACACCCGGGTAAAAGAAACATCGGCAGAACCATTACAATTATAATTGGGAAGTATGGCACTACTCAACTCATTAGCCGAGCTCGTTGTTGAGTTGACTAAACCAGTTACCTGATACGCATAAACCCTCTTTGTTGCATAAATAAAAACTGCATGGTCTGAAATATCAAACTCTGCAATTTCACCTTTTTGCAACGCCCTCGTATTTTTTGTGGTGTTATTTAAAAACACAAGGGTATTGTCTTCTATAGCCATTACAAACACCTTTTGAACAGTGTTGTTATTTTTAAAGCTATCGGATGCCTTACTGGTATTAATGGCTACATACTCTGTTCCGATAGCATTTATTGGAATCAACTGGTCCCCAATCAAATCATTTGGATGACTATCCACATCTTCAATAACTGCATCATCAGAGATGGTTACTGCAATCCTTTTGTCCGAGTTTATTTCCGTACCAGCCAACGCTCCATTTGCAGAAATATCCCTGTTTTCAATACAAAATGTCTGTCCCTTGTCAAGTATAATTTCAAATGCTATATCTGCTGCGTGCCCGGTTACATCTACCGAAGGGATGATTTCAATAGTCGTATTGTCTTCTGAAGCTACAATATCTACCTTTTCATTGGCCGATCCATTGTAACCCTGATAGTTTTGATAAATATTTTGGGAAGGAACAAAGAATGTTTTTCCGAGTGCGTTTTCAGCTTTTAAAATAAATTTCTCTGCATTGTTAGGATTACTGACTTCATAATAAGCTGCAATATCCGTATCTGAAGAAATATAAATCCCTTTGTTATTTACCGTATTTACAGGATAATTTTCCACTACCGACTTATCCAGTTCAAAACTATACTGAGTATTGGCAGAAATAGTAACCTGCTTTAAAACCCGGTTATTATCAGCTGGCATAGAAACTGTTACCGATGCATTAGTATCAAATGCCGTAATCCTCAATATAACAGGATCATCTCCATTTTCCTCCCATACATCCGGTGCTACAAACCAGAATTCCTTACCTACTTGTGCATTGACTTGAAAATGTATAGCAGATACTATAATTAAAATATATAATATTTTTGGTATAGGTTCCATTTCCTCACTTTAGTCTAGTTAAAATCACAATACATCCTGTATCATACATAAACTTAAAATATTTACGTACATCATTACCTTTAGTTTCCTTTAAACACGGGATATACAGCGATATAAGGGGGTATTAACATCAATAAACATGACGTTCATCTACAAAACAACTTCAATAAACTGCCAAAATAAGCAGTTAACCAAAATGAGAAAAAAAATGCCCGATTAGTGTCTGGATAAATAAAGTTCATGAAGTTATAAAGTTCATAAAGTTTATAAAGTTCATAAAGTGTAAAGTTTATAAAGTTGAATAATTACAAAGGCATTGTCATCAGATAATGTATCAGTAACAAAAGTTGGGTCTGAAGAAAAAAAGAGTTTTGTTTGCTGTTAAATAAAAACAGAGTATTGAACAAAAGAAATTTGAAGAAGGATTGTCCTAATTAATAATAATTTTTACTACAATCCATACCAGCAGAATGTTATTGCTTTAGAATAGGATCTTTATTAATGATATATTTTAGGCTGAAAGCCTTTGACTTCACAACAAGGGGCATCGCCCCTTGAAAATACCAAGCTGTAAATCTCAGGCTGTAAGTCTGAAACTATCTCCAATA
>NZ_JAPDPI010000140.1 GCF_026013615.1 Plebeiibacterium marinum
TCACCTTTAATTTTACCAACATATTACGAATTGGATAATCGTCAACACAACGGGCTTCCATAAAACCACATGACTTATATTGATAACCTTTATATTCCTCGGGTATGGTATCTTTCTCTTGCAACAATAAGGTCAGTTGCTGGTTGTAGATCTTCTTTCCACTATTATCTTTCTCATATGAGACTATCTCAAAATATTCTAAGAGGCCTTCCGGTAAAAATAAAGCTAGCAGCTCATGGGACAATCCTTCGCTCAATTTCTTATGTTTTAGTTATTGTTTCTATTTAACAGCAAATAAAACTCTTTTTTTCTTCAGACCCAACTTTTGTTACTGATCCGATCTAATCGCCGGATATAAGTTTTAGCATTCGTTTTCTACTTTTCCAATTTTTGATTTCTCTTTCACGAGCATAAGCAAGTTCTTTTGAATCGA
>NZ_JAPDPI010000141.1 GCF_026013615.1 Plebeiibacterium marinum
GGGAAATGTTGATCCTGAGAAAAAATGCTGTAGTAACAAGCGATCAAGCTAAAGCGCAGCGTCCTAAAGGCGCAGCCGTCCTATCAGCTAATGGCTATTAACTATTACCCTGATCCATACGGATCCGATCTTATTTGCAAGGTGCTTATAAAGATCGGATCCGGGGAATGTTGATCCTGAGAAAAAATGCTGTAGTAACAAGCGATCAAGCTAAAGCGCAGCGTCCTAAAGGCGCAGCCGTCCTATCCGCTAATGGCTATTAACTATTACCCTGATCCATACGGATCCGATCTTATTTGCAAGGTGCTTATAAAGATCGGATCCGGGGAAATGTTGTTCCTGAGAAAAAATGCTGTAGTAACAAGCGATCAAGCTAAAGCGCAGCGTCCTAAAGGCGCAGCCGTCCTATCAGCTATTGGCTATTGACCAATG
>NZ_JAPDPI010000142.1 GCF_026013615.1 Plebeiibacterium marinum
GGCATTCATTTAAGCATAGATAAGGTTTACCGTTTTCTGGACAAGTTAAACAATAAGCTAAAAGACAAAGTAGAACAAATTGCATTTGCCCACACTTTAAGAGTCTTAGGTGGCAATATTTCTGTTGTTTTCTACGACATGACAACATTATACTTCGAAGCAAGTGATGAAGATGACCTGAGAAAAACTGGATTCAGCAAGGACGGAAAGCATCAAAAGCCTCAAATATTTTTAGGCCTGTTAGTTGGAATAGGTGGATATGCCATAGGTTATGAAATATTTGAAGGCAATACATACGAAGGGCATACTCTTATCCCGTTTTTTTTAGTACATGACAAAACTATAAACAATTGAAAATCATCAAATTAAGTATGTGATTTTCTTGTTTAAAACCTTGATATTCAGTATCTTACAAAAG
>NZ_JAPDPI010000143.1 GCF_026013615.1 Plebeiibacterium marinum
TGTTCCTGTGCAAAAGTTGTATTAGTAGCTAACATTTAAGCTAAAGCGCAGCGTCCTAAAGGCGTAGCCGTCCTATTAGCTAATGGCTATTTCTACGGATCCGATCTTATTTACAAAAAGCTTATAAAGAACGGATCCAGGAATATTATTCCTGTGCAAAAGTTGTATTAGTAGCTAACATTTAAGCTAAAGCGCAGCGTCCTAAAGGCATAGCCGTCCTATTAGCTAATAGCTATTTCTAAGGATCCGATCTTATTTACAAGAAGCTTATAAAGAACGGATCCAGGAATGTTATTCCCATGCAAAAGTTGTATTAGAAGCTAACATTTAAGCTAAAGCGCAGCGTCCTAAAGGCGTAGCCGTCCTATTAGCTAATGGCTATTTCTAAGGATCCGATCTTATTTACAAGAAGC
>NZ_JAPDPI010000144.1 GCF_026013615.1 Plebeiibacterium marinum
TATACACCAGATGCCGACTTTAATGGAGAAGATTCTTTTGTATATGAAGTATGTGATTCAAATGGTGCTTGCGATCAGGCTACTGTAGTTATTACTATTAATGCTATTGCTGATAATAATGCACCGGTTGCCACTGATGATGTTGCAAGTGTAGACGAAGATGGCGTGTTAAATGGAACAACACTATTGTCTAATGATAGCGATCCTGATGGGGATGAACTAACCATTAATACAACTCCGGTAACAGGGCCTACCAATGGTAGTTTAGTTATCAACGCTGATGGAACATACACTTACACACCAGATGCTGATTTTAATGGAGAAGATTCTTTTGTATATGAAGTATGTGATTCAAATGGTGCTTGCGATCAGGCTACTGTAGTTATTACCATTAATGCTATTGCTGA
>NZ_JAPDPI010000145.1 GCF_026013615.1 Plebeiibacterium marinum
GGATTAAATCCGTATCCCGGATCATGTAAACAAACAATTTCCGGATAAGGGGCATATCTTCACTCAAAAGTTTAAAACCAACCCCATACATCTCTTTTCCTTTTTGAGTGATAAAATCAAGGCTTTTTTGATAATTAATAGATAATTTGGTTGTTGCTTATGGTATAAAACATGATGCAAACTTTTTAATCTTTGTTTTCTCATCTTTGATTTAAAGAGGTTCGCTATAACCTGAACCGCTAAATGGTTTTGATTCCGGTTTGGTGATCGGCTCCTGTTTGCTGTTGGAATTGGGTTCTTTCTTTTGAAATTTCTCCACATTGAGCATCCAGTTTCTGGCAGCCGCTTTCCAATCTTTCATTTTTGTTTTTCCTCCAACTAACCAACCAACACTTTCGTAATAATT
>NZ_JAPDPI010000146.1 GCF_026013615.1 Plebeiibacterium marinum
GGATTAAATCCGTATCCCGGATCATGTAAACAAACAATTTCCGGATAAGGGGCATATCTTCACTCAAAAGTTTAAAACCAACCCCATACATCTCTATTCCTTTTTGGGTGATAAAATCAAGGCTTTTTTGATAATTATAGATAATTTGGTTGTTGCTTATGGTATAAAACATGATGCAAAACTTTTTAATCTTTGTATTTTCATCTATGATTTAAAGTGGTTCGCTATAACCTGAACCGCTAAATGGTTTTGATTCCGGTTTGGTGATCGGTTCCTGCTTGCTGTTGGAATTGGGTTCTTTCTTTTGAAACTTCTCCACATTGAGCATCCAGTTTCTGGCAGCCGCTTTCCAATCTTTCATTTTTGTTTTTCCTCCAACTAACCAACCAACACTTTCGTAATAATT
>NZ_JAPDPI010000147.1 GCF_026013615.1 Plebeiibacterium marinum
CTTGGACAAGGGCATACCATGGCAGTAGGGGCAGCTATCGCAGAAAAGTTCCTGAAAGAGAGATTTGGCGAATGGATGTCTCACGATATCTATACTTTTATCTCGGATGGTGGTATCCAGGAAGAGATTTCGCAGGGAGCCGGCCGTATTGCAGGATATTTAGGGTTGAACAACCTGATCATGTTCTATGATTCAAATGATATCCAGTTATCAACAACAACAGATGAGGTAACCGTAGAGGATACAGCAAAAAAATATGAGGCCTGGGGATGGGCTGTGATGACTATCGATGGTAACAACGCCGATGAGATCCGCAAGGCCCTGGAAGCAGCCAAAGCAGAAACAGAAAAGCCGTTCCTTATCATAGGAAAAACCATCATGGGTAAAGGCGCTGTTGCAG
>NZ_JAPDPI010000148.1 GCF_026013615.1 Plebeiibacterium marinum
CTTGGACAAGGGCATACCATGGCAGTAGGGGCAGCTATCGCAGAAAAGTTCCTGAAAGAGAGATTTGGCGAATGGATGTCTCACGATATCTATACCTTTATCTCGGATGGTGGTATTCAGGAAGAGATTTCGCAGGGAGCCGGCCGTATTGCAGGATATTTAGGGTTGAACAACCTGATCATGTTCTATGATTCAAACGATATCCAGTTATCAACAACAACAGATGCGGTAACCGTAGAGGATACAGCAAAGAAATATGAGGCCTGGGGATGGGCTGTGATGACTATCGACGGTAACAATGCCGGTGAGATCCGCAAGGCCCTGGAAGCAGCCAAAGCAGAAACAGAAAAGCCGTTCCTTATCATAGGAAAAACCATCATGGGTAAAGGCGCTGTTGCAG
>NZ_JAPDPI010000149.1 GCF_026013615.1 Plebeiibacterium marinum
CTTTCTCGTTATACTCCTCCATACATCCTCCCGTTTGATCGGGACAGGCTCTGAAGTGGAAACTACCCTTGTGGAGATTTATTTACAGCTTGTATTACCCCAAACCAATAAAGGGGCTTCTGATTTACAGCTTTGTTATCACAATAGATCGTTAGATTTTAGATAATAGACATTAGACTGATTTACAATTCGCTTAAAATAAAAAAGATAATAATTTTGCCATAAATTATTCAATGCCTAAAATATATAACATTATTCTAGTAAAATAGAACCTTAGCCTGACGGCTATGCACTAAAGGGCATTGCTGTCTGGTTAAGAAGAGGCTGAAAGCCTTTGACTTCACAACAAGGGGCATCGCCCCTTGAAAATACCAAGCTGTAAATATCAGGCTGTAA
>NZ_JAPDPI010000014.1 GCF_026013615.1 Plebeiibacterium marinum
AAAAGCTCTAGAGCAAGAGATTCCTTCATCCCACACCGGCCTTCAATTCCGGCCGACTCACAACCGCCTCAAGTGCCCCTTTGAAGACCTCTCGCACTGTCCGGTTGGTATAAAATCGAGTTTTATTGCAAGCACTAATTATTTAGTTCCCCATTGCTCATTGGGTTTATTTGCCATTTCTAAAATCACAGTTCCTCCTTTAACCAATTCGTTTTGCGGAACACTCCAGCTGCCAAGTTCTTTTCCATTCCAGCTTGCCGATTGAATAAATACATTTTCGGCTGAATTATTTTTGGCTTCAATAGTAAAGCTTTCCCCTTTAAAATAGTCGGGATGCAACTTAATGGTTATTCGATCAAAAGCCGGACTACCAACTTCAATTTGGGGTTCTATTGAACATCCACCCTTCATTGAAAATAGCCCCATTTTCATCAACACAGATAATGAACCCATAAGCCCCTGGTCTTCATCTCCATTATATCCTCTTTGGGTACTAAGTCCTTCGTAAACATCTTTAACCACTTTACGCGACCAGTACTGGGTTAACCACGGCTTATTGAAATGGTTAAAGATATAAGCCGTTTGCATGGATGGCTGGTTGCCATAATTAATTGGAATGCGGCTATACTCAGGATGGGTTTCCCTTGAATGTGAAGTACCTGCTGTAAACCCTAGTTTTTCAGCTTCGGTAAAAGCTTTATTTAACTTATCAGAAGCTGCATCATCGCCTCCCATTAAGTTACTCAAACCAATTAAATCGTGAGGGACAAACCATGTATTTTGAGCTCCATTGGCCTCAATAAAACCATTCTCAATTAAATATGGATCATAATCAGTTTTCCATATACCCTCTTTATTTTTAGGTCGCATCCAACCGCTTACTGTGTCAAATACATTTTTATAGTTTTCGCTTCGTTTTAAGAAATACTCAGCATCCTCATCATGGCCAAGCCTTTTGGCCAACTGAGCCAATGACCAATCCTGATAGGCATACTCTAATGTTTGGCTAACACCATCCTGATGCGAACCATAGATTACATCAGAAAGTGGGTAAGGAACATAGCCATTATCTATATAATACGATAATCCACCCCCGATACTCGTATTGTGTTCATACCCAATTTTATCCATGATGCCACCGGGCATTTGATTTTTTTTCAGCGCCTGATAAATATCTTCTAAATCATCTTTTATAATACCTTTTTGAATGGCACTAATAATAAATGGATTGGATGATGCCCCAGTCATTACATAGGTATAATTACCGCCGGATGGTCCTCTTGGTATTAGCCCACCATCTTTATAATATTGCATTAACGAATGCACAAACTCTTCCATAATATCAGGATAAACCAATCCCCACAGTGTATTGATTGTCCACTGAGCACCCCAGAATGAATCGGAGTTATAATGGTTAAACAACGGTTTCCCCTTATCATCAACCGGAAGTTGTCCTATCCTGAATTCATCTCCGGTATTGTCAGGGTATGCGCCATTAACATCACTTATAGTTCTACGACCTTGTAAGGCATGCCACAAGTCTGTATAAAACCTTTTTTGTTGTTCAGTGGTTCCACCTTCAACTTCTATTCTGGAAAGTAAATCATCCCATTCTTTTTCTGAATCCTTAACTACCTGGTCAAAATTCCAGCCAGGCAATTCTTCTTTCATATTAATTTGAGCATTCTCAACAGAAGTATATGATATGGCTAATTTTACCATTAATGGCTTAGCCTTATTGTTTTCAAAATAAACGATATAATTACCGGTAGCCGGATCTTTATCCAGTTTTTTGACCGGAACATTAAATTTTGCTGCAAAATATACAGTACATGGTTTTGGTCGGCGAAAGGTTGGTTGATTGATGACCTGACCTGTAATCAGATCTGATTTTTCTGATTGCAGAACAACCCCATTGCTCATGAAGCTTGGTCCCTGTTGTCCGTTTAAATTAAATAGTAAAGCAGTATTTTCACCATTGGTATATCGGTGAAACCCCACCCTTTTTGTAGAGGTTAACTCGGCTTTGATTTGATACCTGTCTAAAAATAGCTGATGGTATCCCGGAAATATTTCTTCGGTTTGATGGCTAAAGCTTGAAGAGTAATCCTGGAATAGTTGATCTTGACCTATTACTTCAGGATTTATTGGCATGATAGATGGCCCTGCCAATTGCCAGGCATGAACATGACTAAAACCTTTTACGGTATCTGTATTATATCTGTATCCACTACCCCAGGCACCACTTACTTCTGTATCCGGACTAAGGTTTACCATACCAAAAGGCCGTGAAGCTGAGGTAAAGAAAAACCACCTCGAATTAGCAGCATCAAGAGTTGGGACAACCATTTTAACATAAGGCTGACCAGAACTATCGGCTTTTTTACAACCATTAATCAAACACAACGAGCCGACAAGAAAACAATACAATAATTGTAGAAAAGATTTAATGTTCATCCTAAAGGAAAATTTTGTTGAATGTATACGACACTGTTAGAAGAAAGGAGATAACCCTTAAGTCATTAACCCCAAGGGCTATCTCCATTATTTAATGTAATTAATTATAATCAGGATTTTGAACAATGCTACCATGGCTATTGTCAATAGCCATACTATTATGCATTTGCAAAATACCAGTTCCTACGTAATTAATATCCATCATTTTGAGACCAATTGGTATTTTCATTCAAAATACCTGTTGGAACAGGAAATAAGCGTTTTGTATAGTCTGTAGCAGCATTGGGATTTATTGTATTTTTAAAGCCCCAGTCATCCTCAAAATTACCAAAACGTATTAAATCATTGCGCCTCCAGTTCTCACCAAAGAATTCACGACCACGCTCATCTAACAGTTCGTCCAAAGTAGGAGTTGAGCTAATTGCAGGAGCATCAACATACGAACGTATTTGATTAAACAAACTCATAGCTGTTTCTCCATTTGTAGCAGTAGCACCTCTAAGAATTGCTTCACACTTAGTCAGTAAAATATCTGCATAACGGAAAATCGGCACATCATTATCCTGGCAACGACCATAAGTATCGTAATCTGAAGGATCCATTGCAAACTTATTAAATCTATACCCCTGAGACCAGCCAGTTGCATTATTACCCACATTCAAATTAGCATCCACAGATGCAAGAGTAATATCTTTAGTTAAAACAACCTGTGTTCCATTATAAGTAAACGGAGTTGATGTTACCTGGTAAGTTGCAGGATCATACTGATATAATGCATCTTTAAATAATGCATCGTTTCTACGGTCTCCATCAAGAGTAAATAAATCAGCAAATTCTGGATTGACAGCAAAATTACCGGCAAATGATTTTGATACTACGGTTCCATAAAGGCCATTTCCACCTTCTCCATCATTACCTCCTTTACGCCATCCATTAAAACGAGCAATAACATTACCGTCTGAATTGGCTGCTGTAAAAGGCATTGCGTAAATAAAATCTTTTATATGAGAACCATTAGTAGGATAAAACTTCTCAAGGTAATCATCACTCAAATTGAAAAGACCGGATTGTATGATCTCGTCACATACTGCTACACAATCATTTAATTTCTCATTTGTTGATGATGCAGACCAACTTGAACTTGTAACATCCTGCGTATATACATTCCAGTTGATATACAACTTTGCCAAAAGTGCATCAACCATCCAATAAGTAGGCGTACCATAAGTAGATACATCTACATCAGTTGGCATATCGTCACGGATAGCTAATAATTCTTCTTCAATCCATTTAGCAACATCTGCCCTATCACTACGCGTTAACACCTCATCATCATCCAATATGTGATCCAAAATAGGAACATCTCCATAACCGTCCATTAAAACAAAATGATAATAGGCACGTGCGGCCCTGATAGGAGCAGTAATTGCTTCTTCTTCTCCTCCCAGATCCACTATAACCTGATTACATTTGGTAATACCACTCGATAAATCAGACCAATATCCTAAACAAGGATCATCTGCTGAAAAATCATGCAAGCTTGGGTGGGCGTAATTACCATTATCGTAATAACTTCCATCATAACTTACTCCCATACACTCATCCGACGACAGTGTCATGGCCTCATTAAAACGACGACCTAACTGACCTCTGAAAACATAATAAACATCAGAAGTTTTAGCCGCAACTGCAATCTCTGAATTTGGATAAGATGTATACTGAGATTCTATATCTACATCCAGATCGGTACAACTATTAGTAGCTATTGCTAATAATGCAGCTGGAATCAAAAGTTTTATATTTAATTTTTTCATTTGCTTAAATTTTAATTATCATTACCACATAAGACTCGCCTGTATTATTAAGATTCATTATATGAGAATCATAGATTAACGAAACTAAATATCTCAAGGCTAGCTTCATAGGAAATTAATATTAGAAGTTAATATTTAGCCCTAGCATAAAGGTGCGGGTACGTGGATAAAAGTATTCACGGCTATCAATACCGGGAGTAAGACCACCTAAAGACACTTCAGGGTCAAGACCTTTATAATTTGTAATTGTCATTAAGTTGTTACATGTAGCATAAACCCTTAATCCTTTAATATAATCTTTAATACTACCAAAGTTGTAACTCAACGACAATGTTGATAAACGTAAATAATTACCTTTTTCCAAATATCTATCAGATGGAGCCTGTGCTTTATCGTCAGTATACAACTGATTAGTTGCAACTTCACTCAACACATTTTTACCATCACCAACTAAAGAAACTGTATTATATTGAGCACGGGTTGAATTCATAACATCACCACCTAATACCCCCTGGAAGAACGCAGTAAGAGCCCATTTTTTATACGATAAAGTATTGTTCCATCCATAAGTAAACTTAGGTTGAGCACAACCAACTTTAGTGCGGTCAGTATCCTGAGGATCAGTAGTAAGTTCCCCTGTGCGTTCTCCTGTCTCTACATCATGTACATAAAACTGAGACTCTCCGCTATCATTATATCCAGCCCATTCCCACATATAGAATGTTCCAATTGCTTCACCTTCCACAATACGCTGAATATTAGCTGTTGAAAAACCGCTTATATTAGGATTTCCAGCATTGATATAATCTACAGAATAGGTCTGGTTCGAAAGACTTACCACTTCGTTTTTGTTGTGAGAAAGATTCAAAGAAGTTTCCCATCGAAGATTTTCTGTTTGAACCGGAATTATATTTAATGATAACTCTATACCTTTGTTATTTATCTCACCAACATTAGCAAGCATACTTCCATATGGGTAACGGTTAGTAGATACTGCATAACTGTAAATCAAGTCATCCGTTGTTTTGTTATAGTATTCTAAAGTACCTGTTACTCGATTTTTTAAGAATCCAAAGTCAAAACCAACATTAAACATACTTGTACGCTCCCATTTTAAATCAGGATTTGCATTACTTGTAGCTGCTAAAGTACGATACTCTGAAGTACTTCCTGTTTCATCTGTATAATCAAACCAACCTGAAGCACCATAAGTTTGAGTAGCAGTAAAGGCATCAAAACCTAATGAATTACCACTAACACCATAACCAATACGGAATTTCAAATCATCAAAAACATTCATATTCTTGATAAAACCTTCCTCACTCAAACGCCATGATGCTGATACAGATGGGAAAGTTGCCCATTGATTATTTTCACCAAAAGCAGAACTACCATCTCTACGCATTGTGGCCTGAAACAGGTATTTGCTATTATAACTATAATTTAAACGACCATAAAAAGAGATCATTCTCAAGGAAGAAAGCTTGTATCCGCTATTAATGCCAGACATATCCATTCTGTTGGCATAACCCAGATTATAATATCCCAGGTCATCATTGTAAAAGTTATAAACTGTAAGACCAAATCCATCGTTATTATCAGACTGTTCCCATGAGTAACCTGCCATTAATCCAAGCTTGTGTACATCATTAAAAGTCTTATCATAATTAAGGTAAGTTTCAAATACAGTTTTCTTATTCTCTACAGAAGTACGACTCGCCTGACCATTTTGAGAAGAATAAATTTGAGAATCTGAGCTGTTATAATTACTAAAAATATATTGTTCGTTTTGATAAGAAAGGCTTAGGTTGTATAATAATCCATCAACAATTTCTAACGATGCTTTAGCTGTACCTTGCAAACGCTTACTCTCAGTATCGTATTCATCCTCCTTCACCATTGACATTGGATTATAGTTCTGAGATATACTGTAATCTGAGTACCAATCACCATTATCAGCTTTTACAGGAGCCAATGGTGAATAATAATTCATTGCATCCAATACACTAGTTCCATTAGAACCCATAGGAACATTATTATTATTAGTAATATTCCCGTTAAGATTAAATGACAATGTTAAACGGTCATTCAGTGTTTTAGTCTGTAAAAAAGACCTTGCCACAAGCTGATTCTTTTCTGTTTCCTTAATTACCCCCTGTTTGTTCAAATAATTAATACTAGCACTATAACTCGTCTTGTCATCACCTCCATTAATAGAAATATTATGACTCTGACTCAAACCTGTACGCTGAACTTCTTCCTGCCAATCTGTGTCTCCGCCTTCATCATTTGGAAGAGTAATTCCATTAGCAGATGCATATGAACGAAGTTCACTTGCTGACATCATATCTAAATTCTTTAATACATTATCAACAGCAACATAAGTACTATAGCTTACATTCGTTTTTCCTTCTTTATTGCCTTTCTTAGTTGTAACAATAATAACACCGTTAGCTGCTTTAGAACCATAAATTGCAGTTGCAGAAGCATCACGAAGCACATCAATGCTCTCAATATCCTCCGGTGCAATTAATGATAATGACACTCCGGGAACACCATCAACAACATAATAAGGTTCTTGAGCACTACCTGTACGCAATGTTGAAGCTCCACGTAAAGTGATAGATGAACTTCCGTTAGGGTCAGAAGTCTGAGTAATTGTTAAACCAGGAACCTTTCCTTGTAGTAATTGAGAAGGCTCTGTATATACTCCAGAATTTAAATCCTTTGCTTTAATTGTGGTAATTGAACTGGTAACATCCTTGCGTGTCATTTTTCCATAACCTACCGCAACAACCTCATCCAAACCAATCATACTTGATAGTAACTTTACCTTAATTTTGGTATTAGTTGCATCAATGGTTACTTCCTGAGTTTCAAAACCAATAAAAGAAAAAAGTAATGTTTTGGCATCGGGTGATACACTTAGTATAAAATTACCATCGATATCGGTAATTGTACCATTTGTAGTTCCTTTTACAACAACAGAAACACCTGGCATGGTATTCCCCTGGTCATCTAGCACTTTACCGGAGAGCTCTATATTTTGCGCCCAGGTATTTAATGAATAACCTAATATTAAGGCTAACATTACTAATTTTAAAGTGAATTGTTTCATAAACTTTTTATTTAATTTCAAATAATTCTAAAGCCCAAATTTACATTCTGTAACATTTTTTAACCATGATTAATCATTCAATCACCTAGACATTACATTCAACATCAAAAAAATACTGATTTTATGCCTTTTATGACTTCACAGTACATGCTTTTGAATGATATGTACAGGTGGCAACTTTCTTATTAACCCGCATTTTGAAATACTTTTTAACTATTGAAGGTTTATTTAGGTTAATTAAAGATTCAAGTAGCAGGTATCAGGTAGCAAGATTATTTACGATGCGTATAATACTAAACTCAAATCTTATGGACTTTACGATATTGCACCGTATGGCGTAACTTCTATTTAGTTCTTGCAAGGAAACTCCATTACTTCCCTCCACACACCCTCTGACTCCCTATAAAATACATGGTTTTGACTGTTAAAAATGAATCTCGTCAATGAAAATGCTTCATTTTGACCGTTAAAATCATCCATATTAAATAGAAATACTGCTTTTTAACAGATAAAAAGGATCTCGCCAATGGAAATGTATCATTTTGACCATTATAAATAGCTTCGTCATGGGAAATTAGAGTAAAAAAACCATCAGAATGGTTTATATCATTTGATATATACCCTATAAATGGAAAAAAATGATGTTACCCAAGGCTATTTTTGCATAAAAACGGTTATTTGGGGCGATTTTCAATAGCGAGACTCGATTTTTTTCGTCAAAAACATGCATTTTCACAAGAAACATACGTTTTTTTTGGTTTAAATAGCACATTGTTAATTGAACTATAAGGAATTAATCATTTGATACATCGATTTTAAATGGCTGTATATGATTTTGATGATTTAAAAGGTCGATTGTTAATAGAACTGTATGTTTTTAATGCTTCACAAGACCGATCCTCATGCAAAATATAACATTTTGATGAATAAAAAGGGCATCCGCTTATATCCGATTGGGCAAATAATGGTTAAAAAGTGAGAATGCCAGTGAATTTAATGCCCTTCATTTGTCAATATATTTATAACTAACGCTTGGATTCAAACCAACTTTTAGTAGTTTAGGTTTCGTTTTTACAACGATTAAACAAAAGGAAAATTTCAACCATTCTCGCTATGCGATAGAATTACTTGCATAACGAGATGTTTTGGGATTATATAATAAATATTGAGTCGCTTTAGCGATTTGCTATGCGCAATTTAACACAGAATAAACTATGAACAATTACAAAAGATTACTTTTCTACTTTACATTCATTTTATTAACCAATAGCATATACTCACAGAATTCTTTTTCAGGAAAATTAATTGATAACAAAAATCAACCAATACAATTAGCAAATATTTGTTTTAAGGCAAATAATATTGGTTGCATTACGGATATAAATGGAGATTTTACTTTAACCTTTTCTGAAGACACTTTGGTTCTTAATGACAGTATTGTTTTTATGCACCTTAACTATAAGAATAAAACCATAGCTTACAGTGATCTTAAAAATAATGATACCATTAGTCTTGAGCAAGATTATTATAAGTTAAGTGAGGTGGCTATTTATGCTCAGTATGCGCAAAATTCATATAGATTAGCTTTATCAGAAGCAAAAGAAAAAGGTAAACCTATTTTATTGTTTTTTACAGCTAGTTATTGCGGACCATGCAGGTATTACAAGAAACTATTTGTAGTTGACAATGAAATAAGCCGATTCCTCAAAGAAAATTATACATTAGTTATTTGTGATATACTATCAAAGCCGGGAATGAAGTTAAAAAGATTATATGGTTCTGGTCCAGGAGTTCCTAATTTTATTGTAATTACTCCTGATGAGAGAATAATTGCTAAGCATAGCGGTGGTTGGGGGAGGGAAGGGATAGGGCCAGATGATGAAGCTTGCTTGAAATTTCTTAAGCAGTATTGTAAACTTCCTGAAAAATTAGTAAGTCTAAAACAGATAAGACAGACAAATTATGATTTTAGTGCTAATGAATTACGAAAAAGACCAATACCCACTTTTGACAAGGACTTATCAAAAACGAATTGGAGAATACTTTTAAATTTGGGATTAATAAATGTGACTAATATTAAGTCGACCGCAGATTCATATAGTTCTTATAAAGTTGGGTATGATTTTGGGTTGAACTTTTACTATAATAAGAAGGGAAGTAATTTTTCTCTTCAACCCGGACTATTGTTCTCATCTCAAGGAGGAAGAAATTCAGAAGTATCAGAGAATTTTAGGATAAATTATCTGGAAATGCCCGTTCAGCTAAATTATAAATTTTATAGTGGTGGTTTTAATTTGAAAGCAAGTTTGGCTCCGTATGTTTCATATGGTTTAGCGGCTAAGAATAAAATTACGAATGAAAGAATAAAATTTGGAAAGAATGCCGACCAGCTTAAAAAGTGGGATTATGGAATAACACCAGGTTTAACGATAACGCCGATTGGAAATATGGATTTTTTTGCCGGTTACAAAATTGGACTGAATAATATAAGTAATGTTGCAAATGAAACAATGTATAACCGAGGATTCTATGTTAGAATGACAATTAAATTTTTTGGAAGAGATACTTATTAATAAAAGCGCATAACATCAGCTAACAAAAATTTCAGCAGTTTTCTTGCCAACACTATTTAGAAAGAAGCAACAAAGGCCTTAGCTGTACCGTTGTGGTTCATGGAGTGAGACACTTAGCAAATAATGATTTCCTGTTCAGACACAGATTTTGTAAATTTGTAGTAGTTATTTTGTTTATCATAAAGATGTTGAATTTGAAAGAATTACAAAAAGATTAAAATGAGAATATTTGTTGACTATAAGGACTTAGAATCTGGATTTAATCAGTTAAAAATTGATTCTGCAAAATATTTATCTGATTATGCAATTCGCATAAAATTTAATGATGGCTATGAGAGATTAGTTGATTTTAAACCATTTTTGTCAAAATCTCTTCATCCGTCGATTAAGAAGTATTTGGATGAAAATAAATTTTCGAATTTCTCATTGACTGATGGGAATCTAAATTGGAGTGATTATGACCTGATTTTTCCTCTTTCTGATTTATATAAAGGACAGATATCCTAAAGGGGACTTTTCCTCTTCCCGGAACCAAAACATGTACAGCACATGATAATAAAGCTGTAAATCAGAAGCCACTTTAGGGCATAGCCGTCAGGTTAATAATTAATATCCATAAATACTCTTCATTACACTCAATGTCATATTCTTTTAGGAAAATCAGATACTCATATTTAAAAGACCGGCTTTTGTAATGTCGTTCTCAAAAATGAATGAGCTGTCCCTACAGGACGTTGATTACCTCCTTACATAACCCCATGCGTTGCATGGGGCCAGGATAAGTTGTGCTTTCAGCACGATATACAAAATGCCTTTACAAAAGATCTTCAGCCTAAAATATATAACATTATAATAAAATAGAACCTTAGCCTGACGGCTATGCTCTTTATGGGTTTGGGGTAATACAAGCTGTAAATAAATCAATTGAAAAATGGCGTGATGGTTCGCTGTGGAGTAACTGATTAAATACAGCTGAAAATTTGTAAAAGTCGAGATGCATTGAATCCAGTTTTTCAAGGTCTTGCTGACTTTTGCTTAATTCCGCATCTATTATGGTTTTATACTGCTCCAGCCTATCCTTTCCTATTTTATCCAGAGCCATCATATCTGCATGCAACAAGCGATAAAAGTCGCAAACCATATCAAAGCCAGTCCAGTTAACGGGTTTTGAAGTATCCACATCACTTCCATTTGTTGCAAAAGCCAATAATGACTGATCATTTGAACTGAGCATAAAGGACTTGAATTCTTCAGGCCAATCCCTTTCCAAAAAACGCAAACGGACCAATTCCTGTAAATGCCAATCCATCAATTCACCGTAGTTTTTTGAGCTTAAAACCTCTTTGTTCCAAAGACCTTCTTTATCTGCACTTTGCAAATTGCCATATTCCATTTCATAAAGAGGGAAAAGGGCATCAAAGCCCGATACAGAATCCAGGGGTACCGTTTCAACTTCTATTATACCATGGCTTTTCACGGTCAATATTTTATACGCTGCAGGATAACTTGCCAAAGAAGGCACCTGTATGTTCACCAAAAATGATCCATCATCGTATGTTTTTATCCCGGTATCGTTCATATGCATGTGCCCTCCCAGATGAAGTTTCAGTCCCATTTTTGCAAACAGTTCGGCAATACCAGGATCTGGTGCTCTGTGTAGCTGCATTTTTTCTTTTCCAAATAAAGCTTTCATATCATCAACAGCCCCATCATAACAGTCAATCATTGGATAATGACTAAAGGTTATTAGTGTTTTATCCAGCCGCCTGGCTTCCTTTACAACTCTTTTTACCCAGTTAACCAAGTGCTTTTTCTGTGCGATAATATTTGAATACTCGCTGGAATTTTTTGCGCCAGCCTTAATAAAACCATAATCAGTATTATTGGATGGCAAATACACATTACCATCTAAAGCCAACAACCATAATCCATCAACAGGCTCAACCAAATAGCTCACATCAGGAAGGTTTACACTATCTTTAGAAACGGTATAACCACGAAGGTTAAAACCACTTTGCTCCATGGCAGTTTTATAATCATACTCTTCATAAGTATAACTGGTAAACGGGGTTTCCCAATATTTATAAGATTTTTGGGGTAAAAAACCGTTGTTCCCAAGGGTATTCACGATCTCTTCATATCCCAATTTGCAAATGTCTTTGGTTATTACCACAGGGTTTTCGTCTGCAAATTGCTGATGATACAATCCCGCTTTGCTCATAATAACCTGTGGTTTACCATCCTTTCCTAAAAAATCAGTTTTACCTGCCTCCATAGTATATGGTCCAACAGGATCGTGATTTCCTGTAATGGCAAAAAAGCGGATTCCATAATCGGCTGAATATTGATCTAAAATATGCTTTAATCCCCTGACGTTATAAGGTTGTCCGTCATCGCTAAAATCACCCGGAAGAACAACATGCTTAATACCCTTTTGTACTATATCATCCAAGGCTGCTAAAAAAGCAAAATAGTTTTCGTTAAATATCCGTGTGGAATGAAGCTGGGCTTTCATAGTCCGGGCCAGTACATATTGTCCATTGCCCGGATTTTGAACCCCTTTAAAATCACTATCCTCAAATGCACCGTAAATATCATTCAAATGCACATCTGCAAGAAATGCTATTTGAGTGCTGTTTTCTTCATATTGTGGCTTGCAGGATATGGTGAAACCAATAATTATACACGCCAGAATAACAGAATTTAATTTTTGCAACATAATAAGCGTTTTTTAATCTTATCTACCACACAACCTCTATCTGCTCTCCGGCTTTTAGATCAATATCCTTTTTTGTGTTGCCATAAACCAGCGTTGTTGCACCTGCTGTTTTTGCTTTAACAACTGTTTTAGTCAACTTCATACCGTCCCATTCAACAGATACCTCAAAACCGCCCCTGGCGCAAATGCCTGTTATGGTTCCCGCTGGCCACGAATCCGGAAGTGCCGGCAATAACTCAATATGGTCTTGGGTGGATTGCATCAGCATTTCTATCACAGCAGCAGCCCCACCAAAATTACCGTCGATCTGGAAAGGGGGATGGGCATCCAACAAGTTTGGATAGGTGCCGCCATGGTGGTCTTCGCGTGTAACGTGCAAGGCGTCTGGCTTTACGTAACGCAACAGTTCGCGGTACATCTTATAGGCGCGGTTGCCGTCCTTTAGCCTTGCCCATAGGTTGATGCGCCAGCCCTTTGACCATCCGGTGGTCTCGTCCCCTTTTATTTCAAGGGTTGTTTTGCAGGCCTGTGCCAGTTTTGGTGTTTCCGTTGGCGAAATATGGTGCCCCGGGTACAGCCCGAACAAATGCGACTGGTGACGGTGCCTTGGGTCTTCATCTTCCCAATCGTAATACCATTCCTGAAGGTTCCCTTTTGCCCCGATTTTGTATGGGAGCATATTTGCCAATGCATCATCTACCCTATCCTGGATGTCACCATGGATATCCAATACTTTTGATGCCTCCTGGAAATTAAGCAAGAGCTCGCGGATCATGGCCAGGTCGGCACTTCCGCCATACATGGTAGAACCGTGATAGCCTGTTGGTGTGATATATTTGTTTTCAGGGGAAGTACAAGGTGATGTGATCAAATAACCATCTTTATCTTTAATCATCCATTCCAACGAAAAGTCAACCGAACCTTTTAACAGGTCATAAGCAAAATTACGGAGATAAGCAGTATCCTGGTTGAAGGTATAGTGTTCCCAAAGGTGGGTTGCCAACCATGGCCCGCCCAGGTTCCAGTTTGCCCAGTTTGGGTCTCCCCCGCCAAAGTCCCCAACAGGGTTGCTCAACGCCCATATGTCGGAATTCTGGCAAACCGTCCAGCCATTTACACCATAATAGGTTTTTGCAATAACACTTCCGGTTTTGGATACATTATTTATAAAGCCCAGTAATGGTTTGTGCAGTTCAGACAGGTTGGCAATCTCAGCCAGCCAATAATTTTCTTCCACATTGATGTTTACCGTATAATTGCTGCTCCATGGCGGACGCATGTACGGGTTCCAGATCCCTTGCAGGTTGGCGGGTACATCTTTTGTGCGCGATGATGAAATCAGCAGGTATCTCCCGTATTGGAAATATAACGTCTCCAACCCCTTGTCTTCAACCCCTTTTTCATATTGAAGCAACCTTTCGTCGGTAGGTATGTTTTTTTCTTCAGAACCTTTCAAATCCAGGCTAACCCTGTTAAAAAGCGACTGGTAATCTGAAACGTGGCTTTGTTTTAAGGAAGCAAAAGGCTTGTTAATACTGTTTTTTAATTGTGCAGCAGCTACAGATTGGTTTTCCAGGCCTTCTTTAACGGGATCCTTATCAAAACCATTAAAACTGGTAGCTATGGAAACATACAATGTGGCTTCACTACAATGGCTTAAAACAAGGGTGCTGTCGGTTGAAGTAATTTTTCCATCCTCATGTTCTATTTTAAACAAGGAGGTAAAGCGTGTCCCCCTGTTTTCATCAAACCTGATGGCATTGAGCATATCACCCCTGTAACCTGGTTCTGCATGGTAAGGGGCATATCCATTAACGGTTAATATTTCATCCGTTACGTTTGTTTTGAATTTTAAGAGGCTCTCGAAGCGTACGGTACAGTTCAGCGAATTCTTTTTACTACTGCTCAGCTTGATGGCCATTACCTGGTCGGGGTGCGATACAAAATATTCCCGTTGATATTCAACTCCATCAACACTGTAGCTTACCTTTGAAACTGCATCATTTATATCCAGTTCCCTCTTGTATTCTTTGCTTTCTTTAGGGTGGGCAAAATCAATATACATTGTACCTAATGGGGCAAAAGATTGTGAGTACTCCCCCTGCAGGTAGCGGTTCAGGGAATCGGCCAGGGCGTAATCTTCGTTCCTCAATGCTTCCCTTACTTTTTCTACATATTTATAGGCTTCGGGGTTGTTATTGGGATCAAAAGGTTCTCCGGACCATAGGGTGGCATCGTTCAGGTAAATCTTGTCCGACTGTACCCCGCCAAACACGGTTGCCCCCATTTTTCCATTACCTAGTACCAGTGCCTCTTCAAAATAATTGGCAGGCTCATCATACCAAAGAACATGGTTTCCTTGTGTTTGGGTACAGCTGCTAAACAATACCATGAACACAAAACTTATTAGTACAAAACTGTATTTCTTCATCTGTTTAAAATTAGCATCAACACAAAAGCATATAAACATCCGTCTGTGCGTTTAATACTTATGATTATATTTTAATTATTTTTTTTTCAATAAAATTTCAAAATGCGATTTTCATAATCCGATAAAAATAAACAAAACGAATATTAATCTTATCAATTACTTTTACTAATTCTATTTTGTAATCACATCAAACTCCCCGTACCCGATATAATTACTTCCGGTTGTATTTTTTAAAGCTCTAAGCTTTATGTAACGGGATTTTTGCAGCTTAAATGTTTTTGTTTGCCATAAAGGGTTGTTTTTGATATTTGAAAACTCACCTTCACTAACCAGTTTCCAATCTTTATTGTTTTGCGAAACAAAGAACTGGTACCTGCTAATAATCCCCGGTTTACGAAGCTCCTGGTTTGGATGATATTTAAATCCTACTAAGTTTTCCATCCTACCCAGGTCTATTACTAAATCTGCAGGAATGCTTGTACCTTCCGGGTGCTTCCAGGCTGTATTTATATCGCCATCAATTATTGCAGCTGCTTTTTCATCTTCAATCCCCAATATTTTCCATAGCTTACGCGGAATATCAAATTGCTCACTGGCTACAGCACTGCTTTTACCCGACGATGGATCATACGCTATTGCCCTAATATTAACTTTACCTTTATTGAGAGGAATTGGACCGGAATACCTGGTTGAATTTACTGTGGGATCTTCATCATTAGTGGTAAAATATATAATTGATTCCGGATCTGCAGGAACGATTTGTATATTTCCTGATTTTTCTCGTACTATAGCAGGAGAAGTCAGGATTTGCGGGGCATTATAAACTCCTATATTCGAAATTACAGGACAGGCTTTTGAATCAAGGATATTAAACCTGAGTTTTGTTGTTTCAACAGTTGGAAAACATAAGATGCGCTTATAACCTATGGTGGTTTCCTGCGCCAGTTCCTGCCACTGATCTCCAACCAGGGCTTCTATTGAAAACGACTTTACCCTTTGCCCCAGTTTGATATATTCCTGAACCATAAAACGATTAACTGCAGTTGGCTCACCAAAATTGATCGTTAGCGAGGCTTTAGTTACACCATCATCTAAGGTCCAGTAGGTTTCGTTATCTCCATCAATAGCCCTATAAGCATCATAACGACTACTTTTGCCTCGTACATTTGTGGCCGAAACCGTTGCCTTTTCTACAAGGTTATGGGCAAAAACCTCTTTTACTGCTTTTGCAAAATCAAGAGCTGCCTTTTCATCTTTTTCATGAATCAACCCATTGGGCATAATTGGGAAATTAAGCAACAAGGTTCCATTACGACCGATAGAGTTATAATATATATCCATTAATTCAGGTAAGGTCTTCACCTTGGAATCTTCGCTGACATGGTAAAACCACTCCGGACGGATGGAAGTATTGACCTCACCGGCCACCCAGGCATTGCCATCTTCCTTTCCATAACGTAGCATATCATTTGTAACCTTGCCGGTACTATCTAACAGACTCCAATTGGTTTCTCCCACGTATCCGGCTTCGGTACCTACCCAGCGTAAATCGCCACGGTCTCCCCCATCATTCCATATTACAATATTGGGCTGAAGTTCCCTGATCATTTTATAGGTTGGCTTCCAATCATAATAAGTGGTGCGGTCAATTTTTCGGTATTCATTGGCACCTCCATAATACCCATCTCCTCCATTGGCTCCATCAAACCATACTTCAAATATATCTCCATAATTGGTTAGCAGCTCCTTTAGCTGGTTTCTGAAATAGGTGATATACTCAGGTTTACCATAGTCTGGATGATTCCTGTCCCAGGGCGACAGATAGACTCCTAATTTCAGGCCATACTCTTTACAGGCATCAGCCATCTCACGTACCACATCACCTTTCCCATTTTTCCAAGGGGCATTTTTTACTGAATATTCAGTGTACTCCGAAGGCCAAAGGCAAAAACCACAATGGTGTTTGGCAGTTATGATAATCCCTTTCATCCCGGCTTCTTTGCATATACGCGCCCATTGGCGACAGTCAAGCTTTTCAGGATTGAACAGATTAACATCCTCGTCGCCAAATCCCCATGATTGATCGGTATAGGTATTTAATGAAAAGTGAACAAAGGCGTAGTATTCCATATGCTGCCAACGGAGCTGATTATCGTTCGGAACCGGACCCAAAGGTTCAGGAGGTTTAACCTGATTACAGGATATGAAAAGCAATCCGGCGAAAAGCCCCAAAAACAAATACCTTTTAAAAAACACCTTTACCAATAACATAACTTTTTACTTTTTATCTAAATAAACTTGATTGATAAAGGTACTTCCTACTGAGATAATCCTGCTTAAATATTCATTCATATAAATGGATTTATCTTTCATTAGTTATGAAAATTCATTCATAATCATTTATTATCTTTGGTGGACGTAACAAAAACAGTGTCAATATCACTGTTATGGTATTTACCAATACTAAAGAATAACTGAATTTTTAATAACCAAAAATATACAAAACGGATATATGCAAGTTAAATCAAATAGTTATAAAGCATATTGATCTTGCATAATATTAAGCTAATGGGTTTGGTGGAATATTTCCACCAAGTGGCATCAAAATCAATAGATAAAATTTTCAAAAAGTAAAATAAGAAACACATACAAAATTAGAGGGATAGTTCAATAAAAGATTATAGTTTTAGAAATGGATAATTTTGAAGAATATTTAAGGCAAGGAGAACCGGACAAAGCTGAAAAAGCTAAAGACTGGAAAACAGCTATAGGTCTGCAACAAGTTGATGGACTAAAACCTTCTGACTATTTAATAGCAACAGCCAAGCTAAATATTGAAGGTGACATTTCTATTAATGAGGTAAAGCTACGAATTGACAATTATTATAAACAACATCCAATAAAAGAATCGGAAAACCGGACTGAAGAAGCAGACAAAGTTTCGGCGCGGATTACTGAAATACTAAGCGAGCAAACTTTTACTCTTTCTCCAATTGAATATCTTACTATCCATCGTAGATTATTTCAAGGTATTTATAATCACGCAGGGAAAATCCGTGATTATAATATTACTAAACGTGAGTGGATTTTAAATGGTGAAACGGTTTTATATGCGAGTGCAGAAAGCTTGAAGCCTACTTTGGAATATGATATTGAACAAGAAAAAAAGTTTAGTTATAAAGGTTTAAACCAACAAGAAATCATAGAACACATAGCACATTTTATCAGTTTTTTGTGGCAAATTCACATTTTTGGAGAAGGGAATACACGTACAACAGCCATTTTTTTAATCAAATATCTTCGTAAACTTGGGTTTAAAGAGGTAAATAACAATTTGTTTGCTGAAAATTCTTGGTATTTTCGTAATGCACTTGTTCGAGCCAACTATGAAGATTTATCCAAAGGCATTAATAAAACAGAAAGTTATTTAATTTTTTTTCTATCCAACTTATTATTGGGCGCAAACCATGTACTGAAAAACCGAGAAATGCATATTCAATACAATGACACTGTAAAAGCGAAAAATGACACTGTAAATGACACTGTATTTAATTTGATTAAACATAACAATAAGATTACAGCATCTGAAATCAGCGAACAATTGAAAATAAGTTTAAGCACAGCAAAAAGGAAAATAAAGGGACTCAAAGAGAACGGATATATAGAACGAATTGGTAGTGACAAAACAGGTCATTGGAAAATTATTAAAAAATGACAATAGATGAAAATTAGGAAAGTAAATATCCAGGATATTGAGAAATTAAAAGAAATTGGCTAATGAAAAAAATGTGGAATATGTTTGGATGGGAGTTTGGGAACAAAACCAAAGAGCAATCCGGTTTTATGAAAAGAATGGATTCATAGCTTTTGACAAACATATCTTCAAACTCGGAGATGATGAACAGACCGACATAATGATGAGACTAAAATTGAAATAAAAAAGTCAGCTGTTAAAGAAATAAGCACCCGATAGTTTACTAGCCTATCGAAGCACCTCTCACCTCTGTACCGCCGTCTCTTCCTTTTTATAATCACCAGACGAGCTATACACGGTGGTTCATTGGGCATCTTAAAGAGCTTATTTTGACAGAAACATATTTGAAACACTTGGCCTGAAATTTAAAGAAGGTTCGGACTTCCCTGAATCTGCGGCCGAATATTGTGTAGTAAACCAAACCTTTATAGAGGAACGGAATATTGAAAATCCATTTGACGATAAAATTGAGCTGGGAGGTAATACATATCGGATTTGCGGAATTGTGAATGACTTCCATTATCAATCCATGCAATTAGAAATTTCTCCCTTTGTGGCTTTTCTTAATCCCAACCGAATTGCCTATTCCTTTATTCGCTTCAATGGTATTCCTTCTAAAAAGGCTGCCCATAACATAGGCAGCCTTCTTTTCTGTTGTAAAAAATTTTCTTATTAATTGATAACACCTTGACTATTCCCAAATCGATTTCAGTTCATGCACCTCAAGCTCTTCGATCCGGATTGAGCCCCAGTTTTCCTCAAACTCAAAACCGTTCTTGTTTTTGGCCCCTTCCAGTTGCGATATCAAACTAAACTTGCCGTTGTCGGCAAATACCTCTACGCTTGTCCTGTCTACCAGTATCTCGTAATAAAACGTAAAGTTGTCGATCTGGTCGCCACCGTAAAACGCCCCGTTCAGGTTGTTCCAGTTCATATCGTAATGCACCAGCGGGTTGCCATTGTATTTAAACCTGAATTCTGTGCCGTCCAAAAGTTTTACCTTCATCTTTATGCGGAACACGTCCCCTCCCACTTCTTTCAGTTTGGCATTGGCATCTGCGGGGCTCAGGTTTTCCCACCGGTAACTTTTGTTGTGCAGTTTCTTAATCCCGGCAATAGGTTCTGAATACAGCCTTACCCCATCCCTTGTGGTGCGCAGGCTAAACTCGGTCGGGAACATCATCATGCCGTTGAATGGCATGCCATGCTGCTCAATCTGTCCCCAGCCTATCTGGATACGGCGCCCATCCTTTTGGGGGATGTTGTTGAACGTTTGTGCCGCATACATCTTGCCCCTGAAATAACGCAGCTTATCGGTCTCTGGTGTAAACCTTTTCCCATCGAACGAGCCCAGCATATAGGTACCCGAAGCACCATACAAAACCCATTTGGTATCCTCCGGGTTGCCGTCTACCGGAAGCTCAAAAAACTCTGGGCATTCCCAAAAGCCCAGAGTATGGCTCTGGAACTCCCAATCCTTCAAGTTGCCGGAGTTGTAAAAGGACATCCCCGTTTTCTCGAAAAGCACCATCACCCATTTGCCTGATTCCCCGTGCCAGAACAGCTTTGGGTCGCGCAGGTTCCGGGTTCCCCATTTGGCCTTGGTGTCGATAACCGGGTTCCCCTCGTACTTGCTGAAGGTCCTGCCCCTGTCGTTGCTGTAGGCGATGCACTGCACTTCGGTATCGGGGCTGTCGGCCGTATAGGCTGCTACAATTACATCTTCCTTTCCCGTTCTAAAACCTGAGGTGTTTTGGTAGTCGACCACCGCGGTACCCGAAAACATCGTCCCGATCTTGTCGGGGTAAAGGGCGTCGGGGAGCTCTTTCCAGTGCAGCATGTCCTTGCTGACCGCATGGCCCCAGTGCATGTTTTCCCAGTTGCGCTCATAGGGGTTGTGCTGGTAAAAAAGGTGGTATTCGCCATCATAGTATACCATCCCGTTGGGGTCGTTGATCCAGCCACGGCGCGTTGAAAAGTGGAACTGGGGGCGATTGCTCTCTTTGTACAGGCTATCGGCACCATTTATTTCATCCGACTGGTAAATCTGGTCCCAACCTTTTACTTTTTTAGGGTACTCCAGTTCGATGGTCTTCCCGATAAAGGCCGACACATCGGTAAACACCCAGTAATCAGGTTCCCCGTCGCTCAGGCGGACCACAAAGGAGCGGTCGTCTGTCCCCGGCAGCTTCAAATGCATCCGTTGCCTTTCCCGGGCATGTTCCACCGGGATGTTCAGGTACTGGTGGGTTACCACCAGCTCTTTCTTTACTTTTTGGGCAAAAACAGAGGTAATTGCCAACATTAACAATAACGTAATCTTACTCTTCTTCATTTTCAGTTTCTTTATACTCAATCTTTAAATAGTGCCTGTCCGAAAAATCTCATTTCGATTCAGGCACTTGAGAAGAACCTTAGTCTTCATGCTAACGCTATATAATTCTTCTGCATACTAACCTTACTTTGCTTATTCTATTCATCAGGAAATCATTCAAAGGCCACAGACCGATTAAACGTTTAAACATTTTAAGCTTCGAATAATACTACCCCACTTACTGGTAATACACCCTGATCCGGATATTTACTCACTACTATTTGTACTCTTAACATTAGTAACAAAAAAATATCTTCTAAAAATCTAAAGCTCTTTTATAATCGCCTTTTGGAATACAATTAAAAAGGCTGTCTGAAAAATAAATACTATTTAAATTCAGACAGCCCTAAACCTCAATGAACAAAAATTCTATGTCTCTTTCTATTCAATTTTATCTTCATCTGCGACAGCATCTTCCCAATTTTCCCATTTTGGAACAGAAGGGTCATAACCGTCATATCCAAAATTTTGACTAAGTACCCCTTTATTATTTGCAGTAATTGCTGATTGAGGTATTGGCCAATATAAATTACGCTTATCCATCATAAAGTTAAACGTTGCAGGTGCAACACTTATAGGTCCATTATTATAAAAATTATAATTAATAACGCGCTGATACCAATAACTACCTCCAGCCCTATCGGTTCCTGTTTGTTTATCAAAATTATCCAGACTATAAGTTTTACCCCACTCATCAGGCTTACCACTACGTGCCAAACAAAGAGATATACGGCTCAACTCAACATTACGCCATTCCTCCAGGTACAGTTCGCGGGCTCTTTCATTTACAATATCCCCAATTGTAACACTACCTTCATAAAATTCAGATGCTTGTGCCCTCTGTCTTAAAATATTTAGATCATCTTTAATAGTAAGGTCATTTTCATTTTGGTAATATTTTGCTTCTGCTCTTAACAAATACGCTTCGGCAAGTCTATAAAGATACCAGGATGCATCATCACCACTATTAATTGCCCCTCTAAAATTATTGGAATTCATATCTGCCTCACTTACCCTATCTTCAGTATATAATTTATAATGAGGATAGTCAAACCAATAGCGAAGCGTATCAGCACATAGTAAATTGCCATTATTCGGATCATACATCATAATATTTTGGCCATAATAGGATGATGATGGGTCATTATACTTCATATTAGTCATTAACCACCAGTTGCCAACTTCACTGTTGTGCCTCAAGTCCTGAGTATCTTCCGTTCCATCTCCGTTAATATCCCATAATCCGTGAGTAGACCAATAAGAAGGTCGATGGGTAGTGACACCACGGCCAATAGCTCTGGCATAATCATATTGCGGATTATAATCAGGATGGTTACGCGAATAATTATTGATTCTTTTACCATCAGGTGATAAGAAGTTATTTCTGGACGCCCAGAAAGGACCAAAGATACGCAAAGTAGGAAATCTTAAAAATGACTCATTACTCGAACCACTGTTTGCCATTCCCATTATAACCTCAGTATTTGCTCCGATAAGTTTGTTTTCCGGACGATGTAAATCCCAGATAACATTGCGCGTAATTGGCAAAGTTTGAGGTTCTCCTCCATCATTAAAAGTTCCAAATGGTTCTGTCATCAAGGAATATCCTGATTCATTAATTAAGATATCGGTTTGTGATTGTGCTTTAGCATATTCTCCAATTGCCAAATAACACTTAGCCAGAAGCATTCTACAAGCACCTTTGTTCACCATGCCTACCAACTCCATATCCTTTTGCTCAGGAACCCATTGCACGGCAAACTCCATATCCTTAGTAATCATTTCCAAAATTGCGTCCCTTTTTGTACTTCTGTAGTTTTGTTTAGGAACCTCTAAAATTTTTGTAATAAGTGGAACGTCACCAAATTGATTTACCAATGCCATATAACGAAATGCTCTATGAAAATAAGCTCTTCCTTTATAAGCATTTTTTGTATCCTCATCCAGACTTTCCACCTTGTCTACAAACTGAATAATTGTATTTGCATATTTGATTCCGTTATATGTTTCATCCCAGAAATAAAGAATACTGTTTGGAAATTCGTTTGTAAACAATCCACTGTTGGGAGTAAGCAAGTGAGCATAATCATCAATCCCTTCTCTCTTTTTATCGGTACACCCGGCTACCATCAGGTCCGAAAAATTATACTCTGTACCGATATAAGGAACTTCTTCTCTTCCTCCATCTGCGGTAAAGTATATCCTTAGGTGCCTGTCACAAATAGCTAATGCTGATAATAAACCCGACTCTGTACTAAACGTTGCTGTAGGTTCATAAAACGACAGTGGATCTGGTTCCAAAAACTCTTCAGAACAACTGTTCATCATCATTACATTGCCAATAATCATTATCAGTACAGGTACTGATAACATACTACGCTTTATTTTTTGATATATATATTTCATACCTGTATTCAATTAAAAAGTCATGTTAAGTCCTAAAGTATATATACGAGTGGCTAAGCCTCCTGTTTCCGGATCTCCATATTCCCACTCTTTATTCCAAACCGCTACATTTCGTACCGTTCCATATACCTTTAATTTTTTCACATCAAATCTTTCTGTCCATCTTGCAGGGATGGTATAGCCAAGTGAAATATTTTCAAGCCTGATAAACGAACGGTCGTAAAGTTTTCCCGGAGCAGTAGCGCCAACTGGTCCCACAGCTTCAATTCTGCCATATTCATTGGTTGGATTATCAATAGTCCAGTAATCTTTCTTGAAAACGTTTCTGCCAAACGAAACTACACCTCCCAAGTCATCATTATTCAGGTATTCCCATGACAAGCTTTTATGTCCCATATAGGAGTAGATGTTAAACGAGAAGCTAAGCGATTTCCAGAACAGAAAATCATTACGTAACGACCAGTGAATCGGAGGAGACGTTTGTCCTAAAAATTCTTTGTCCTTATCATTATACACCGGAGTAGTGCTTCCATCCTCATTAACAATATCGTCGGCAGTATAATTATTTGCCACTTTTGGATCCCCTGGACGCTGTCCGTAACGTGCAGCTTCCTCAACCTCATCTACCTGCCAAATACCTGTAACACGATAATTCCATATTTCACTAACAGCCTTACCAATAAACCAGCCATTGCTAATATCATCCATCTCCTTCGATCCAATAACATTTCCGGCATTATCGAGCACATCTTCGTTTTCGTAATACAGGTGCTTGATTTCGTTCTTGTTATAGGAGAAACCAAAAGTAGTATTCCACTCCCACTGGTCATTCTTTACATTTTGTGTGTTCAACGAAATCTCAATCCCCTTGTTTTCTACCTGTCCCAGGTTTGTTGTAATTGAAGAAAAACCTGTGAAAGTTGGCAAACGCTGATTCATGATCATATCACGCGTGCTCATATTATAATACTCCAAAGAACCTGTGATTTTATTATCAAGAAAGCCAAAATCAAGACCAATATTCATTGACTCGGTTTTTTCCCATTCCAAATTTGGGTTTGCCATCCGCTGTACCATCAGGTAACGATACTGATCCAGTTGACCTGAGGCGTTAATGTAACCCTGAGTCTTTCCTCCACCTTCATAAAGGTTAGCTAATGATACATATGGATCACGAAGTGAACGGTTTCCGTTTTTACCGTACGATAGTCGAAGTTTACCCATACTCATAGGCTCCCAGTTAAAAAAGTTCTCATCAGTAAAAGACCATGCTAAAGCCACAGATGGAAACGTTGCATAAGGATTGGAAGCACCAAAAGCTGAATATCCATCACGACGGATCGAAGCTGTTAACATATAACGGTTATTATAGGAATAAAATAACCTGGCCAACAATGCATCTGCCGATTGGTGAGTATCAGTTGTTGAAAATGAACTTTCTTCCTTGGTTCCGTTTTGGGTATTATGAAACCCAAGAGCATCAGAAGGCTGGATATTTCGAGAGTTTATAACATCGCTCCAATACTTTCTATCTTCAGCTTCCTGAACCAAAGTAACATTTACATGGTGCAAATCATCAAAGGTATAATCCCAGGTAACGGTATTGTTAAGCGACCAATCGAAATTTTTTGATTGCTGACGGTTTACACCTCTGGATGCAGGATTGGAACCTGGCAAATCTGCTGACATAAAATAACGGTCATAAAACCATTGAAGACGAGGAGATGCATTAAACGAATAAGTAATGTTCAATGGTAATTTCACTTTAGCAGTAAGGATTGTATTTAATACGGTATATCCTTTTTCAAGTTCTAAATACTGCTTGTCAAAGTCATAATTATATCCCCTTTGGCTGGCACCTATTCCCATTGGATACTGTACGGGATTACCCTCCTCATCAGCATAGTCAGAAAACGGACTATTCTTTAATTGTTCATCTATGTTTTCTGAAATGTTACCATCGCTACGGTTTTGGAAGTTAACATTTGCACCAACTTCAAACCAGTCCGTTACTTTGGCATTAATTTTCATATTACTTCGAACGGCATTGTAATCGTCTCCTAACTGAACCCCTTCATTTTTAAGGTATCCCATGGAGAAGTAATAATTTACTTTATCACCTGCGCCACTAATACTGGCATTATAATCCTGATTAAAGCCCAAACGAAAGCTGTGATCGTACCAATCAAAGGTTTTTCCCTGAAGGAAATTATCATAAGTTGTAAAGTCTAAGCCAAGGCGCTTTGCCCATATGCTCATATCTGACTCACCTTCCTGATTCGTAGTGTAGTTTCTCCAATTTTCGAGTGATACACCTGAAGGCAACTTATTGGGATTACTAAAATATCCATTGCCATAATCTCCTCGTTGATACGCTTCATAGGCACCCGTTTCAGAGTTTACTGCATAGGTTTCTCTTGTTTCATAAAAATCCTGACGGTGTTGCAGGTATCCTTCCGGTCCAAACACTTTGCGATACGCACTTTTTTGTGAAAACCCAACATTGGTGGTAAAATTGACCTGTGGTTTACCATGTTTACCCTTTTTTGTGGTAATGATTACTACTCCATTGGCCGCCTTGGCTCCATAAACAGCTGCCGCCGAAGCATCTTTCAACACATCTATCTGACCAATATCATCAGGGTTTATTTCGGATAGTTCACCATAAAATATCATTCCATCCAATACAATTAAAGGGTTATTGTGCCCCCCATCTGTATACACTGAGCGCTGACCCCGAATTTCCATTGAACCACCGCCTTTGGCTGATGCATCCATTCCTACACGGAGCCCTGGAGTACCACGCAAAATATCCTGAACTGTTTTAGGATTTTCTTCCGCTATTTTATCGGGACGAATTTGTGTGATTGAGCCGGTCAAATCTTTTTTCCTCATGGTTCCATAACCAACAGCCACAATCTCATCAAGACCAATGGATTCCCCTTCCATTATAACTGTTAAAGTGGATTGATTTCCCAAAATTATTTCCTGGGTCTTCATCCCTATAAAAGAAAAAACAAGTATTCCGTCGCCGGCAATTCCTTCAAGGAAAAAATCACCATTGATATCGGTTATCGTACCTATTGTAGTATCTTTTAGCCTGATAGATACACCAGGAATAGGCTCACCGTTTGTATCTGTTACCTTTCCTGTTACTTTTTGTTGAAGTACAGTGCCTGCACTTCCCTCGGCCGGAGAAAGCACGATCAGGTCATTATCCAGGATTTTATATTTAATACCTTCTTTATCAAACATTATCGACAATATTTCTTCCACTGTGTTGTTGTCGGAAAAAATACTGACCCTTCTCTCCACGTCCAATTGTTCCCTTTGGTAAAAGAAACGGTAATTACTGTTGCTCTCTATTTCACGGAGAACATCCAAAACCTGCTTTTCTTTCATTTCGAATGAAAAGCGGGTAGTTTGCGAATAACTGTTTGCTGATATTTGCAAAAAACAAATAAACAACCCAATAAATGTCAACTTCATTTTAAATAATAAGTTTTGACAAGATCCAATATCATTGAATCCAAACAATAAATTTTTTTTCATAAATTTACGCTGTTAAAATGTTTGTACTATTGGTGCCATGCACCTTTGGTTTATAAACTAAATTTCAACGGTAGGATATGGCGGTATCTTACCGTTTTTTTTTCTTACATAGGCAATTATCTTTTATTATGGTTAACTAATTCCTTTTAATATGTATCTCCTGGTCTTTCACTTCAAATTCAATGGGGAGCGTTTCTTTTAATATGTCCATTACTTCTTTGATGGTTTCATTCCTGAAAATACCATCATAATGCAAGCCCAGTAATGATTGATCATCGATATAAATATCCACTCCATACTTCCGTTCCAGCAAAACAATAAGCTCTTGTAACGACATGTCGACAAAAATCAGCTTGTTTTCTTTCCAGGCACTATACCTTTCTGTTTCCACCTTTTTTATCCTGATACTATTGTCTGCCTTATTAAAAACCAATTGTTCACCAGGCTCTAAAACCTGCGGTTCTTTTAACCTGAATTTTCCACCGGAAGTAATCTTAACTAAGCCTTCTTCCAGGGTGGTTGACACGAGGTTGTCGTCGGCATAGGCTTTTACATTGAATTCGGTTCCCAGCACATTCACATCATAAAAAGGGGTATGTACCACAAATTTCCTTTTTTGATCCTTTTCTACATCAAACCAGGCTTCCCCCTGGAGATACACTTCCCTGATGCCCCGCTGGTTATAACTGTATTTTAAAACTGACCCCCCATTTAAATAAACAATCGTACTGTCGGGCAATACCATTTGCGATATGGATCCTTTGGGCGACATGGTAGTATAGTATACCGGATCCTGGTTAAAATAATGTATTGATAAAACACCTATAAATACCCCCACAATCAATACGGCTGCAATACGGGAAAAACCGATTATTAATTTTTTTGTTCTTGAAGCTTTTTTACTATTTCCCCTCAAATTAATCTGGTGGTGGATCGAGTCCAGTATTTCGTTTAGTTCATGTTTCTTGGCCACACTCCCAAGCGCAACTTTTTCACTATTCCATAAGTTAAAAAGCTCATTTCGAATAGTCAGGTTGTTGCCAGGCTCTTCAAATAATCCAATTGCCTGCTCCATGCCTGCTTCATCAGAGGTACCTATGGCGTAGTCTGTAATTATTTTTGATATATCTTGTTCTTTCTTCATTATCTATAATGTAATAATAATCCACCAAACTTGTACTAGTATAAAGAAACAAGTTTGCTGTACTATAAGTTGATAGCAAAAAAAGATTTAACCTTACAAGCACTCCACTTTTTGCTATACTCTATAACTAATACGGAGACTTGGTGGTTACCCCCCAAAAGAATTATGAAAAAAGAGCAATAAAAAGTAGTATGGCTATAAAATCCTTGCTCAAACGACTACGTAAATACTTTAATGACAGTCCAATCTGGTTTTCTACAGTTTTTTCTGAGATGCTTAATTTTTCTGCTATTTCTTTATGAGAAAGCCCTTCTTCGCGACTCAACAGAAAAATCTGTTTTCTCTTTTCCGGAAGTTCTTCTAAAACCGATCCAATTTTATCTTTTATGATATCATAATCAATATTGGATTCAAATTCGGTTACTGCAGACTGAAAATGATGAGCCAAAAATTCCTGGTACTTTTTATCCTTCAGGCGATTTCTTAGTTGATCAATTATCAGGTTATAGGAGATTTTAAAGAGGTAGGATTTAAATGATTTGGTAGTATCAATCTGATGCTTTTTCTCCCACAAACGAATAAAGGTTTCCTGAATTATTTCTTTGCAATCTTCATGATTTTTTAAAAATGAATAGGCGAAATTATATAGTTTTTCACTATATCTGTGATATAATGAATCAAAAGCTTCAATATTATTATTTTTGAGCTGTAACACTAAACCAGCATCACTATCGCTTGTTTGAGCTTTCATATTTCTCTGTATTCATTTAATTGCAAAAGATTTTGGCAGCTATAAATCCTTTGTTGCAAAATTCAAAAAACATTTAAAAATGCAAATATTTCTTAATTTTTTTAATTATACAAACATTAATGTCCGGTAAAAATATTTAAAACTCAATATTGTTTTATATCAGAGCTGCACATTACTGTTGTATAAAAAACACCAACAACAAATTAGCATATCCCCGCTTGTATACCACCAGTTATAGGTCTGTACTTCGCACCCATAGGGCCATAGCCATCAGGCTAATGCTTTATATTAATTATAATCATTTGTATATCTGAAAGCTATGCCCATAGGGAGACCAACCTGCATTATCCTTTGTATCTGTTTGAAATTATATGATAAATAATAGCTTAGTGCAACTTTATTTGATTTTGTTTTGCCCTCCTATGGTATGACCAGGATATGACGACGTACTTACTATGTTTTTACTATGCCTGTTTTATGGTCTTTCTTCGGTTCCTTAGAAGCAATGCCGAAGCAAAGAACAATCAAAGAATGTGCATAGTCAACACAACCACAATACAACCTCAATACAAAGAAATAGCAATGACTATGCATAGAAATAGCAATGACTATGCATAGAAATAGCAAAGCCATAGCATAGAAATGCAAAGCCTATGCAAAGAAATGTCATAAAAACACCGAAAAACGACAAAACCGTGAATGTTTATGGCCAAAAACGCGATTTTGATGAATATTTTTGTCGTTTTTTGCGATTTTCGTGAATATCGGCTTTTTTTTAGAGATTTCCAGCTCAAACTTGATTTCACCCAAAAATAGTTCTACCTCATAAACAATATGTTACAAGCAAAAATAGTTACTGTAAAATTATAGTAATTTTATTGTATACCTTTTTATAATAATACTTCGTTATTTTTTTTATAAATGTTAGATTATGAGACATTTAATAAAATCAATTTAAGTTAGGTGAAAATCTGATTTTAAGCATCTTGCAAATAAGTCTCTTATCTCTTATCTAAAATCTAACGATCTGTTATATAATAAAAAAAGGTTGTTTCCATCACTGAAAACAACCTTTAATGCTATATCCAAATATATATTAGTCTACGCCATAAAAGCAATTAGTAAACCATAAATACATGGTTAACAGGATTGATCACAAACTCAAATTCATAATCCTGGTAAGGAATCCTGTATTCTGGTCGTGGCAATGCTCCCCAACTGGTTACACAACCCAAGCCCATTTGTTTCTGGTCGATACAAATGGTAACGTAATCGCTCTTTGCTACCTGTGGTGTATGTCTTTGGTCTTTTTCTTTTCCATCGTCTAACGATTCAACGGTGTAATTCAAGGCCGACATAGAAATGGCTGCATCAGACTTAAAGCAGATCCCCGATCCTGAAACATCTACTTGTTTCCACCACCTCACATCTGTTTTTGTACCTGTTTCTTGCGGACGGATATATGAATATGGCTGGTCATCTACCTTTTGCTGGTACAAGCCAATAAACTCTGAATCCTTCCTGTCGATGTAGTTCTCGCCAGGCCCACGTCCATAATAAGTAATGATACCATACTGCTGTGGCATTTCCAGTTTCATACCAAAACGGAACATTTCAGATACTTTGGCATTGGCATCTGCTTTTAATTGCTGCTTAACTTTTACCGCACCCTTGTTGTTAACCACGTAGCTTAACACCAATTTGGCAGAAACCTCAGGCATATCATATTCGGCAGTAATTTCAGCCAAACCATCTTTGTTTATCTCACCCTTTAGCGATTTCAGGTCCATTTTCGGATTTTTCCAAACGCCATACTTATGCTGAAGTTTAGCCCCATAATCATTATCGGTAGGTGCTCTCCAGAAATTTGGTTTTAATTCTGCTCCTTCATTAAGTATAGCTTTTCCTTCAACCAGGTAGCGACATAAAAATCCTGAATGACGGTTAAAATCAATCTGGAAATCCTCGCCTGTAACCAATAGATAGTTCACATCGTTTTCAACAAGTTTTGGAGTGGCTACTTTTTGGTTTACGTATTTTTTGTTGGCCAATTGCAGGGCCTTAAATTCATAATCCTTAACAACCAATTGCTGACGTGCCAATGTTGATCCTGCAGATACCAACTGCTCTTCTTTTTTCAGTTTGTAAGCTACATTGATAAACACTTCTTTTGCAGAACATTCTTCAGGAAGTTGAAGGTTTAGGTTTATTGTAGCTTTCTGCTGCGGAGCAACATCCAAATCATTTACAATACCGGTTTTAAGTACCTTTCCATCGGCAACCAGCTCCCATTGCAAATAAAAATCTGAAAGATCCCTAAAGAAATATTCATTGAAAATTTCAATAGTTCCTTTTTTCACGTCAATTGTTTTTGTCCAGATAGACTGGTAATAATAGCCCACCTCGTAGTAATGAGGGTTTGGCTTACGGTCGGGACTGATCAATCCGTTATCAAGGAAGTTGTTATCTGAGGCATCATATGGGTTGAAGTCGCCTCCATAGCCATAAATAGAAATACCGTTGTTATCTTTCCAATGGATAGACTGGTCAACAAAGTCCCAGATAAAACCTCCCTGGTACATTGGATACTTACGGATCAGATCCCAGTATTCTTTGAATCCACCTTGTGAGTTACCCATCGCATGGGCGTATTCGCACTGAATAAGAGGTTTTGTTTTATCAGTTGCCTGTCCATATTCTTCACTGCGCTTGTAGTCGTAGTACATTGGGCAGAAGATGTCTGTAAAATCGTTTTGGCGTGCCTGCTCATATTGAACCAAACGGGAAGAATCATAATTCTTGATCCATTTATAGCACTCCTCAAAGTTTTGACCAAACCCGGCTTCATTACCCATAGACCAGATAATAACTGCAGGGTGGTTATAGTTACGCAACACATTGCGCTGGTTGCGTTCCATATGTGCTTTGGCAAACTTTACATTTTTTGCCAGTGTAGCATCACCATATCCCATTCCATGCGATTCGATATTAGCTTCCGCAACCACATACAATCCGTATTCATCGCACAGGTCGTACCACTGTTTATCATTAGGATAATGACAGGTTCTTACCGCATTTACATTGAATTTCTTCATCATCAGGATATCCTGGATCATCCTTTCTCTGGAAACCACATAACCTCCATCGGGATCCAGTTCGTGGCGGTTAACACCTTTGATCAGGATAGCTTTTCCGTTAACGCATAACTGGTTGTTGATTTTTTCAACTTTACGGAAACCAACTTTAACAGGGATTACCTCTAGTACTTTGCTTCCTTGCTTTACAACAGCAGTCACTTTATAAAGATTTGGGGTTTCAGCTGTCCATTTCAAAGGATTAGCTACGTCCATGCCTACAGTAATCTTACCCGAACCTGATGCTTGTTTTTCAGCTACCGTTTTACCTTCCGCATCAGATAAAGTAATCTTTACACTTGCTTTACCGCTTAAATCAAGAGCAACTTTTAACGATCCATCTTTATAATCCTCATCTAAATCAGGAGTAACCTTTATATCTTTAACATGAGTTTTGTTACGGGCATATAAATAGCAATCCCTGCTTACGCCACTGTATCTCCAAAAGTCCTGGTCCTCAAGGTATGATCCATCGCACCAGCGAAACACCTGGAAGGCAATCAGGTTTTTACCCGGCTTCAAAAACTTTGTCAGGTTAAACTCAGCCTCAAGCTTGCTGTCTTCACTATACCCAACGTATTTCCCATTAACGTATAAAGATATATTTGAAGTTACAGATCCAAAGTGGGCCACAATGTCCTTACCACTCCATGTTGCAGGAACTGTAATTTCTTTACGATATGTACCTACATGGTTATTTTCTTCAGGAACGATGGGCGGGTTGTTTTTATACTGACTTCTCCAGGCATAACCAATGTTTACATATTGGGGATCGCCATAGCCGTTTAGTTCCCATACTCCGGGAACCGGCATCTTACCCCAATCCTGATCGTTATATCCTACTTTGTAATAATCAGTTGGGCGTTGCCAGGCATTTTTAACCCAGTTAAAATTCCATGTTCCGTTTAAACTCAAATAGTTTTCTGATGATTTTTGACAACCGTTTGCAGCGGTTTCGGACTCATAGGCAAAAAACGAACTGTGCATATCAGCCCTGTTAATTGCGTTTACATTAGGATCCTGCCATTTCTGAGCAAAAAGACCCGGCCCTAACAAAATCAGGGCTCCAAAAAATATCTTCTTAATCATTTTAAGTTTGTTTAATATAGATCGCCAGATAATAGATATCTGAACGAAATACTGTATTAAAAAATTCAATTTTTCCTGCTAAAGATAATTTCTATATATAAGATATACTATTAAAATTAATTCATATTACATGACAAAACGACCAAATATGAGTAAAATAGTCTATATACAGTATCTGCAAGAAAACATCTGTTTTGTAGTGAAACCCTCTCGCTCACCTCTCGTCCCCTAAAGGGGAAGTCTCTCGCACAGTGTGGGTTGAGACTCTCCCTTTAGGGAGTTGGAGGGTGCGGGTTGGGATAAAATCGAGTTTTTTGCAAGCACTATATAATGGTTTTTGAGTTATATCACTTAAAAAAAAATCCTTTTTATCGAGATAATTATTATTTGCTCAAGCCGCAAGGGCTTTTACTTTTTTTCTACAGTCAAAAAAAGTAAACAAAAAAGTCCGCCGACTACACCACTCGCTTACCCACTATTTTCTTTATTTTGAGACAGAAAGAACTCCCTGCGGTCAAACAGCTTTCTGTCTTTTCAAAATTAAAGAAAAGTGGGTCCCAAGCTGCGTTGCTGATGTCGAAATCCCGACCTGAAAAAACTCTTTATTTTATAACAATTTCCCTGTATAAGACGCACATATTCGCTTAAAAGAATAGCATTGTTCTATTCATTCATACCCCATCCATATTGAATCCAATACAAACCTGATTCATTGGTTGTATATAAGTTGAATGTGTTTGAATCGTATTCCTGAATACTGTACCAGTCGCCATGTCTGTATCCAGGCCAGTACACACTTTGAATATTGTTTTCATTAAAAACGGTTGCAGAGGCTTGTATGTAGTCTATTTCATTGTCGCCCTGGGTTGCGGTTGAATAATCTTTACCCTGTGTCATTGTCGCGCCAAATTCAGTAACCACAGTTCGTGATGCATAGGCACCTACCCTTCTTAGCCAATCATTTCGCCACTCTTCGGCCGTCCTGTTGGTCCAGAATGCGTAATTATGAAGTGACAGCAAACAACCTTCGAAACGGCTATCAGCACCCACGCCAGTTACATCCTCAGAATATCCTTTACCACCTAACAGAATCCTTCCCTGGGGAATTTCCGGATACCTTTGAAGCCATGAGGCATACAAATCTGTAAGTTGGTATAAAGCATAGCCATGTGGCTCATTCATTACTTCAAAATACACTCCGGGGTTTTCTCCATAATCTTCAATAATGTCATCCCACATTTCCCAAAACTCAGGCAAATCATCCACCTTTCCATCACGAGAACTATCAGCTTCCCAATAAGCCAGTATCACCCTCATTCCTTTCGTTATGGCTTTATCCACAACTCCTTTATAGCCATTCCACCATGTGCTGCTCACTGTAGCATGGTTTACAGGCAGCCTTAATGTATTGGCTGACATGTTTTCGATAAATCCCCTGATGATTGGCTGGGCATCCGACTGCACCATAAAATAGGAGTCACCAAGTGTTAATCCACTCAAAACCAACTGACCATCAACAAAATTATCCCGCTCATCGGCCCAGTTTACACCCCTGATAGGTTCTGTAAAATCAATATTTGCCCAGGGATCTTCCTGTTCTTCCTCTTCTTCTATTATAACATCTTCTTTATCTTCTTTTGAACACCCCGCTATCAACAAGGATAAGAACAAAAAACTCAGAATATATTTCTTCATGCGTTTAAAATTTATAGTTAATTCTATTTATATAAGACAAATGTTTGAACCGACCTCTTTCCAACTACGATATTATCCACAGGTACAGTGGATTTTGTCAGATTTTTGTCTTCTGAGGTTACATATACCGTTACCTCATCATCATCCAGATCGTTTTCCTCACAGAAACTCTCAAACGACAGCTTTTTATCTTCCATAGAATAATTGACCACGACAAAAACATACTCCCCTTTCTTACTGTCTTCATATGCGGTTACCATCAGGTTATCCATTTGTTTTTCCAAAGGTTGCTTATCACTAAGCCATGCCTCAATCCTAACCATGCCGGGGCGAACAAAACGAGAGTAATTACCCATTACCCATAATAGCTTCGAATCCCTCACAAATCCATCTTCCTGCAAAAGCTGTTCATCTTCTTTACTCTGTATTCCTGACTGTCCCCTGTCGATATACACCAAACCATCTTTATAGTCCACTGGCGACACTGATGTCCACCAGCTCCACACTGCAGCATCGGCAATTGCCAAATCGGCATGAATAACCCTGGCAACGTACAAAGCCGTAGCCATTCCCAGATCACGATGATTACCACCGCCTATATCTTTATGGTCTTCAAGGATACAATATTCACTCTGCCAAAAATCCAATCCGTTGCCCATTGACTGGATATGCTCTTTTAACCTTTGGCGTACCTGTATAAGGGTATCATTGTTATTGGTTGTAAAATAGCTATGCCCCATGGCCGATTTTCTAACCTCTGGCAGGTTGCCCAGATACAAAGCGGAAGTGTCATTAAAAAAAGCTTCCAGCTGGTTATCCCTTTCCGGATACCTTCCTGTTTCGCTTAAAAACTGTAACTGAGCCGCTTCAGGGATCACCAATTCAGCATTTAAACCATTTTCCTTAATTTTGGGTGCAAGAATTCTGATCAACTTAGCAATATCCTCATTACGTGCCGGAGATCCTTCTTGAGTAGCCGGAGCTTTCCAGTCCCACTGAGGTTCGTTAAAAGGGCTCAGGTAATCAAATTCGAGCCCTGTTTCTTTAAAATGGGCAGCTACCTTAATCAGGAAATTGGCATACCCTTCATAATACTTATCCTGAAGGTTATATTTGATTCCTCCGGGAGACCATCCCTTGTGGTTATTTGTAAAATATACCGGGGCCGAGTTGTTAAAAGCCAATAGCTTTTCAACGCCCATCTCTTTGGCAGCTTTTAAAAACCACTGCTGCCCCATTTGCTTATCCCAATTGTAAGTCCCATCAGCATTCATAAAGCATTCTGCACGCCTCCATGGATTTGGGATGTCACTTTTTTCTCCCTGCTCAGCTGTTCCGCCCCCAATATTAAACCGCCATTGCGACAAGCCTATCCCTTTTGGATTACCCTGGCTATCGACCTCTTTGCTAAACAACAAGCGGGCAATCTCTTCCCGTTTCTTTTCAGGCCAATTTTCTCCAACAAACTGAAGTGTCCAACAGTCTGAGGCTCCAAAGCCTTCCATCAACTGGTGCCGCTCTTTTATATTAGCACAGACCTCTACAATTCCCTCCTTACTATCATTGCTCTTTTTGTTATTGCTACAAGACAAAAGCAGTGATAGCAATAGGGTTATCATACCTAAAATCGTTGTTTTCTTCATAATTACCGGAGCTAATAAGCCTTCGTTTTTTTGTTTATATATAAATAAGGGGTTGCCTCAAAATGTATTGTTTAGTCCCTGCAAGAAAACTCCTGTTTTATAGTTAACCCCATCGCTCACCCCTCGTCCCCTGAAGGGGAAGCCTCTCGCACACTGTGGGTTGAGACTCTCCCTTTAGAGCCTGTCCCGAACTTGTATTCGGGAGAGTTGGAGGGTGCGGGTTGGGAAAAACTCGAGTTTTCTTGCAAGTTCTATTATTTTTAAACTTTTGAGATAAACCTAGTTAAGCCGGCTATAAAAGCCGGCTTGTATTTTTTAATAATTTGGATTTTGATACAGGAATCCATTACTTCTGTCAATTTCAGCCTGTGGGAAAGGCCATAACTCATGGCGTCCTTCTACAAACTGAATACCCTTATCCTGCGATTCACTTGGGTGAATTGTTTCATAAGGATCTGTACTTTCGTTTAGGTTATACTGAACAAAGTACCCATTTGGCCCCATGGCTTCAGCAATCATTGCTTTGCCCGATACAGGGTCAATCTCTCTTCGTAAATCGAATAACCTTAAACCTTCCGAAGCCATTTCCAGTCTTCTTTCTTTCCAAATGGCGTATAATAAGTCGTTACCACTTAAATCATTTTTATCACCTAATTCTACACGAGCCCTTAAAAATGCAATATCGCTTTTTGCCTGACCTTCGTTGTTGTTGAAGTAAGCAGCTTCAGCTCTTGTTAAATACATTTCACCAAGGCGTAAAAGAATTTTTGGAAGTGGAATATGGCGGTCTTTTGTTGTCAATTCCCTTCTCATGGCAATAGGCACATAGTATTTTCTCCATACCCTACCCGACTTGTTGATGTCTGGATTAAACTGATAATTTGGATTCTCTTCCTCATCACCATACACAGCATCACCAATAGTAATAATGGTACTTTTTCTTCTGATTTCATCACCTTCTGAAAGGTAAGCTTGTTCAAGATGAGAAGAAGGAACACACCATCCCCATCCATCCATAATCTTATCCTCTTCACCTTCAGGCCAGGTTTCGCCACGGGCACCCATTACAACAGAAAAACGGTTACCCACATAGTACTGCTGATCCTGGTTTACCTGGATTTCGAAAATAGATTCCACTCCATTGTGGTTGTACACGCTCCAGATGTTAACAAATTCCGGCTCAAGCGAATAAGGTCCTTCTTCAATAACCTCATTAGCATACGCATAGGCATTTGTATAATCTTTCATATAAAGATAAGTCCTGGCCAACAAGGCTTTACATGCCCATTTGGTAACACGTCCTAAATCTTCTGAATCATAACTTCCTGGCAATACAGCCTCCGCTTCTTGTAAATCCTTAACAATTTGAGCATATACTTCAGCCTTTGCTGTACGTTGTTTGTTTAAATCAGATGTACCCTGAGGTTCCAATACCAACACCACATCACCAAAGTTCTGCACCAGTTCCCAATAGTTAAAAGCCCTGAAAAATTTAGCTTCCGAAACCAAACGATTTTTTATATCCTCAGGAATATTTGCGTCTGCAATTCGATGAATAGCTGTATTACACGAGCCAATGTTAAGATACTTCATGTAATAATAGTCTGTTAACGAGCTCGGAATATTTGTTGGGTCAACAAAATAATGAGCTAAGGCATAGTGCTTAGATGGATCCTGCTGAAGGTTACCCATCCAGGCGTCATCAGTACTCATCATATTGGATACATGCAAAATTTGCTGCCACCAATCATCCCAGCTTGCAAATCCTTTATATATGGAATTCACAAAACTCACACACTCTTCTTCCGACTGGAAATAATTATCTAAATTTTGCTGTCCCCGACTGTCTACTTCAATAAAATCTTCACATGATGCCATCAGTAACAACACCACTCCAAACATTATTGCTATTATATTTTTCTTCATAATTATTATTTTTTCGAATGAATGATGCGGTTTATTAAAAGTTAATATTAACACCAACTAAATAGGTAGGCAACACCGGATAGGTCCATCCACCAAATCCGAAGCTTAACACATCACCTGAAACTTCTGGCTCTACACCTGAATAGTTAGTCCATGTTGCAATATTCTGTCCAGACACATACACTCTACATTTGCTCATACCCATACGCTTAGAAATGTTTTGAGGTAAGGTATACCCCAACTGGATATTCTTTAACCTTAGGTATGAACCATCTTCAACATAAAAATCACTGAATTTGTCGTAGTTTTGGTTGTTATCCACATGAGAAACACGAGGAATGCTATTGCTGGTTCCTTCTCCATGCCAGGCATCGCTTAACAAACCACTAATCACATTACTTTCAGAAGCTGTTGTACTATATAAATCCTTCTTAATATCGTTAACCAACTCGTTTCCTACACTTGCATACAGGTTAGCAAGCAAATCAAATCCTTTATAGCCCACGCTTATATTTACACCACCTGTAAAATCAGGCCAAGGACTTCCAAGTTTTACCCTGTCATCTCCTGTTAGCTCTCCATCTCCATTAGTATCAACAAATCTGATATCACCAGGCTGTGCATAAGGCTGCAACAAATCTCCGGTATCATTAGAGTGCGAGTTCACATCAAATTGGTTTTGGAACAAACCATCTGTTTTATACCCAAAGAAGTATCCAGGCTCATCGCCCACAACAGTTTTAGTACGACTTCCATTACCATAAATAACAGGAGTAGTATATGGTAGCTTAGTAGCCTCAACCGAACTTGTCATTAAAGTAAAACCAACATCATATTTAAAATCTCCTGATTTTCCGTGATAATTCAATGCAATTTCAATACCTGAAGATTTCATTGAACCAATGTTGGACCAGATATAGCTCCAATCAGGAAACCCACTGTAATATTGATAAGGCATTCTAAATATCATATCCTTTGTATTTTTTCGATAGTACTCAAACGAACCCGTAATGGCATTATCAAAAAGCGTAAAGTCAGTACCAATATTTATATCTTCAACTGTCTCCCACTTAATGTCTTCATTCTTCATTTGCGCTGGTTCAGTAGCATTCACTACAGTTCCTTGTCCGTCTCCAAATACATAATAATTTTTTGCCAACTTTGATAGATAAGCGTCAGCTGGAAGGTTTTGATTACCTAATCTACCCCAACCTGCTCTTAATTTAATATCATCAACAAACGAAAGATTACTTAAGAAATTTTCATCTGAAATACGCCATGCCACAGATGCGGAAGGGAACCCTGCCCATTTATTGCTAGCTAAGAATTTTGAAGATCCGTCAACTCTATAGGTTGCTGTTAAATAATAACGGCTTTTATAGTTATATGAAAAACGCCCCAGAAAAGATTCGATTGACGACTCCCATTGATTACCGGTTATAAAATCGGTTCCTGTAGCTGCTACCAATTCCCTAAGCAATTCTGAGTTATTTGGTGCTCCTTCTTTGTTACCTTCGATATTTCGTCCGTAAGACTTTTCAAATGTAGCACCTCCCATTAATGAAGCATTGTGTCCACCTTTTTGAAGAGTATAAGTAGCTGTGTTTGTCCAGTTCCAATACCTGTTAAATTCATGATCCCGGAACACATAGTTGATATCCTGGTGTTCGTGAGCCCCATCAATAGTAAAATCAGGTATAAAATCATCCGTATGGTTAAACTTGAAATTGCCACTTAACTGAGTTTTAATTTCAAGGTTTTTAATAGGCTTATATGTAAGATACGAGCTTGATGTGATTGCATAATACCCTCCATCACCAAAGTTTCTGGCGTCACGTGCAATCGGGTTCCACACATATGTATAGTATGATCTTTGGAAAATACTGTATTGGTTAAGCCCAACTTGTTCTTCCTCTGGTCGGTAAATTGGAGAAATAGGATCCTGCAACAAGTAATCCTGGTACCACGATGGCGTATTATCCCAAAGCTCTCTCCTTGGGTTCATGCTTACTCCAAATGAAACTTTGTCTGAAAATTTCCAGTCAAGCGTTACCCTACCGGTAATCCTTTTCCAGTTGCCCGAATTATAAAATGATTCCTGATCAAAATAACTAAGGCTCACGGCATACTTATACTTCTCGTCACCTCCGGTAACTTGTAAAGATGCATTACGTTGTGGTGCATATTTATTTACACCTTCTCCCCACCAGTCTGTTCCTGAACCCAATGAAGCAGGATCGTCGAAGCGGGTACCTAGTCCTGCATTAACAAGCGATTGGTTCATAGTTGTGGCATACTCTTCAGCATTTGCCATGTCAAAAGGCTTGTTTAAAACCTGGATACCATAAGAAAAATCAGCAGAGAAAACAGGTTTTCCATCTGAACCCTTTTTGGTAGTAACCAAAATAACCCCGTTGGAAGCACGGCTACCATAAATTGCAGCTGCAGAAGCATCTTTTAGTACATCGACACTCTCAATTTCGCTGGAATTCAAAAAATTAAGGTTGTTACCCATTGGCACCCCGTCAACCACATATAGCGGATCTGTTGAAAGGCTGATAGAAGTAAAGCCCCTGATTAATACTTTAGGTGCAGCACCTGGTGATCCACCACCTGCAACCACCTGCAATCCCGGTGCTTTACCCTGAAGGGCCTGTACAGGATTACCTACACTCATAGCCTTCACTTCATCTCCCTGCACAGATGCAATGGAACTGGTCAGGTCCTTTCTTTTTGCCTTACCATAACCAATGGCAACCACTTCATTTAAAGAGATACTGGCTTCTTTTAAAATAATATCCAGATTGGTATTATTTCCGGTAATGACAATTTCTTTGGTATCAAAACCAATAAAACTGGCCACAACAACATCGTTTACGTTTGCATTGAGCATATAATGCCCGTCTATGTCGGTAATGGTACCTGTTGTAGTACCTTTAACAAGTATCGATACACCAGGCAACGATTCGCCGCTCTCCGTACTGACAACACCGCTAATTTTAACCTCTTGTCCAAAAATTGTCATCCCAATGAAAAACAAAAAGGAAAACAACCATATTATTTTTTTCATATGTTTAATATTTATTCATGAACTATATCCATTGCCTGATCAATTCCGGTAAAGGACTAAGTATAAAACCCATACCCCTTTACTGAAATTGATTTCAAGCAATAAAACTCTTTATAGTATCTAATCTACTTTTATAACCTTAGCCCTGTTCAAGTGACTATCAAAAATTACTCTGTAGGTAGTTCTTTCAGGAACTTCCATAGCCACATTATCACCTCCTTTTAAAACAGTTGCCTCAGGATCTACCTTTCTGTCAAACCTCCAGAAAGGCTCTGGCCACCATCCCCATGGATGCTCCGGTTGGAAAATAAACTCTACAGTTCCTTCCATATCGATTGTTTTATAGAAACGGTAGTTGTTTTCAGGATCCCTGTCAAAAGGAATTGAAGCCCATGTTGCCCAGCTCTGATCCGGATAATCCGGGAAGCCTTTTCCTACTAACCCAAGTTTTCCAACATACTCCGACTCAATATATGAATCATCGTTTGGATACTCCATTTTTGGCTCATAATACCAGGTATCAGGAGTATACTGTTCAACACTATAGGTTAATGCCTCTAAATCAACAGTAATTTTAAAGTATCCTTTAGCATCAAGAATAATAGGCAATGCATTTTCAGGATCGTTTATCAATTTAGTCTCATCATTAGGGTCAATACCATAACAATGCGGCGCAAAACTGGTAGTTTGAGGGATAAACTTAATTTCAGTCCCTGCAGCTTCGGAATAATACTTGGCCTCAAAATTATAAGGAGCTGTTTTAGTGATTAACATTGGTACACCAAACAAGTCTGATACCAGTTCAGCATCTGTTTTTACATCGGCAAGATAAAGTTTATCAAAGTCGAACGATGCCTTTACAATTCTATCAGCACTTACTACATTCCCTGCACTATCAGCTACAGTGAAAGAAAAATTGTATTCTCCCAACTGCGCAGGTAAAGTAGCTGTATATTGATATTCGTAATCCAGTTTCCCTGTGCCTTCAAAAGAAATACTGTCATAGTAATCTAAAGATGCTTCTTTAGCTACAAAATAACCAAGTTGACGAGCATCCGACAACAACACATGAATATCTACAGGAAGTTCTCCCTCAGGTGCCAGGGTTAAACCATTAACCGGTGACTTAACATCCAATACCGGGTTATCAAAATCACCATCCATAAAAACACTCAGCGTTTTTGTAACCTCAAGTCCACCAACATTAGTAATTGTTACATTAATATTGAACTCCTTATCTTGAGCGTCTTCAGGAATTTCAAAGGAATAATTTAAAGAATAACCTGTAATTAAATCCTCTCCTTTATATACCTGAATCGTTTTATCAAGATACCATTCATCAATATTGATTCTGATTTTATCAATTCCCAGTTCGTCGGTCACTTCACCTCCTATAACAAAAGTCCTTCCCGGCTCGCTATGTACTTCCTCTGAAGTTAAATTGAACTGTGGGCTTGAATCTGCCACCCATTGTTTTTCATTGTCACCATCGCATGATGATAATAAGAAAAAAGCAGCAATAAAAAACACTGCATATTTTCCTAACTTTAGTTTTCTTTTCATAACGTTTTTTAAAATCTGTTTAATTCCCTATTTGTAATTAAAGCGCTTACGAAGACAAAATAATCTCATAATTGAGGCATTTTTTATTGTATTTTATTCATTTATTATGATATTTCATTCACTTACAACAAAACAATTATCAAAGCATCACAACACCCCTAAACCCTGTATTTCTGCACTTTAAGAGACTTTTATGAATATTTATTAAGATATAATATTTAAAATGACTTATATTTAGGAACAAAGCAGATCTGTTTTTTAATATTTTTTAATTCTTTTATGATATAATTTCTTAAAATCTCTAAATAATGTTGAACGGACACATCATTATAAACAGTCTTAAATTGCGCATTTACTTAATTTTTGCCACTATTATTTATATACTTGGCAACTCAAGTATCGCAATTTCACAAAACCCTTATTCCACCTCCACCATCTCTGGTAACGAAGGATTACCTACCGAAGAAATCAGAAAAGTTTTTAAGGGTAGCAAGGGTTTTATGTGGTTTGCCACCCCGGAAGGACTGGTGCGTTATGATGGCTATGAATTAAAACTATATTCAACATCTACTTATCTGGCTAAAGGACTCATAACAAATAGTTTTTCGGACATTGCCCAAAGTACTGACGGAAATTTATGGTTTGCAACAGACCATGGAATTGCAAAACTTGACATTGACAACGATCGCTTCTCGTTTTTTAACACCTTTGAAAAAAGCTGGGATTCCAAATCATACAATAAAATAAATTCAGTAACTATTGACGAATTCGATAACCTTTGGGTTGGAACTGCCGGAGATGGCGTATTAAAACTAAATACCACAGATAACAGCTACGAGGAGTTTAACAAGGAGGATACCAGAATGGGCATGACCTCTGAATGGATCACCAAAATATATTGCGACAGCCAAAATAATATATGGATCAGTACCTGGGAAGGCAACCTTATTATTATAAACCCTAAAAAAAACATCTTTAAAACTTACGAAGGCATTGACAATCAGGTGATCTTTTCTGAAAACACACCCTACGCCATATGCGAAACAAATGATAATAAATATTGGCTGGGACTATGGGAAAAGGGCCTTATTTGCATTTCCCTTGACCAAGATTACAATATTAAAACGGAAGGACGGCACAACAACATCAGCAGCGACAATATTACTTATGACATTGATATAGACCCCAATGGTACACTTTGGCTGGGAACTACCAATGGCGTAATTCAAATTAAAAAACCACTAAATGAGATACCTGAGTTTTCTTCCATAACAGCAACCTCTTCCGAATCGTCAAATACCCCTCAATACGAAGCTTTTTCAATTTTGTGCGATGACAATGATTTTGTGTGGGCAGGCACCCTAACTGGCGTTTATCTCTCAAATCCATACTCTCAACACTTTACAACATACAAAATCCCTATTAACTCTAAAAAACTATTAAGTCAGGCAGCTACAGCATTTACAAAAGACCCCAATAATAATCTTTTAATCGGTCTGCGCGGCTATGGTTTTGGCAAATACTCATTTTCAGACAAACGCTTTGTCCCTTATACATCCATGCCCGAATATCAAAAACTAACAGCGGATCTAAACACCATCAATTGCTTTTTATGGGACACGGATGGTTTTTTATGGCTTGGGACAAGATACCTGGGCCTTATTAAATACGACCCGCTAACAGGAAACTCCATCGAAATAAGCCAGGACAACACTGCCTATAATTTTGAAGCAGAATCAGTAGTTGACCTCATGCAAGATCACCTTGGAAACATATGGGCAGGCACAGAGAAAGGGCTTTATAAAATCATCAAACACTACCCTGCCGGACTTGAAAACTTTAGCTTAATAAGCTACAAGCACAAAAATGATGACCCGAACTCGATCAGCAGTAACCTCATATCAAAAATAATAGAAGACAACAACCATCAACTTTGGGTAAGCACCTTTGACAAAGGCATTAACCTGTTAAAAACAAGTCTGGAAGCCCATTTCCCTGCTCAATTCGAACACGCAGGATCAGACCATCCCCGCTTTTTAAACGTACCGCAACAGATAAGCACAATGCACAAAGGGCACGATGGAACCATCTGGCTTGGTACCACCGGGGGCAAACTCTTAAAAAAAACACCTGATAACATCAACTTCAGCCAGGTAAAGGAAGTAGATAACATTATTGGAGAAGCCATTTTCAGCATTATTGAAGACGACAACAGTATTTTATGGATAGCATCAAGCCTGGGAATAATCAGGCTTAGCCTTAAAGAAAACAAAGTCAGTTATTCTGTATTTCCAAAATCAGAACAGCTATTGAATAACAATTTTATCAGGAATGCCTGTTACAAAGGCCAGGATGGAAAGATATACTTAGGTGGGAACAGAGGTTTTAATGCTTTCTATCCCGATTCTGTAAAATCAAACCCGTCCATACCTCCTGTTGCTATTACAAACATAAAACATGGCAATCAAATCATAAAAACACCTTCAAACAATGCCCCTTTAATTATAAATCACAACTCCAATACCCTTTCATTTACCTTTTCTGCACTCTCCTATGCCTCCCCTGAAAACAACAATTATATCATTAAGCTCGAAGGTGTAGACAACGATTGGAGATACATCAGATCCTCCATCAGGGAAATTACCTATGCCAATTTAAAACCGGGTGAATACACGCTACGATACAACGCTTCAAATAACAATGGATTATGGAGGCCCCAACCACGCAGTCTCAGGGTAATAGTAAAACCAGCCTATTACGAAACAGGATGGGCCATTAGTCTTTATTTTGGTATCATTCTCTCAACCCTTTTATATATTATTATTAAAGAGAGGAAAACTCACAAAATAATGAGAGAACTGGAAATAGAGCACATTGAACACGAGAAATCAGAAAACCTTCTAGACTTCAAAAAACAGCTTTTTGCTAACATTTCGAATGAGTTCATCACTCCCTTAAATGTACTTAATGTATATATGGAGAACTGGAAAAACCTCAGGTCCTCACCACCCCAACAAGATCTTCTGCTTGCGCAGCGGAACATCAACAGGCTCATTAGGTTTAACAAACAGTTTTTATATTATAGCACTGCCGAAAGTGATCAAATTCCATTAAATATTACAGTTGAAAATTTAAACAATTTTACAAGCGATGTGTGCGATAACTTTGGTCTGTTAATGAGTAAAAAGGAAATACTGTTTACACGAGACATCCAGATAAACGAAGCCTGCTTTGACACCGACAAACTCGATATTATTTTATACAACTTGCTAACATTAGCCTTAAAAGACACCTCATACAAAGGATTTATCAGCATCCAGGCGCATTCTGTAAACAAAAACGCCACCGATTATGCACAGTTTATCATTACCCATAACCACTTGCAATTAAACGATGTCCCGGATGTTCTTCTCACCGATGAAAGTGAGTATATGACAGGTAACATTGGCATTGGACTGGCCATAACAAAACAGATGATTGAATTGCATCGGGGTGAAATAAAATTCTCCACAAACAACAACGAAAGAGTGATCACATTTAACATACCCATATCACAAAATGCTTATCAGGATATAAATACAGAAAACGGGAAAATAACCAAAGAAGATATTGGTTTCCTTAAAAACAAATTAGAAATTGAGGAGGAGGTATTAGTAAACCTAAGGAACCTGGTAAAAGAATCAGACGAAAAAAGCATTATCACCATCATTGATCCCGATCAGGATTTACGCAGGATATTAAAAAAACAACTATCACCGTTTTTTAATGTAAAGGAATTTAGTAATGCACAAACAGGCCTAAAAAACATCTTAAAACAAACACCAGACCTGATAATTTCCGACACCCTTTCCTCTTATCCCCTTACAGGCAAAGATTTATGTAAAGAGGTGAAGAAATCCGGAAGTAACAAGGTTATTCCATTCATTATGCTATCCGGCCAGCCTTCTGAAAATGAAAGAGCTATTTGTTACAAGGCCGGTGCTGATAGTTATATTGCCAAACCCCTTGACATCAATACGCTACTTGTTAGGGTACAGAACCTTATCAATCAAAAAAACAGTTTCAAAGAGGACAAACCCGTTAGAAACGATGCTTTTTCAAAAACGATTACAAAAGGAAAAGACAAGTTTTTAAATGAGATTAAAACCAGTGTAGAAAAGAATATTTCGAACCCAAACTTTGGTGTTGGCGATTTAGCAAGCGAACTGAACATCAGCAATTCAATGCTATATAGAAAACTAACAAACAGCATCAACTTGTCGCCAAACATGTTTATTAAAAAGATGAGACTCATAAAAGCTGTTGAGCTACTTGAAGAAACAACTTTAAATGTATCCGAAATATCAGGAGAGTGCGGCTTTAGCGACATCAGCTACTTTGGCCAGACCTTTAAAAAAGAATATGGTGTTTCACCCTCTACATACAGAAGAAACTTCCACAAGTTCAGCAACATAAATAAATAAGTACAAACAAAAACAGGTAGTTCCCAAAGTGAACTACCTGAATAAATAAACTATAAAACTATAAAACTACTAAATCTTAATTCGCTTTCGTAATTTTAAGTGGGTTGCTGATTTGACGGGCAAACTTACTTAAATACGCTTCCCATTCTTTTTGCCCTTTAAACTGCTTACTCCCACTCCAGGCAAAACCTGTATAATATTCAACTTTGCCATCTATCACCTTTAAGTGCATCAACAAATGGCTTTTATCCTTTTCGTTGGAAACAACCTTTGAATACCCGGCATAATATTTAGGATCCACCACAATAGCATTACCGATCTCTTCGCCAAAATGCGGCGACCAATAATCTCCCCAACACGCAACAGAATCCACTCCTGTAACACCTTGGTTTTCATGCAAAGTTACCCCGGTAGTTAATGTGTCGGCACCTTTAACCTCAATAACAAACTTTGTAAAATTATTTCCCAGGTTTATGATTCCTGTTTTTGATTGGCTTACCTGCTTTTTTTCAGAACCAAACGGCGCATAAGCCAGCTCAAATGCTGTTTCAACCGGACCATTTGATAGTACATTATATCCAGTGTAGTTAAGCGAAGTAACCAATTCTCCGTCAATCATAACACCTGTACCACCACAACCAAGACTAGGTCCAACATGGTAATTGTCCAACCCTTCGCCATGATCAATATGGTAATAACCAGGGTTTTCATCATTCCCTTTATACCATTTATTTATAATTGAGTAATCCACTTTTTTAAGCCAACAATCTACACCACCAGACAGCGTACCACCCTCCTGGCCTTCTTCAACCATACGTTGAGCAGTTGGTCCATACACACGAAAAGCTACCTTGTCATTTTCCCAGGTAAAATCATCTGTACGTTCCGGTACAAAACGAGCGTAAGTTTTTACCTCAGAAGGTTTAACAGAAGAAACTCCCTCTTTAATAACAAAATCACGGCTTTCATTTGCACTCAACTTAACCTGAAAAAGAATTGCTTCAAAAACATTGTCTTTGTCCTTATCTACCAATTGAGATTGGATTTCAACATTAGATGCCTTGTCGATAACCACAACACCCGTTGCCACAGACAAACTTTCGCACAGTTCCACACGAACAGTTTCTACAGTTCTATCCACATCTAGAGAGTTTGATACAGATACAACCATGCCATTGTCATTGCTGGTGCAACTACTTAAAACAAGTAGAAGCACAGCAAATAGAATATAATAAAACTGATTCTTCATAAGATTAAATCTCATTTTCACCTTTTACATATCCAAAGTTGGCAAGAATACCACCATCAACATATAAAATATGGCCATTAACAAAATCGGCAGCTTTTGATGCCAGGAATAAGGCAGCATTACCTACATCCTCAGGATCTCCCCATCTTCCGGCAGGTGTACGAGTCATAACCAAATCATTAAAAGGATGGCCATTTTCACGAATAGGAGCCGTTTGAGACGTAGCAATATAACCAGGGCCAATACCATTAATCTGTACATTGTATTTTGCCCATTCACAGGTCATGTTTTCGGTAAGCAATTTTAATCCACCTTTAGCCGCAGCATATGCCGAAACATTCTGACGTCCATAAACACTCATCATAGAACACATGTTGATGATTTTTCCCTGGCGGCGCTCGATCATTCCCGGAGCAATCCTTTTTGCCACAATCAATGGGGCAACCAAATCAACATCCAATACCATTTCAAAATCTTTAATTGGCATATCTAAAATTGGGACACGCTTGATAATACCAGCGTTATTCACCAAAATATCAATAGGACCAACTTCTTTTTCGATAATGCTAACACCTTTATCAACATCCTCTTCCGAAGTAACGTTAAAATTCACTGTAAATACATCAATACCATCTTTAGCATATTCAGCCTTACATTCTTCTAACTTTTCGTCGTTTATATCGTTAACACATAATTTTGCACCAGCTTTTGCTAATATTTTACCACATGCCATTCCAATACCATGGGTACCACCTGTAACAAGGGCTACTTTTCCTGACAAATCAAATAATTGGTTAATCATATCTTTAAGATTTATATATGTTTAAATTCTAAAACAATCGTTTGCACATTTGTGCAAAAAATTTTAATTCATTAAAGTATGAAAGGTGTTTGGCCACTAAAAGCACCAAATCAACCTTTCACTAAAAATAATCGCAAATTAATTTTATTTCAATTCATTTGGCTGGCGTACATCCATATCTGTATAATCCAGGTTTTCACCTGCCATACCCCAAATAAAAATATAATTTGAAGTCCCTGCTGCACTATGAATACTCCATGATGGAGATAAAACTGCCTCTTCATTTTTCATCCAGATATGGCGAGTTTCTTCAGGCTGTCCCATAAAGTGACAAACTGCTTGATTTTCTGGCACTTCAAAATAAAAATACGCTTCCATCCTGCGGTTATGCGTATGTGCTGGCATAGTATTCCAAACACTTCCAGGTTTCAACTCAGTCATTCCCATTTGCAACTGGCAGGTTTCGATAACTTCCTTAATCAACAATTGGTTAATCTGGCGCTCATTAGAAGTTTCCAACGAACCTAACTGTAACACATTTGCATCGGCCAAAGTTACATGACGGCTAGGCAAAGACTTATGTGCCGGTGCCGAGTTAATATAAAGATGAGCTGGAGATGAAGCATCAACAGATTCAAAAACAACATCTTTTATACCTTGTCCCAGGTAAAGGGCTTCTTTATATTTCAAGGTATAAACCGTTCCGTCGGCTGTAATTTTAGCGTCTCCTCCAACATTGATTATACCCATTTCGCGACGGGCTAAAAAGAAATCAGCCTTTAATTCATCATAAGTTTCCAATTTAATTGGCTTATCTGTAGGCACGGCCCCTCCTACAATATATCGGTCGTAAAAAGAATAAACCAGGTTGATTTCACCTTCAACCATTACCTTTTCAACCAAAAATTCTTTTCTGATACGTGATGTATCATAGCTTTTCACATCTTCCGGATGTACTGCATAACGAACTTCCAAACTCATAACTACCTAATTATTTAATTAACTACCTAATAATATATTTAATCGAAATATTACTTTACAAACACTAACTCTACAAGACTTTACCTGAAGAATCTCTATCAATATACTTAACAGGGACAACTATTTCTATATTATGGCCAGAGCCATTGATTGCATCAATCATTTGCCTTGCCACCATTCGCCCCATTTCACTACCCTGTTGCTCCACAGACGAAAGGGTTGGATAAATCATCTCAGCAAAAGGTTCATTTCCAAATCCTGCCACCCCAAATTCTTTTGATATACTTATCCCCAGTTCCTTTAATCCTTCGTAAACGCCAAATGCAGAATAATCACCAGCACAAAAAACAGCGTCGATCCCTTCCTTGGCTACTTCTTTTACTTTTAAATAGCCTGCTTCACGGGTAATAACATCTTCCATTATCAATCCTTCATCCACTTTCCCAAAATAATCCTTCACTGCATCTTCATATCCTCTCCTGCGCTCACAATAAGCTTTTAGCAACCTGCTGCCCCCAAAGTGTGCCACCCTTCGATACCCTGATTCCAATAACTTTTTAGTAGCCAGATATGCTCCGGTATAATTATCGTTGACAACCTTTGCTCCAGTCAGCTCTTTGCTAACCCTATCAAACTGAACTAATGGAACTTTTGAATCTACTACATACTGAAAGTGTCCAAAATCATCGGTTTCACTTGAAATAGAAGTGATAATTCCTGCAACACGGTTTTGCATCAGTGAGTTTACTGCTTTAACTTCAGACCTCAACTTTTCGTGACTTTGCATAATAAGCAAACTATAACCTGCAGGATTCAATATTTCTTCAACTCCACTAATCACATTGCTAAAAAAATGGCGGTTAATCCTTGGCACTATCATCCCAACCAAATCCGACCTGCCTTTTCTTAAAGAAGCAGCCATTAAATTAGGTTGATACCCCATCTCTTTGGCAACTTTCTTTACCATCTCCCTGGTCTTTAGGCTAACCCTCTTATTATCAGCCAAAGCCCGTGAAATTGTTGAAGGGGTAACTCCCAACTTCTTTGCAATATCATTAATGGTAACCTTCTTCATTAGTTATAATTTACTGCAAATATACAAACGATTGCGCAATAATGTGCAATCGTTTGTATATTTTTTACACTTTATTATTTCCGCCACCACACAAACACCTTATTATCAACACGCTACCCCAATCTTAACAAAATCACCAGCAGCAAAAAAACAAATACTTGCCCAAAAATTGAACAACCTCTATTTATATTCTATTAAACATTTTCTATTTTCGGGCTGTTATTCTTACAATAGTTCGTTAGTTTTTTTTTATAAGTGTAAGATTATGAGATAATTAATAAAACCAACTTAAGTTAGGTAAAAATCTGATTTTAAGCATCTTGCAAATAAGTCTCTTATCTAAAGTCTAACGATCTGTTATCTTAGCAACATTTAAACAATTAATATATTTCTATGCTGTCATTAGATCATATTTTTGCCAAAAACAAAGAATGGGTAAAAGAAAAAACCCGGGAAGATACCGATTACTTTAAAAACCTGGCATTAGGACAAAGCCCTAAATATCTTTGGATAGGTTGCTCAGATAGTCGTGTTCCAGCAGCAGGGCATACCCATACAGAACCAGGGGATTTTTTTGTACACCGGAACATTGCCAACCAGGTAATTACCAACGACTCTAATGTAATGAGCGTAATTAAATATGCGGTAGACTACCTAAAAGTAAAACACATTGTTATCTGTGGGCATTACGGATGTGGAGGAATTGCTGCAGCTGTAGACAACAACAAAGATGAATACCTGGGTGACTGGCTTTCCGGAATAAAAGATTCTTACAAAAAGAACAGTGAGATATTAAACAAATTTGATGACAAAGAAGAAATGTTGAATAAATTGTCGGAGATAAATGTAGAAAGGCAAATTGAAAAACTATCAAACACCTCAATTGTACAACACGCCTGGGAAAGGAATCAGGAACTTTTTTTACACGGGTGGATATTTGACCTAAAATCCGGGCATCTTAAAAAACTAATGGATGTAAAATCACCATATTAAAACAGAAAAGGAGCGTTATATAACCGCTCCTTTTTATATTTCTTAAAAACTATACGTCAACCCTGCGCCAAACAACTGTTTCATCTGGATTCGTGCCCCCTCTTCCACTCCGGCACTATTTACATACTTAATATCATCATCGTAAATAATATTTGTTTTAAACACTGCACTTAAAAACTTATTAACTTTCATATCGAACCCTATTTCAAAATCTACATCAACATTCTGGGGGTTTTCAGAATAATTGGAAAAAAGGTCCAATCTGGAATAAACATTTACATTTTTGATTAAGTCCTTCTTCTGAGCCACTACTTTTACCGAAGCTCCATACTCACCCCTCATATGATCATATTCTTCCTTTTCCATACCATAAGCCCCGGCATACGACAATGAATCGCTTGAAACAAAAGTCATTTTTGAAGCCAGAGGAGATATGAACATAGAAAAATTGTCTGATGGTTTATAATCCATACCCAGCGAAAACTGCAAATAAGCAGGCGACATAAAATCTGAAATTTTAGTGGCCTGAACCAAAGGATCCTTATAACCAACAGTAAACTGGGTTTTAAAATCAGCCAGGGCAGTATAAAACCAATGGTTACCATTTTCGTAACCAAGCTTTGAGGATACATACAGGCGATCTTCTGACTTGGCAACTTTATAATCCCCTTGCTTGGTTAGTCCATACCCAAGATCCAAAGTATTGTCCCAGGCCAGTTTTTCTTTTTTATAATTTAAAAATCCTTTAAAAAGAAATGTTCCCGCCACGGTATTATTACCCCCACCAGACCAGTTGGTTAAGGAAACCTGAGAAAAATTGAGAGATGCACTACCCCCTACTTTCCAATATTTAATAGAATCGTTTTTTTCTTGCTGAGCGAAAACCCCGGTAGTGAGTGCGCATAAAAATGCAATTAGTACTATTTTCATCATTGTGTGAAGTTTAGAATTATTTACTTATTATTTATTCTGCTTTAAATAAATGTACATCGGTTTGTGGAAATGGTATAGAAACTCCTTGCTTGTCGAATGCCTTTTTAACAGCCTCATTCATATAGAAGAATACTCCCCAGTAATCTTCACCTTTACACCATACCCTTGTGGTAATATTAACCGAACTATCAGCCAACTCTCCAACTGCAACAAATGGTTCCGGTGTTTCAAAGATTTTATCATTTTGGCTGATAACATCCAGAATTATTCCCTTGGCCTTATCAATATCATCTCCATATCCTATCCCAAAAGAAAAATCTACTCTCCTGTTAGATTCTCTTGAATAATTTATCAAACTGGACGTTGACAGCCCACCATTAGGAATGAAAATAACACGGTTATCGGGCGTATTTAAAATAGTGCTGAAAATTTGAATTTCCTGCACCGTTCCCTTATATCCCTGCGCTTCAATAAAATCACCTTTTTTAAATGGCTTTAACACCAGCAACATTACACCCCCGGCAAAATTCTGTAGCGTTCCTGACAAAGCCATACCCACAGCTAAACCTGCGGCACCTAAAATAGCTATAAACGAAGTCATTTGAATGCCAACCATCGACATCACGCTGATCACCAACAAAATTTTAAGTATGTAACTCAGTAATCCAACCAAAAAAGGCTGAAGCGTTACATCAACTTGTTTTATCTGGAATGCCTTCTTCATTCCTTTGGTGATCTTGGCAATCACCCAAAAACCCACTATTAAAGTAATAATAGCCAAAACCAATTGCCCTCCATAGGCTACAATATACCCCTTTGAAGATTCAAAAAGATCCATAATCTGTTCCATAATTTTAAATTGAATTTAGGTTCAAAAATCTATTTATCGTACTACAGTTACAAGAACATTAAACCAAATTATACAAATAATGTTCAACCAAGTCACAAATTACAGGTATTTTAATATGAAAGTCAACTATTATTTTCAATAGCGAAGATAATTCCCATGGAAACTCACAACGAACTTCGTTCAATTATTTCTGTATCAACAAATTCGTTCAATTTAAGCTCCTGTTCTACAAAATAGGCCATTTTTTTGCCCATCAAAGCAAAATCTGTAGAAAGCACACTGATCCCATCTTTAATATACTTTTTTGTTGGGGTTTCATTATACGAGATAATCCCTATGTCTGTCCCTAACACCAACCCTTTATCTGAAGACATATCAAGCAGAATAGCCAACACCCGGTCGCTTACTGTAAAATAAAGCTCTCCTTTCTGTGGATGCAAATCGTCTAATGAATAAATTACATCATGATGAATTTGTCTTTCAGAACAGTATTTTTTGAAGTACTCCACAGTTTCTTTGGGATGGTTTGTATACTCAGGATATACTAACAAAAGCCTGGAATACCGTTTTAACTTATCCTCAACTTTTAAGAGGTTATTGTACACCGGAGCTCCAAAATCCTGTCCTATAAATGAACTTTTAGGCGGAACATTAATTTTCCAGTCGATACATAAAAGCTTAGATGGGTCAATAAGCTTCAAGGCGGATTTCACCCTGTCATCATCAAAATTCATAATAATATAATGACTGTACTTTCCTGCAGCATTTCTTACAATATCCTCAAATACCCTGGGATTGTAATGATGAAAATGCACATCTACGTTCACCCGGCTGGGCAGAGCAGACCTGAAAGCACCGTAGAGCACCTCTTTATATGCCTTGAGCGTATCTAAAAAAAGAAATACATTGGAAGTATTACTTGAAACATAATACCCTTTATTAGGCACAGATTCTATTAATCTGCGATTTTTCAATTCACTGTATGCCTTAAAAACCGTATCACGGCTTAATCCGCACCTGGAACACATTTCATTAACAGAAGGCAGGTTGTCGCCCACCTTCATCTTGTTACTTTTTACAGCCTCTTCAAAAGCATCTACTACCTGTAAAAATTTTGGAACACTAGAACTTTCGTCAATATTTGGAATAAAATCACTCATGGCAACTATTAAAGTTTTTTTTAATTAATTGAATGCCCCCACACTCAATGTTCAATTCATTGCTTTTTACCACTAAAGTATATTCTATTCTTGGGTTAGTTTTTTTGCTTCTGTTAAAGAAATCCTTTGACCATCTTTAAAAGCTATTATAAAACAATCCTTTACTTTTTCCTGCACCATACCAACCTGTTTGCTAATTCCACTAAAACTATCCGACTCTCCCACTGCGTATTTAAAATACTTTCCATCCTTATATTCATATAAATCAGCAAACTTTTTATATATCGAGGTTCCCTGTTTTATTTGTCGCTTGCTGCTAGCCACCTGGATTCGATACAAAACACCTGGGCCTGTTGTTTTTTTCGGGGTTTCTTTTATCTCAATATTGTTTTTAGCCTCAAAGTTATTTTTATAATCCCTAAATGCCCTGTAAATACCGGAGGCAAGCAATGTTTGCCCTTCGTTTGACGATAAATATTTTTCCTCTATAGAATTACTCAAAAATCCCAATTCAACTAACACCCCAGGCATAGCAATCTCGCGCAAAACCAAGAAACCAGCCTGCTTCACACCACGGTTTCTTCTACCTACCCGCTCTCCAAACTGATGCTGAACCATATCTGCCATTTCCAGACTTTGGTTTAAATATATATTCTGATATAGTTCAAAAATGATATAAGACTCTGCTAAATTCGGGTCAAAATCTTCATAAGTTGTTGAATAATCGTCTTCCAAAACTATTACTGAGTTTTCCTTTTTTGCAACCTCTAAATTATCCTGGGTTCGATGAAGCCCTAAAGCAAAGGTTTCTGTTCCAGTAATCTTAGGATTAGAAATATAATTTGCATGTATGGATATAAACAAGCTGGCATCTGACTTATTAGCTATTTTTGCCCGTTCTTTTAATGGTACAAAAACATCTTTTTTACGGGTATATACAACCTCAACTTCCGGCATATACTTTTCAATATAATTTCCAAGCTTTAATGCAACAGCCAAAACCACATCTTTCTCCTTTGCATATTTACCATGTGCTCCGGGGTCTTTCCCTCCATGTCCTGCATCAATAACCACCCTTTGAAATTTTCCGGTAGTTTGTCCTGTTACCGGATTTGCATAAAAAGTCATCATTAAAACAAACACCGGCAAACACCATATAATATTTTTGATATTCATTCCCTTAATAATAGTTTGACTCATTTTACTTTTGTCCTCAGCTACATCCTATACTCAGTCACAAATTCCTCTATACTGCCGCAACCACATTCCCATGAAGTTTTCGGCTCAGTTTCATCCAAAGTTATAGTCTTATAACCTGACTGTTGGTTGCTTCTTTATTATATTTTTCAAATAATGTTCAAAAATAACCTTTGACAATGAAATAACTATCCTCTTTTCTGAAAAATAATGAATTTTTTAGCTTAAAATATGCATTAATTAAAACCATGGCAGATTATTTGCTAACAGATGTCGGCAATAAATACAAATAATTACTATTTCAAGGCGCTTATTTTATAAATAAAAAGTCTCTATCATCAATTTTTATTTATTTTTGTCGCAACTTGAAAATTAAAGAATCAAAGCATTGAATCAAAATAAAAACAACATACACACCGGATATACAACCAAGGTTTATCCGCTATTTATTTTATTGATTTACAGTCTATTTTTCAATTTATCATTTGCCCAGGTATCACAAAATGATACCATAGCTACCCTGTCAAATGATTCAATTGTTGCCCCACTTGACTCTACCGGGGTTTCCGGATCCTCTGATTCTAAGGGACTGGGGATAGAAGCCGATGTAGAATACACTGCCAAAGATTCAATCATCATGACCATGGATGGATCTAAAAAGGTTTTTTTATATGGCGATGCCGAAGTAAAGTATTTAGATATTACGCTAACTGCCGCCTGTATCGAACTCGACCTGGACAGCAGTTTAACCTATGCCTACGGAATTGAAGATTCCTTAGGTGTTGCCAGCGGACTGCCTGTATTTACAGACAAAAGCGGTTCGTACGAAATGAAAAAGATAAAATACAATTTCGAAAGCAAAAAGGCTATTATCGAACATGTTGTTACTGAACAGGGCGAAGGATATGTTGTTAGCGAATATGCAAAAAAAGCACCTGATGATTCATTTTCGATAAAAGACGGACATTATAGTACATGCGACAACCATGAACACCCTCACTTTTACCTTAACCTTACAAAAGCCAAGGTTATTCCAGGTAAAAAAACCATCACTGGTCCGGCCTATCTGGTTGTTGAAGACATCCCGCTGCCAATTGGGATTCCGTTTGCAGTTATACCCAACACAAGCAGCTATAGTTCAGGTATAATCATGCCTTCGTATGGAGAAGAAAGCAACAGGGGTCTGTTTTTACGCGACGGAGGCTATTACTGGGCTGCCAGTGATTACTTCGACATGGCCATTACGGGTGATTTATATGCCAACGAATCCTGGGGTTTAAGGGGTAATTCCAAATACAAACTCAACTATAAGTTTTCAGGAAATTTAAGCGTTCAATACATAGTGAATGTAAATAGCGAAAAGGATCTCCCTGATTACAGCAAATCAAAGGATTTTTCTATAAACTGGTCTCACCGTCAGGATTCCAAAGCCAATCCATTTCAAACCTTTTCAGCAAGTGTAAACTTTTCAAGTAGTTCGTTTGACCAAAACAACGTTACAAGTGTAATCAACCCAAATAAACTGGCGCAAAACACTAAACGTTCAAGTATATCTTACAGCAGGAGGTTTCCTAATTCACCGTTCAACTTTTCGGCCAATATTTTAGCATCACAAAACACACGTGATACTACCATTAGCCTTACTACTCCTGACCTTACTTTAACCATGAACAGGATTTTTCCCTTTAAGAGGAAAAATAAAATTGGCTCTAAGGAAGCATGGTACGAAAAATTAAGTTTGTCGTATACTGCAAATTTAAGGAATTCCCTGAACGCAAAGGAGTATGAATTCTCTGAAAAAAAATTCCCTCAGGAATGGGAAAACGGCGTTAAACACTCCGTACCTCTTTCTTTAAACCTGAAATTACTAAAGTACTTTACTTTAACTCCATCTGTAAATTATACAGAAAGGTGGTACAGTAAATCAATAACAAAAGAATGGGATGAAGAGCTTGGAAAAGTGGTAACAGCCGATACAACCAACGGCTTTAAAAGGGTATACGACTACAGCTATTCTGTAAGCACCTCCACCAAGTTTTATACTATGTATACTCCGTGGCGCAAATTATTTGGTAAGAAAGTAGACCGGATAAGACATGTAATGACACCTTCGGCAAGTTTATCCTATCGCCCCGACTTTGGAGATGAAAAATTTGGTTACTATGACTGGTTTGAATATTACAACCCTAATTTAGATTCGATAATCAGGCATGAGTATTCACGATACGAAGGAGCCCTTTATGGTACTCCGGGCAAAGGAAAATCAGGATCTTTAGGCCTTTCTGTTGGCAACACCCTTGAGATGAAGGTAAAAAGCGAAAGAGACACTACCGGCTTTAAAAAAATAAAAATACTGGAGAGCCTGAACTTCTCCACATCACACAACTTCCTGGCCGACTCTCTGAAATGGTCGAGAATAAATATGAGCGGAAGAACCAAAATATTAGGGACCAGTATCAATTTTGGGGCTACCTTTGATCCTTATGCCTTAGACACTACTGCCACAGGTTCACCAATTCGCATCAATACATCGTTATGGAAGGCGGACAGAAAATTAGTAAGAATGGAATCTGCAAACCTAAGCTTTGGTTTGTCATTTGGTTCTGAAAAGCTTAAAAAATGGAGAGAACAGAGAAACGGAACCGATTCTGAAGAAGAAGAAACTGACGAATCCCAGTTACCTGAGGATGAAATGTTAGACAATCCACTGGACCGGGTTGATCGTTTAGGCGATGATTTTGCCGAGACACGGGGTACCCGCGAAACACTTATGGACGACGATGGATATACAAAGTTTGAATTTCCATGGAACATTTCACTGAACTATAGTTTTCGATTAAGCAACGGCGAATTTGACAAGCAAAAAATGGCTTACAAGAAAAAGATAACTTCGGATATTAATTTTAATGGAGATTTCTCTTTAACCCCCAAATGGAAATTTTCTTTTTCTTCGGGATATAACTTTGACAGAAAAGAAATATCACACACAAACCTTAGAATATCAAGAGACTTACACTGCTGGGGCATGAGCTTCAACCTGGTTCCTGTAGGAAGGTATAAATCTTACTTTTTTACACTTAACGTAAACTCTTCCATACTTCAGGATCTGAAATACGACAAACGAAGTAGTCCCAGAGACAATCCTAATTTCTTTTAGCACATTAAGTTCTAACGTAAGATATTAAACATAAAATTACCCAAAATGAAAAAAGTAATCAGCACCCCCAATGCACCAGCAGCTATAGGTCCATATAGCCAGGCAATAGAAGCAAACGGAATGCTATTCATATCAGGACAAATTCCCATTAATCCGGAAACCGGAAATATTGTAGAAGGTGGAATAATTGAACAAACAGAGCAGGTAATGAAAAACATTGAGGCCATACTTTCTGAAGCTGGCTACTCTTTTTGCGACGTTATTAAATCAACTTGCTTGCTTTCGGATATGGCAAACTTTAAGGAGATGAATGAAGTGTATGGGAAGTGTTATACAGAAAACCCGCCTGCCAGAGCTGCCTTTGCAGTGAAAGAACTTCCCCTGGGCGTTTTAGTAGAAATTGAAACAATTGCAGTTAAACAGTAAATTTTAACGCATTATAAAACCAGGCCAACCTACATCGGGTTGGCTTTTTTTTGCACCTTAACTACAAAACAAAGTATCAACCAAACTACAAATACATGTAATTTAAGATAACAACAGTAACCACCATGTAAATAATAGTCAATGGCCATCCAATCCTAAAAAAATCTTTAAAAGTATAACCCCCTGGCCCATATACCATCAAGTTCGTTTGATAACCTATAGGGGTAAGAAAATTAGCGGCTGCAGCAAAAGAAACCACCAATGCGAAGGGCAACGGATTAAGTTCTAAAGCATGTGCTGCAGTAAGCGATATAGGAAAGATTATTGCAACAGCAGCCTTATTAGTAATATATGCAGCCAAAACAGTTGTAATTAAATATATACCGGCTAAAACAGCTATTTTCCCAAATGGGAATAATATGGATATCATAAAGTCGGCAATCATATCAGCAACACCTGTTTTTATCATGGCCGTTCCCAATGCCAGCGACAAAGCAATAATAACAGCCAGATTATAATCAATGTTTTTAGGTAAATCCTTGGCACTAACAACACCCAGTATATTGATTACCACCAGCACAACCAACAATCCCATAAACAACGGAATTAAATTCAGGGCCGAAAGAAAAATTGCCAATAAGGTTCCTCCAAACAAGGTCCAGACTTTATATCGCTCAGGCTTCCTAACTTCTTTAACTTTTGAAATTACATAAAAATCCAGATCATCCTGCAAACGCGAATTAAAATCATCACCCGCCAATATCAGGATAACATCACCTGCTTTTAACTTTAACTCCTCAAGCTTTCCGGTAATCCTTTCTCCATTACGATGTATTGCCAAAAGAACAGAATCATATTTTGCCCTAAACTTAACATCTTTAACCATTTTAGATATTAAACTACTATTGTGGGATATAACGATTTCAACGACATCTGCCCTTTTCAACTTGCTCATCATTCCAACCGTAGGTAGTGTAAGGTTACTACCATCCGAAAGCAAGTTGGCAATATCTTCACTCTCCCCTGCAAACCGCAACAAATCACCACACTCCAGCACAAAGTCTTTGTCAAATACCTGAAAAGTATATTTTTTTCTGACAACTTCGGCTAAAAACAGCCCTTTTGAATTCCCCAAACCAGACTCTTCAATAGTTTTCCCGGCCAATTTGGAGCTTTTATGAACTTTTGCCTCTACAACATATTTACGCTCTGAGCCGGAAATTTCCTTTGACAAAATATTTCGTTCCGGCAACAGTCTGTTTCCAAAAAAGAAAAGGTATAAAAACCCGATAATCAACATAGGAAAACCTACCCAAAAGAAATCGAACATACGGATAGGTTCCATATCCGGAAATATGGTTTGATCAACAACCATACCATTAACGATAAGGTTGGTAGAAGTTCCTATAAGTGTAACACAGCCCCCTAAAATTGCTGCATACGACAAGGGCAATAGCAATTTAGATGGAGAAATATTATTCCGTTTACACCAGTTATGCACATAGGGCATCATTACGGCTACTAAAGGTGTGTTATTTAAAAACGCAGAAAACCCACCAATCCATAGCATAATTCGGGAAAGAAAACCCCGGTACCCACTTTGCCTGGGAAAAATACGACTGAAAAATATTTCGATGACAGATATCTGCCTGATAGCATCACCCAACAACAGGAGCATAATAATTACAGCAAGTTGCTCATTTGCAAAACCAGCCAATAGTTCTTTAGGAGTTAGCACCCCAAAAAAACCCAACACCATAGTTGCCACAAAAAAAGTAAAAGCCGCTCCCAATATTTCTTTGTACAAAGAAACCAATATAAAGGCCAATACAACAAATACAATTATTACATCAAAATGCTCCATCCTTAAATTTCGGGGATTTTATTTCAACAAACAAAAATATAAAAATCCTCTATATTAAATCACCTTGCCCGAATGATTCGGGAATAATAACGAATAAAATGTTGTTTTGTAACTTTTATATAAACTATAATACCATCTCTTTTATCAGATATAAAAAAGGCATCCCAACAAATCCGGGACGCCTTTAAATAAAATATTATAAATACAATCTATTTTGCAATCAGAGAACCTTCTGCAAAAGAAAAAAGGGCAAGTATAAGCTGCCCTTCATATAAAAAACTATATAAATCAAAAGATATATCTCACTCCAATTTGAGCTTGCCAACGAGAACTTTTAAATCCAGAATCATCAATTCCATAAGTTTTATTACCATTCTTATTATAATAAGAATAAGTTGGAGTTGTGCCATCAGCTTGATATCCTTGAAATTTCAATACCTGGTACACTCCATAATCACCTATAGAATAATGCATTCTTCCCCAATCTTTATTTAGCATATTAGTAAAATTAAAGACATCAAAAGTTATCTGAATTTTATTTTCACGATTTGCAGCAACTTTAAATCTAAACTCCTGCATAAATTTTAAATCCAAAGTATGTTCAAATGGCATACGTTGAGAGTTACGATCTACTATTTCACCTCGATGTTCATCTAAGTATTTATGATCATTAATAAAAGAGTTTAAATCATTCCACTGCGCCTGAGCGGTGTAGTCTCCATCATCTACCAAAACAATATCATTTTGATCTTCTGGAACATACATTAAAGTTAAGTTTTTACCATCAACTTCACCTCCTGCAGGCCCAGCGTATCTGCTAACACCATTATTGTATCCAAACGAATATCTACTACCCGATTGTCCGTTATAAAATAATGTAATGGTTGAATTTGTAAAGGAACAATAATCAAATTTATAAGATACATTTGCCATAATACGATGTCCTAAATCATAAGCTGAGTATCCTAATTTTAAATTATTGCGACCGTTTTGGTTTGGAACACGCCATTGCGATGAGTTTTGAGATGATTGTCCATCATTCATTGCCTTAGCAATACCGTAGTTATAACCTACACTAGCAAACAAGCCATTATTCCATTTTTTATCAAACATTGTGGAAAAGTTAAAACTATGACCTTTACTAGTATTATAGCCTAAATAAATTCCAGTGTACTTTCCTTCTGCACCAGAATTATTATTAACATCATTCTGGATGTTTTCCCAGATAATCCTGTCATCACCAGTTCCTGTAAGCTTTTTGCCACTATTATTAACCAACAAATTTTGATATGCTACATTATTAACATTCTTTGTATATGTTATATCAAAAGTACTATTGATACCATAAGGCAATTTTTTATCCAAAGCCAAATTAGCTCTAAACACTTGAGGCATTTTAAAATCTTCTGCAAAGATGTCTATTTGTCCAGATGGGGCTCCTTCAATTTTTGGCTGATTATTCCACTTACCACTAAAAGAATAAGCTTGAGAATAATCTGAAATACCACCAATGGTCATTCCGTTATTATTATACGATCCTCCAGGCCATACATAAGGTATGCGACTGGTAAATAAACCAGCACCCCCTCGAACCTGCATAGTTTTGTCTCCATTAACATCCCAGTTAAAACCAACACGAGGAGAGAACAATGCTGAAGTTTTAGGCATTTTACCTGTTTTAGCTCCTTTTAAATCAACTCCATAAGTATCCTCCAGGTATGGGATTACTGAATTATTAAAATCCAAATTCTCTCTAGGATCATCTAAGTACATAGGTAAATCCATCCTAACTCCGTAAGTCAATTTAAAATTATCATTAACCTGATAATCATCTTGAACATAGAATCCCAATTGTAACACTTTAAATTCAGCAGCCCCTTTAGTTCCGTCACCCGTAACATCATCCACAGCCGAAAAACTACGTCTAAAGCTATCGTAATTATTAGGATCAGCCATAAATGTAGCCAAATCAGCATATGAATAATATCCATAATTTTGACGGATAAACACATTAAACATGTCATAGTATTCATGATGCATCCCTAGAGTAAAACTATGCTTACCCGAATAAATATTTAAATTATCAGTAAATGATAGAACTTTTTGCTTTAATCTATTAGCTGTGGAGTATTGCTCACTTCCCAAATTAATCTTCTCTTCTGCCAAATATATATATGGAAACCTTCCTCCCATCGGATCTCTGTTATCATCAACATTTGTATAAACTAAACGAAGTTTATTTGCAACCTTTGAACTAAATATACTTTTCAATTCAGCTGTAGTTGAATTTGTTTTAGAAGAGAAATCCTTTCCTGAATTTGAAAAGTAAATACTTGATTTACTCGATGTAGAAGGAGATATACTAACTCCATTTGAGTATTGATGACGAATAGAAAACTTATGTTTCTGACTAATATTCCAATCTAATTTCAAAAATACTTTTTCACTTTCCAAAGTTGATTTTGTATTTTCATAAGATCCTGGATTATATCCGTAATCATTAACTAATTTGTTTTCTAAGGATATTAAATCCTGTTGACTTGCAGAACCAGTATAATCAGCAAAGTCAAAAGGTTTTGGGGTTTCATCTCTTTGAATTTCAACATTACCAAAAAAGAAAAGTTTATTTTTAACAAGAGGTCCTGCTAATGTCAATCCATATGTTTTAGCAGTAAATTCATCCATTTTTTCTCTTTTCACTTCTGGATTATCTGTAGGTGTTTTTCCTGCCAGGCTTTCATTTCGGTAATACCCATATGCCGATCCATTAAACTTATTTGTACCACTTTTTGTAACAGCATTTATACCAGCTCCTGCAAAACCACTTTGAGTAACATCATATGGCGACAACGAAATAGTTAACTGGTCAATGATATCCATACTCATTGGGTTAATTCCAATCTGCCCACCATTTGTACCACTACTGGCTAAACCAAAAACATCATTCTGAACTGCACCATCAATAGTAAAGCTATTGTATTTACTGTTTTGTCCTGCAATCTCCACTCCCCCATCAGAATTAATTTTAGCCTGGGGTGTAAGCATTGCAAAATCACTAATACCACGACTTATAGCCGGCAAACTTTCAATTCTTTCTCTTGATACTGTTGTTTTTGAACCTGTAGTATTACCATCAAAAACACCAGAAGCAACTGCCACAACCTGCACTTCATCAATATTCATTGCAGATTCACTTAATTTAACATTAAACTGTAAGGTTTGTCCTAATGTCAAATAAACATCTTTTTTAACATATTGATTATAACCAATAAATGAAACCGTTAAAACATAGGGTCCTCCTGGGTTTAAGTTTGGAAGATTATAAATTCCTGATTCATTGGTAATTGTTCCATACTGCGCTCCAGTAGGTTCATGCACAAGAATTACAGTTGCCCCGGTTAATTTTTCCCCACTGGAAATAACACGACCGGTAATACCAGATGTTGTCATCTGTGCATTTACAGAAACTGCACAGATGCACAACACAATACAACTGAGTACTACAAAAAAATACTTTTTCATTTTTAATTTGATTTAGGTTTTTCTATTATAAATAGTTACTTACAAAAATATAAAATTATTGATGCAAATATCAGCTAAATCGACCGATAAGTCGGTTTAATAATGTTTAATTATCTGTTAAAACATTATTATCTGCCAAAAATCGAATACCTCAAAAGCAATATCTGGGGTAACACCATAATTTTAGCTGCTCTGCTAAACTGCAAAAACGACTATAGCGCTAACATACCAAGAAGAAGAAGAAGAAGAAGAAGAAGAAGAAGAAGGCGCCATGTGAATAAGGAATTTTATAGTTACGAATGTACATAGTGGGAGAAAACGGATACGAGGATTCTTCAAGGTTCGTTCAAGGTTCGTTCGAGGTTTCTTCAATAAAATTGATATTAGGTTGAAGAAATTAAATACAATTTATAAAAAGTATATCCGAACGAAAAATAAATGATTTGCAATACATTAATATACAGTAACTAACAGTGGTTTTTAAGCAAGGTTTAAAAATTGCCTATCATACATTTTACTATACTTTTTGACGCAAAATAACGGAGAAAAAAGAAATTAAATTTTTTTGATTTTTTTTTCAATCAAGCCGTTTTTGCCTTCCATTTTTATTTCAATTGCATTCAATTCGGTTTTTTCTGCTAATAAATTAGTTTTGCAGCCAATGAAAATTATTTACCACAAAATTTTTGCTTATGGTTAAACTCATTGGAACAACGAAGAACGGCAGAAATAAACTTATTCAAAAAATAAGACTTATAATATGATGTAATAACACAACTTTCGATTGAGCTTGAGGATAATCATAAGCCATTATTTTTTAACATTTTAAAAGAAGCTTATGATGATAAATCAGAAAATTGTTGCGGAGAACTTTGAAAAGGATTGCCTTGCTGTATTTGAGAATTTACTGCAAGGCTACAGGAAGGCGAAAGAATCGACAGTATGGGAGTCCAAAATGGATAACCTTGTAGAGAAATTAACACATTTACCTACAGCTCCATTCCCTACCGAGTTAATGAAACTCTTTGATTATGATTTTCTCGTACAATCGGAAGATATAAATAGTATAATTGAAAAAGCCCTCATTATAAGGGAACGGATGAAACACACCAAGAGGTATGTTACCATCAAAGAACGATACTTCTCGTTTTTATTTCTGCCCCCAAACACTCACCTTAAAAGACTTGAAGTGTATAATAACGAAGGAGAACTTTGTTATTTACAGGTCGGTAAAATCCGAATAAAGCCAAAAGCAATACTCCAATGGCTTATACCCGGCAACAATCAAGTCAAATTTCAAGATGTAATAAATTTCAGACAAAAGACCTTTAACTATAAGGCATTAGAGATTTATTACTACTCACCCCTCGTTGACCTTTCGTCAACAAATCCCCAGGACTATTATAATTTTTTCAGCGACTATTTTGGGAAACTTCAATTTCTCAAATATTTCAAATCAAACGGAAATGTTGAAGCGTTTCCAAACCTCCAACAAATTAAGCCAAGAACGCACGATGCCATCTTAAAGCTTTCTAGTGCCCAGCAGGTGCTTTGGGCTTACTTTATTTTTCGGCTTTTGGGCTTAAAACACCGGGTAGATGTTGGTAACTCAACACTTGCCCGGTTTTTATGTGTGGTAAACGGTATTGATGTGGATAATTACAAAAATGTATATTTCTATCGGCTCATAGATAAAGCTCCATACATTAAAAATGACAAGAATCTTTTGGTTGACCTTGAAGTTATCAAATTGCATTTTCAGGAACGCAATTTACCAACAGGTGACATCGAAAAAGTAATCATTGAAATTGTAACCCGATAATTTGCAAAAATACCGATTACCATTTATTGCTTTTTATTGCCATTTGAATTAAAAAAGTATCCGACAAAAACAGCAAAAAGTGTCCGGTAAGGCTAATTAATGCCTTTGTAAGATGCTGAATACATGAGAAATAAAAATTATTTGAAAAATGTCGGATAGTCCGACGTTGGAAATTGCTATGCGCCTATCCTATACTTGCTATCGAAAATTTGAATAAAAAAAACAGCAAGAAAATGGATGAGCAAATGGAAGAACAGATAGAAGTGCAAATCGACTTCAAAACTGAAACTTTAAAGAATCTTGAACAGCTAAACAAAAAGGTTTCAGAACTAATAAAAGTACAACATAAAGCCGGAACAGGCTTTGACTATGTTAATGCTGCGGAACTAGCCCTGCTATTGGGCGAAAGTGTTAAAACCATTTATGGCAGGGTGTATAATAAACAGATTCCCTTCTATAAACCGGGTGGTAAGATATTACTGTTCAAATTGGATGAAGTAATGGATTGGATTAAAGCTGGTCGTCATTCTTCCTTGGAGGAAATAAAGAGCAATGTGTAATTGGTTATATGCAGTTCTAATAATCTAAAACTCCAATGAAGGAAAGGAAGGAAAGAAAGTCTCAAGTTAAAAAACAGGAAATCAGGTTCTCGTTCTTTAAACTTTTGTTGAAGAAAAAATCACATACTCAAGTTCTGCCGGAGAGCCAATTATGTAATCATTTGAACATAGTAAAGAAGTAGAGAATGCCAACTATTTATATATGCGGTAGTGATATACCCGAAAACAGTTCCAAAGGCTTGGTTGATACCGATAAAATAAAAGCCAAACTAAAGTCATTGAAATGTGCCGTTGTAAATCCAACTGAAATGCCCTTTGCAAAAATGAGTTGGACTGACAAACTGGATAACCGTGTTCAGCTTTTAAAGAAAAGCCAGGCGGTTTATGTTCTGCCCAATTGGAAAGAGAGCATAATGTCACGCATAGAGCTGACCGTTGCGATGGACTTAAAGTTGGAAACCATTTTTCATCCGATGAGCCACAAAGAGATAAAGCAAATAATAACCGCCCTTGGCAATTAGCTCGGTTCCGGCAGGGTTGTTCAAGGGTAGCCCTGCCATTATTTAAGTATCAAATTCAGAACGATTATGAAGACAAAGACAGTAGCAAGAATCAAAGATGTTAGCATCATGCTTATTGATGATGCAGAAAAGTTAGTCCCCATTAAACCAATATGTCAAGCTTTAGAAGTTAATTACTCAAGCCAGTTAGAAAAGATTAAGAGTGATGAAATATTGGGTTCAACTGTACCGCTCAGGGGTATAGTTGCTGCCGATGGGAAAGAACGAGAAATGGCTTGCATTCCTTTTAAGCTTGTATTTGGTTGGCTATTTACAATTAACCCCAAGAATGTCAAGGCTGAGGCTAAAGAACAAATCATTAAGTACAGGCTGGAATGCTACAATGCCCTTTTCAATTATTTCACTGACCAGGGAGAGTTTTTAGAGCAAAAGCAAAAGGCGTTAGAAAAGCAGTTAGAAGAAGTAGAACGAATACGAAATGATTATAGCGACCAAAAGAAGCTGCTCAATGACGCAAGAAAAGCACTTAATGATATAAAGGAATTGACTTTTGAAGAATGGCAAATGAATAAACGACAATTATCACTGGACTTTCCAAAATAAAACACATGACAGCATTAGCACCTAATACGGTATCGAAGTTATATTATTTCGATAACCGCATAAAGAGTTTCTATGAAAAAAACGGCTATACCAACCTTCCGTTTGATGGCAATAAAATTCAAAAAATGATTGAAGATTCACAGTTGGAGCTAAATGCTCTCTTTTACAAGATTTGGGGTTCAGACATGGGCTACCACCTGTTAGATAAGTTTTACGATTTCAGGGGTAACGTTTATGAGTTCTTTATGAGCCTTGACAGCAACAATCGTGAATTATTGACAGGAAAAGATTGGTAGCCGATGGATGCAAAAAGGGTCATAGAGCAAATCAATGATGAAGTTTATGAGGTAGTCTCCAATTTTGTCACACTAAAGAAAGCAGGGATTAATTACAAAGCTTGTTGTCCGTTTCATAATGAGAAAACGGCTTCGTTCAGCGTTAATCCGGCAAAAGGAATTTTCAAATGCTTTGGTTGTGATAAAGGCGGTAATGCCATTGAGTTTATTAAGGAGCATGAAAATGTTGAGTTTAAAGAAGCCGTTGAAATTGGCGCAAAGCTTTTGAACCTCAATTTTGAATGGAAAAAAAGCACCAATTGGGATGAAGCCAAATTCAAACATGAAGAAAGCCTGAAAATCGCTTGTAGTATTATTGAGAAGTTCTTTTTGGAACAAGTTAATCACAAAGATGCCCAGCAGTACATCAAGGAGCGTAACATGGCTATTCCTGAAAACGGCAGTTTCAATATTGGTTATGCTCCAACTGATAATGCTCTACTGGCCCATGCAAGAGAAAAAGGATTAAAAACAGAGATACTTGAAGAAATTGGCGTACTTAGAAGCAATGACAAAGGCGTTTATGACTTTTTTAGAAACCGATTGATATTCCCTGTTTCAAATTCACGAGGTCAGACTATTGCATTTGCCGGGCGTGATTTGAATGAAAATCCAAAGGTTAAGTATTTGAATACACCTGAAAGCAGCATCTACATCAAAGGCAATGAGCTGTATGCTTTAAATGTGGCTCGTTTTGCCATTAAAAACAATGACAGAGCATATATAGTTGAAGGTTATTCCGATGTGCTTCGGATGCACGAAATAGGTGTGATAAATACAGTCGCCACTTGCGGAACTGCACTCACCAATGCACAGGCAAAGCTCCTGAAAAAATATACCAATAAGGCTACACTTATTTACGATGGCGATAGTGCCGGGCGAAATGCCATGTGCCGAAATGCTGAAATCCTGATTAAGAACCAATTTCACGTTTCGGTATTGGTACTCCCGGAAAAACAAGACCCTGATTCTCTTTTCATCGACAACAAAACGTTTCTTCAGTACGATGAACAACAGGAGGATTACATCATCTACAAAACGGCTGAATATGCTGACCGCTTTGCAAATGACCCTGTAAAGAAATCGGAAGTAATAAAACGTATGGCTTCCTTGATATGCTGCTATGACAAAACGAACCAGGAGGTCTATCTGGACTTTGTTTCTGAACAGATTAAACCCAAGAAAGCTTGGCAGGATGCTTTAAAGGATTATAGTCAGCCTACGGAGAAAAAGGTCAAGAAAAAGGAAAACATCAGCGATATAATCAAGCTGAAAAAGGAACAACAGGAGAACCTTCTGACCAATCAGTTTTATGAAGAAGATGGAGCTTATTGGACGGTTGAAGGAAAGAACCCGAAGCAAATATCCAACTTTACTTTTGAAGCCTTATTCTGTGTGTTCCATAAAGACCCACAAGGCAGAACCGACCTGAAATATGTTTTGCGCCTGATGAGCCAATACGGAAGAAAACGCCTGGCTATTATTTCATCCGATGATTTTTGTACCCCTGCATCATTCAAGAAACAGGTACACAGGCGACATGGATTCTTTTGGTACGGTAACGATAGCCAGCTCGACAATATTAAAAATGTGAAACTGCTTGGAATACCCGAAGCCAAAGAGTTGGAGCGTGTAGGTTACAATGAAGAAAACCGCTTTTGGGTTTTTGCAAACGGCTTATACTACACGAAAAACTTTCATCCAATTGACGAATACGGTATCACTACCCATGCCACACAAATAAACAACATGGATGAATTTGAAAACATTCCTCCGGAAAGTCAGATACGAATTAACGATACCTTTCATGTACTTAATACCACAGCAGAATTTATCGGCAAGTATGGAAAAGATAAACTAAAGGAGAATATTAAACAGAGCCAGGTTCATTTGTTGCATTTCTTCTATCTGCCCTATGGTAAAGCTCTTAAAATCGGTAGTTCCGATGGTGGTAATCCATTCAAAGAAAACTCAAAGTATGTGAAGCCGATAAAAGGCAACGATTGGAACTTTGGAAAATGGGCAACTTCAATGAGTAGTGTTTATCCCGGCAATGCTGAATTATTGATTGCTTATTACATATCAACCGTTTTTAGTGACCTTATCTACAAAGCCAATTTCGGATACTTCCCTTTATTGTTCCTTTTCGGGAAACGTCAATCCGGTAAGAGTACCGCAGCCCGAAGCATCATGTATATGTTTGGTAAACCTCCGATGGAGGACGGTATTAACCTCGCATCAGGGAGTACAAGTACAGGTATGCAGCGTAGTATGGATTCCACTACCAACCATCCGTTTTGGGGTAATGAGTACAAGAATAGCATTCACAAAAATACCATCGAGGCGTTAAAAGGTATTGCCGACCGTAATGGAAAATTGACAGGTGTAAAATCGGGTGGTAATGAAACACGTATTGCCAAGCCCAGGGGTTCGGGTATAATTAGCGGTCAGGATTTACCGACACAAGACCCTGCTTTATGTAGCCGTAGTTTATTGGGCGAATTTGATGATACTAACCGTGGGAATTATTCCGATTTAAAATCATTTAAAGCAGCCGAGGAAAGTTTACAGTTTACCAATATTACATGCTCCGTTTTTGATTTTCGTTATTTGGTTGAAGAACATTACTCAAAAGAGGAACCAGGAGTAAGTTCTGAGGTCATGGATGAACTGACCCAAGAGTATGGTAATGTTGACCGAAGGACGGTACTCAATATCTCATCGGTGCTTACGCCAATGAAAATTCTAATGGAGCATTCCGATTTAGAATTTCCGTTTGATTATCAAACAGCAAAACAAGCTTTAATCCGCTCTGCAAAACTTACCATATCAGTACAGCATCAAAGTGATGAAGTGGAGCAATACTTTCATGTACTGCAATCATTGGTTAACCTTTACAAACTTACTGAGGATGTACATTACAAGATTGTGGTTGGAGAAAACAACAGCAAACAACTTTACCTGAGAGTTGGCTCGATACACGGACTGTACAGGGAACAAGCACGAAAAGAAGGATTAACCACGCTTGACCAGGCGGTTGTTGGTGAGTACCTGAAGAAACACCGCTCATTTATCGAACACCGCAGGAAAAATGTATTGTTTGGTAAAAGCCGGACAAGTGCCTACATATTGAATTATGACATGCTCAATGACCAGGGCATAGAATTGGAAAGGATAACCTTATAAAATACTAAACTATGCAGTTTTACTTTAGCAAATGGTATTAAAGCAAAAACCGTCCTCATTTCCTCAATCTTTATGAGGATAGATATTAATAGATTGATATTTAATACTATATGTTTTCTTGCTCTAAAAATAAGTGAGGACAGGTGAGGGATGAACGAGGGATAAATGAGGGACGAGTGAGGGAAAAACGGCTCTCGTCCCTCACCTGTCCTCAGTGTCCTCATTTTAATTTATTGATAATAAGATATATAGCTAAAAAGTGAGGGGTGAGGACGGTTTTGGAAAAATACCATAGCCCACAGAAAAGTAAAAAATTATTATCAGGTATCGGGTTTTTAATGTCATTTGTGAAGCAAAGAATTCTTTTTAAAATCTTTTGATAGGTGAAGTACAATAAAACACATTGATTCATCCTTGCTGTATTTGCTGAAATTTCTTTCAACCATAAAACACTCATCTTCTTCAATTTCATCAAGTTGTTGTACCATTGCTCTATCTTTTATAAAATCCTCCCACTTACAGGTAAATATCTCTCCATGTACAGGAAGATGTCCCGGATTTTCAATTATAAATCCGTTTAATCCGGCATTATCAAATTCTACTTTCAAAATGGTTTTCATCCTCAAAAATGCTTTATACAAAGTGCTAAATATAACCTGTTTGTTTCTTTTTATTGCTCGTTTTTCAAAAAATGGCTTTCAAATCATTACTTTTACAGCAAATAATAATATAAAACTGAATATTGATATAAACAAAAAAGGAAGCGAACATATAATCTTAAAATATTAAGACTTAATCTCTTAACAATCGAAAATCGCCAAATTTTAATTGCAGTAAAGAGAGTAGGTACGGGCGTGGTCTGTACTACTTTACTGCGTGGGTGTTTGGCGATACCTCGATTGTTGGTGGTTTCAGTGCCACGCTCCTTTTTAATACAATTCAGAATGAAAGATTTATATGTTTGGTTACAACATGAGGTAAATGAATCGCTTGATTTATTGGAAAATGAAATCATAAAAGATGGAGCTGATGAAATTGTCTTTTCGTCAAGTAAGGAGTTCCTGAAAAAAAGCAAGGATGTATTGAATAGAATGGTTGACTTGTTATCTGAATACGACTTGGATATAATGAAGCTGATAAATTTGATTGCCAAACTAAAGACCGAGGGTAATGATGCTGATGAAGATGCCATCATTCAATCTATGATTCTGAAAATGTTGGAAACAAGTTCCCTGGAAACCAAATTTCGCTAATTTTTTCTATCTTTATATAGCTAATTGTCAAGGGTATAATGTTTTAAATTATGCCCAGTATATATTCTAATTCATTAAAAATGAGCCTCCTATTGGGGCTTTTCGTGTTTATAACGGTTTGTGGTTTTACTATTTATTGCGTTATTCTTTGTTTTATTCTCCGCAATACGCTGGTAATATGGTGGTATTCTCATGGTATTACCGATTTTTTTCAAAAGCAGTTTCTTTTTTCTTCAAATTATCTCAAAACAGCCTCCAAAATCCCTAATACTTCGACAAGTTGGCAACAATTTTTTATAAGCTTGACAAACCACATAAAAAGACCTCTTCATTTTTCTCAATATTCAAAAAAGTCTTTAAAATATTGTCCTAAAGTCCTCAAAAGCAGTCTGTATAAGCTAAAAAGTATTCAAAAGCCTTCAAAAGCATTTGAAATATACTCAACAAGCTTACTTCTCTTAACATTTAGGTTGTGTTATCGCTCATTTTTCAATCCAAATCCAACGCTATGATAGTGCGCAGAACCATATTAAAACAGGATTTGGTAAAGAAACTTTACCCGGATAGCGTTTCGGTTGATGCAGCAATGCAGCAATTAAGAAGAGATATTGAGTTGTGTCCGGAATTAAAAGCACGGATAGCAAATACAGGACGAACCAAACGCCATTACTACAACAAACAACAGCTTCTTTTAATCCTGGAACATTTTTGTATAACACTTGAAGAATTTGAACAGCTATGAAACGTCCATTCAATTTTTATTCGGAAGTTATTCAGTCAGAATAAATAATTGAATGGTAAGTTCCATAAGACATTTAAAAATAAACATCTACTTATGAACTATTTCTTAGGTATAACCGATATTGAACAAGCCAAACTACGTTACCGAAAATTAGCAAAACAATTACATCCCGATAAAGGTGGAGCTGCCGTTGACTTTCAGGAAATGCAAGCCGAATACAAAGAATTTTTGTTGCGTTTGCAGCAAGAACAAAAGGTCATTACTCCCTTACGCAAAAATACATTAGAGGAAAATGAGTTGATAAACGAATTAGGAAGACTTGCCAAAGTCCTGATAAAAAAACAAGTGCCACAGGAATACTTACGACAGAAAATGCAAACAGCGGATTCCCCTCTAAAGAAAGGTCTGTTTGAGAATATTGTGAACTTATTAGATAGTCTTCAATAAAATTTATATTACCCCATAAAAATATTTAGCATTTATATAAAATTTCAACAGAGGTTCAGCTGGATTGTTGAAGTTTTTTTATATATTTGACAGAAAGTGACAAGTCAAAAATACAGCAATGAATATACTTGGCAAAAGATTAAGAGAATTGAGAGAAGAAAAAGGATTGTTATTAAGGCAGATTGCAGCCGATTTGGAGGTTGATACTGCTTTGATGAGCAAACTCGAAAGAGGCGAACGGAGAGCACAACGCGAACACATTAATCAACTAGCCTCAATACTAAATGTTCAAGAAAAAGAATTGGTGATTTTATGGTTGGCAGATAAGATAAAAGATGTGGTGCGAAATGAGCCTTTAGGACTTGAAGCATTAAGATTTGTTGAACAAGATATTACACAAAAATAATGGCAAAGAAGAACGGAAACGGAGCAAACGAATCGCTCGAAAAGAAATTGTGGACTACCGCAGACAAATTGCGTAAAAATATTGATGCAGCCGAGTACAAACATGTTGTGCTTGGTTTAATCTTTTTAAAGTATATATCTGATGCTTTTGAAGAGCATTATGCAAAGCTCGTAGCCGGAGAAGGTGAATATGCAGGAGCTGACCCCGAAGATAAGGATGAGTATGGTGCAGAAAATGTGTTCTTCGTACCGGAAAATGCTCGTTGGGCATTTATTCAATCACAAGCTAAGATGCCTAACATTGGTAAGTTGATTGATGATGCTATGGACTTGATTGAAGCGGATAATGCTACACTTAAAGGGATTCTTCCTAAAACTTTTGGACGTTCTAACCTCGACCCTCAAACTTTGGGAGGCTTGATAGATACCATTGGTACTATTGCCTTGGGTGATGAGAAAGCAAAATCTCAGGACGTACTAGGTCGGGTTTATGAGTATTTCTTAGGTCAGTTTGCATTGGCAGAAGGTCAAAAGGGAGGTCAATTCTACACGCCAGAGAGTATTGTAAAGCTTTTGGTTGAAATGTTAGAGCCATACAAAGGACGTGTTTACGACCCTTGTTGCGGTTCCGGTGGAATGTTTGTTCAGAGCGAAAAGTTTATTGAAAGCCACCAAGGACGTTTGGATGATATTTCGGTTTACGGACAGGAAAGTAACCAAACCACTTACCGTTTATGCCGAATGAACTTGGCTATACGTGGTATTGATGGCTCAAATATTAAATGGAATACGGAAGGTTCATTCTTAAATAATGCACATAAAGATTTAAAAGCAGACTATATAATTGCTAATCCACCATTTAACGTGAGTGATTGGAGCGGTGAACTATTGCGTGACGATGCTCGTTGGCAATATGGTGTACCCCCGACAGGTAATGCCAACTTTGGCTGGGTGCAACACTTCTTGTATCACCTTAAACCCGATGGCGGACATGCCGGGTTTGTATTAGCAAATGGTTCTTTAAGTTCCAACACAGGAGGTGAAGGTGATATACGCCAAAAGTTAGTAGAAAACGACTTGGTTGAATGTATTGTAATGCTACCCAAAGCCCTGTTTTTTAATACAGGTATTCCAGCTTGTTTATGGTTCTTGCGTAGAGGCAAAAAGAAACGCAATGGTGAAACCTTGTTTATTGATGCCTCTGAGTTAGGTTATATGATTAACCGTAAAAACAGAGCATTTGAATCTGAAGATATTAGTAAAGTTGCAGATACCTATCACAATTGGCTAAAACAAAGTGAAGAATACGAAGATGTAAAAGGTTTCTGTAAATCGGCAACTATTGAGGATATACAAAAGCACAAGTTTGTTTTAACGCCCGGACGTTATGTGGGTATTCCCGATGAAGAAGACGATGGTATTCCATTCCAGGAAAAAGTGGATGCTCTTACTACCCGATTACGTGAACAAATGAGCCAAGCCCAAGAGCTTGACCAGGAAATTAAAACACAACTGGCTAAAATTGGGATTGAGTTATGAGTGAATGGAAAGAAGCAACCATTGGAGATTTAGTAACCAGAATCACCAAGGGAACAACACCTCCAAAAGGCCAAGGCTTTGTTGACAAGAACGGAGTTAACTACATTAAATCAGATGCTATTGAATATGATGGCACTGTAGACCAGAGCAAATTTGTGCTGATTGATGAAGAGACCCATGAAAAATTCAAGCGTTCACAGTTAGAAGAAGGTGATATTCTTTTCTCTATGGCAGGTAACTATTTAGGTAAAAGTGGAATAGTTACGCAAGAAATGCTACCAGCAAATACGAACCAAGCTTTAGCGATTATTAGGCTTAATAAAGAATTGGCATTACCTCAGTTTATTGGGTTCTGTTTCAGGCAGCCAAACATGATTAAGTATGTTAATAATATGTCCGCTCAGTCTGCTCAGCCAAACATAAATTTTCAAGAGATTGCAAGTCTTTATATAAATCTACCTGATATAGAGGAACAAAAGGAAATAATTAATGTATTAGGAAACCTCGATAAAAAAATCACCCTCCTCCGCCAACAAAACAAAGACTTAGAAGAACTGGCTCAAACGCTTTTTAAACGTTGGTTTGTGGAGTTTGAGTTTCCAAATGAAAATGGTGAGCCTTATAAAAGTTCAGGTGGTAAAATGGATGAAAGTGAGTTGGGTGAAATTCCGGAAGGTTGGAGATTAATGTCACTTTCGTCTATTGCAACATACCTTAATGGCCTTGCATGTCAAAAATATCCTGTTATTAGCGAAGATAAAAAACTTCCAGTTTTAAAAATAAAGGAACTTGGTAGTGGCATTTCTGATAATTCCGATTGGGCAACTTCGGAGGTCGATAATAAATATATTATAAGAAGTGGATATGTAATATTCTCTTGGTCAGGGACACTAATGTTAAAAATATGGGATGGTGAGGATTGTGTCTTAAATCAACATTTATTTAAAGTTACTTCTGATGAATTTCCCAAATGGCTTATTTACCAGTGGACAGGGTTTCATCTTAGGCATTTCATCGCTGTGGCTCAAAGTAAAGCAACAACTATGGGGCATATTAAACGGTCACATTTAGATGAAGCAATGTGTATTATTCCTTCTATCGAAGTACTTAACAAGTTCAACCCTTCATTCAATGCTCAATTAGAATTATACATCAACAATAATAAAGAGATTCAAACACTTACCCAATTGCGAGATACCTTGTTGCCTAGGTTAATGAGTGGGGAGATACGAGTTAACCCAAATTAATTAATAATATGGAGTACGAAGAAATTAAAAAAGTCATAGAAAGCTGCCACCTAAACTTCTTAATTGGCTCAGGTGCATCTGTCCCATTCTTAGGAACGTTAAGTGATATTGAGACTTTACTGACTGACTTATCAAAGAAAGATAATGATGACGATAAGGAAATCGTAGATGCTTCAATAAAAAAGCATTACTATGATGTTGCTGTTAAAGGTAATTCTGAAATTGATTCGGGAACTGGAAGCAAATTGGATTCTGTAAAAACTTCGTACTCAAACTTTATATCTGCGATAAACATTATCCTAACGAGGAGAAAAACTAACCTCGTAACCAAGCAAGCAAATTTGTTCACAACAAACATGGACTTATTTCTTGATTACACCTTAGAAAAACAGAAACTCGCATTTAATGATGGTTTTTCCGGTAGAATGAATCCTGTATATGGTACTGAAAATTTTCATAATTCTATTAGAAAAACAAGCACTCATTATGAGTTTCAATCCGAAGTTCCTCTTTTTAATGTGTTTAAACTTCACGGTAGCGTAAACTGGAAGTTGCATAATGGTAAAATTACGTATGATTACGGTCACACTATACTAAATGAGATTAACTCTTTATCAATTAACAGTGGTGATTTCCTTCCAATTGAATATGAGTCTGACGAAACAGATGATAAGGGTAATAAAATATGGAAATGCTATTCGATTGAGGAACTTTATGACACACAGGATTTACTTGGAATAGAAAAAGGAGAAGCTCATACCCAATTCATTGACACATATAATAAGCTTCAAATGGTAAACCCTACGAAGCAAAAGTTTGAAATAACGACTCAAGACGTTGTGTTTTATGAATTACTAAGGATGTATTCTAATCATTTAGAAAGGGAAAATTCAGTATTATTTGTTTTTGGATTTTCATTTGCTGATGAACACATAAGAGAAATTACAAAAAGAGTTGCAGCCTCAAATCCAACCTTGTTAATTGTAATTTTCGCATATGATTCAAAATCCAAAGAAAGTATTGAAAAAGAAATCCCTAAATCAGCTAACGTAAAGTTTATATTTGATTCAGAAGATAATGTAAAATATTCCTTAGAAACAATTAATCATTCTTACTTTAAAAAATTAGCGGAGGAACTTGAAGGTGGTAGTAATGAAGATGCTGTAGTTATAGATGAACCTAAAACTGTGGAGAATGAATGACCTTAATGCAGTTTTAAAAATAGGAATTGTAAACTCCGTAAAAGGACGTAAAGTTGATGTTATAGTCGATAAAAGTAAAAATGCTTCCCATTTATTGCATAATGGGGATATTATTAAAAATGTCTCTGTTGGTGGATATATTAAAATTACAAAAGGATTTGAAGAACTTGTTGGAAAGATAGAAGGAGAGTATATCTCAACGGATAAATCATTAGATAGAAAAGAGTATGCTCATAACAGGGATAAGATAAGCAGGGTTCTTAATGTAAGTTTGGTTGGCTACTTTGAAAAATTAAAGTTTAAACAAGGCATTAAGGAATTACCCTTAATTGAAAACGAGTGCTATTTACTTACTCAGGATGAATTTAATCGGGTACATCATTTTATCAAAGACATAAACGGAGTGCCTGATATACCTATTAGGATAGGTACTTTGGCTAGTGAAAAGGGCAAGGAAATATCTGTAGGTGTAAATAGTTTATTTGCAAGTCATATTGGTGTTTTTGGTAATACAGGAAGTGGAAAGTCATACACACTGGCAGGACTCTACCACAAATTATTCGAAGCCTATCAAAATAATTCCGGCTTTAAAGCCAATGCCAAATTTCTGATTATTGATTTCAACGGAGAATACCTTAATGGTGCTGAAGGTGATAATATCATAACAGATTTTAAAAACAAAAACTTATACAAACTAACAACTAGGGAAGAATCAACAAAAAAATATCCAATTACTGAAAATGAAATTAGCGATGTTGATTTTTGGTCTATCTTTTTAACTGCGACAGAAAAAACGCAAAAGCCATTTTTAAAAAGAGCTTTAAGTAATGACTTTTATTTTAGTAGGTTAAATGACGAAAATGATTTCAAATACGCAATTTCTGTAATATTGGAATCGCTAGTAACAAAAAAAGTTGATAAGGGTGATATTATGCAATTTCTTAATGATGTTGCTAACTCAACAAAGGCAGAAAATATTGACATCAGTGACTTAATAGATGATTATCAGCAGAATCTAAAATGGCATAGCAATCAGCAGAAGTATTACTTTGAGGATGATGAGCAAACATTGTATGAGGATAATGATGATTTCAAAGAGTATGTTATTACAAATAAACTCGATGATTCATCAATACAGGTTGATGAAATTAGTTACCTTGAAAAAATCAGATTACGTATTGTCTTTCAATTCTATAATGAAATAGCAAAGTTCAACCTAAACACTGAACATATTTCGCCTCTTTTAAAAAGATTAAAGAATATTGAAAACTTGGATAAAGTAATTACGATTTCGTCTGACCATAGCGACAAATTCATAGATATAATTTCTCTTGCAGATGTAAATACTTCAATGAAAAAGGTTCTCCCCTTGTTAATTTGTAAGCAAATCTATGATAAGAAAAAGCAAGAACGAAACGATAAAAAGTTTCTAAATATTATTATTGATGAAGCTCATAATATATTATCGTATAGTTCTCAAAGGGAAAGTGAAACCTGGAAAGATTATCGTTTAGAGACTTTTGAAGAAATCATAAAGGAAGGTAGGAAATTTGGTGTGTTTTTAACAGTTGCAAGTCAAAGACCATCTGATATATCAAGTACGATAATATCTCAATTGCACAATTACTTCTTACATCGACTTATTAATAATAAAGATATTGAAGCAGTAGAAAGGACTGTTTCTTATTTAGACCAAGTGTCATTTGAAGCTTTATCTATATTACCAACAGGCACATGTATTTTGGCTGGGTTAAGTGCGCAAGTGCCAATTATAATTGAAATAGATAAAATTGAAGATGGATACGAACCTTATAATAAAACAATTAAACCAACTGATTATTGGGGAAATTAAAAATTTATAGATATGCAAACATCGACAGATATAAATTCCAAGGATTATGTTTATACTCTTTATAATCAATTCATTGATGAGTGTGTTTTAAAAAGTAATTCCATTCTAACTAATGAGAATGACATATTTACATTAGAGGCTTTGCATGAAATAAAGGGGCGTTTTATTGATGGTGCAATTGAGGGGTCTGAAAGTAATTATTGGGAAAAAATTGGTCAGCAATTTAAAGATGCTGATTACAATGTTCGTTTGTGCTTTGCCCATTTGAATTGGTTATGGTATTTACCAGCTAACGATATAACAACAAATGCAAAACAAGATACTCCATACCGGATTCTTGAACATGAAAATTATAAACAACAATTTAAAGAATCGTGTATTGCAAATTTTTACCCTCAAGTTGGTATAGGTTCAGCAGGTCAATATCATAAAACCAATAAACCATTTGAAATAAGTTACTTGCTTTTGCTATGTGTTAAGTTAAAAGAAAAGGTAAAAAGTGGCGAAATAGGTGCATTTGATGAGGTAAATCAGGAAATTGTAAATGTAGCATCAACGCTTTTTGATAATAACTGGTTAAGAATTGAAGACCGAACATTCAATTTTATGAAAGAACGGGCAGTTGCGATGCAGAACCTGATGCTTCATTTAGCAAAACCTGATTATTACGAGCCAATAGCCTCATTGCAGGATAAGAAATCATTAAAATTAAATTTTGGTAGTCTGTTAAACGGTCAGGGTGATGGTGAATTATCTATTGACGATGAGATTTTTGAAATTAGGAAGAAACTAACAGAACTTGGCGTTATAAGTGAGGGCGAAAGTTTCTATTCAGAGAAACTTAGACCCATTTGGGATAGTAGTCTTCGCAATGTAGCGGATGATATTATGGCTTTGCAGTATAAAAAGTCAATCGTATTATATGGCCCTCCCGGAACAGGAAAAACTTATACCGCAGAAAAACTAGCTAAAGCCTTTATTACAAATCATTTTCTTCACAAGAAAGATAACCTCGAAAGGTTTTTTACTGAGGGTATCAAGAATATTGAAGGTCGAATCCATCAACTTCAATTTAATCCGAATACTTCATACGAAGATTTTATTGCCGGGTATCAATTAAAATCTAACGGAACCAGTTCTGAAACTGTTGCAGTAAAAGGGCAATTGTTTGATATTATTGAAAAAGCAGAATCAGAACAAGAAACTACCGACAAAGCAGGAACCGTTAAATTACCTCATGTACTGATTTTAGACGAAATTAACAGGGTTGATTTATCAAGGGTATTTGGTGAATTTTTCTCTGCAATGGAGTACCGTGGAAAGTCAATTAATACGGCAGTAAAAGGCATAAGCTTAACAGTACCCGAAAACTTATACATTATTGGCACAATGAACGAAATTGATTTTTCTGTTGAACGTGTTGATTTTGCTTTGAGAAGGAGATTTGTATGGCTTTATAAGGGCTATGAAGAAGATTCACTAATTCAAATGCTTAACGGCTCTTTACTTGAAAAGCATGTGGAAGATTTTTTAAGAAGGTGCAAAGGGCTGAATGAATATATCAGTAAGCATATTGAAGAACTTGGAGAAGACTATCAAATCGGTCACGCTTTCTTTGCTGAACTGACTAAAATATATCAGGAGCATGTGAATTTGGTTGGTAAAAACAGACCAAAAGACAAACTGTATAATGAAGCAAGGAAAATACTATGGGAAATATCAATCAAACCTATGATAACGGCATTCTTAGGTAATACCGATAAGACAACCATTAAAGAATACATACAAGAATCAGGAAAAATTTTCGGAGTTGAGTAAGAACATTATACATATCGAAGTTAAAGATTGTAGCTACATTGAAATGGATGCAGAAATGGCTCTGCATATAAATCAATGTTTTACTGAACAAAGTGTTTTCCGTTTAAGCGAAAGAATAAAAGAAGATGAAATTCCTTTGCTTTCTTACGACTACAAATCAAGAAAATGGTTGACAGGAAGATATATTGGTGAACTTAATTTTCAATTTAAAAATCAGTCCTATTGTTTAAAAGTAGTGCCCCGATTTGGTAATGCTATTGTGTTACATCTATTGGAGGAAATATTCAATGTCAAATTAGCTAAAAACAAATCCGACAATAAAATAAATCAAGAATCGCAAAATCAACTAATAAAAAAGTTGATAAGCCTTATATGGACCAGGGAGCTTGGAAAAGCAAACGTTCATGGCATTCCAAAACACAAAGTCAATAATACATACATTGGCAAATCAGTAAAAGGGAAATTAAAAATTAGAGAAAGTATTCTACCGCTATACAATAGCAAACAAATAGTTTCCGAAAAAGTAGAGAAAACTGCTGATGTAACGATTTTGACAATATTACAAAAGGCGTATAGAATTTTATCCAAAGATTATTTTCTCACCCCAAATATGCTGTCGGATAATGTAACAGATGTGCTTAACCATGCTCAAAATTTCCATATTAAAAAGGGGGTTAATGCTAATGAGTACCGAAAAATAAAATACGGAGCAATTTATGAAAGCTTCAGGTCTGTTGTTGATTTCTCGTGGGTTATTATTCAAAGAAAGAATAATAGCATAACTCAAAAGAATTCTGATAAGGATACCGATGCTTTATTTCTTGATATTGCAGAAATATGGGAAAGCTATTTGCTTTCTATATTGAAGAAAGCATACACCACGAAAGGCTGGAAAGTTTTCTCAAAGAAATTTTATACATACGAAAGTCAAAATTTCAAAAGAGGCTTAATTCCTGATATAATTCTTGAAAAGGATGACAATGTATTTGTTTGGGATGCCAAATACAAGAACATGGAGTTTCGTTCAATTGATTATGACAGGAACGACTTTTTTCAGATTCATACTTATGGAGCATATATGAAGGCTCAAAATAAAAATGTGATTGGTTTGGGCTTATTATATCCGTTCAATAAAGAGCTGAATCAGGAAAACGAAAGAAATAATTATTCATCTACTTTATTTGGCGTAAATCAATCAGACACTTGGTTTAAAGTTGATGGAATAAAGTTGTCAGGGGATATAATATCATTAGAAGCAAGCAAAGAAGCTTTTCTTTCCCGGATTAATAAACAAATAATAAATGCGTAATTACTAATATTCAGGCTGATGAGCGATTTTATTCAAACACAGAGACAAAACCAGATAAATTGGCGTAAAACCAATATTTCTACTGCTGAGTGGGGCTTTCAAAATGGAGGTAAGTATGAGCATATTATTCCCAAAAGTAAATGGATAGAAACCGTTTACCTACCTATTAGAAATGAGCTAACTACATACTTGGTTGAGAAAAATATAAAAGAGCATACAGGTGTTCACAATTTAATGAGTTCTTGGGTTTTGAGTGCTAATCTGTATTTTCCTGTTCGTAGTTCAGAAGCGTTCAAGAAATTGATGTTGCAGTTTCTACAAGAAAAGATTTCAAAAGACATTACCGAACTTGTGGATATTCAGCTTGAGTTTGCCTTTGAAGCAAACAGTATTCTACACCCATCAACATTATTGGGTGAAATGGATGGCAGCAGAGGTTCAGGTCAAACTTCTCCTGATGTAGCGTTTCTTGTAAAAACTAAAAATGGCGATGGAATTGTTTTGACAGAATGTAAATATTCCGAACACAGCTTTTACCCTTGTTCTGCACGAACTGTAAAAGGAAGAGAAGAAAAACCCGATAATCCTGATCCCAAAAGATGTTTAGAAGTTTTTACCGAAAACGGTTATAAAAGAATTTGCCATCAAACAGTTTGGGGAAGAAAATACTGGAACAACCTTAGTTTGTCAGATTCTGCTCAATCAAAAATTAAGCGATGCCCTGCTTCAACAGGTGGGTATCAATTATTTCGTCAGCAATCTTTAGCAGAAGGCATAGCCCAAAGTGGCAAATACGCTTTGGTAGCATCTACCGTAGCCTTCGATGGAAGGAATAACGATTTGATTACTTGTCTGAAAACTACGGGTATTGATGACTTTCAGAGTGGATGGAGTGAATTATGGAAAGGGAAAGCCCTGTTTAAAACATGGCATCATCAAGATTGGGTTGCATTTGTTCGGAAAAATCAAAAGGATAATAATTGTAGTGATTGGCTAAGTTATATGAATGAAAGATATGGATACTAAGATATATTAAGCATGACCAAAATAACTGAAAACGATATAGAACTTTGGGCAATTGAGGAACTTGAAAACCTTGGTTGGAACTATATTCATGGTGCTGTTATTGCGCCTGATGGTGAAGAACCGGAACGAAATTCTTTTAGTGATGTAATTTTGAAAGGTCGCTTACAAGAAGCTATTGCCCGAAACAATCCTGAAATACCTTTTGAAGCCCAGCAAGAGGCATTAAAAAACATTGAGCGAATTGTTTCTCCTGAACTCATGGTCAATAATCAGAACTTCCATGAGCTATTAACAGAAGGAGTTCCTGTTGAGTATCGTAAAGATGATATTCAGCGTGGCGACCGGGTTCAGTTGGTCAATTTTAGTAATCCAAAACAAAACGATTTCCTGGTGGTAAATCAATTTACCATCATTGAGAATAACAATAACAAACGCCCTGACCTGATTCTGTTTGTGAACGGTTTGCCCCTGGTCATATTTGAATTAAAAAATGCTGTTGATGAAAATGCAACTTTACATTCAGCATTTAAGCAAATTCAAACCTATAAAGACACTATACCAGGTCTGTTTACATTCAACACTTTTTGTGTTCTGTCTGATGGTGCTGATGCAAAAGCTGGTTCTTTATCGGCTGGATATTCTCGTTATTTAGCATGGAAAACAAGTGATGGCATTCAGGAAGCATCTACCCTAACAAGCCAATTAGAGGTACTGATAAAAGGTTTAACTAATCCTGAAACCTTATTAGACTACATACGCCACTTTATTGTTTTTGAAGAAGATAAACATATTGATGCAAAAGGAATATCCTCTATTAAGACTATAAAAAAAGTTGCAGCCTATCATCAATACTATGCTGTAAACAAAGCGATTGAATCTGTAAAAAAAGCATCTGCTGATAATGGTGACCGAAAAGGTGGTGTAGTATGGCATACACAAGGTAGTGGTAAGTCGCTTTCAATGGTGTTTTTTAGTGGTAAGTTGGTTTTACAGCTTAACAACCCAACCATTTTAGTAATTACCGACCGTAATGATTTAGACGACCAATTGTTTGATACTTTCGGTTCATCAAAACAACTATTGCGTCAAGTTCCAATCCAGGCAGAAAGCAGAGAGCATTTAAAAGAATTGCTAAAAGTAGCCTCCGGAGGAATTGTATTTGCTACCATTCAAAAATTCCAACCCGAAGATGGTTCGAACATATATGAGCAACTATCAGACCGCACAAACATTGTTGTGGTTGCAGATGAAGCTCACCGCACACAATATGGTTTTAAACCAAAAACTATTGATGTAAAAGACGATAATGGTAATGTAATTGGTCAACGTTTGGTTTATGGTTTTGCTAAGTATATGCGTGATGCTTTACCCAATGCAACGTATCTAGGATTTACAGGGACTCCTGTTGAATCTACTGATGCAAATACCCCTGCCGTTTTTGGTAACTATGTTGATATTTACGATATAGCTCAAGCCGTTGAAGATGGTGCTACCGTTCCTATTTACTATGAAAGCCGTTTGGTGAAAATCAATCTTTCGGAAGAAGGCAAACAGCTTATTGAGGAACTGGATGAAGAATTAGCCAAAGATGAATTAACCGATACTCAAAAAGCGAAAGCCAAGTGGACAAAGGTTGAAGCCATTATTGGTAGTGAAGCCCGATTAAAGAAGGTAGCAGAAGATATTGTTTTTCACTATGAGGAACGCACCAATAGCGGTATCGAAGGTAAAGCCATGATTGTTGCCATGAGCCGACAAATAGCAGTTGACCTGTATAAGGAAATCATTAAAATACGCCCACATTGGCATGATGATGATTTGGATAAAGGTGTGCTAAAAGTAGTGATGACTGCTTCTTCATCCGATGGTCCAGAGCTAATGAAGCATCATACATCAAAAGACCAACGCAGAGCATTAGCCGACCGAATGAAAGATACCTCCGACCCGATGAAATTGGTAATTGTTCGGGATATGTGGTTGACAGGATTTGATGCGCCAAGTATGCACACTTTGTATATCGACAAACCAATGAAAGGTCATAACCTGATGCAAGCAATAGCAAGGGTTAACCGTGTATATAAAGATAAACCGGGCGGTTTGGTGGTCGATTATTTTGGTATTGCCTCTGATTTAAAAAAGGCACTATCCTTTTATTCCGATAGTGGTGGAAAAGGCGACCCGGCAGAAGCACAGGAAAAGGCGGTTCAGCTTATGTTAGAAAAACTTGAAATAGTTTCTCAAATGTATTCAGAGAACCCTACTGTTCAACATTCAGATTATGCTATGGCAGCCGAACCTAAAGTTCCTTATGGTGATGGCTTTGCCTATGAAGATTATTTTGATGCTCCGGTAAAGCAGAAGTTAGAACTTATTATTGCGGCAGTAGAACATATTCTTAGTTTGGATGATGGTAAAAACAGATATGTAAGAGAAGTAACAGCTCTCTCAAAAGCGTTTGCTATTGCCTTACCTCACGATGAAGCAATGGATGCCAAAGATGAGATTGCATTCTTTCAGGCAGTTAAAGCCCGAATCCAAAAGCTTGATATGGGTGAAGTTTCAGGTGGAAAAACCGATTACGAAATTGAAACCGCAATTAAACAAGTTATTGATGAAGCCATAGTTTCTGAACAGGTAGTAGATATTTTTGATGCAGCAGGAATTAAAAAGCCGGAATTGTCTGTATTGGATGATGACTTTCTTGAGGAAATGAAAGACATGAAGCATAAGAACCTTGCTTTGGAAGTCCTCAAAAAACTACTCAACGATGAAATAAAGGTAAGAGCCAAACACAATATTGTACAGAGCCGTACCCTAATGGAGATGTTAGAGTCATCTATAAAGCGGTATCAGAATAACTTAATCACCGCTGCCGAAATCATTCAGGAAATGATTGAACTGGCAAAAGAAATAAAGGAAGCAGATAAGCGTGGCGAAAAAATGGGATTATCAAAAGATGAATTGGCGTTTTATGATGCGGTTGCCTCAAATGGAAGTGCCAAAGATATGCTTGGTGATGAAGTGCTTCTAAAACTTGCAAGGGTACTTGTTGAACGTGTTAAAGCCAATGCCACAATAGACTGGACTATAAAAGAATCTGTAAAAAAGAAGCTGAAAGTAATCGTAAAAAGAACGCTTCGCCAATATGGTTATCCACCGGATTTACAAAAGTTGGCAACAGAAACTGTATTAAGCCAGGCAGAAGCTTTGGCAGATTTTTGGAATGATTGAAAAATTTTTTGAAAAAATTAAACAGAAACAGATTTGAAAGCTGTAACAATATGTTAAAACAAAACATATTTTTTAACTTACAGCTTTTATCAAAAATGGCTGATAAAATTAAAATATATAATAGTGATGTGCTATGAAAGTTATTAAACAAAACCCTTTTAGAGTGCTTGGGCTGCTTGGAAACTCAACTGAAAGGGAATTGCAAAAGCAAATCGGAATTATTAAGCGTTATGCGGAGATAGGTAAAACCAAATCATTTGACTATGATTTACAAATTATCGGTAATCTGTCCAGGACGAGTGAAGAAATTCAAATTGCTGCAAGCAGTATAGAGCAAGCTCAAAAAAAATTACATTATTCTTTGTTTTGGTTTATTAAAAACTCTCCTCTCGATGAAGTTGCCTTAAACCATCTAAATCAGAACACAAACAAGGCGATAGAGATTTGGAACAAAACACTTAAAGATGAAGTAACGCCAAAGAATTATAGTGCTTACTTAAATCTATCAACTTTATACCTTGCTTTATCTACAATTGGAGAACAATTAAGTATAAGTGAGTTGCAACAAGCTATACTTCTTAAAGGACAATTAATCAATTCCGAAAGCTTTTTAGACCTTTCAAAAGAAGTAACCGGGAATGGCATAGGTATAAGTTCAGATGATGTCAATAAAGCATTTGTTGATGAAGTAATCAGTTCTTTAAAACCCTTTTTAGATAAAGCAAACGGAATTAATACAAGGGAATTGATTTCTCTTTTTAGTTCCTATCCTGTCAGCGTTCAAAAATACCTTGCATCAAAATTCACAGAAGTTCCAATCTCAAATATTGAGAATAGTATTGATAAAGCAACATCTAAGCGAAAAAGCAATCCGAGAGATGCAGAAGAACATGGAGAAGAACTATATAAGCAGACTAAAGCTGACATTACACTTTTAAACAAACTGCTTGGTAAAGATAGTGTTCAGTATCAGATGTTAGTTAATAAGTTAGCAAATGAGATATTACAATGTGCTGTAGATTTTTTCATTGAATACCGTGATAGTGATGAATACGACCCAGGTGAGCCTGCTCTAAAAGTAATGAAAATGGCTAAGTCTATCAATCCGACTGGTCAAACCAAAAGTCGTATAGACGAGAATATTGAGAATTTGCAAGAGTGGATAGATGGAAGTGAAGAAAGAAATATTCAGAAGAAAATACATGACGAACTTGTATTTATAGGTTCAAAACTAGAAAGATTTCAAAAGTTATCAGATACAGTATCCAATGCGAAAGATTTGGTTGTTTCCTGTAAACCTAAATTAGATAGTATTAAAGCTACTTTAGGCTCAACAAATGAGATATATTTAAAAATGTCATCAGCGATAGTAGGTAATGCTCAAGGCATGTTGGTAGCTGCTGTGAATGAAGCTCAGGAAGGCTTTAAAAGATATAAAGATTTTGGGGGGTTAGGTTACTCTCATTCATATTCTGGAGATTCAGAACTAAATAAACTTTTAGGTAATTTAAAGGTAGTCTCCTTATCCGAATTAAAAACAATAGTTGTTGGGGCGTATGAAGTTACAACTCTTATGACTTCTTTCGATATGGACTATCAATTAAGAAGTAAATTTAACGAAAATAGAAGTGCTTTAGGTAATATTAAAAATCAAATCCAATCAGCAACAAGAAGTACAACCCCTTCATATAGTAGCGGAAGTAGTTCAAGTGGCAGTAGTGGAGGTTGTTACATAGCAACAATGGCTTATGGAAGCTATGACCATCCACAGGTTATTATTTTAAGGAAATTTAGGGATGAAATATTATCCCACTCTATTTTTGGAAAAGCTTTTATAAGGTTCTATTATGCAACTTCTCCTTCGTTGGTTAAAGCATTGCAGAATCAAAAGAAAATAAACCACTATATACGCAATATTTTAGATAGATTAATTAAACACATACAATAATGAAAAGACTTATAATAATACTTGCATTGACCCTGCCATTTTATGGCCTTTTTGCTCAAACAGATAGTGTTGAGATTGCCAGCTTAAAACAAAAAGTAACAGAGATTGAGAGTACATTAAATACCGCAACCTCAAAAACTGATAAGCTAGAAACACAGAATAAATCACTATTAAAAAGATTGTCTTCATTAAATAATGAGCTAAACTCCTATAAATCGTTTTCTGCAAGTCAAATTGATAGCTTAAAGGGTGTTATTAGAACTAACGAAGCTAACATTGATAATACAGCCAATGAGTTGGGGATTAAGATTAATAAATCTGAGCAAAATACAAACCAGAGCATCTCCCACCTTAATGAATCACTAAGCCAGACAACTCTTTATTGGATAATAGCCAGCGTGATTTTAGCAGTATTGTTGTTAGTTGTTTTCCTTATTCTCCGCAAACAAATCTTTAAACAAAAAACCGACCTTGTTACAGATATTCAGAACACGAGAAAAAATCTTGAAGAAGAAGGTGTTAAATTGGACAATAAATTAATAGAAGTCCTTGAATCTCAACTTAAAATTGTTGATGGCAATAAGTCTCAAACAGCATCCCCAAATGAAACAGACCATACTTTGGCCTTGAAAGTTGCTGACGAAATTATTCGCATTCAAAAGAATCTGACAAGGATGGATGAAAAAACGAAAGGCTTGAAACAGCTTTCGGCATCAGTAAAACGAATCCAAGATAACTTTGCTTCAAATGGATATGAACTTGTTGAAATGCTTGAACAACCATATAGTGAAGGTATGAAAGCATCTGTTACGTTTGTTCCGGATGAAAACCTTGAAAAAGGTCAACAAATAATAACAAGAATTATTAAACCGCAAGTGAATTATCAGGGTGTTATGATACAAACAGCCCAAATAGAAGTTAGTCAAGGAGAATAATAAAAAATTAAAATAATGGCAAGAACAAAAATAGATTACGGAATTGACCTTGGAACAACCAATTCAGCCATCTCCAGAATGGAACATGGTGAACCTGTGATAAAAAAGACCGATACACTTAAAGATACGATGCCTTCTTGTGTGTATGTAAATAAAAAGAAGGCGATACAGGTTGGTGATAGTGCTTATAATGCAATGAAGCGTGATAAATTAAAGGCAATGAAAAGCTTTGATTCTGATGCTTCAAATTCCTTCATAGAATTTAAACGTACTATGGGTACTGATAAAAAGTACAATAGCACGAACATGGGGAAAGAATTTTCCTCGGAAGAATTATCAGCAGAAGTCCTAAAAACATTGAGGTCTTTTGTGTCTGATGAAACTTTTAAATCAATAGTTATTACCGTTCCGGCGAAGTTTACAATTAACCAAAAGGATGCAACAGTCAGGGCTTCTAAATTAGCTGGTTTTGAACATTGTGAATTATTGCAAGAACCTATTGCTGCCTCTATGGCTTATGGATTAGATAGCAAAAGCAAAGATGGTTATTGGTTAGTTTTTGACTTTGGTGGGGGTACTTTTGATGCTGCTCTTTTAAAAGTTGAAGAAGGTATAATGAAGGTAATAGATACCGAGGGTGATAACTATTTGGGAGGTAAAAACCTTGATTTTGCAATTGTTGATGAAATTATAATACCTCATTTGCAGGAGAATTTTGCAATAGATTCAATAATTGAGGACGAGAAGAAAAAGCACGTTTTACAGGAGACTGTAAAAGCTTTCGCTGAGGAAACCAAAATTCAAATGTCATTTAATGATACCTTCAATATATTATCCGATTTGGGAGATATACCAGGAGAAGATGACGAAGGAGAAGAATTTGAATTGGATATTACGGTTACTCAGGAAATGATGCAAAATACCCTGGGTCCAATTTTCCAAAAATCAATAGATATTTGTAAAGACTTATTAAAAAGAAACAGCCTGTCAGGTTCTGATTTAGATTCCTTAATTCTTGTTGGGGGGCCAACTTATTCTCCTGTTTTAAGAAAGATGCTTGAAGAACAAATCTGTAAACCAGATGTTAGCGTTGACCCAATGACTGTTGTTTCTAAAGGTGCAGCTCTTTATGCTTCAACAATTGATGTTTCTGATGAAATAAAAGAACAGCAACGAGACAAGACAAAGATTCAATTGGAGTTTGGTTACGAAGCAACAACTGTTGAAGAAGAAGAATTTGTTACAGTAAAAATATTAAAAGACAAAACAGAAGGTGAAATCCCATCTAAAGTTTTTGTTGATGTCGTTCGTGCAGATAAAGCTTGGTCGAGCGGTAAAACAGAAATAGATGAAGCCGGGGATGTTATTGAAGTAAAACTAAATTCCGGTAAACCCAATGCTTTTGATGTATTGACGTATAATGAGCAGGGTGATTTATTACCTAGCGAACCATCAAGTTTTACCATTATTCAAGGCTCAAAAGTAGGAAGTGCTACGTTACCTTATAACATTGGTATTGAAATAAAAAGTAGAGCTTCCGGCAAGGTGGTTTTTAGAAGTATTAAAGGATTAGAAAAGAATCAATCTACACCAGCAACCGGAACAATAAATGGGTTAAAAACTCAAAAACAAATTAGACCAGGTATCGCAGAAGATTCTATCAAAATACCTATATATCAGGGAGAACATGGTGCAGAAAACACAAGAGCGATTTATAATGAACATGTTTACGATGTTATAATTTCAGGAAATGATTTACCTAGTTTATTACCTGAAGGTAGTGATGTTGATTTAACCGTAAAAGTTGATAAGTCTGAAGGGATAAGTCTATCTGCATTCTTTCCAACACTTGACTATTCACACGATATTGAAGTGCCAAGTAATACAACGCAAGAAGAAATTGATGCAGGGTGGCTTGATGTAGAAATCAACAAGGCTAAACAAACATTAAGCTTAATTCAACAAGAAGGAATCTACTCAGATGAAGAAACGCTTGCCAAATTAAATTCTGAAATATCTGAAACACAAAAACGTTTTGAACAAGGAAAGGGTGATTACGACCGTAAAAAAGATGTACTTGATAGTTTAAGACGCTCCTTGAAAAAACTTGACGAAATACAAGCTTCAAGTGAATGGCCTAAGACAGAAGAAGAATTAAAAGATGTTTTCTATCGTTTAGAGGAAACTAATGAAAGATTTGGGAACGAAAAAACTACGGCTGTTTTACATCAGTTCAAAGAACAAATTCCTGAAATAATTAAAGAAAAGAATGTTAAAGTTGCGCAAGAAATGATTGACAATATGCGTTCACTTGATTTTGCTTTAGTTGACCAGGGATTAGGTGCTCAGATGGAAATCATTTATCTGAAAAATTTCAATGATGAATTTGACACTCTGCATTGGAAGGATAGAAACAGGGCTAGGATGACATTAGATAGAGGTTTGCAAATGGCAGCAAATAACCCAACTAAAGAAAAACTAAGACCTGTAATTATTGAATTGTTTAATTTACTTCCTGAAACCGACAAACCTATGATTGGTGGTGGTGATGGTAGTGAGTTAATTGGTTAATATGAAGCAGTTTTTAAACAAAAAGCAAATAATAAACTCCACCTATGAAGTTCAATTCTTCTTGGGTGGGGATTCTTATTGCCAAAAATACAGGGTTAAGGGAAACGATGGGAAATCCTATTTATTGAAGCTTTATAACAGTTCAAAGCTTTCTAGTTTTGATTTTTCAAATGCAAACCTTTTTGAGGTTGAAATACTAGCATCAGTAAATTCATCAGGGGTAGTTCATTTAGTAAATAATGGAGAACTAATAAATGATAATCAGAAATATCATTATATCGTAAATGAATTTATTTCAGGAGAGAGTATTACCGAAAAGTTGAAAAGAGAAGGCGTTTTTTCACCTTATGCAGCTGTCCCGATAATTATAGAATTACTTAACTCATTGAAGGATTGTCATTCCCACCCCAAAAGTATTATTCATAACAATATTAATACATCAACGGTTACGCTTGATTATTCTAAAAACAGGGAGAAACCAATACTTACCGATTTTAACCAGGCAAAATATATTTCGAGCAAAAGCAATTCTGTTAATTTGAATCGCTTAAATCCATTTTTTATTGCTCCTGAATTATACAATGGGATTTTCACTCCCCAAAGTGATATTTTCTCTGTTGGTGCTTTACTCTATAATATGGTGATGGGGATTCCTCCTTGGTATATTGAAATTCCTCCATTTCAACATACTCAGGAAAAATTTATTTCTGCAATAAATGAAAAACGATTGACACCTCTTAGCTTCGGGTTAAAAGAAATTGAAGAATTGGATGATGAGCATCTAAAAGAAACACTAAAGAGAGCTTTAGCTTTAAATATAGATAACAGATTTAAAAATGCAGATGAGTTTATTGACGCATTAAATCGAAAAACTGCATTACACAAACCTGAGAAGAAAACATCGCCTGTAAAAAAAGCTAAACCTAAAAGTGGTGAGGGATTTTCTGCTATTGCAGGGATGCAGGAATTAAAGGATATACTATACAATGATGTAATCAGGGCTTTAAACGAAAAGGAACTGTATGAAAGTTATGGGATAACCATTCCTAACGGTATGTTGCTTTACGGGCCTCCTGGTTGTGGAAAAACCTTTATCTCAGAAAAATTTGCAGAAGAAGTCGGGTTTAATTTTTTGCAACTTAAACCTTCTGATATAAAAAGCAAATATATCAATGCAACTGAGGAGAAAATTGGTGAAATATTTAAAGAAGCTATTGAAAAAGCTCCTTCAATAATTTTCATAGATGAAATTGATGCCGTTGTTCCTAATCGCGAAGGAGATGTTCACCAAATGCACGCTTCCGCAGTAAATGAATTTTTAGCACAAATGTCTAATTGTTCCGAAAAAGGAATTTTTATTATCGCTGCATCTAATCGACCCGAAAAAATTGACCCAGCTATTCTTAGAACAGGTCGTATTGACCGGGTGATTTATCTCTCTCCACCGGATTACGAGGCACGAGTATCAATGCTTAAACTTTACTTAAAGAATAGACCTGTTGATTTAGGGGTTAATTATGAACGTATTGCTCAGTTAACCGAGAATTATGTTTCTAGTGATATTAAGTTCCTTGTAGATGAAGCATCAAGAGCTGCTTTAAAAATCAAGGCTAGAATCACTCAAGAAATAATTGAAAAGGCAATTGAGTTAAATCAACCTTCGGTATCTTATTCAGAAATAAAGAAGTATGAATTACTTAAAGAACAATTGGAAGATAAAAAAACAAATAAATCTGAGCCTCCAGCAAGAAGACCTGTTGGCTTCAAAAGAACAGATAATAATTAATACCCAATAATTATGGATAAAACAGAATTCAAAAAGCTTTTGTTTAAAGTTGCATTTTGTACTATGGCTTGTGATGGTCATATTGATAAAAGGGAAATTGAAGAATTAAAACTAATGGATAAAAACACTACCTTTTTTGAGGCTATTGATTTATCCGATGAGTTATCTGAATTAGTAAATTCATTAGATAAGAAGGGTACTAAAATAATTGAAGAACTTTTTGAAAGCTTATCAAAAATAGAATTAAACGCAATTCAGGAGTTGATAATTTTAGAAGTTGCATTACGAATTATCAATGCAGATGAAATACATGATGAAAACGAGGTTCGCTTTGTCAATCTGCTTAGGGGAAAATTAGAGGTTCATGACGAAATTATTAATGACCGATTTGGAAAGCTTGATATTCTTCACACCAATGAATATTCAAGGAACATTACCTCAAAAAGTTTGGAATCCTTCCATCTACCTGATATGAGTAATATTAAGGAGATTGATTTAAAACTAGATTAGTTGTAAAACAAAATAAAATAGAGAAGTCGGCACCACCGACTTTTTTTATGCTCATTTTTTGACAAATTTCTTCAAAAACTTACAAACTCTTTCAACTACCATTAAACCCTAACATCCCCACCATTAGCCTACTATATGTTTGTTTCCATTATGGAAGCAAGCACAAAGAAAATATTAGGCACATTAGCAGCAGTTGCAGCAGTTGGCGGTGGTTTCTACCTGATTAAAAAAGGCAAAAAGCTTCTTGCCGGGGCAAAAATGAACTTTGCTCTTTTAGGATTCCGCATCCACAAGATGAACTTACAGGAAGTTCAGTTTGCCGTAAAGCTTCGCTGCTACAATCCCACCAAAGCCCCCATCACATTAGCCGTTAACCAGGTAGTTGCAAATTACAAGGGTTCGGCAGTCGCTTATTCTACCCCCGATATTAAAGGACTTACCATTGGTGCAGGCAAAACACAAGAGCCTGAAATCGTTTTTCAAGTGCCATACCTGAACCTTATGGGTAAAGGTCTTACTCTTTCCGTGCTTTCCAATACTCAGCAACTTAAAGCTGATATGACTTTCACCATGACCATCAGCGTTAATGGCGAAACTCTTACTACCACGCAATCATTATCAGAGGACGAAAATATGAACGGATTAGCATTGGGCGAATTGGGCATTGTATCCGGCCCACGAAACACCCAAAACGGTAAACGTTTCAACCACCTTATAAAAAAGGCAAACGGACAGGACACATTTATAAAAAACGGCAACGTAATTGAAACCGTTGAAAGTTGTATTGATATTATCGGTACGCATTTTCGGGAAGTCGAGGAACTGGCAAGTATGCTTCAAGGTGATTCACTCAAAGAATCTTGCAGAAACATCTTCAACTTTTCGTACAACTATTTACAGTACCATAAAGACGATGATGGAACGGAACAGCTCCGTACTCCTTCACGTTCTTGGTTAGACGGACAAATTAAGTTCAAACAGAAAGGCAAATCAGATGCAGGGATTGACTGTGATGATTACAGCATTTTTGTGGGTTCGCTTTTAAAGTGTTTGGGCATTCCGTTCAAGCTCCGTATTACCAAGTATGACGGTAAAAAGAACTTTCAGCATATCTATGTGATTGTTCCTGCCGTTGGTGATTCCGAAGATGAAATCGTTATCGACCCTGTTCTTTCAAAGTTCGATTACCAAAAGCCATACAGTTTTGAGCGTTCGGATTTTGATATGTCTCCTTTGCAATTGGCAGGACTTAGAGGTATTGACGGTATAACAGGTACAAGTGCTTTAGGATTACCCATATCGGTTTTATCAGGCATTGATTTAGCTGGCGGTGTTCAGGCACAAGCCAACCATGAAGACCTTATTGCCATTGTTTCAGGTGTTGACTTTGACGATGCCATAAATGGTTTAGGTGATGCAGAAGATGCCACATATAACTATTTAGTCCGCACCCGGAATTATCTCTTAAAGAACAGGGATAACAAGGATAAAATGGCTCACGTCCAAAACCCTGACCAATTCATTTCCATGTTGGACCAGGCTATCAAGTTTTGGAATACTCCACAACGTGATGCCGTATTGGATAAACTATCTGATATTGAAGAAAAGCTTGCCGAAAATGGTCTGATTAAATACGATTCAGAAGCCATCCAGGGATTGGCTGAATTGGATGAGTTGGACGATGAAATGGACGGCTTGGGAAGAAGAAAAAGACGTAGAGGTCGATTCTTCAAGGCAATAAAACGTGTGGGCAAAAAGATTGGCAAAGTAGCCAAGAAAGTAGTTAAGGCAATCGTAAGGTTTAATCCTCTATCCATTGCAATCAGAGGCGGATTATTGGCAGCCTTACGCTTAAATATGTTTGGTATTGCCAAGAAGCTTCAATATGCCTACTTGCCAGACAATCTTGCAAGCAAATACAACATCGACCCGGCAAAACATGCCAAACTAAAGAAGACACATGGCAAGGTTCGTAAGCTATTTAAAGGTTTACAGGGTAAAGAATCCAACCTTAGAAAAGCAATCCTGAAAGGTGCAAAGCAAAAGAGTTCCGACTTCTCACTTAAAGGAATTGACGGTTTACTTGCTGATTTGAAAGGCTTGGAAGCCATTGGCGAATTGGCAGAATTGGGCAATATGGGTGCAGTTGCCACAGGTGCATCGGTAGCAGCAGCAAGTGGTGTGTTGGCAAAAATCGGAAGCTGGTTAAAGCCTATCAAAAACATCTTTACAAAGGTTAAGAGTAAATTCAAAAAAGCTGCTCCTGCAACGGAAGCGGTATCTCAATTTACCAATCAGGCAGCTCCTACAACTGAGGCTTATGCTCCACCAACAAACAGCGTGATGCCTCCATCAAATAGTATCATGCCACAGTCTGGCAGTTATACTCCCCAACCCATAATGAAATCCGGGAATTACACTCCTCAATCGACTTCAACAAATTCTACTGCAATAGGCAAAAAGAAACTGAGCAAGGGAGCAAAAGTCGGTATTGGTTTAGGTGTTGCAGCACTTGTTGGTACAGGAGCTTATCTCATGTTCCGCAAAAAAGGCAGCACTCCGGCTAAACGGAAGTCATCCCCTAAGAAAACTACCAATAAAGAAGATTTAGGAAGCATCAAGCTTCAATAAATAATTGTGAATCAATAATTAAAATTTAGAAAACATGGCAGTTAAAAAATCAACGTCAAGTACCCCAAGGAGAACTTCAAGAGGTACAAAGATTGACTTTATGAAAGCTACCAACAACATAGGCAAGCCCATTGCTGCCGTAGCAGGGTTTGCAGTTGGCAAGTACGCTTTAAAGAAGTTGGAAAAGAGCCAGACCGTTAGCGGTTTGTTGGGCAACGAAATGAAAACCTACATCGTTCCGGCAGCCGTTACTATGGGCGGTTTGGTTGGTACACAGTTTACCAAAAACGAGTATGTAAAGCTGGGCTTGGTTGGTGCAGCAGGTGCAGGTGTTGAATCCATTATCAAAAAAGCCACAGGTAAAACTATCCTTCAAGGATTAGAGGGCATTATCGGTGATGAAGATTACAGCGATGTGGACGAAATGGACGGACTACGTGCCTTAAATCCAATCACGCAAGCACTCCCGGCAGCCGACATTGACATCGAGCGTGAAATTCAGGCTTCGGTATCAGGTGCAGCATCGGACTATTCGATGAGTGACGACCCCATCGGCAGCGCAGCCAATGATTACGCAATGAGCGATGAGCCTATTGGCAGTTCAGATGATGACGATGAGCCAGTTGGCAAAATCCAAAATCTCGACCCCGACAGCATGGACTATGACATCTTTTCGGGCGATATGATGGCATCCTGATTCTCACTAAATAACATTTAATCAATTTAATAACAAAGGCTAATAAGCCGCAAAACAAATTATCATGGCAGAAATTAATGAGCAAAATGATTTGTACCCTTCGATGGAAGAAATAGAGGGTTTAGAAGAAGCGATTCTTGAAAAAGAGGAAGATGCTTTAGAGAAAGAAGAAGACCAGGACGATGCGGTCGAAGGCATTGGCGATTTAGGTCGTTCACGCCGTAGAACAAGACGCAGAGGGCGCAGAAGTCGCAGAAGAACCAGTCGTAAACGTGCTGTACGTAGGTCATACAACGCCGGAGCAAGAAGTACGGCTGTAAAAACAGGACTTACCAAAGACCTGACTTCAAAAGGTCAGTTTGAACTTCGCAGACAGCAATTGCCACCAGAAGTGCAAAAAGCATTGAAAGATGCACGTATGCAAACCGTTGACACGGCAATCTACACCGTTAAGTCGATTAAGGATAAGTCCGACATTGATTTGATGGAGGCATCGGACGATAAAAAGGCTGGTCGTACCAACCTGAACCGTGCGCAGTTGGATTCAGGAAAATATTTCCTGTTAACTGATATTGTTCTTGAGTACGCTCACGGAGCATCTGAAGAAGACAACGACCCGGCAGATTTTGCTTTTGGTCAGTTTGCTTTACCTCCGGCAATCTTGAACGGTACTTTCGAGATGACGTTAGGCACGAAGGTTATTGTACCTGAAATCTCATGTGCGGTATTCGATGATACCGATACCACAAAACGCAAATTCCAATACAAGCTTGCCAATCCAAAATGGTTAAAGCCATCAATGGATATTACACCAAAGCTGAACATGCCGAAATCGGTATCAGGTGATAAGATTTACCACCCTGCCGTTAAGGTTACGCTATTGGGAACTATCACAGAGAAAGCATAAGAGCTTGATATGTCATAATCGTTCGGGGGCGGTCAGCGGTTGTTAACCGCCCCTTTTTTCTTCTTAATCATTTGAAAAATGGAAGTACAAGACAATAACATACGCAAATTACAGGTCGTGAAATTCGAGGTTAAAAAAGGTCAGACTTACGAGTTTAACGGTAATACCAAAACGGAACATGACCGTATCAAAGGCATATTCTTACGCCTATCCAACCAACAGGCATTACCCGGTGCCACACTTAGGGTTTGGATTGATGATACAGAGATAATCCCCGATGATACCGAAGTAGCATTGCTTCATCACAACGATGATATGAGCATTAAGGACGTAGCTTTTCCTGTGGATGAAAAAGCCAAGAACAGCCCTGTGCGTGTCATTTACAAAGACGACAGCGAGAACCTGGCTGTTAATGAAAGCTACAATGTTCGTGTGTATCTGCTTGCCGAGGTAGAGAAAAAGAAATAACGCTAAAATCTCCCGACAATGAAACGATATTTTGTAATTACAAAAACCTCAGTTGGCAATAAACACATCAACGAACAGGACTTGCTCCCTGCTTCCTGTAAACTGATTACAGGCATTGCAATAAACGCCCTGGTTAAAAAGGAATCGGGATTGGAAGATGTAGCACAGGATTTAGCATTTCCACAGGCTTTAATATCCGATTTGTTACTGACCGATGGCATTACCAACCTGTTCTATTCATACTTACGCACAAGGGCAAGCGAAGCAGAAAGCAAAGACTTTTTTGAGACTGATATTCTTCCGGCAATCGTTGATATTCTGAGCAACAATATCAAATTTACTTGTCTCGATGCAGAGCAGCAAAGCAACCTGAATAGCAGTATTGCAGAGCTTTTCAATACGCAGTTTGCCGATTATCTATACAACGAAGTGGGTTTGTTTGAAAAAGGTCAAACCATTTCAAGCTTTGAGTTTGCTGACTTGATAGCACAGGAAACATTAACCTTTGCCTATCTGCATAAATCCGATGTTTTTCTTCGCCCTGTTAAGGTTTACAAACAGCCAGAACCTTATGAATGTGGCAATATCAGCCTATTGGTTAATGGCAACAGTTTTCTATTGCGTGATTACATGCTTACTGCAAACCGAAAGGTAAAGCATCTGAGCAAAGAGGTTATCCCATTCCATGAGCCTTTGGAGGTAAACAGCAATATCCATACAGTTTTTAAGAGCAACAAAAACAGTGGGGACAATACGCTAACCATTAGAATCTACATTGAATATGAACACGAGTGAATTATTACATACCATCGCAAAAGACCGTGTTTCAGGGATGCGAACCATCGACAGCTACCAATTAAAACCAACGGTGATAATGGTAACAGGTTCGGATATTTCGCTGGACCTGAAAAACGACATGTGGATTCTGAACACCAAAGGTCTGCCAAGCTCCATTGATGAAATGGAACTTATAAGCAGCGATAACGTGTTTACCGCTACACCCGAAGAATACGACTTTATGGATGAATACCGCTACCAGGTATTCACCGATTACATAGACATCAAAACCCAAGCGGAAAACTTTAAGCCTTACCGATTGGAGTTTGTAAAGATTATTCCCCACCGAAATTAATACGACTATGTTGGATTACAGAGAGCAAATACAAAGCATATACGAGTTTATAAAGCGTTCCGAGGACGAACAAAAATACCCTTACGCTTACGAAATATACCTGGTTACCGCAGCACAGGAAACAGCACTTACGTCAAGAACCTCCGGAACTGAAAAGTTTAACCGTGACATTGAGAGTGCCATTGAAAAGGCAAAGCAGTCTCATGGTTCACTCAGGGTTGATGTGTTTGGAGGCAAAAGCCCCAATGCAAGAAGCCTGAATAGTTACAAGGTGAACATCAGCAAGCTTTTGAATCCTCCCAAAGAACCCATTGAGAGAGCCGAGATACAAACTATTATCCAGGAGGAAATGAAACAGAGCCAAATCCAAAACAACACCAATGGATTGGGTGAACTGGATTCCTTGTTAGGATTATTTTCAGGAGATAACCCTGCTGTAAAATCTAAACTTGACGGTCTGTTCGGAGTATTCAATGCCTTATCTGGCAATAACAAAGAGGTTGAGCGAATCAGCTACCAAAAGCAGTTGGATGATTTCAAGTTCGAGACACGCTACAATACTTTGGAAGAAAAGTATGAGCGTTTGCGCAACGAGAATGCTGAACTACGAGCTGAGAAAGACCGCTACCAAAGCGAAAACAGGGAACTGAAAACCGATAAGACAGACCTTGAAAGCCGTCTTGCCGGGTATGCTCCCAATGAAGTGATGAAACGTGTTGCCACAGGTGCTTTGGTCGGTATCGGTTCACGCTTGCTTACCAACAGTCCAAAAACAGCAGAATTATTAGGCTTATCAGCCGAAGAACTCAAAGGAGCATTGGGAATGCTCGATGATACCGAGGAAGAATCAACGCAGCTCCCTGAAACCAATGTTGAGATTACCGACATAGGAACGGCTAATACACCCGAAGACCGCAAGAAAGCGGAGATTATTAAAAAGCTATCCGATGCCCTTTTGACATGGGAACTACAAGATGTAGCCAAGATTGCAAACATCGTTGGCTTGTGCCTTGACAAAGCAGAGCTGATTAATAAAACCCTTCTGTTCCTGAACCAAGCTGTGAATGGCATATCAGAACAGGAACCGGGGAGCGCAGAGTTTGATAACGAGGATTTAGATAACGATTAAAAAATACGATTATGAGAAAGTTTAAAGTAGGAATCACCATTGAAGCTGACAGTACCGAAGTAGTTCAGCAAGTAGGAAATCTTTTGCAAAATGCAGTCAACAAGGTTGAGCAACAGGACATGATTAAGCTCCTGACCAAGGTTGCCAAGAACCCGAATATTGTAAAAACCGCATTACGATACATCTAAAAAACTCAGCACCGTGCAACAGTTACCACCAGTAAATAAAGCAACATTAATAGCCAATGGCATTAAATACGGATTGCCCATTTTGGGGGTTGGTATCGGTATTTACGCTGTTAAAAAGCTATTGTTTAAGAAGAATCCTGATGGCACTTCATCAAGGATTGCTCCATCTATAAAAGATACGGTTATCGACAGGCAAAACCTGACTATTTCTGCTTCTGATGCTGCTTTATATGCCAATACGCTGTACGGTGCAATGCTCGACTTTGGTACAGATGAAAAGGTCATTTACTCCACCATTGATAAGATACAAAGCAAGGATGACATGCTTTTGGTGATTAAAGCCTTTGGCATGAAACAGTATTTGTGGGGAACCAGGGCAGCATTTTTAGGTCAGGATTTTAACCTGATTGGCTGGTTCAGACAGGAACTCAGCGAAAGTGAAATTTCCAAAATCAAACCCAAGTTCGACAGTTGGGGAATCCCTCTCTAACAGGCAATGCCTGAGATGATTATTCAAGCATGAGCTATTAAAAAACAAATGAGAAAATGAACAAGAAGATATTATTTATTTCGGGAGGGGTGTTAACCACAGGGGCAATAGTTACCACAATTGTAATGATTCGCAGACGAAACAAACGCAAGCGTGGGCTATTGCCTCCTCGTGGTTCAAACGTTTTGACGACCAACAATAACGAACTGCCCTCAAACTTTCAGAATTGGAACGGTGGAAATACCTATCTATCCAATGCACCTAGGGGCATCCGAAACAACAATCCGGGAAACCTGATTTTCACCAACATCAAGTGGAACGGCAAACTACCCAAAGAGCAAAACAAAGACAGGCGTTTTGAAATGTTCATTGCTCCGGTTTATGGTGTTCGTGCTATGATTAAAGACCTCAAGCATGACATTGAGAAGGGCAAAAACACAGTACCGCTATTGGTCGAAGAATATGCACCCCGATTTGAAAACAATACAGACCATTACATTCAAACGGTTTGCAAGGATTTAAAGGTCAGCAAGAGTGCAAAGCTCCTGCCTACCAAAAATACACTCCGCTTATTGGTGCTTTCAATGACAAAGGTTGAGACAGGCGGTAATTACGTCTCCAACCAATTGTTTGAGCAAGCCTACGCAATGATTTAGCAATTAAAAAGACTTTAGATATGGGAACGATAAAAATGTTTAGGGGAACAACCCCACCGTTATTGAAAAAAGGCGAATGGGCTTCGGATGGCCAGTACGCTTATTTGGGTATGGAACACGAACAATACAAGGTGTTTCAGGGCGTGTTTGACATGAGTAAAGACCAGCAGATAACGGGTTTTGAATACGATGTTGAACGCAAAGCGATTATTATTCCTTCGGGAACTCCTTTCTCAAAGCTTCAAAGGCTGTTTGATTCCCTGCCTAAAGCATTGAAATACCATACCAATAAAAGTGCAAGTATCAGCATCATGTTCGAGGATGGTACTTACATCAACGATTTGGGAACGTTCCTGGTCCTTCGTGATTTCTCTTACCAAATCAACATCTGCTCATTGAGCAATAAGGTGGATGGTGTTGTTGGAACATACGTTAAGCCTGTAATTTTCCAAAGTGATAAGGCTATTGAGATTTACAATAGTGCTATCAATTTTGCAGATATACGGTTTGAATATACTGATGCCGGAAGTGGTGCAATTGCCTTTCTGAACAGTACCACCAACATTGATGATTGTTGTTTCGAGGCAAAGGTCAATCAGTCGTGTGTATTTGACAGAGGCTACAACAAAATTGTTTTTTCTGATACCTACTTCAAGATGAACAGGGATATTCAGGACACGATACTTGACAGGGCTTCGGTCGGTTCATTCATCAATATTGCACGTTCAAAATCCGCTCCGGAATACAGACCAAAAACCATTGTTCAGCAAATAAGCGGTGGTCTGATTATCGCCGGGAATGTTGAAGACTTACTCATTTCAGAAAAAAGCCCTGTGTACATGCCCAATGGTGGTATCGAGGTACACGGTGGTTTTGTAACCGACCCTGATGGAAATATCAATATTGCGATTCCAACAAAGCTTTCGCAATTGGAAAACGATATGAACCTGACTTCCAATTTTGAAGAACTGCAAAACAAACCAACAACCATTAGTGCAGAACAGGCAACGGCAATTGAGAACAACAACAAAAAGAGCAGCTATCCACAAGCTGATGCTGAAAAGCTTGCAGGGATTGAAGAAGGTGCTACTGCCGGGGCAGATTGGAATACAAATATTCAAAATAAGCCAACTACCATATCAGTAGAACAGGCAGCAGCTATCGAGGCAAATACGCAAAAGCGTTCCTATTCAGAAGCCGATGAAAACAAGTTAGCAGGAATTGAAGAAAACGCCACCGTTGGAGCTGATTGGGACATGAATGTGCAGAACAAACCTGTAACCATCTCCCCACAACAAGCAGCCGATATTGAAGCCAATAATGCTAAACGCAGTTATCCCCAAGCTGATGAAGATAAACTTTCAGGCATAGAGGAAAATGCGACAGCCGGAGCTGATTGGGAAACAAATATCGCCAACAAACCGACTACAATTTCAGAGGAACAAGCGACCGCAATTGAAGCGAATACAGCCAAACGTTCTTACCCCGAAGCTGATGAAACCAAATTGGCAGGGATTGAAGAAGGTGCTACTGTTGGAGGTGATTGGGAAACTAACATTCAGAATAAACCTGTTACCATATCGGCAGAACAGGCAGCAGCTATTGAGGCAAATACCGAAAAGCGAAGCTACCCACAAGCCGATGAAGATAAGCTTTCAGGCATTGAAGAAAACGCAACTTCCGGGGCTGATTGGAATACCAATATTCAGAATAAGCCTACTACTATTTCAGAGGAACAGTCAACCGCAATTGAAGCAAACACGGCAAAACGTTCATACCCCGAAGCGGATGAAACAAAGCTTGGAGGAATTGAAGAAGGTGCGACTGTTGGAGCAGACTGGGAAACCAACATTCAGAATAAACCTGTTACCATATCGGCAGAACAGGCAGCAGCCATTGAAACCAATGCCCAAAAACGCAGCTACCCACAAGCTGACCAGGACAAACTTTCGGGTATTGAAGAAAGCGCCACAGCTGGGGCGGATTGGAATACGAATATCGCCAATAAGCCTACCACAATAACAGAGGAACAAGCTATCGCTATCGAAGCGAATACAGCAAAACGCACTTATCCCGAAGCGGATGAAACCAAACTTGGAGGAATCGAAGAAGGGGCTACCGTTGGAGCTGATTGGAATACCAATATTCAGAACAAACCAACAACCATTTCGGCAGAACAAGCAGCAGCCATTGAAGCCAATAATGCTAAACGTTCATACCCCGAAGCCGATGAAACTAAACTTGGCGGTGTAGAAGAAAATGCCACCGTTGGGGCTGACTGGGATGTCAACTTGCAGAATATTCCTGACTTCCTGAAAAAGTTCATACAGGTGTATGCTGATTCCGGCATTTTCTCAGGTGAAGATTGGGAAGCAAAGCTGGCTGAGATACTGAACTTCCAAATCAACTTCATGAAAAACTTCGTGGATGCTGATGTGGATAGCCTTTCGGTAGATGTTGCAGGAAACAATCTGAAGCTCACTTTCAAAGACGAAACAGACAAAACCATTACACTACAATAATTATGAAAGCATTAGTAATAGCAAGCCTTTTCTCGGCATTTATAGCATTGGTAGTTTACCTTACCTCAATCATAGCGGTTCATGGCATCCGCAAATCAATTTCCGATAGCAATTACTTCTTACGCAAACCCTACAAGCTTGTATTTGAGATAGTGATGTGGGTTTGTGGACTGGCCATCATCATAACAGGTCTTTTTATTAAAGAATCTGCCGATTGGTGGGTTATCGGAGGTGGTATCGGAATCTTTTTAGTCGGTGTATTTTCCGACTTTAAGCGAAACCTGTTTATCCGGATTGCTCACTATGTATCGGCAATTGGTGGTTTTGCACTCCTTGGATTAAGCTATTATTTCAGCTTTGGTAATATCGAATACACCATCATCATCGCTATTTCGGCTTTAATTGCAACAGGCTTTGCTGATAAGCGAATTTGGTGTTTAGAGCTGACAATGGCAGCAGAGATATTCGTAGGTCTTTTCTATTTGGCGCACACAATCATGTAGTTCTGGTTTGTTCATGGATAAAAAGGGCTACATATCAAGGATTCGTGAGGATTTAAAAGGCGGACGTAAGCACTCTAAAACCACTATTGAAAGCATTGCCAAAAGCTTCGGTATTGCCAATAAAAACTTGGTGAAAGAATTTACCGAACTGGCAATAATCCTTAATGCAAGAGAGATAGCACACGACAGTTCGCTGACCACTTACGAAAAGTACCTTGATATTGTAGCCCTGTATCAATCACAGGTTAACCTATCCATGCGCACAAGCATGAGTGTGTTGATGCAGCAATATTCCACTCCGGCACCCATTTCGTTCCTGGCATCGAGTTATATCTTAAAATCAGGCAGCTTATCAGGCTACAAGGCTTTTAAGAATATCGTAAAGGGAAGCACTAAAGGTAAAATTGTCGGCAATGCTCATCTTACCAATGATAAAAACGATTTTCCAAGGTATTTAGAGCCATCGGCAGGGAACGGACTTTTAACCATTGCTTTGCCTTATCACTATACCCATGTTAACGAGCTGGATGATGTAAGGCTTGCCAACCTGAAAGAACAACCTTTTGCAAAGGTCAGCTCTTGGGATGCTTTAAAACCTCCGGTAGCTTATGACAGAACCTTTGACGGCATAGTTACGAATCCACCTTTCGGTTCACTATCTCAACCTGAACTTTTCGGAAAATTCAAAATCAAGCGGTTGGAACATGCAATGGCATTAAATGCTTTGCGTTGCATGAAGGATAATGGAAAAGCTGCCATTATCATTGGCGGTCATACCACTTGGGATGAACATGGTCGTGTAACCGCAGGAACTAACCGTATTTTCCTGAATTACCTCTACCACTTTTACAACGTTGAAGATATTATCCCGATTAACGGTAAAAAGCTTTACTCCAGACAAGGAACTTCAATCAATACAAGGTTGATTCTGATTGATGGAGCAAAAGCAATTCCCGATGGAGCATCTCCGCTTAAAAATAAATTGCACAGCACCGTTGTCAATACACATGAAGAACTTTGGGATAGGGTTGGTTTAGGCAATGGCAAAAAACCAAAGCAACAAACCAAAGATGCGAAGGTCATTAAACTTCGTGCTAAAGCCATCCTGATAAAGCAGAAACAACTTTCGTCAATTAATACCCAAAAGAGTTTTGAAATAATCCATAATGAAATTGTGGACTATTTAAAGAATATTAAAGGAGCTTATCAAATAGAAGATGTGTTTGAGAATCCCAATAAATACGGTGATGTTGTTTCTCATTTCTCAGCAAGATACGACCAGAAAGACAGGTGGAATTATAGAAAAGCTCAATTTGTTATTACCTGGAATCAGTTAAGACTTTTCATCCCTGATTTTGGTTATAGAATTCTTTCTAAACCTGAAATAGATAGCATTATACCATTCTTGAAAGAAGGCTTTCCACTACTATTTAATTCCCCTGCCTAATATGAAACGTAGTGTAAGCTCCATATTAAAACTTAAAGCAAAAGCCATAGTCATTAGGCAAAAGCAGTTATTCTTGGGAGGTATTCCTACGAGTGAACAGCTACGCATTTTGGTAGCTTGTGAAGAAAGCCAGACAGTTACAATGGCACTTCGCAGTCAGGGGCATGAAGCTTATAGCTGTGATATTCTTCCAACCACAGGTAAACATCCCGAATGGCACATCCAGGATGATGTGTTGAACCAATTAGATAAAGGTTGGGATATGATGATTGCTTTTCCACCATGCACCTACTTGACAGTTTCAGGCAATGCCTGGATGCACGACCCGGAACGTCAAAAGGAACGCAGGAAGGCATTGGCTATTATCCGCAAACTGATGAAAGCTCCGATTGATAAAATTGCCATTGAAAACCCTATTGGTGTTATCAGTACCGCCATCCGCAAGCCTGACCAAATCATTCAGCCATACTTCTTTGGTGACAACGCAAAGAAATCAACTTGCTTGTGGTTAAAGAACTTACCGCTGTTAGAACCAACCGATATGCTTGATGAAGACCAATTGGAATACAAGCATTGGTACGACAAGAAGAAAAAACGTTGGAGACGGCAACCGCTTTGGTACTACAAAGCAAGGGATTTAAGCGATGAAGAAAGACGCAGGGTTCGCAGTAAAACCTTTCAGGGGATTGCCGATGCTATGGCTGACCAATGGACGGCAAAACAGCAAGTAAATAATAGAAAAACTGCCTAGCCATGAAGATACTGAACTTATATAGTGGCTTGGGAGGAAACCGCAAATTGTGGAAAGGTGTTAGCGTGACTGCCGTTGAGAATAACGAGCAGATTGCAGCCGTTTACAAAAAGCATTTTCCAAATGATAAGATTGTGATTGGTGATGCACATGATTACCTGGTCCGCAATTTTCGTGACTATGATTTTATTTGGAGCAGTCCACCGTGTCAGAGCCACAGCAAGATGATGAGAGCCACACGGCACACCATTAACAAATATCCTGACTTAAAACTATATGAAGAAATCCTTTTACTCAAATACTTCTTCAAGGGCAATTGGGTAGTTGAAAATGTAGCCCCTTATTACGAGCCACTCATAGAACCAACCGCTAAAATTGGAAGGCATTTGTTTTGGAGCAATTACCATATCGAGGCAATTGATATTCCCGGAATCAAAGGCATTTTCTCTGCTACTCCGCAGGAACTTAAAAAGCAGTTAGGCTTCAATTACAAGGGTAATATTTACTACAAAGGGAATCACGATGGAGGGCAAGTTTTGCGCAATTGTGTTCACCCGAAACTTGGACTGCATGTACTCAATCAGGTTAGTCAAGGCAAAGCAAAAAGGAAGGCTTTCATTCAGCAGAATCAAATAAAGGCAAGGGCAATTGAATTAAAACAGAAGCAGTATGAAACAAACAATAGCATTTAGCAAAAGCAGCATTACCATAAAATTTGGTAGCGTTCCACCAAAACATATATCGGCAAGGCTTATTGAGTTGGGTTTTAAAACCACCAACAACAAAAGCTTTGTTCGCACCAAAAAGCTGGCTCAGAACGAGCATGAGTATTTACAAGGAATGTTCGGTCATAAAGGGCTGGGCATGGCATATATCCCAACAGCCGAAAAAGGTTTTATCCTGGATACAACCGTTCCCGATTCTATGGGACATGAAATGCACATCGCTATCCGAAAGGTTAAGAAAAGTATCGGGATGCCTTTGTTTGACTATGCCTGTGAGAAACTCGATTACAGTAATGACGAGCTTGTAAAGTCGCTTTCATGTGAACAGATTGATGCCGTTTCTTTGGCAATTTACAATATCGAGAAGCGTGGCCAAGGAATAATTGTTGGCGACCAAACAGGAATCGGCAAAGGAAGAACCGCAGCAGCTTTAATCCGCTATGGTGTTAAAAGTGGATTGCAACCTGTGTTCCTTTCGGAAAAGCCCAACCTGTTTACCGACCTGTATCGGGATTTATCCGATATTGGAAGTTCTGCCCTGGTTCCGTTTATCGTGAATACCAAAGAAAGCAAAACCAATGTTAAGGACAAAAGCGGAGAAGTCATTTATACAGCTCCCGAAAAACCTACACAAGAGCGAATTATCAAGGGTAAGAAAGTACCCAACAATTACAACTTTGTTTGTGCCACTTATTCGCAGTTCAATCAGCCGAAAAAGCCAGCCAAACAAGAGTTTTTAAATGCTGCAAGTAGCGGGAATATCATCATAATGGACGAAGCTCATAACGCTTCGGGAAGCTCAAATACAGGTGAGTTTATGCAAGATGTATTAAGGCAAACCAAAGGCGTTTGTTTCCTTTCAGCCACCTTTGCAAAGCGACCTGATAACATGCCGATTTATGCTCAGAAAACTTCGATGAGCGATGCCAATATGAGCAAAGAGGATTTGGTTGAAGCCATCACCAAAGGCGGTGTTGCATTACAGGAAGTATTAGCAGCCCAATTGGTTTCAGAAGGTCAGATGATTAGGCGTGAACGTTCTTTTGAAGGTGTGGAAGTCAACTACATCGAGCTTAAAGAAAAAGCCAAAGAGCAAGCCGAAACTGCCGACAAGATTACCTCAATCATCCGTGATATTATCGGATTCCAGGAGAAGTACATCAATAAACAAGTTGATGAGCTTGATAAGATTGCAGCAGCCGAAAGTAAAGAGGTTGAAACACGCAAAGGAACTGAGAAAGCCGGGGTTGATAATATTCCTTACTTCTCCAAAGTCTTCAACGTAATCAATCAATTGCTCTTTAGCCTGAACGCTGCCGATGTTGCCGACCATGCTATTAACAGGTTAAAAGAAGGTAAGAAACCTATCATTGCTTTTGCCTCCACAATGGGAAGCTTTTTAGAAGGAATGGCAAAACCCGATGATGTGATAAACGGTGATTTCTCAACCGTTTTAGAAAAGGGATTGGATTCAGTTCTTCGTTACACAGAAAAGGATATTGACGGAGAATCACAGGGCAAACAGTTTAATATTGCCGATTTATCGGAAGATGCTCAATTGGCTTACTACGATATTATCAGACGAATTGAACAGGCTTCAACAGGCATTACTATCAGCCCGCTTGATTTGATAATCCAAAAGATAAAAGAAGCCGGCTATTCAGTTGGTGAGGTTACAGGTCGAAAGCTTTGTGTACAATACAACTCTACCAAAGCAAAGAATACAACGGCTTTGGTGATGAGCCGAAAAAAGGAAAATACAGCTGACTTGTTTCGTCAGTTTAATGATAATGAAATTGATTGCTTGCTGATTAACCAAAGTGGTTCAACAGGAGCTTCGGCACATGCCATTGTAACCGATAAGGTGCCAGCAGAAAAGGTGAAGCAGCGTGTAATGGTGATACTCCAACCTGAGTTGAACATCAATACCGAAATACAAAAGCGTGGACGTATTAACCGTACAGGGCAGATAATGAAACCGATTTACGATTACATTATCTCATCCATCCCTGCACAAAAGCGGTTTATGATGATGCTTAAAAAGAAGCTGAAATCATTGGATGCCAATACCACCTCCAACCAAAAAAGCAGTAAATCACAATTGGAATCCGATGACTTTCTGAATAAGTACGGTGACAAAGTGGTTCGCCAATACATGTTGGAGAATGAAGAGCTAAACAAAGCCCTGGATAACCCGCTCAAATTTGAGGGCAAAGAGAGTGATGAGACACCATCCGAAGGTGATGCTTCAAAAGTAACAGGGCGTGTGGCTGTTCTATCTGTAAAGGAACAAGAGAAATTCTATCAGGAAGTCATTGAGCGATATAACGATTACATCGAATACCTCAAGCAAGCCGATGAGTACGACTTAGAGGTTGAAGTCCTGAACCTAAAAGCGGAATCCCTTGAAAAGCGTGTGGTGATTGCCGGGAAAGGTGGACGTTCTGTTTTTGGTAACGATACTTTTTTGGAAAAATGCGAATGCAACGTACTTAAAAAGCCCTATGGCAAGGCTGAACTTGAAAAGTTGATTCAAAAACAACTAAACGGTAAACATCCCGATAGCGTTTCTGAAGAAATAGTATCATCCCATGAAAAGTGGGTATTAACTAAATTAAATTCAGATTTAAAAGATTTAGAAACCAAATACTTAGAACTGCAAGCGGGGATTATCTCCGAAAAGGGGTATCAGAAAATCCCCGTTTTCGATAAAGCTGCCCAACAGGATTACATCGCTGAACGAACCGAAGAAATTGAAGAAGGGAAACAAGCAGAGATTACCAAGACCAAAACACAAAGCGAGAACCGCAAACGCTACCTGAACAACTTTTTTAAGTTCTTCAAAGTCGGTCATGGTTATTTCTATCCGGCAGTAAGTTTTGAAACTGATAGCAGCGATAATTCATACTGCGTATTTCTTGGTTTCGACATTAATCCTAAACGCAAGAATCCTTATGCTCCATCATCGGTGAAGCTTCGCTTTGCCATATCGGACAGTCGTAAATACATCGTTCTCCCTGCATCGGGCGATACCGCTAAAGAAATTGAGCGTGTCATGAGCCGTAGTATGCAGCTCACAACAGGTCAAAAAGAAAGTTTGATTGAGCGTTGGGATGAAGCCATTAAGGACTTCACAGCAGACCGACAAACCCGATACATCGTAACAGGAAACATATTACAAGGCTCTGCGGACTTTCCGGGCAAGTTGGTGAGCTTCACCACCAAAGGCAGAGGTGTTCAAAAAGGTATTTTAATGAGTGAGGCATGGTCGCCAGATAACAACGATAATAAAGCAGATAACTATGTTGTAGCTCCAATTGCCAAACTGCAAAAGCACATTATGAGCCTTCGCAACGGGGCTACCATTGCGACCGAAAACAGGATTACAATAGCCAGGCATTATGATGGCTCTTTTAAGGTCATCATGCCTAAAACCAAAACACATATCCCCATTTACACCGATAAAGAAGTGGTGAAGCTTCTGGTTAATAATCGGGATGGTTTTGAAATGGTATCGGGCAATATGAGGGCTTCCGTTGAAGAAAGCAAGATGCCCAAACTTCTTAATCTGCTTGGTGAGCGATTCAGTTTATCGGTTAAAATTCCTCGCCATTACTACGATGAGTTTTTGGATAAAGGAACAAAGCGAAGCAATACAACCGATAGCCTTACCAATGAAGCAATGAAGATGTTTGAGCAAGACAAAAAGGAATTTCCCAAACGACTGGCCAAACAAAAGCAATCCGCACCCAAGGGCAAGAAAATAAGCATCGACAACGGCAAGCAACTGAAACTTGTGAAGCTTCGTGCAAAGGCAATCCTGATTAAGCAGAAACAGCTTCGGGCAGTTGCCGGGCTTGGTACTCATCCTAAAATCAAGACCATACTATGACGGAAAAGGAGTTTTATAAAAAGTACAAAGCCATCCACAAGGATATTCGCACC